>DAOTXO010000020.1:0-8412 GCA_034435495.1 Anaerolineae bacterium
CCTTGCCTTTACCTCAGTTATCATCCCGTGAGGCGGCTGAGTTGGTTGTCAAACATCTGGACAATCGTACCCGCTCACGCAAATCGCGGCTTAGAAAGGCTCGTAGCCCGTGAATCTAACATTGTCAAAGTAAATATGGGCCGGGGTCGCGAAAAGGGGGAGCTGGCCGGCCGGCATCATCAGTCAGGCGCAAAGCTGGCAGATCAGCCACGCTGACATTGTTCCCCAGAGTAACGGGCAACAGGTCGGCCACGCCAGCGCCGGTTTGGGCGGCTTGCGGCCCCCCTGTGACCACCAGTTGACCGCCGGTAGCCACCCAACTGCGCAACCATTGTTGTTGGGGGGCGGTCAGGCGGTTGCTATCCATCTGGGTCAGGATGAGGGCATCCAGAGCATTCCAGGCAGCCGCCTGTTCCGGCAAATCGTCGGGGCCTAAAAAGGCGATTCCGGCCGCCCGCCGGCCGGCGGTGATCTCCTGTAAAAACGTCAGCGGCGGCGCGCCCTCACTAACCACTGCGTACAGCCAATCGGAGGCTTCCAGGCGACGCAAAGGCGGGGTGACAACGGGCGAGATGACATCTCGCCCATCGGCATCGTAGAGATGCACGATCAGCTCTGTCAGAAAGAGGTCGGCATAGACATAGAGACGCACCTCTTTATCCGACCGGGTGGGGAGGGAGACCGGGACCTGATACAACACCTGGCCATCACCGCTACTGGCTTCCAACGCCACTGCGACCACACCATCCAGCGACGGCCCCTGGTTGGCAACGTTCACAGTCACGGGGAACCAGCGCCGATCTTTATACCAGCCATCGTAGCCGGCCGTCGCCGTGAGCGTCACGCCGGTGGTGGTTCCCTGCGCCAATGCCGGCCGCAGCGTGGCCGTCAGCATCAGCCCGGCCCCCATCAACAGCCAACATATCCTATGCCGTAACCGTGTCGTTATAAACAACCGTTCCATGCTCCATTCTCTCGTTTATGCCGGCTGGAAGCCGGCGCTTCGGGGGCGCGTGGGAGCCAGGCGAGCGCGCTCAGCGGAATTCGATACTGTAGGCGGCAATGGGTAAATCGGGGCGGTGCAACGCCACCCACGCCACCGCCTTTTCCAGCAACCCATGCAAATAGGCAGCGTCCACGCCCACCGTCACCAACCCAATCACACTGCTGTGCCATTGATCCTGATGGTCGATTTCAGCTACCGCCACATTAAATTCTTGGGACAGACGTTTCAAAACAGGCTTGATCAGGCTACGCTTTTCCTTGAGCGAGCGGACATCGACCAATTCTAGTTCGATCATACAGGCAGCGACAATCATAAGCTGCCAATTGTGCCCCAAGCCGGCCGGGATGCAAAACATAACCAGAACGCGCAACGTTGACGCTCATTCTCCCCTGGTCGTGTGGCTATTGGAAGCGTAAGGCGCATCTTAAAAAGCGCCAACCTGCAACGCTGGCCGGGGTTTTGCGTATAGGTGATTAGAACCATCAGGTTCCTGGTTGTCATTCGCGTCTGAGGATGCGAAAACCCGTTGTCAATAGCCGGAGCGCGCATGTCCGAAAACAATCTCAAATCGCCCGCCCCACCCGCCCAGGGTTCCTGTTTGCGCACCCTGGCGCTGGCTCTACTGGTCGTCTTCTTTTTTCTGCTGGCGGCCGGCGCTTTTATTATCGTTTCCGGCCTCTACGTGACCCAACAAGGCATCGTTGAGCCAGTTTCCTCGCTGGTGCGGGGGCTGGCTATCCCCGCTACGCCGGTGATTCTTCCCGACCGGGTGACCATTGTGCGCGAGATCAACCAGCTGGCCCGTCTGGAAACCGCCTCTTACGAGCTGGAAAAAATTGTGCGCGCCGAGCGCAACAACGAGTTGTTGTGGGGCGCGTTTGGCGAGAGCTTGATCTTTGTGGCCTATGGCGAGGTGATCGCCGGCATCGATTTGGCGCAGCTGACGGTTGATGATATGCAGGTGGTGGACCCGACCACCGTGATATTGCATCTGCCGCCGGCCGAGGTGTTCATCGTTGCTTTAGACAACGAACGTTCCTATGTGGCCGACCGAGACACCGGTCTGCTGACCCGCGCCGACCCAGAATTGGAAACGCTGGTACGACAAACAGCCGAAACGGAGATTGAACAGGCTGCCCTGGAACAAGGCATCTTACAGGCGGCCGACAACAATGCCCGCGCCTATCTGGAAAGTTTCTTAAAGACGTTGAAGTTTGAAACGGTGATCTTCACCGACGCCCCGCCGCCACCGCCGCCGCCTTTCGACTCGGAACCTCCAAAAGGCTTTGCCACGGTGACCCCCACACCGTAGAAGGAGATGGCGTATCTGAGCGCGCCCCGGTTAACACGCCTACAGACGTTTGTTCCAACTGGGGTGGGCGTACTTCTCTGCCTGGAGTTGAGCAGCGCGGGCTGATTCGGCCGGCGTCAGGGGCGTCTCCTGCCAGCTCAGGTTGAGAGCGCTGGCGAAACCCTGGCGCAGGTAAGCAGCGGCTTCCTCCCAGGCAAGTTGTCGCCCTCCCAGCGCTTCATCCAGGGCTGTGGCGCGCCAGCGCAGCCGGTTTTTCAACGCCAACCGCTGGCCGGGGAGGTCAAAAGCCAGGGCTTCGGCTACGCGAGTAATATCTCCCCACAGCGGCAAAGCGCCATGCTGCAACACGATTCCCTTCTTGCGCATCTGGGCGCTGCCGATCAATTTGCGCTGTCCCAGGGTGATCTCATAATCGGACGGGCCGTCAAAGCAGGCCGGGCCGGCTTCCCCTCGATCCTCGTAGTAGGATTGGGCGCGTTCCGGTTCCAGACCCATAAGCCGCAAAGCAGCCAGCAAGCCGGCCGACAGACGGCGATAACTCTCCAAAACGCCCCCCTTCACCCGGCTCTCCTCCTCCGGCGCACACACCATGTAGGTCACTTCATCGATGTGCAACACAGCGCGCCCGCCAGTTGGCCGGCGGACGACATCCCAACCCAGCCCGGCGCACCGTTCCTCGTCCACCACATCCCAGGCCTGCGCCTGGCCCAATGAGAGACAGGGGGGGCGCCAACCGTAGAGACGTAGAACGGGAGGGCTGGCCCCGGCCGCCACCGCTTCCGCCAGCGCCTCATCAATAGCCATATTCAGCGCGCCGGTCGTCTGCCCGCTGATGACCAGTCGCCACACGGCCGGTTCCAGACTCTCCACCCGCACACGCTCCACCTTGCGGGTTGGAACCACCACTTTCAGCTCTGGGCGGGGAGGGCGTGGGTCTGACATCGCTGGCTAACCGGCGTAACTCCAACCCACATGCGGTAGCGTCAGGGTTTCGTGCGCTTCACCGGGGTCGAACACTTCCGCCCCCACCACTTCGCCAACCGCAATGTCGTGATCACCACCCACATCCACCAGCTGCACCAGACGACACTCCAGATAGGCCGCCGCGCCGGGCAAAATGGGACACCCCAGCTGTGGGCTGAGGGTGTAAGCAACCTGGGTTAGTTTGTCAGGGTTCTTGGCCCGCGCTTTGGTGTAGAGCTTGATCGCGTCTTCCTGGCTCTTTTTGAAGATGTTGATGGTAAAGGCCCCTCCTTCGACAATCAGGTCATGGGAGTGGGCTTTGCGGGCGATGCCAAAGGCCATCAGCCGGGGTGTGAAGGAGACCTGAGTGATCCAGTTGCCGACCATGGCGTTGTAATCGCCGGCGTGGCGGGAAGTGATGGCGTAGAAGCCGTAGGGAAGCATATGCAAAGCATCTTTGATGGGATCAGTGGACATAGAGACTCCTTGGGCCAGACAATAAACAGCTGGAAGCGGTTTATCGTCTGGCGTGCCTTAAGCCAATCGACGTTCCATATCCAGCAACGCCTGTTCCAGGCGCGCCTGGCGTAAGCTCTGCGTCACATCGCCGCGTGTCCGCTCCAGGACAGCGCGCACGTTATCGGTACGGTGGCGCAGGCCGCCCGTAATGCTATCGTGAAAGTCAATCGTTACCAGAATGCTGTAAACCTCATCCATCACATCCAACAGCCGTTCCGCCTCATCGTTGTGACCGTGGCGCACAATATCCAGAATGCGCCGGCGTAGTTCGCTGGAAGCTTCGCATAACCCATTCAGCCACACTGCGCCATCCACCCCCAGGTCTTCCGGCGGGGCGAGCGGCCGGCGACGAATCAAAGCGTAGAGGTGGCTTGCCTCCACATATTCCTTCAGGCCATCCTGGATGTAGCCGGCCGCATACACCTTTGGCGTAGCTTGGGTCTGGCGCACCAGCAAGCCGGCCGCCTCCCCGGCCTGTGCCAACAGCGCGTCGGCCGCCCCCCACTCCTCGCGGTGCATGGCGCGAATGGCGCGGGCGCACAGGCGCGTTAGGGCGCGGGAATCTTGCAACGCCTGTTCCCGCACCCGATCATCGGCTTCAAAGCCGGCCCGAATACGCCCCATCACCTCATCCAGGGCAACCGAAAGAGGTGTGGCCGGGGCTGCTTCGCTCATCCCTTCTCCCCCTCATCATCGCGCGAAAAGCGAAACAGTTGATCGGCCAGCGATGGTTGCTGAGACAGGCGAATCTCACCAAACTGGCGCTCGTAATTGGCGATGTTGTGCGCCAACGCCAGCTGCAACATCTTGGCGTGCATGGGGGACATGATCACCCGCGCCACCACCTGTCCCTTGGGCATACGCGGCAAAAATTGGGCGAAGTCGAGCACCAATTCTCCCGGTGAGTTGGTGATGAAAGCCAGGTTGGCATAGACGGCCGCCAATTCCTTGGGAATTTCCACCGTCAGGCGCTTGACTGGTTGTTCAGGGGGCGAACTGGCAGGAGGGGTATCACTCATAAGACAATTTCTCCTCCGGGCGTCTACCATACATTCTTATGGTAAGCCGCTAATTTCAAAAGATTGATTCAGCACCGTAAAAACAGCCGTCGCCGAGGTTTGAGGTCTTTGAAAAGCCACACTGAAAGGCAAACTCTGGCCGGCGTTGACGATCCAGGGAAAGCCGGGGTTGGTGGAAAGAATGAGAAAAACTGCCCCCTGGCTGGTTAACGTCACATCCGTCTCGCGCACCACCAGAGCCTGCTGACCGCCGTTGCTAATTTGCCCCTGAAGGGTCAGACTCGTGCCATCCAGCGTGACGTCGGCGCTGAAGAGATCAACCTGCGCGGCCCCCCCAGCATCGCCGGCCGCAGTAAAAGGAATCCTCACCTCAATGGCGCTACCTGTGTCCTGGCGACGCGCCATCCAGGTTAAATAGGCCGTTTGCAGGCCGGCCGGTATCTGATAACCCACCGTCCCCTGCGCCGTTTCGCCTGGCCCCAATGCCGCCGGCAAAGGGGGAAAATTGCCCAATTGGCCGGCCGCTGGGCTGGCTGCATACTGGTTGCCCAGTTCATCCCCCAGCATCAGGCCCACCAGGCTTAAATCGACCGTACCGGCGCTATTGTTATAAACCTGCACATCCACCAGATAAAAAACAAAGCCGGGCGGCGCTTCCGGCCGGTCGAGTAAATGGGTTGCCCCCGTCACCGTCCATTGCAACCCCTCCAGGTCGGCCATCTCCCCCAAATTGTAGAACGGGGTCGGGCTCAGCCCACCACCATCCCCCGTCTCTGGGCTTTGGAAAGCGCCGCGTGCCACCAACCGATCCGGCCCCTGCGTTCTCAACAAGATTAGGGTGACACCCGGCTGACGTTGGCTGAACACATCCGCATTTTGCGCCGGTTGCGTCGTACGGCTTTCAAAGGCGAATTGATAAACCGTCCCCCGCTTCGTTTGCAGGGTGATCGTCGCCCCAGGCGTCAGAGATTGGATCAGGTTGCGGTTGGTGGTGGTGTCATCCAGACCAAAGACATAGTTGACCACCGAACCCTGCAACCAGGCGGCGATATTGTCCTGGGTGAAGGCCGGCGCCCAGGAGCCATCGGGAGCGACAGGTTGTACTTGAATCGCGAACTGCTGCCCCCCCACCGTTAGAAATGTTGGCGTATCCAGGGTGATGGTGACCGGGCTGGCCCCGCCCAACTGCACTGACAAAATATCCTGGGGCGCCAGGGCAACCGGTGAAGCAAAGGGGGTAGGCGTCGCCTCGCCCACATCCTCCCGATCCGACCCAAACAGCAAGTAGGCGAAAAGCATCAGCAAGATCAAGCCGCTGACGCTGGCAACCACCGCAATGATCAACGGGGCGCGTCCACGCCACGCGGATGTTGTGCTCTCTTCTGCCATGGACTGTTCTACTCTCGCATTTGAGACTGCGAAGGTCGGGTAAGTTCGCCTCTGAGGCTGTGAACACCTCTAGATAGCGGGCGCGTCGGTCGGGCGTCTGGGGTCACCTCAGGGAATGGTCACCGGCAACTGCTGCGGAGCCACCCGTAACTGAACCGCCGTCACATCTGGAGCCACCGTCTGGCTGAAGTTCAACAGAGGGGCCACCAAACGCACCGGCCCATTGACTTGCAAATTGGTGAAGGGCGCCATGCCAGCGTCATTGGTGTACCCAAAGGCCAGCAACTCGCCGGTTATGCCATCGTAGAGCGCCACCGGCATGTTGACAATCCCCTCGTTAAGTTCCGGCATAAAGTTGCCGTTTTGATCATAGTAGAGCGTCACCGTCAAATTGATGACAGGCGCTACGGGCGCGGCCGGGGCCGGCGTGGGCAAGGGACGGAAAGATAGCACCGGGCGCGGCGTAGGACTGGGCGGGACGAAAATCGCGCCGGGCGTGGGTAGAGGTGTGGGGGTATCGGTGGGGCGAGGCGTTGCTGTGGGAACAAACCCTCCTCCTCCACCACCGCCGCTGGCAACCGGCGTCGCGGTCGCTGTGGGAGTGGGGGTGGCCGCCACCGATTCACACACCAGGTTGTAGGTGTAGAGATCCGCTTGATCATAAGCTGGCGCAGCGTAGGGGCCAACCAAAATGTAGAGCCAGCCGGTGTAGGTGGAAAAATAAGACACCAGACTGCCGAAATCATCAATCGCCTTGTCGTCGTTGCCCCCCAGGCCATTGAAATTTTGGTCGTAGAGAATCATATTGGTGTCGTTGACGCCAGACAGACTGAGGGTTTCACAGGTGTAGAGCAAACCCGGCTTGATCCAAACGCGGAAAAAGTCGTTGTCGGGGCCAGGAGGAATGGGGGGCACAAAGTCCAACGAGTATGTCACGCCGGCTTCAATTAAACAGGCGGTTTCAAAGCTGCCGTTCGGTTCGCACTCATCTGGGATGAGCGTGGGGGCTGGTTCAGGCGTAGCTGTGGAAGCCTGAGTTTCTACCTCGACGCAGTAAGTTTTATCCGTGGGGTCGGAGGGGTCCAGATTGACCATGCTAAAGTAGTAGTAACCGGTGACGCCGGTGAAAATAGTCACTTTGGACTCGCGGCCGGAAGCGGTGTAATCGTCGTTGCTGGCGATCACGTTGCCCACAGTGTCGTAAGCTTGCAAATAGGTATCCAGCCCGGCCGATAGATCGCTGGTAAAGATGTCGTAGGTTGAACCCGCCTTAGCGGAAAAGCGATAATAGTCAATATCCCCCACCGGCCACAAGGTGTTGTCACACATCGTCCCGCTATCGGGTGTAATCTCCGTCGCCATCTGCAGACTATTGTTGGGTTCATAGATGTCGGCGTAGGTAGTGGTGTCACGCGTCGCGGTCGGCGTGGCCGTAGGAGTGCGGGTGGCGGTCGGCGTGGCTGTAGCTGTGGTCGTGGCCGTGCTGGTGGCGGCCGACGTGCCGGTGGGCGATGGCGTGGTTGTGGGGGTGTTGGTGGGGGCCAGCACCGTCGTCGTATCGGTGGCGGTGTCAAAGACAAAGGGGTTGTTAACGGCAAATACTGTAACGGTGGTCACATCCACCACATCTACCGGTTCGCCCAATGGAATGGTTACCAGGACAGAAAAGTTGACCGAGTTACCTGGGTCAATGGTCTGGGTGATGTAGGTGGTGGACACCACCCAATCCTGACTGCTGTCGAGCAAAAGGGCAAACTCATCGCTGGTTGTGCCAATGTTGGAGACCGTGTGGGCATAGACCAATGTCACACCGGGCAAAGCAGAACCGGTGTTGTTGGGGAAAACATCAACCACGGGGGTGCGTCCGTTGTCTTGCGCGGCCACAAGTGCGGCTGTGCCTGCCATCGGAGTGCGCCCTCCCCACACAGCGACAAGGGGGAGCGCAATAACCAGCGCACCAAAGAGCAAGCGTAATAAACGTCGGGAAACGGGATGCGCCATAGATAGTGAGTCCAGTGCCCACCGCCTGGGTGCTATGCACAGCGGCGACGGTCTCCCATTATAAGGCAGAATGGCCGGCCGGCCAACGCTGCCTTTTTCCCGTTAGGCTTCTCTCATGCACACCGTCCACTGTTGATGATTCGCCCCTAAGCAGGCAAATGTCTTATGGCAACTCATAACAACGCCGGCGGCCAGCCTGAGGC
>DAOTXO010000021.1:0-149834 GCA_034435495.1 Anaerolineae bacterium
TGACGAAAATATGCCATTTGGTTCATGGTTGCTGGATGAATGATTTCTTCCAGCCATCTTTCGATTGTGGCATCTGCCGGCGCAACACTGGGGCGTTTTTGTCGATCGCGTTGAATTGCCCGCGTATGGGGCATGGACTTTTTTCGTTTTGGTTGTTGTTTTTTCTCAGTCATGCTCTCAGCATAGCTGATTTTGTTTATAAAAAAGGTCTTGACAATTGTCTCATGGCCTTAACTTGTCACCAATACTTTTAACACAAATTTTTACGGCTTGTTTACGCCGGCCGGCTTATCCCCACGATCCCCCAAAAGCGCCATAGCCATCAGCGCGTGTCTATCGGAGAGCTTCCAGGGAATTGGCGGTTCCGACTGGAAGCTCTCGCGACGGGACAAGATCGCGCTATCCTTGGAGCGCCGCCATCCTGGCGGCTTTCCACTCATGGACTGGTTCACCTGCACCAGAGCCAGTCCCACAATTAGCGCCGTTTGCGTAAAAAGGTGGGAATCTCCAAATCATCCAAACGAAAAGCTCCTTCTCGCTCCGAGCGGGCGGCCGGCCGTTCAGACGACACATCCACCGCGGCCATCTCGCTCTCGGTCGCCCCTTCTTCACGCCGTGGGCGGGAGGGCACATCCCGTACCGGCCGCTGCACCGGGCGGGTCGCCGCCGAGGGCAACACCCGGCGCATGTTGCTGCCCGGATGCTCAAAGCCGGTAGCGATGACCGTGATGCGAATTTCATTGCCCATCTTTTCATCGATCACCGCGCCAAAGATGAGGTTCACATCCGGGTGCGCCGTTTCACGGATGATAGAGGCTGCCTGGTTGATCTCAAACAGGCTCAAATCCGGCCCGCCGGTGACATTGAACAAAATGCCGCGCGCGCCGTCAATCGTCACATCCAACAAGCGGCTCGACAAAGCCTGCATGGCGGCATCCTGGGCGCGATTTTCACCCTTGCCATGCCCGACAGCCATCAGCGCCGCGCCGCCCATGGACATGATAGCCCGCACGTCGGCGAAGTCCAGATTGATCAGGCCGGGGACGGTGATCAACTCGCTGATGCCCTGAATACCCTGGCGCAACACATCATCCGCCATCTTAAAGGCGTCCAACAAGGAAAGGCGCTTATCGGCGCTCTCCAGCAAGCGGTCGTTGGGAATGACGATCAGGGTATCAACATACTCCTTCAACCGCTCAATGCCAGCTTCGGCCGCCTTGGTGCGCTTGGCACCCTCAAAATTAAAGGGACGTGTCACCACGCCGATGGTCAGAGCCCCCTCTTCCCGCGCCAGACGGGAGAGAACGGCGGTGGCCCCAGTGCCGGTGCCGCCGCCCATCCCGGCCGTGACAAAGACCATATCGGAGCCGCGCAACGCTTCGCGCAACTCGTCAATCGACTCCTCGGCCGCCCGCTCGCCAATCTCAGGATTGCCGCCAGCCCCCAGGCCGCGCGTAGCGCGCTCGCCGATGTGAATCCGCTGCGGGGCGCGGCTCTGCATCAGGGCCTGGCTGTCGGTGTTGATGGCGATAAAGTCAACACCCACAATTCCTTCATCAATCATGCGGTTAACCGCATTGCTGCCGCCGCCGCCAACGCCCACGACGCGAATCAAGGCATTGCTTTCGACTTCCGGCATCCGTCGTACATTCACACTGCGAATCTTGTCCATAAACAAACCCTCTCCATATCAATCTAGAAAATGACTCGACATTCCAGTGCGCCGGCCGCTCGCCCCGGCCCCAATGCCGGGTTGCAACCGTCCAGCGCCTCAATCTGGGAGGAGGCCCCGCAGCCATCCTCTCAGCCAGCTACGCCAGGCTTGATTCTCTCGCTCCTCTTCAGGGCGTGGCAGGTAGGCGTTATGTCCCGTCATGGCCCAACGCAAAAGCCCCACACTGGTGGCATAAGCCGGCCCCTGCAGAGCGTCCACCAGACCCACCAGGTTACGGGGGCTGGCAACGCGGGCCGGTACACCCAAAACACGCTCAGCCACCGAGGTAATACCACGCAACTGGGACGCGCCGCCGGTCAAGACAATACCAGCCGGCAACAACCCCTCGTAGCCCGACTCCTTGATGACGTTAAGCGCCATTTCAAACACCTCTTCCATGCGCGCTTCGACCACATAGGCCAGGTCGCGCCAGCCCACCACAATCCGTTCCCCGCTGAACGGTTTGACGGTGAACTCGTTACTGGGATCGATCTCGGCCGGCCGACAATCTCCATACTGCAACTTAATGGCTTCCGCCACCTCGAACGGCACGCGCAAGCCAATGGCAATATCATTGGTAACATGCTGCCCTCCCAGCGGAATGACAGCCGTATGCCACACCTTGCCCCGCGTGTACAGCGCCAGGTCGGTGGTGCCGCCGCCTATATCCGCCACCACAACTCCCATTTCACGCTCTGTCGGCTCCAAGACCGCTTCTGCCGAAGCCAACACATTCAACACAAACTCTTCCGCTTTCAAGCCCACATTCCGGGTACACTGCCCCAAATTCATCAAGGCGGTCGAGGCGGCCGTGACAATGTGGGCATCCACCTTCAAGCGCCGGCCGTGCATCCCCAGCGGCGTCACAATATCGTCCTGCTCATCAATGGCAAAGTGGCGCGGCACAATATGAACCACTTCACGATCATGGGGGATGGTGATCGTCTGGGCTGCCTCCAGCGCCCGCTCAATATCTTCACGCGAGACGCCCGCCCCATTGCGCGACAAACTCACCACCCCAGAACCATTGAAAGAGCGTAAATGCTCACCCGCCATGCTGATCAAAGCTTGGGAGAGTTCATAACCCGACGATTGCTCCGCCTTTTCCACCGCGTTGGCAATCGCTGTCGAAGCTTCGGCGACATCCACCACCATGCCTTTACGCATCCCACGCGACGGTTCAATACCCAGACCAATGATCTGCAGTTGGCCGTGGCGCACCTCACCTACCACAGCACATACTTTGGTGGTTCCAACATCAAGCCCAAATAAAATCCCTTCCATACGCTTACAGCCTCAGCCCGCCGGCCCGTTCACGGCGCTCGATAGTAAGGGCGGTGTGGGTTGCTGACATTGATGTACTCGGGCGCTACTTGCCGCGCCAGCAACGTCTCAACAATCGCCTCATAAATCACAATCTTCTCCGCCATGTCATGGCCCACGCCAAAATAAGCCCGCCAGCCCCGACCGTCCTGATAACTCAAACCCCCGTAGGGAGTGTAGAAAAGCTGGTCGATATTAGGGCGAAGCTCCACCAACTGTTGCGCCCCCACCAGAACTTCCTGGGGCATAAAGGGCAGGTAGGTTTGAGGGCGAAAGGTTGGAGCCTCGGCCGCTTCCCCGGTCCCGGCTGGCAAGCTGTCGGGGGTAGCGGTCGCCGTCGCTACCGCCGGCGCAAGCGCGGCCGGCAACAGCGGCATCTCCGCTACAACCCGTAACAAACGTTGCGCCTCCCGCGCTACAACCGGGATGAAGCGCCCTTCCACATTCACCCAATAACGTTGCCCCCCTTCTTCCCACACCAACACCGGCGTCTCTTCCTGGATGGTGATCACCACTTCCTGGGGCCATTGCAGCTGCACCGTTGCAGAACGCACGCCAGGTAATTGGGAGATCGCCTCCGCCGCCTGGCTGGGGTTGGCGGCAAAGATGTGCTGTCCACCTAACTCACTGGCCTCAACCACCTGGGCTGGCACGAGATTGACTGTGCCATGCACCACAATGGTGTTGAGGAAGAAGTAATCGTTGGCGGCGATCAGATACAAAGCGTAGACGCACATCAACAACATCGCCAGACTGATCAGGCGCGCCGAAGCCAGCGCCTGGCGCAGCGTTTGGGCTGTGGTCAGCACCGGGCGCAACGTGTTGCGACGACGGCGTTGCTGGGCTGTGGAAGGCACACGGCGCGCCGGGGCCAGGGTGGGGGCGGTCGCCTGGGTTTTGAGCATGGTGGGTTTGCGCAAGCGGCGCACCGACTGACGGACCGCGCTTTTCCCAACGCGAGGCGCACGCCGGTCGGAGGGGTTTTTATTCATTCTGCCCCTCCCGGCCAGCTTCATAGGATGTTTTCAAGGCCCGTTTCTCCTCAAAGCGATCCAGCGCCAGTTCAATCAACCGATCCACCAGTTCCGCATACGAGATGCCTGTTGCCTCCCACAGCTTGGGATACATGGAAATGGCGGTAAAGCCAGGTAGGGTGTTGATCTCATTGAGGTAGAGGGAGTGCGTCTCTCGGTCCAACAAAAAGTCCACCCGCGCCAGGCCGGCCGCATCCACAGCACGAAAAGCGCGCAGGGCCAGCGTCCGCACCTCTTCGGCCAGCGTCGCGGGGATGGGAGCGGGAATCAACAGGTCCGAGTCATCGCTGATATATTTGGCGGTGTAGTCATAAAACTCCCGCCGTGGCCGAATTTCGCCCACCACACTGGCTATCGGTTCATCATTGCCCAAAATGGCAACCTCCAACTCGCGGGCGTTGATGCCTTGCTCCACCACCAGACGGCGGTCATATTGCGCCGCCTCCGACAATCCCTGCGCCAGTTCCGCCCGCTGCCGACATTTGCGAATGCCCACACTGGAGCCTAAATTGGCCGGCTTGGTGAACATGGGGTAGGTGAGCCTGGCTTCCAACGCCATCAGGATCGCTTCCGGCTGGGCCTGCCAGGCTGACCGCAACACCAGCTGCCAGGGCAAAACAGGCAACTCGTTGGCCTGCATGGTGTACTTAAAAATGGCCTTGTCCATGCCCACAGCCGACCCCACCACACCCGCCCCCACATAGGGCAGGTTGGCTAATTCCAACAACCCCTGCACCGAACCATCTTCGCCATAGGGGCCATGGAGCACAGGAAACACCACATCCAATTCGGCCGCCAGCGCCAGGCGCCGCTCAGCCTCGATGCGCATCAGGGCAGCGGTGTGGGAACCGGCTAACAAAGCGGCCGGCCGGCCGGCCGCCGCCCCGGCCGTCAGCGCCGCCAGCGGTTCATCAGCTATCCATGCACCCTCACGCGTAATCCCAATCGGGATCACCTCATATTTGTCGGGCGACAAAGCGCGCATGACCGATTGGGCGGACATGAGCGATACATCGTGCTCGCCCGAACGACCACCGAAAATAACTCCTACCTTGAGTTTCCGGTCACGCAGTGTAGGCATCCTCAACCTCAATCAACAGACCCTAGTCGGCGTCTCAGGCTTCATCCTCGAAATGCCAGCGCCCAACAAGCTGAACCTCCACCTGCAAATCCACGCCAAATTGCTCGTGCACGGCGTGCCAGGCTTCAGCCATCAGACCGCGAATATCCTCGGCTGTGGCGTTGCCCTCATTGATGAAAAAGTTGGCATGTTTCTCGGAAATCCGCGCTCCACCATGCCGCAACCCTTTCAGGCCAGCCGCATCGATCAAATAACCGGCGTAATAATACTCCGGGTTCTTAAACATCGATCCCATACTTGCCCCGCCCGGTTGCGTCTCCTTACGGTGGCTGATGAAAGCAGCGGCGCGCGCTTCCAACACTGCGGCCGGTTCCGGCTGCAGTTGCAGGTCAACCGACAATACCACGCGTGGGGCAACATCCTTGCTCTGCCCTTCCTGCTTCAAAATGCTGGTGCGATAGCCCAAAGCGAGGGCGCGGTTCGTATACGTGCGCACCTGACCCGCCTCCCAAATCTGGGCTGTCATCAGGCTGTTGCTCATATCAGAGCCGTGCGCGCCTGAGTTGCCCACCACTGCCCCGCCAATGGTACCGGGTATACTGACCGACCACTCCAGCCCACCCAGCCCCCGGCTAATACATTGCCGGGCCAGCGCCGAGAGGTTGACGCCTGAATCGGCGCTGCCAATCACCGTCACGCCGTTGTGGCGAAAACTGACCTTTTTCGACTTGTTCAAGATGACCAGGCCATCAACGCCCTCATCGGCCACCAACATATTAGAGCCGCCACCCAAAATGAGCCAGGGAACGCCGGCCGCATACGCCAGTTCCAGCGTCTGCACCAATTCAGTCGTACTAAAGACTGTGACAAACATCTCGGCCGGGCCACCCACTCGCGCCGTGGTGTAACGGGACAACGGCTCGTTCAGCTTAAACTCAGCGCCAAAAGCTTCACGCAACTGCGCTTGAATACGGGTCAGAGTTTGTGTATCCATAAACGAATCTAAATCAAACTGGAGGGCAAGCCCGTAGGCGTCTGCCCCTACTTGACCAATCAGCCGCTATTGGCGGCCTTCTGTCGTCCGGTCAGGCCTTGCAAAATCAACCGCCCAACCTCATTGCCATCACCCGCGCTCAACGTCACCACCACATCATCCGGGTTAAGACGGTCGAGAATATATGTCGCGGCCGCTGACATATCACCGACATAGCGTACACCCGGCTGCGCCATCCCGGCCGCCAGTTGAGCCACATCCACATCGGTCGCGTCCTGTTCCCGACTGCGATAGACATCCAAGATGACCACGCGATTCGCCGCCTGAAAACAGGTCTGAAAATCACGCCACAAGGTTCGGATGCGGCTGTAGGTGTGGGGTTGCCACACCGCCCACACCCGTCGGCCGGGGAACCGTTCTCGCGCCGCAGCCAATGTTGCCCGAATCTCCGTCGGGTGGTGAGCATAATCATCCACCACCGTCACCCCATCCACCTGTCCAGTGATCTGAAAGCGCCGCCCCATGCCGCCAAAACCGGTCAGCGCCTGCTGGATGGCGGGGAAATCCACCCCCACATCCAGCGCCACCGCCAGCGCCGCCAGGGCATTGCGCACATTGTGCAGGCCAGGAATACGCAGGCGAACCAGACCAATCGTCTCCTCATCGTCGATCACAACAAAGTCGTGGCCGCCCAGACCATTGACGCGCACATCCACCGCCCGCAGGCGCGCTCCGTGTCCCAGCCCATAAGTCAGTACATCCACGCCGGCCGCAGCCGCGTTTTGACCCACCCGCGTTGCCCCTGGATCGTCGGCGCACACCACCAGTCGCCCATAGGACGGGGTCAGGGCGGCAAAGGCCTGGAACGCCGCCTGATACGCCTCCGGCGTGGGGTACATATCCGGGTGGTCATGTTCCACATTGGTGATGACCGACAGCTCCGGGCGCAGGCCGAGGAACATGTGATCATACTCATCTGCCTCCACCACAAAATAAGGCCCCTGGCCGGCGCGGCCATTGACACCCAAAGCTGGCAAGACGCCTCCAATGATCAGCGAAGGATCAAGGTCGGCCGTCAGCAAAATGCTGGCGATCAAGCCGCTGGTGGTCGTCTTGCCATGTGTGCCGGCCACCGCAATGCCGATCCGATCCACCATTAGCGCCCCTAAAAAGTCAGCGCGCTTGTAAACCGGCCGGCCGGCGCGGCGCGCTGCGGTCACCTCTGGGTTGTCGGCCGGAATGGCAGAGGAGATGACCACCAGGTCTGCCGCGGCGATATGTTCGGCCGCATGGCCAGCGTAGATCGTTGCGCCGGCGGCTGCCAACTCCTGGGCCAATGCGCCCAGCTGTTGATCACACCCCGACACCTGATACCCTTGCCCCAGCAAGACGCGAGCAATGGCCGAGATGCCGGCCCCGTTGATGCCAACCAGATGAATGTGCAACCCTGGCCTCAGAACAAGATCAGGGTTGGCCGGGGAAACGGTTGAAAACATAACGTGCTTTCCACTCACGTCGTGGCAGGTTAACACCCGGCCACTTGGGTGGTTGGGCGAAATTAATTTCGTCCAACCTCGAGAATCATATCAACACCACAAACAGGAACAACAGCAAAATGACCAACACAAAAACCAGATAATTACCCACAATTTGCAACGGTAAATAGGTGAACAACGCCAGATTAACCGCGTCGCTTGGACGGGCCACCACCGAGAGCGCAAAGGGATACCCTTCCCCTGGCGCCAGCCGTTGCCAGCCCTGAGCCGTGTATGGGTATTCCAAAAACGAGATGATCGCGCCCCAGATCAAGTACCCATTGATCGCTCCGAGCAAGATACCCAACAGGCGTTCTTGCAATCTGGTTCGGCCCACCAGACGGGCGCTCAACGGGGTCAACGATGGCCCTTGATAACTGAAAAAAGCCATCATCAAATGAAAGGTGCTCAACACCATAAATTGGCGTTGGCGTATCTCCATCAAAGAGGGCGTGCCGCCCCCAGCAGATGTATCCAGTAAGTTGAGCCAGCCCAGAACACGTTGCGCCGCCACCTGAATGGCAAACAGGGAGACGGTCAGGCCGATGGTTGAAATTAGTTCACGCGCCCAGCCCCGCGTCGCACCTAATAGGGCAAAAAAGATCACCAGGCTCCAAAACACCGTCGAAATGCTGATCATACCCTCATCCTTGCGGTTCGCTGGCGCCGGGGTGGCAACCCAGAAACATCAACCACTCAGCCAGTCGGCGCGCTGCACCCGGCCGATCCAGCGCCTGAGCCGCCGCCGCCATAGTCCCCAATTGGGCCGGGTCATGCAACAAGCGCTGAATCGTCGGCCACAACTCAGTCACCAGCCGCTCATCATCCAACCGCACCGCCGCCCCACGCGCCGCCAGATAATCGGCATTCACTTTTTGATAGCGCCAGGCGTGGGGATAGGGAACCAGAATAGAGGGCAGGCTAAAGGCCGGACACTCACCCAACATGCTGGCCCCGGCGCGCGCCACCACCAGATGGGCAGCGCGAAAAGCCGCCCCCATCTCAGCGTGGAGATAGGCATAGGGGCGATAGCGTTGGCGGGCCGTCACCGGCAAAGTAGCCGCGTTGGCTTCCACTTCCGGCCAGGTCAGCATCCCACTAATGTGAATCACTTGTGCTTCTGTCAGAACCTGGGGCAAGATGCCCATCAAAGCCCGGTTGATGCTCTGGGCCCCCCGGCTGCCGCCAAAAACAAACAGGGTCGGTTGAGAGGGGTCGAGGTTGAAAACAGCACAGGCCTCTTCCCGGCTCAGCCGGGCGGCCTGGCGCAGTTCGGCGCGCACCGGATAACCGGTGACCACTGCCTGCCCAGGACGGAAGTAGGACAACGAGTCAGCGGCGGTGCACGCCACCCGTTCCACCAGACGGCTCAGGTTCTTGATGGCGGCCCCCGGCTCGATATCGGGCAGGTAGATCATGGCCGGAACCCGGCGGGCGCGCGCCGCCAGCGCCACGGGCACATTGACATACCCACCCGTGAGCAAGAGGACATCGGGTTGAAAGCGAGCCATCCAACGCATAGCAGACACCCAGCCGGCCGCCAGCCGACCGCTATGAACCACCTTTTGCCAGAGGGGCACGCCGGCGATAGGCCCGGCCGGAATCGTGACCAGCTTCAGGCCAGCCTGCGGCGCCAGAGTTTCCTCCATCTGTCCACGTGTGCCCACCCATAGCATCTGCTCCTGGGCGACGCCCAATTGCGCCAGTTCAGCGACGACGGCCAGGGCGGGATAAATGTGGCCGCCCGTCCCGCCGCCGCAGATCCAAACTTTCACGTGTGCCCTCCAAAGCTGACCGGGACTCTTTCAGCGTTTTGCCAATAGCTGCATCACGCGATACATTGAGCAAAATGCCCACCCCACTCAACGAGATAGCCAGCGAGGTGCCGCCATAACTCAGGAAGGGCATCGGCATCCCGGTGAAGGGAATGGTGCTGGTGATAACTGCGACATTCATCAAGGCCTGATAGGCAAACCAGACCGTGACACCCATCGCCAACAGATAACCATATCGGTCACGGGCAGATCGCGCTGTCAGAATACCACGCCACACCAGCAACCCGAAAAGTCCGAACAAAAGTAAGCTGCCCAGAAAGCCCAGCTCTTCACCCCAGACAGCAAAAACGCCATCGGTGTGAGCGGCCGGCAACAAATATTTGTTAACCCCCTCACCCATGCCTTGCCCGACCAGCCCGCCGGCCCCCAACAGAATCACTGCCAGACGAATTTGATAGGGGGCGTTGTTGGGGTCGATCAACGCCTCGCGCCAGGCATCCAATCGGAATTGAGCATGGGGCCAGGTTAAGACCATCACCGCAAAAACGGCGCTCGCCAGCGTCAAGGCCACGGCAAAGTGGCGCAGATCCGCCCCGGCCAAAAAGAAAAGGGTGAAACTGACCGCCGCAATCAACGCCGAAGTACTCAAGCTCGGCTGTTGCGCCACAAAAAAGCACACCACACCCACCATCAAGGCAAAGGGGGCCAGGCCGTAGGTGACACTTTTGAGTCGATCCCCCTTCGAGGAGAGCCAATGGGAGATGTAGAGAATGGTGGTCAATTTCGCCACTTCGGCCGGTTGCACTGAAGCGCCAAACAAAGCGCGGTTCGCCCCAAATGAACTCTCACCAAAGAGCAAGACCGCAATCAACAGCAACACCGTCGCCAACAGCGCCGGGACCGAGAGACGACGAAAAAAGTGATAATCCACCTGCAAGATCACCACAATGGCGACCACACCCAGTCCCACCGCCAGCGCCTGCGTGCGCAAATAGAACAAGGGGTCGCTGCGGGCGCGAAAAGCCACGTCGAAGCTGGAGCTATACACCACCAACAGACCCGACGCAATCAGGCTGGCCGTGGCTAGAACAATCCATACATCAATGCGCGTCTTGAGTTCGGCCGTAATGGGCGCGCTTTTGCGGGGCAACGTATCACTTGCCATCTAACTCACCCTTCCTCAACAGAGACGGGCGTGCGCCCCATCTCGCCAAGCTTGGCGCTCAAAGCTTGTACCAGCGCGCGGAAATGTTCGCCGCGCGCGGCAAAATCAACATAGGCGTCAAAACTTGTTCCTCCCGGCGCGAGCAACACCACATCACCGGGGCGCGCCTGCGCCTGGGCGGCGACCACCGCCTCCGTCAGATCGAGCGCAATCTGCACCCGTTCCCCCATCGCTCGCAAATGTTGCGCCAGTAGCGGTGCTAACTCCCCAAACAATACCACATACCGCACCCGTTGGGGAACCACCTCGGCCCACGTGCGCCAATCCAGGTTTTTATCTCGCCCGCCGGCCAGCAAGATCAGCGGTTCATCGAAGGCGTGCAAGGCGGCCAGAGCGCGTTCCGGAGCGGTGGCAATCGAGTCGTTGATGTAGCGCACGCCGACCGCCTCTCCCACCAGTTCCAAACGATGGGGCAAACCGCGAAAGTTGCGCAACCCTTCGCGCAGCGCCTCGGTCGGCGTTCCCACACAATCTGCCAGAGCCACCGCCGCCAGGGCATTCAACCGATTGTGCGCCCCACGCAATGGGATCTCATCCACCGGACATACCGGCGTCTCGCGCACGCCATCGCGCACCACCACCCAGCCCCGCTGGACACACGCCCCATCTGCTACCGGCTCATCGATGCTGAAACGGCGCACCCGGCCGGCCGTCACCGACGCCAGATGATCCAGGCCGGTTGCCGGCAAAAGCGCTATGTCGGTGCGGCTTTGCCAGCGCACAATGTTGGCCTTAGCCGCCGTGTACGCTTCCATCGTCTTATGGCGATCCAAGTGGTTGGGTGTCACGTTCAAGATAGCCGCCACCTGAGGGCTACACTGCCACAGCTCCAGTTGAAAGCTCGACAGCTCTTGCACCACCACATCAGCCGGCCCAATCTGCCCCAGATCAGCAATCAGCGGGTTGCCCAAATTACCGCCCACCCACGTGCGCCGGCCGCCGGCCTGCACCAATGCTCCCGTCAAAGTCGTGGTGGTGGATTTACCGGCCGAACCGGTCACCCCAATCACTGGTGCGGGACAACGCAGCAGAAATTCCTGAGCATCGTTGGTCACCCGAATCGAACGCGCCCGCGCTGCCTGTACGATAGGTGTTTCCAGCGGAACGCCACCGCTCACCGCCAGAACATCCGCCCCATCCAGCAAGCTCAGCGAATGCTCACCCAAGACGTAGGTGATGGGTAGGTCGGCCAATTCCTGTAACGCCGCCTGCAGCTGAGCGGCCGACCGCACGTCAGAGATAGTCACCTGGGCGCCGCAGGCCACAGCAAAGCGCGCCAGCGCCTTACCCTGCCGTGCCAGCCCCAAAATCACCAGCTTTCGGCCGGCCAACGGGTCGCCCATCCCAGCCTCGATCCCACCTGCTCTGTCCGCCGCCAACGTCAACATCCGCTTCCTCTCAACCACAAACACCCTGGCCCCTACACCAAAGCCAGGGCAATGCCAACCATGGCCGTTAAAATGGAAATGAGCCACCAGCGTTGCACAATTTGTGTTTCGCTCCACCCCACCAACTCAAAATGGTGGTGCAGGGGTGCCATCTTGAACAAACGCTTACCTCCGGTCGCCTTAAAATAAGCTACTTGCAGCGCCGATGACAACGTGGTCGCCACCGGAACCGCCGCAATGATGGGCAGAATGAGCCACTGATTGGTCATCAAGGCCACCACCGCCAGCGCGCCGCCCAGGGCTTGCGAGCCGACGTCACCCATGAACATTTGGGCTGGCTTGGCGTTGAACCACAAGAAGGCAAAACAGGCCCCGACCACAATCATACAGAAGGTCAACAAAAATTGCTGATCTTGCAAAAAGGCAATGACGCCATAGGCGGCAAAACAGGTGGCGGCAATAATGCCAGCCAGACCATCCAGGCCATCGGTAATATTGACAGCGTTGGCTGTGCCGGTGATGATGAAGGTTGCCAGAGGAATATAAATCAAGCCGATATTCACCAAAACGGGAACCGTTGGAATCGCCACATACCCCCGGCCGTCGTGCACCACAAAATAGATGACCAGCGTCGCCAACAAGGCGATGCCAACCTGAAACCAGATTTTAACCCGCGCCAGCATCCCCACCCCCGGCCGCTGGCGAAAGCCCTGATAATCATCAATACCTCCCAGGATGGAGTAAGCCACCATGACTCCCAAAGGAATCACGACGCTTTCCACCACCTCCAACTGCTCCACCAGACGCACCAGATTGACCACCAGGGTTACAATGACCACCCAGCCAATGATCAAAATCCCCCCCATCGCCGGCGTGCCCATTTTGACCATGTGGCTTTGGGGGCCATCAAGGCGGATATTCTTACCTAGGCGTAGCCGACGCATGATTTCCACCAGGGGGCTGCCCCAGATCACTGCCAATAAGAACGTCACACCACCCAGCGTTAAAGCAAAAGGCATGATCAACCTGCCCCCGACAGCTCATCCACCATTAGGGCCGCCGTTAACTGATCGAGACGCAAACCACGCGAAGCTTTGATCAACAACACATCCCGGGGCTGAATCAACTCCTTCAGCAGAGGTAAAGCGCTGGCCGCATCTGGGGCAAAGTGAACCCGGTCGGCCGCCATCCCCACAGCCAGCGCCTCAGCGCCAATGATGCGCCCACGCGGGCCAACCGCCACCAAGACATCCGCCACCTCGGCTGCTCGTCGCCCCACCAGGCGATGGCCCACCTCTTCGGTGAAGCCTAATTCCAACATATCGCCCAACACAGCCAGGCGACGCCCATCCAGATCGCGCAACAAATTCAGCGCGGCCAGGGTGGATTCGGGGCTGGCGTTGTAAGTGTCATCCACCATCAAGGAGTCGCGGGGGCCGGCCGCCAGAACGACCCGCAACTGATCGCGGTGCGTTTCCAAACCTGCGATCACCTCACGCCACGTCAACCCTTCGGTAAAACCCACCGCAGCGGCGCGTAGCGCGGTGTGAACGCTGTGCTGCCCCAACAGGGGCAGGTGGATGCGGGCCGCCTCGCCGCCGTAGTGTAAGGTGAAATGCACTCCCTGCAACCCGGCCGACTCAATCGCTTCGGCCCACACATCTGCCCGACTATCCAGCCCATAGGTCACAAGGCGAGCCGACGTGAAAGGAGCCATGCCTATCACCAAAGGCTCATCGCCATTCAAGATCGCCACTCCATCGGCCGGCAACGCTTCCACGAGCTCCCGTTTGCCGGCGATCAAGGCCTCCAACGTCCCAATGCGCTCCAGGTGCACCGTCCCCACCAACGTGATGACGCCCACCTGGGGGCGAGCGATGTCGCACAAGAGGGCAATATCGCCTTGCACATACAGCCCCATCTCCAACACCACGCGTGCATGGCGCGGGCGCAAACTTAGCAAGGTCAAGGGCAACCCAATCTCATTGTTGTAATTCCCTTCGCTTTTCAAGGTGGAGTAGCGTTGCGCCAACACCGCCGCTGTCAACTCTTTGGTGGTCGTTTTGCCCACGCTGCCGGTGATGCCCACCACCCGTACAGAAAATTGCTGCCGCCAGTAACGCGCCACCTGCTGCAACGCGGTCAGGCTATCCTCCACCCACACCTGCACTGGCCCAGGTTGCCAGGTCGGCGGTGGGGGCGCGCCGGGGCGGCAATCTACCACTGCAAAAGCCTCGGCCGGACGGCTCACCAGGGCCGCCCGCGCCCCACGCTGAAAGGCATCTCCAATATAGGCGTGGCCGTCCACCCGCTCCCCTGGCAAGGCAACAAACAAATCCCCGGCCGTCGCCTGTCGGCTGTCGATGACCACATGGCGCAGCACCATGGGCATCGTCGCCGCTGGAAACGATGTCAGGGCCGCCAGAACATGGCCCAACGTCAGGTCGTCAGGGGGTCGTGAAGGCATTACCATGAGCTTGTAAACGCACGCTATCGGGCGGTACATCCAGCAAAACCGCCAATTCCCGCGCCAACTCCTGAAAAGTCGGCGTGGCTGTTTCCGAACCCCACTCTGAGGTACGCGGCCGGTCAAGTTTGACCAGAATGATAAAGGCGGGATCGTCGGCCGGTAGCCAACCAATAAACGAGCCAATGGTATCCGTAGGGTGATACCCGCCCACCTCTGGAATCTGCGCCGTGCCTGATTTGCCGGCCACCTGGTAGCCATCCAACGAACCAATCTCGCCTGACAAAATGGTCATGGAGAGCATGGCGTTGGCTGTTTCCCGTCGAATAGGCGTGCTCTTGATGCTGGGGGTGATCACCTCCACCCTATTATCAGGATAACGAATCTCCTTGACAATATGGGGTTGCATCTGCACCCCGCCATTGGCAATCGCCGCAGCCGCCGAGATCAGTTGCAAAGGCGTCACTGTCAGACCCTGCCCAAAGGAGTTCGTGCCCAAAAGACTTTCTCCCCAAATGGGGCTGTCGGGCAAATGCACCACACCGCTCGCTTCGTGGGCCAGATCGACACCGGTTACCCGCCCAAAACCGAACCGCCCCAGATAGGTGTAAAGGGTGTCCGGCCCCATCAGCGTCGCCAGAAAGGTAGTGCCGGTGTTGATCGAATGTTGCAAAATACCGGAAACATCCACCAGGCCATAACCACAGCGGCAGGAGTTGTAAATTGTGATGCCGCCAATCTCGAACACCCCACTATCCACAAACGACGTTTGGGGCGTGGCCGCGCCAGAATCCAGCGCGGCGGCCACCGTCACCAGCTTCATAACGGACCCCGGCTCGTAGGGCAAACTAATAGCCGGGTTGCTCAGAAGCTCAAACGGTGAGTCTCCATAGTTATAGGGCGAAAAATCAGGCCGGCCGGCCATCCCTAAAATCTCCCCCGTGGCCGGGTCCATCACAATGATCACCCCACTCTGCGCCCCATAGGTAGCCAGGGCTTGCGCCAGGTGTTGCTCCACCACATACTGCACCGACCGATCAAGCGTCAACACGATGTCTGCTCCGTTGACCACCGGTGTATAGGTGCGCGATTCCGTTGGCGCGCTGCTCAGTTGTTCCGCCGCAGCCTGACCGGCCAGCAATGTCTGATAATACCCTTCCACGCCGCTCAGTCCTTCCCCGTCCAGATTGACATAGCCCAGGATATGGCTGGCCAGATTCCCCTGAGGGTAGAGCCGCCGCGCCACAGGGTCTAGATACACTCCGGCGAACGCCATTTCCTCAATGCGCGCCGCCACCTCAGGTGAGACGCGCTTTTCCAACGTCACCCAGTTGTGCGCTTCCGCCTTCGCCTCATGAATCAAATCCAGCAGTTGGGTGCGCGGCCTTTGCAAAATAGGCGCCAGCGCCGTGACCATCTCTTGTTCCTCGGTCGCCAACAACAACGCCGGCGAGGCATTCACCTCGAACTCATTGCCTGGCGCAGCCAGAACATTCCCATGGCGATCCAAGATCATTCCCCGCACCGGTAGTCTGATCTGAGAGTAGTTGCGAATGGCATCACCATTTTGGGCCAGCTCTTTCGCCTCTAGCACCTGAAAACGGAACAGGCGGCCGATGAGCACCATGGCTGCCAGAGCCAGGCCGGCCGTCACAATCCACAAACGCAAGTCGCTCTTAGCGCGCATTCGACACCCCTATGACCAGATCATCGAACCGGTTGCGCAGGGCCAGCCACAAGGCTTCCCCCATACTATCGGGTGGAACAGGCAGCGGCGTGGGTGAAGGGGCCGGCGCGGGCGAAGGGGCCGGCGCAGCCACAATCAGGTACTCCACTTCGTCCGGTTCAGGACGACGGTAATTTTCACCCAGCGTGTTGGCTCGGGCCTGAATGTAATCTAGCGATTGGCTGTTGGCGATCTTCTGCTCCAACAAGGCGTTCTCGCGCCGCAACGCCTCGGCCGTCCCTTCCAATAGCTGAGCGTTGCGCCCAATCAGAGCGGTACGGCTACCTTGATACAGCTGCAACACCCATACCAATAGCAAAACACCCAACAGCACGCCCATTGTCAGGGCGCGATGGGTATGGATTAACCACCGTATACGATTGGATTCACGAGCCGACGAACCGGCCGAAGTGTGACGCGCCATGGAATGAGTCCTTGAAATATGAATGATAAAATTAACCCGATCATAGGCTACGTCCCAAATAACTTTTCCGCTGCCCGCAGCCGGGCGCTCCGGCTACGTGGGTTGCGAGCGATCTCTTCCGTCGTTGCTTTCACTGCTTTGCGCGTCAGCAGCTTCAAGACGGCCGGCCGCCCACAGGTGCAAATGGGTTGCCTGGGTGGGCAGCGGCACACCCCACTCTGCTGCCGCAAAAACTGCTTCACCATTCGATCTTCAAGGGAGTGAAAGCTGATGACAGCCAGCCGCCCGCCTGGTTTCAACAGCTGCAATGCCCCCACCAGACCCTGCTCCAACGCCGCCAACTCCTGGTTAACCGCCATGCGCAAAGCTTGAAAGAGTTGCGTCGCCGGGTGCAGTCGTCCTCGGACCCGTTGCGGGCTATGTTGCAGCGCCACCTCCACCAGTTGGGCAGTAGTGGTGATGGGGCGGCGCGCCACAAGTGCACGCGCCAGCCGACGGCTGTGGGCCACTTCGCCATAGCGCCACAGCACATCCGCCAGCTCCGCCTCAGGCAGGCTGTTGACCAGATCGGCGGCCGTTGGCCCCTGCGTCACATCAAAACGCATATCCAGAGGAGCATCCCCACGAAAGGAGAAGCCGCGCGTTGGGCTGTCCAACTGATCGGAAGACAGCCCCAAGTCCAGCACAACCCCATCCACCGCAGTGAAGCCATGCGCCGGAGCCACCGTCGCCATATCGGCGAAGTTAGCCGCCACACTCACCAACCGCGCCCCATAATCTGCCAGGCGCGCCTGCGTGCGTTGTAGCGCCTCATGATCCCGATCCAGCCCCAACACCCGACCATCAGGCGCGGAAGCCTTCAACAATCCCTCACTATGTCCCCCTGCCCCCAGCGTCCCATCCACATACAGCCCACCGGGACGGGGAGCGAGAAGGGTCAAAACTTCCTGGTAAAGAACAGAAACATGCATGGCTGGCTCAATCTGGCGCGGCCGGTTAAATATCCAGCGCCGCCCACCGGCCGTCGCCAGCATGAGAATCGATCAAATCTCGCTGCGTTTTCCACGCCTCAGGATTCCAGATCTCCAGATGATCAAACATGCCGACGATCACCCCTTCCGAGGTGATGGCAGCATAGTCGCGCAGAAAAGGGGGCACCAAAATACGGCCCTGACGATCAGGGGTCAGGTCGGCCGCGCCGGAGAACACCAAACGTCGGAACTCGCGCACGTGTTGATCCGATAACGGCTTTCGCAGAATGCGCTCCGCCAGCTTTTGCCAGCCCGACAGGGGATACACCATCAAGTTTGCGTCGAAGCCACGCGTCACAATCAGCCCCGCTGCTAAATCTGAGCGGTACTTCGCCGGGATGGTTAACCGTCCCTTGTCATCAATATTGTGGGTGTATTCACCTAAGAACATGGTTCCTGCCGTTCCACGGAGGCACGTATTGAATGTTACTATATGGGCCGTTGTCCCACTTTAACCCACTTTCACCCACCGATGGCAACATTGTACCTGAATTCACCCCATTTGGGAAGTCAAGTCGGCAAATCTTTAAGGTTGAGATTCACAGTCATCAGCTACTCGATAGCGTGAGGCGGCCGGGCAGCGTCCGCTGCGATCACGCGTCTAACAGGCAAGGTCATCATCCGTCTCCAACCGACCGGCGTTCACACCCGGCGACTGCTCTCCAGCGCCAGCGTGGCCAGAAACGCCCGGTCGCTGGGGCTAAGATCGGCCGTCAGCAACATCTCCGGCCGGCGTTCCCAGGTGCGGCGCAAAGTCATCTGTCGTCGCCACGTCGCAATCTGGCCGGCGTGGCCGGAGCGCAACACCTCCGGCACGCTCCAGCCGCGAAACGTCACCGGTCGTGTGTAATGTGGTCCTTCCAGCAAACCGGTGGCGTGGCTATCCGCTGCGGCTGCATCCTCCGCCCCCAGCGCACCGGGGATGAGGCGTGTCACCGCGTCCGCCACCACCAACGCCGCCAGCTCACCCCCCGTCAAGACATAATCGCCAATCGAGATTTCATCCGTCGCCAGATGAGCGCGCACCCGCTCATCCACCCCCTCATAGCGCCCACACAACAAAATCAAACGCGCCTCATTCGCCAGCTCTTGCGCCATGCGCTGGTTGAAAACCCGGCCCTGCGGAGTCAACAAAATAACCGGGCCGGCCGTCGTCACCAACGCCTGCGCCTGCTCCACTGCCCGGAAGATAGGCTCCGGTTTCAACACCATCCCCCCCCCACCGCCAAAGGGTGGCTCGTCCGTCACATGGTGTTTAGTCTGAGCGTAGTCGCGAATAGCGTGCACCGTCAGCGAAATCAAGCCGGCCGCCTGGGCGCGCTTCAAAATGCTGGCCTGAAAATAGCCCGTTATCATCTCCGGGAACAACGTCACAATATCGATGTGCATACCCGATCATCCTTGCGTGGTCAAATAGGCCGGCCGGTAGCCGACGCTCCTACCTGAATGGTAGGCCCCAAACTGCCCATCGTCAACCGCGCCGGCCGGGTTATAATCAGAGCCGGAGGTGCATCAACTATGCGAGTTTTGATCCTGGGTGTCAAAGGGCAGTTAGGCGCGGCGCTAGTCCAGGCGCTGACCGGCCATACAGTCACCGGCCTTGACCTGCCGGAGTGGGACATCACCAACGAGCGCGCCGTTGCCCAGGCCATACCCTCCCGCCATTACGATGTTGCCATCAACTGCGCCGCCTACACCAATGTCGATGGCTGCGCCCAAAACCCCTCCCTGGCCTATCGCGTCAACGCCTGGGGAGCGCAACAGCTCGCTCTGGCCTGCGCCGCCGCTCAACTTCCACTGGTACACATTAGCACCAACGAAGTCTTTCCCGGCCGGCAACTAGAAGGTTACCAGGAGTGGGATCCCCTGCAACCCATCAACCCCTATGGCGCATCCAAAGCAGCCGGCGAGTTCTTCGTCCGCCACCATCACCCCCACCATTACATCGTGCGCACCGCCTGGCTCTATGCGCCGGGGGGGCGCAACTTTATTCACGCCATTTTACACACAGCCCGCGCCGGCGAATCCTTGCGCGTGGTGGCGGATGAGATCGGCAACCCCACCTACGTGGTCGATCTGGCCGAGGCGCTGGTGCGCCTGATTCACACCGGCCACTATGGAACCTACCACCTGACTAATGTCGGCTGTTGCTCCCGCTGGCGCTTTGCCGAGGCTATCTTACAGCTGGCCGGTCTGGAACAGACAACCAACACCCCCATCCTCAGCCGGGAATATCGGCGCGCCTCCACCCCGCCCCGCTTTTGCGCCCTCAACAACAACGCCGGCGCAGCCCTGGGCCTGGCGCTACGTCCCTGGCACGAAGCATTGGCGGACTACCTGCGCGCCATCGGCTGATCCTCCATGTCTGCCCCCTATGTCTCCATTCTCATTCCTCATCTCAACGGTCTCCACCATCTGGAGGATTGCCTCAACGCCTTGCGGCAACAAACCTACCGTGACTTTGAAGTCATTCTCATTGACAACGGTTCTACCGATGGGTCACAAGCTTATCTGCGCCACACTTTTCCCGAAGTCCAGTTGGTGGAGCTAGGGCGCAATCACGGCTTCACCGGCGCTTGCCTGGCTGGTTGGGCTGTGGCGCAGGGGCAAATCATCATCCTGCTCAACAACGACACCCAGGCCGCCCCCCACTGGTTGGCCGAGATTGTGGCCGCCTTTGAACGCCACCCCGAAGCCGGGGCCGTTGCCAGCAAGATGTTGCTCTTCGACCGGCGCGACCATTTTCACACGGCCGGCGACTTCTACCGCCTGGATGGCATTCCCGGTAATCGCGGCGTATGGCAGGCGGATGTCGGCCAGTTCGATACCGACGAAGATGTCTTTGGGGCCTGCGGCGGGTCGGCCGCCTACCGCCGCACCATGTTGGAGCAAATCGGCTTTCTGGACAACGACTTCTTCTTCTCCTGCGAAGATGTAGACCTCGCCTGGCGCGCCCAACTGGCCGGCTGGCGCACTCGCTATGTTCCCACTGCGGTGGTCTACCACAAATTAAAGGCCACTGGCGGCAGCGTCGTCGGCAGCTACTACGACGGTCGTAACTTTCTCTATGTCCTGTGGAAAAATTACCCCTCTTCCCTCCTTAAACGCTACTGGCCTGTCATTGTGCGCGCCCAATGGCGCATCACCCGGCAGGCGCTGCGCCACTGGCGCGGCGCAGCTGCTCGCGCCCGACTGCGCGGACAACTGGCCGGCCTGATGGGCATCGTCAAAATGTGGCCCAAGCGACGCGCCATCCAGGCCGGCCGTCGCGTTTCCGACGCCTACCTCCTCTCTATCCTGACGTCGGTTGACGACTCAACCTGAGAGGGGTAAGATCGCTCCCAGTTCACGCGGCGGCCAACGCCCTACGCGATGTACCACGCTAGCCGGGGTTCGCGCAGCGCCACTGACGACCTTGACCACATGATCGCATCCAACACCCAACCCTACCTGAGCGTCATCATTCCCGCCTACAACGAAGAAAAGCGCATTGGACGCACGCTCCAGATTATTTACGATTACCTGTCAGCCCAATCCTTCACCTGGGAAATCTTAATCGTTTTGGATGGCAGCCGGGACAACACCCTGGAGGTGATTCAACAGGTTGCGGCCGATAAGCGGGGCGTCTCCTGGATTCACCGGCCGGACAATCGGGGCAAAGGCTTCACCGTGCGCCAGGGGATGCTGGCGGCGCGCGGCGCTGTGCGCCTCTTCACCGACGCTGACAATTCCACCGACATCACCCACTTCGACGCCATGCTGCCCCTGTTCGATCAAGGCTGGCCGATTGTCATAGGCTCCCGTGACGACAAAGATGTGGCTGGCGCAGTGCAAACAGTGCCCCAACCCTTTCTCAAACGCCTTTTTGGCGACCTGGGCAACCTCTTCATTCAAGCTATCGCTGTGCCGGGCATCTGGGATACCCAATGTGGCTTCAAAGCCTTCACTGCTGAAGCAGCCGGCCGCATCTTCCCCCAGGCCACCATTGAGCGCTGGGCAATTGACATCGAGGTGCTGGCCCTGGCCCGCTACCTGGGCTATCGGATCGGCATCGTACCGGTGCGTTGGGTCGACCAGGTGGGCACGCATGTCAAACCTCGCGACTACCTGGAAACCCTGTTAGAAACCGCTCGCATTCGCTGGCGTCTCCTGACCGGACATTACCAGCGCTAGGACATTGACCGCCATGCCCACTCTAGAACTGGAGCGCCTGGTTGCCGTCGGCCCCTTGCGATACATCGCCGGTGTGGACGAAGCCGGCCGGGGGGCGCTGGCTGGCCCAGTGGTGGCCGCCGCTGTGCTCCTTCCCCTGGAGGCGCCAGAGCGTCTGGCTGCCCTGGCGGAGGTGGATGACTCCAAACGCCTGACCCCTTGCCAACGTGAGCGCCTCTACAGCCTGATCATCACCCACGCCCTGGCTTACGGCCTGGGCGTCACGCCGGCCGACATGATCGACACCCTGGGCATCCTGCCCGCCACCTACCAGGCCATGCGCGACGCCCTACGTCAGTTGTCCCCTGCACCCGACTGGGTGTTGGTGGATGGCCTCTGGCCCATTCCCGATTGGCCCGGCCGGCAACAGGCTGTGGTGCGGGGTGACCAACACAGCCTGAGCATCGCCGCAGCCTCCATCCTGGCCAAGGTCACCCGCGACCGCTATATGCACGACCAGGCCCACCGCTACCCGGCCTACGGCTTCGAGCGTCACAAAGGGTATGCCACCCCTCACCATCTGGCCGCCTTGCAGCGCTACGGCCCTTCGCCGGAGCATCGCTGCTCCTTTGCCCCTCTGGCGACCGCTACCCAACAACCTCCGTTGTGGTCTGCCGAAACCTGAGAACCCAGGCTCTATTTCTTACACATCGCCTATAGACAAAATTGGTTCGATGGCGTATTATTCGTCTTGGAATTATTTCATTGACGAGGCTCTATGTCGCCCCCCATCACGTTTGACGCTCAGAAAAAGGACAAATGGCTGCGCTTTATTCAACAAATGAGCCCAGAAGCAGACCCGGCCCGGATTCGCCTGATGGGCCAATTGCGCATGGCCACCCACACCCTACACCAGGTCAGCGAAGCCAGCCTGACAACCTCCGGTCTCTCTTATGCCCAATACCGTCTGCTGTTAGCCCTGCTCTACAGCGAACAGATTGAATCCCGGCCGGCTCTCAACCCCTCACAACTCAGCCAGTTGCAAGGCACCAGCCGCAACACCATCAGCGCCCTGATTCGCCATCTGGAAAGCGATGGCCTGATTGGGCGCGAATTGGATCCCCAAGACCGGCGTAAGTTTAACATTCGCCTCACCGAAGAGGGGCGACGCCTGATGCGACAACACGCCCACAACCACATGCACACCCTCAATAATGCCCTGGCTGTGCTCGACGCGTCTGAAATCGAAACACTCAACCGGTTGCTGGAAAAGCTGAACGAGGCTATTTACGCTTCCGCCCAGCGCGCTCCATAAGCCCCGGCCGTTATTCACCTCTTCAGGAGCGCTTAACGATGTCCTACTCCGCCGCTTCATCACAAGGTCGATCCCCCGCCAGCGCCACCCAGGCCTTAGGGCGAGCCATGAAGTATCTGGGGCGCTACCCACGCAGCGCCATCTACGCCACGCTGGCGCTGTTGGTTGCGACAGCTGCCCAGTTGGCTGTGCCCGAACTGGTGCAGGAGATGATCGACACCATCATCGTCAACAGCAGCTATCAAACACTGCTCAGCTTGCCGGCCAATGTGCAACAGTTCGCCGCCGACCGATTGGGCTTGAACCTGACCAACCTCCAGCTTGATCTGGATAATGCCCCGCGCGCCTTGATCACGGCCGGCCTGATCGTCGTCGCTTTTTCTTTCGCTCGTGGTTTGTTCACCTTTGCCCAGGGGTATCTCTCCCAGGTATTGTCGGAGGACATCGCCTTCGAGCTGCGCAATGATCTCTTCGCCAAGATTCAGCGCCTCAGCTTCAGCTACCACGACCGCAACCAGACCGGACAGTTGATGATCCGCGCCACCGACGACGTCGAGCGCCTGCGTGTTTTCATCGGCCAGGGGTTGCTCCTGGCGCTGCAAGCCTTTATTTTACTAACAGGAACTCTCATTCTGTTGTTGCTGACCAATGCGCGTCTGACCCTGGTCATCACGCCGGTGTTGCCCATTACCCTGGTTGTCTTCATGCTCTTTGGCGGGCTGGCGCAACCCCTCTTTGCCGAGGTGCAAAAGCGTCTGGCGCGGGTCAACACCATTTTGCAAGAGAATCTGGCCGGCCTCAAAGTGGTCAAATCCTTTGCTGCTGAGAGGGTCGAACAGGCCCGCTTTCAAAGCAGCATTGAAGCCGAGCTCCAGCAACGCATCAAGATCGGCCGCACCTTTTCCTTTCTCTTTCCTTTTATCTTCCTGGTTGCCAACCTGGGGCAGGCGGCCGTCCTCTACTTTGGCGGCCGCCAGATCTTGGATGGCGCACTCACGCTCGGTGAATGGCAAAAGTTCAGCCTCTATCTTGTTCTAATCTTCATTCCTATGGGCCAGTTGGGCTTTCTGATCTCTCTGATGGCCCAGGCTTCCGCCAGCGCCCAGCGCATCTTTGAGATTTTAGACGCCCCAAACGACGTGGAAAACAAACCTCACGCCCAGGCGCTCGAAACGGTACGGGGTGAGGTGCGGTTTGAGCAGGTTTCCTTCCGCTACTTCCCCGGCGGTGAACCCGTTTTGAGCAACATCTCGTTCACCGCCTACCCCGGCCAGACTGTCGCCCTCTTAGGCTCCACCGGCAGCGGCAAAACCACCATCATCAACCTCATCCCGCGCTTCTACGACGTCAGTGACGGGCGGGTGCTCATTGACGGCCACGATGTGCGAGATGTCACCATTGAGAGCCTGCGCCAGCGCATCGGCATTGTGTTGCAAGAGACCACGCTGTTCAGCGGTTCCATTCGCGACAACATCGCTTTCGGCCGGCCCACCGCCAGCGACGCTGAGATTATGGCCGCCGCCCAGGCCGCGGCTGCCCACGATTTCATCACCTCGTTCCCTCTGGGTTACGATACTCCCGTGGGCGAACGCGGGTCCACCCTCAGCGGCGGACAAAAGCAACGCGTCGCTATCGCCCGCGCTCTGCTCATGGACCCCCAAATCCTGATTTTGGACGACTCCACCAGCAGCGTAGACCTGAACACAGAATATCAAATCCAAAAAGCCCTGGATCAGCTCATGCAGGGTCGCACCAGCTTTGTCATCGCCCAGCGCATCAGCACCGTTGTCAACGCCGATCAGATTTTGGTGCTGGACAAAGGTAACCTGGTGGCCCAGGGTGTTCACGAGGAGTTGTTGGAAACCAGCCCTATCTACGCCGAAATCTACCATTCCCAACTGGCCGAAGACGTGGTCGTCTCCAGCTCAACATCCATCTAGTAGCATCATCTACGGAGCGTGTCATGATCGACCGTCAAGCACAACTCCTGGGCATAGAAATCACCAAAGCCCAAAACCTCCGCGCTACCCTACGTCGCTTTGCCGGGTACTTCCGCAACTACTGGTTGGCCCTTATTCTGGTGTTGATCTTCGTTGTAGCTGGGACCTATATGCAAGTCTTGATCCCCGACCTCACTGGTCAGGCGGTCGATTGCTATCTCGGTCCAAGCCTCAGCCGGCCGGCGGCCGACGCTCTGGCAACCCTACCCGAGGCGGCCGTGGCGAGTCTGGCGGAAGCAGCCTCCAACGCTTTTAGCAATTGCTGGTACGCCGAACCCAATCCCAGCGCGCCGCTGGAAGATCTGTTGCGCGGTTTCACCGGTCTCATCCTCCTGGTTGTGGGATTGTACCTGGGCAACGCCGTCATCAGCGGCATCCAATTTTATCTCATGAGTTGGGCCGGTTTTCATGTGCTGCGCGATCTGCGAGCGCAGGTCTTCCAACATGTCCACCGCCTCTCCTTAGGCTATTTCACACGCCATGAAGCGGGCGACCTCATGAGTCGCTTCACCAGCGACACTGACACCATCCAACAGGTCATCGGTTTCGGTCTGGTCAGCGTCATCCAGGGAGCGTTGCTCATTGTGTGGGTGGTCTACACCATGCTTGCCAGGAGCTTCGGTTTTGCTCTCATCAGTCTCATCACCCTGCCCCTCATGGTTATTGCCACCAACTGGTTTTCCATTCAGGCCCGGCGCGCCTTCCGACGAGCGCGGCAGGAAATTGGCGCGGTCAACGCTGACCTGCAAGAAAGCATTGCTGCCGTGCGCGAGGTACAGGCCTTCAGCCGCGAGCAGGAAAATATCGAACAGTTCCGCCAAAGCAATCGCGCTAACCGCGACGCCAATGTGCGCGCCCAGGCCTACACCAGTGCCCTGGCCCCCACCCTGGAAGCGTTGAGCTATGTCAGTCTCGCCATCGTGGCGGTGGTCGGCGGTCTTCACATTCTGCGCGGCCAGGATTTATTTGGCGTCACCCTCTCCCTGGGCCTGATCATCACCTTTATTGGCTATACGCAACAATTTAACCGCCCCGTCCAGCAAATCGCCCTCCTGTGGACAAATATCCAGAGCGCTATCGCCGGCGTAGAACGCATTTTTAACCTCCTGGATGAGACGCCCGACATTGTGGATAAGCCCAACGCTGTAATCTTGCCCCCTATTCAAGGTCGTGTCCAGTTGGAGAATGTGTGGGCGGAGTACAATCCGGGGGAACCCGTCTTGCGGGGAGTGACAATTAACGCCCACCCCGGCCAGACCATTGCTATTGTGGGCCCGACCGGCGCAGGCAAATCCACCATCATCAACCTCCTACCCCGCTTTTGGGATGTCACCCAGGGGTGCGTGGTGATCGATGGGTACGATGTGCGGGATGTAGCGGTTGAAAGCCTGCGCCAGCAAATCGGCATTGTGCTGCAAGACACCTTTCTCTTCAGCGATACCGTGATGAACAATATTCGCTACGGTCGGCCGGACGCCAGCGACGCCGAAGTTATCGCCGCGGCCCACCTGGCGCGCGCGCATAGCTTCATCGAACGTCTGCCCAACGGTTACCAGACTGTGTTGGGAGAACGGGGCACAGGCCTCAGTCAGGGGCAACGGCAGCTGCTGGCCATCGCCCGTGTGGCCCTCATCAACCCCCGTTTACTTATCCTGGATGAAGCCACCAGCAGTGTGGACACGCGCACCGAGCGCGAAATCCAACAGGCGCTGGAAACATTGCTCGCCGGCCGCACCAGCTTCGTCATTGCCCACCGTCTCAGCACCATCCGCAACGCCGATCAGGTCATCTTCCTTCAGGCCGGGCAGGTGCAGGAGCAGGGAACCCATGCCGAGTTGTTAGAACGCCGGGGCCTCTACTACGATCTGTACATGAGCCAGTTCCGTCGTCAAACTGTGGCCGAGGGAATCGAGCCCTTCTTCGTTGCCGACTAATAGCCAGGCAGCCTTCGTGGTCTAAAGTGGGTGGCGGGCGCGGTCGGCGTGCGGATTAACCACCAGCGTGGCCGCCATGCCATCTTGCGCCGCCGCGCCGGGCGCGTCGCTATCCTCCGTCATGTTAGCCCCCAGGGCCAGAATGGCGCGGTCGGCGCTCCAGAAAATGCGCTCCGCGCCCAGATCCTCCCACAAACCACTGCGGCGCAACAACGCTTCCACCCGCGCATCCAATGAGGTCAGGAGTAAATCGCCGCCCCCCTGGCGCTGCCGATGGTACAACTCGCGCACCACCTCAATGCCCGTAGCATCGATCAGGGGCACTCCCCGCATGGACAAAATCAAGGTGGCGTCTGGCCCGTCCTGCTGCTCAATAATTTCCAACAGCCGGCGCGCCGCGGCAAAAAAGAGCGGCCCGCTCAAGTAGTACACACTGGTGTTGTGCGCCAGTGCATCCGCGGCGTGGCCGGCCGCTGTCAGGCGTTCGCGCTCCACCGGCCGGCGATTCACCTGCAACTCACTCATCTGCGCCATGAAAATCAAGCTGCTGATGCCGAAGCCAATCAAAATCGCCTGGGTTAGATCGAGCAACACCGTGGCAATCAAGGTCAGCGTGAAGGCCAGTATGGCGTGTTTGAGCCGACGGCTGAAGAAAAAGCGAATGGCCGGCCATTCATTCATGCGCCAGGCTGTCACCATCAACACCCCCGCCAGGGCTGCCAGGGGAACCCGCCCAATCCAGCGGCCAAAGAGCAACGCCGCCCCGGCCAAAACCAGCCCATGGATCACTGAGGTCAACCGCGTGACCCCACCGCTTTTAACCCCCACACTTGTGCGCGCAATCGCTGCTGTGGCTGGCACACCGCCAAAAAAGGGAATGACCACATTGCCCAGACCCTGAGCCACCAGCTCCAGGTTGTTGAACATCCTCACCCCGGTCATATTGCCGGCCACAGCCCCGCACAACAAGCTTTCAATCGTGCCCAGCGCGGCAATCGACATCGCCGGCACAATCAAACCACCCCCATCTGCCCAGGGAATAGCACCCAGTTGCAAGCGCTGTTCCAAGATAATCGTCTGGGGAATGGTTCCAATGACAGGAATCTGCCAGCCCCCCACCACCGCTACTAGCATTGCCAGGATAATGCCCACCAGTGAGCCGGGGATGCGTCGGCCCCACACCAGACGCGGCCAGAGGATCATCGCGCCCATCACCAACCCGGCCAACCCGACGGCCGGCCAGCTGGGGGTCACCCCCTGCTCCAGATAGTAACGCACCTTTTCCACCACACTCTCGGCGGCCGGCGTCTGGATGCCCAGCAAATTGTCCACCTGCCCCAGAGCAATGATCATCGCAATGCCGCTGGTGAAACCGGAAATAACCGGGCTGGGAATGAGCGCCACCACCCGCCCCAGGCGCAAAAGGCCCAGGGTCAAAATCATCACGCCCGCCAGCAAACCTGCCAGCCACACCCCTTGCATTCCATAGCGCGTCGCCAGCACAATCAAAACCGCCGACATCGCCCCGGTTGGCCCGGAAATCTGATAGGGCGCGCCCCCCAACAACCCAATCAAAATCCCAGACAGGACAGCCGTGACCAGGCCGGCCGCTGCATCCGCTCCCGACGCCACACCAAACGCCAACGCCAGTGGCAAAGCTACCGCCGCCACCGTCAGACCGGCCAACACATCTTTCTGAAATGTCGTCCGGTTATACGCGCCAAACTCCCGCCGCCACATCGTAGACCACTCACGCCAGAGCCACATCCGTTATCTCCACATAACCCAATCTCACGAGCGAATCACGTCCTGCCATGGGCGCGACCCAACCAATCGAGACTATCAGAAATCATCCTGACAGCAAATTCACCGCGCCCGGCGCTCATCCTGCGCCAACCTGAAGAACGGCGGACAGGTGTAACCCGTAACTGAATCTGATATAGTTGCGGCATGTGGTTGCTATGGGTAATTGGGATTGGCCTGAGCTGCCTGCTGCTGGCGGGGCTGCTCTACTGGTTGCTGGTGACCACCGAGGGCGTTTTTCTGGGGCGGCGCGTGGTCGTCTGGCTCTACGACATTACCGCTCACCGCTACGATGCCATCAAAAAGTACACCCTGGAAGAGGAGCGCGAGCTGGTTGTCGCTCCCATCCTGGACGAAATCCGCAGCGCTGAACCCCTGCTTCTCGATGTCGCCACGGGAACCGGCCGGACGCCCTACTTTCTCCTGGAAGATGGTCGCTTTCAGGGTCGCATCGTCGGTCTGGACGCCTCCTGGGGCATGTTGCAACAGGCCCAGCACAACCTGGCCCATATCCGGGCTTACGTCGACCTGGTACAGCAAGTGGCCGGGGCCTTACCTTTCCGCAACCAGCAATTTGACGGCGTCATCAGCCTGGAAGCGCTCGAATTCTTCCCTTCCGACCGGGCTGCCCTGGCGGAGATGGTGCGCGTCTTGCGGCCTGGCGGCTTTCTGATGGTCACCCGCCGCCGTGGTCGTGAAGCGCGCCTCTTTTTGCGCCGCTATCGCTCCCTGACCGCCTTTGAAAACCTGTTGTACGACCTGCGCCTGTGCGACATCATTACCCTGCCCTGGCAGAACAACTACGATCTGGTGCTGGGGCGCAAACCTCACCTCTCCCATGACTAGGAGTCAACGCTATGCAAGCTCTGATTGAGCGCCTGCAACACGACGCCGTCCATCTTGGACGAGGCATCATCAAGGTGGACGGTTTCTTGAATCATCAGTTGGACGTGGCCTTGATCACCGCGATGGGTGGCGAATTTGCCCACCGTTTTCAGGCGGCCGGCGTCAATGGCCTCACCAAAGTGGTCACCGCCGAAGTGAGCGGGATCGGGCCGGCCTTCGCCACCGCCCAGGCTCTCGGCCTACCCCTCATCTACGCCCGCAAACACCGTCCCGTCACCATGACTGATACCATCTACCTGACCCGCGCCCCCAGCCCCACCAAAGGGGTCGTCGTCGAGCTGATGATCTCCCCCCAATATCTCACCTCCCATGACCGCGTTCTGTTGATTGATGACTTCCTCGCCAGCGGGGCTACCCTTGAAGCGCTGGTATCCCTCATCCACCAGAGCGGAGCCACATTGTGCGGCGTCGGCTGCGTCATTGAAAAGCCTTTCTCTGGTGGACGCGCCCGGCTGGCCGGCTTACATGTTCCCATCATCACCCTGGCGCGGGTGGGCCTGGAGGGCGAGGCGTTGCACATCTGGTAGAAAGCAAACGGGGTGTGGCCTGCTCAACAGACCACACCCCGACCAGTAGCAATCGCCTGCCCGGCTTAATGATCGTGGCCATCCGCCCCATGGACATGGCCATGGGCCAGTTCCTCTTCCGTGGCGGCGCGCAGGCTGACCACCTTGACATCAAAATAGAGCGTTTCCCCGGCCAGCGGGTGGTTAAAATCCAGCACCACACCCGCGTCAGTCAGCTCATAAACATACGCTTCAAACAGTTCCCCCTCTTCATTTTGTACTGTCAAATCCATGCCCTCCTCGATTTCCATATCGTCAGGAAACGCTTCATAGGGCATCAAGTGCATATTTTCATCGTCGAATTCGCCGTACCCCTCTTCCGGCTCCACTGTGACGCGCTTCTCGTCGCCCACAGCCAGACCGTACAGCGCCTGCTCCAACCCCGGAATAACGTTGCCGTGCCCCTGCAAGTAGAGCAAGGGTTCCCCGTCGGAGGAAGAGTCCGCAATTTCGCCATTATCCAGGCGCAGGGTATACGCGATGCCGACCACCATATTGTCGGCAACAACAAGTTTTTTCGTAGACATGTCCATCCATCTCCTCAAAAATAGTCAGCCGCCCAGACTTGTAGAGACTGGGCGGCTGCCTGGTCCGCGACAAAATCTGACGACTCGTACATACATCACGGACTATACTCGCAACAAGGGGCAAAGGCAACAAATCAAGGCGCTACCTGAACGATATAGGGCAAAAGAAGCGCGTCGCCCAGCCGTTGCTCCCCACCTGTCTCGGTAAGGGTTAGCCGGGGATAATCGGGGGGCTGCGCTTGATACAACCCCACCGCCAGCCGGTAAAACCCTGGCGGCGCGCCTTGCAAATCTAAAATCACCGGATCGAGTACCACTTCGCCGGCCGTCCACTGACTGGTGGGATAGGTGTTCCACACCGGCACAGCGTCATGCTGGCGCAGCGGTGGGTCGGTCAAGGCCCCGGCCGGTAGCAAATGCACAAAATGGGTGTAATCCGGCAAAGGAGACGACAGCGCCTGCCACATCAACGATAGTTGCAACACTTCGGCCGTCTGGGTCGTCTGAAAGCCGCGCAGCGCTATCGCGTCTTCTCCCCACACGGCCGCCAGCGGTGTGCGCTCAGCCGGCAGGGTAAACTGGGGCATGGCCGGCGTCCAGGTGCGTCGGCCAGCCTCCCCGGCCAGTTCGCCCAGCCGACGAGTGAAAACCACCTCGCCGCTGGCAGCGTCATACAGCGACACTGCCAGGGTATACGGAGCCAGCCCATCATCCGCCAGCCAGGTCAGCGTCAGCCAGTCGTGCACCCACTCACCGGCCGGCCAATCGCTGACCGGTCGATAGTTTCCGCCGGGTTGGGCATCGTATTGAGCGTATAACAGCCCCCGACTGTCAAGCAACCGTACCACTGCCTTATAGTTATGGCTTTGCGCCGTCGCCGTGAACCAGGCCAGTTGCAGCGCCAGCCGGCCGTCGGGCCGTTCCTGTAGGCCATCGACCGTCACCCACAACGACGCCGGCGGCATAGGGCGGGTGGGCGGCGGCTCGGCCGGAGTCACCCGCAACGGCTCCAGGAACAGATCACCCCGCGCTGTCCCATTGGCGGCCAGGGGGTGGGCATCGGCCACCGTCAGCCGGGGCAGCAGCAAGCCAGTCGGCAGGTTAGCAGGCAAATCGAAGGTGTAGATAACCGGGCCGTCCGTCACCGCCTGCGTCTGGTTGATGAATGGCTCCACCGGCTGGCCGGCCGTTGCCCGGTGAATGGCCGGCGTCGTCAACGCCAGCGTCGCCTCACCCCCGTCCCCTTCCCACACCAACGTCGCCTGCCACGACCGGCCGGCCGGTGTTTCCTTTGCGCTATAGGTGTACGTCAGCAGCCGAGCCTGATTGGAAAACAGCACTCCCCTCTCAGCCGCCGGGTGTAAATAGGCGGCCTGGGCAAAATCCCACGTCAACGGGCCGCTGGCAGTCGGAGCGGCCGGCCACAGCCGCGCTCCGCCGGCCGCGACCCCGCCCCCCAGAACCATCAGCCCCACTCCCCACCCCAAGGCCCGCCAGGTTGGCCGCATAGCCGCCGTCATTAACACCAGCGTTAGCAGCGACACACTTTCAGCTGCCAATCGCACCGGCGTGCGCGTCAGACGCAGGGTGATCTTGTGCTGGCCGGCCGGCACATCCAGCTGGCTCAAACCGGAGCCGGCGGCCGGCGTCAAAGGCCACGCCGTGCTGTGGCGCTCCGCCTGCCACCCCGGCCAATATAGCAGTGGCAAGACCACCGTAGCGTCTTCCTGGGCTGTTATCACCCACGTCTGCTGTGTTGCCGTCCGCTCTATGAGCTGCGTTGTGGCCCGGCCGGCCAAAACAATTCCTCTGTCGCGTACCCCTTGTTCCAGCCACAGACTGGTATAAGGGCGCGGCTGGACGGTGGGGGGCAAATACTCGGCGCTGATGGTGCTGCCAATGTTACCCGTAAACCATTCATAGGCGGCCAGCCGTTCCGGCGTCATATCCGCCGCGCTCAGGGGCAAATAGTCGGGGCGCAAACCAACCAGAGCTGTCGCCAGGGCCGCCGCCCCCACCCCGCCGGCCGCCAACCCGGCCAACCAGGGGCGCGCTGCGCCGGCCGGCGACACCAGCAGGCACACCAGACCGCCCCAGGCTACGGCCGTCCCCAAGGCCTGAATCGAAAGAAAGCGCCACGGAAATTGGGTGAAAGGCAACAGCGGTACATGCTCCCACACCCCCCGCGACCACGGGGTGATCATGAGCGTGGCGACGATCAGTGTCCCCCCCACCATCAGGGCAACTCGCCGTCGCGCCGGCCGCTCGGCCGCCGCCCCGCGCTGCATCCAGACGAGCCAACCCACCAACCCCACCCCGGTCATCACCGTCTGAAACAAGCCCATCCGAAAAGCCTGCCCCCCGACCACATCATAGTCAAACATCCAGCTTGTCTGGATCAGGTCCCTACCCCGAAAGTGCTGGCTGTAGTGAAAATAACCCTGTGTCACCGGCCCCAGCTGCGCCAGCTCCTGCTCAGCCAGCGCCGGCCACCAAAACCAGGCCGCTGCCGCTAGGCCGGCCGCCAGACCGACCGCCACCAGACCTAATGCTCGACGGGGATGCGGCCGGCCCCACACGCCCAACACCGCATACCCCACCACAAACGGGGAAAAAATCAGGGCTGATATGTTGTGGCACAGGATCAGGGCGGCATAAGCCAGCCCCAACAGCATGGCGCGCCGCCAGGTGGGGTTGTCCACCACCCGATCCAGCGCCCACCCCACCACCGGGTAGAACGCCATCGCCCAAAACTCCCCCAGCGAATCCCCTCGTACATACACATTGACCAGATGAAACGGGGCTGTCGTGTACCCCACACTCGCCAGCCATGCCGCCAGTTCATGCCGTTGCCAGCGCCACACCAGCCCAAACATGCCAGCAGAAGCAATGAGAAACCCCAGGGTTTGAGTCAGCTGGATGGCTGGAACGATCTCCCACCCCAGCCGGTGCAACCCAGCCGCCACATACAGCGCCAGCGGCGCATAGTAATGGAAGAAGGGATAGCCATAGCCATAGTTGGCATCCGGCATCCAGCGCACCGGGAAAGAGCCTGCCTCCCACGCTGTCGCCAGTTGTTGCACCCGCTGCACCAGAAATGGGCTATCTCCCCCGCCACGGGTATTCAACAAGCCGGGGCCGGCCCATAAAGGCCAGGCGGCGGCCACTGCTACCAGCAGGGCCGCCGCCAGATAACCGTAGAATCGGCGTGGCATTCGGGGAGACCGACCGGGCGTCGCCGGCCGACCGCCAACGGGTCTATCAACTCCGCTGGCGTAACAAGGTGATCAAGATGGCACCCAACAAAACAACCGCCAGACCCAAAATAGCCAGGCCGGCGATGGCAATTGGGTCCAAACCGCCGCCGTTGGTCGGCGCGGCCGGGTCTGTCTCCGGGGCGGCCGGCGTCACATTCGCTGCTGTCTCCTCGCCCCCGGCCGGGGTGGTGGTTGCCTGTTCCGCCGGACGAATCCGGCTGCCAAACTCTAACACCACCGTTTGTCCCACTTCCAGAGCCAGGCTGAAGTTGCCGGCCGTCGTCATATCCAATGTGGGCGGCACTTCTTGCGCCACTTCGTAGCTGCCGGCCGGCAAATTTTCAAAGCATAGCGGGTCGTCTACTCCCGGCGAAGCCCCCTGCCCCACAATCGTCCCCCCTTGCGCCAGCGTCAGCTTGATGCCCGCCATATACCCTTCGGTCGGTTCACGCTGGCCGTTGGCATTCTCATCCGCAAATGCGTTCAGACAGATAACGCCCCCCGGCACAGGTGTAGCGGTGGGGATATCGGTCGGAGCCGGCGTTGCCGTAGGCAGTTCCGTCGGCGCCGGGGTAGGCGAGGGAGGAATCGCCGTCGCCACCACTGGCGGGGAGGTAGGCAATGGGACAGGCGTGTTCGTGGGGGGCGGCCCCACTTCAATCAGCGAAGCCGAGTCGAACCACACATCAATGTGAGCGCGACAGGCGCCGGCCGCCCCAGAGTCTGCGGCGACAAAGACGGTGATCTTGCTCCCTGTCGCCGCCACCTCCACCGTTGCCTGCTGCCAGCTATCGTGGGGATTGATCGCGCCCCCCCACACAATATCGCTGTCATACCACAGGCCATTCCCGTTGGGATCAATGCCTACCCGTACATTCAGGTTGACATTCCGATCCGATGGGGCCGGGTACTGGTCGTTAGAGGCGCGTCCCCAGGCATTGACCGTCATCCGATAGGTGGAACCAGGCGTGACCGTCACATCTTGCATGACCCCGCCGTGCCAGGTGACAAACTGATTGCCCACATGCTGCGAGCGGCTGCCGGCCAGGATCAAAACGCCGTCGCCGCCGACAATTTCAGGCGACCATTCCGGCCGGCGCAACATGCGCTGGGTGGTGCAATCCCCGTCAACATTCAAATCTTCGTGCCAGGCCCCCCACCCCTGGGCCAGGCCACCCGAATACGGCTCTTCAAAGTCTGAATTTTGCAGCAAATTGGTCTGCGCCGCAGCCGGCCGCACCAGGCCAGCTGTCAACATTAGCCATAAAACACCCAGGCCACCCACAAGCCACCGCTTCCCCTTCATGCGCACCTTCCTCTCCTCTACCTTTTCGACTCCAGGTCATTGCCTGGGCCGCTTACCGGCGTCGCGTCGCGTCTCTGCGCCCCGCTCAGGCAGACCGCCGACTGAGAATAATGATCAACACAGCAATCAACAACAGAACGGCCGCCACCACCACCGCAATTAAAATGCCATTGGATGCGCCTTCGCCGTCCATGACTGCGCCAATGGTCTCCGCCTGCGTCGCTTCGGCAACCGGCGCGACCGCGTCCGTCTCGGCCGCTGCCGCCTCATCTGCCGGCGCTGCGCCCATCACACTGCCAAACTCCAGGTTCAAGGCGCTGCCATCATTCAACGAAGCGGCCACTTCCCCAGCCGTTGTCAGGGTCTCTTGCGCCAGCCGCGAACGCGTGATGCGATAATTCCCTGCGTCCAGGCCCCGAATACAGTAAGGTTCTGATTGGCCATCGGTGATGTAGTTGGATACCACCGCCTGACCATCTGAAATGGTGAAGGCCACCGCTGCTAGCAAAGCCTCGCCGCTATCTCGCACACCGTTTTGGTTGCTATCCACGTAAGCCGTCAGACAAATGTCGCCGCCCTGGGCAACCGTTGCTTCCAGGGTAGGGGTGGCTGCCCCTGCTTCTGCTACGCCACTCGTCGGGTCGGTGTTGCCGCCGGCCGCAGCAACCTCAGCCGGTGTAGGTGTAGGGGTTGGTTCCGGAGTCTCTGTGGCGGCCGGCGTGCCATATCCGGTCACCAACAGTTGCCCTTCCTGCACCACGGCGCTTTCAGGCAAGTTGTTGTACTCCAAAATCTGTTGCAACGTGATGCCAGCTTTAGCTGCTACACTCCACAACGAGTCGCCCGGCCCCACGGTGCTGTAGATCACTCCCTCGGCGTCGGGCGTAGCCGTCGGCGGAACACCCAGCGCAACGGCCACTGGCGCGACCACATCTCCCGTTTCTCCCGCCGGTGCAGCCACCGGCGGAGGAGCAAAGCCTGCTCCTACGACCACCAGGGAGGCATCATCCCAATAAATGTCGTTATGTTTGCGTGGCTCACTGGGGGAGGAGTAGGTGAAAACGGTCACCACACTCCCGGTCGCACGCGCTTCTACCGTAAAAAGGGCATATTGATCATAAGGATGGGCCGTTCCCGACCACACAATGTTGGGGCTGAAGGGATCGACGCCGCCCGTCGGGTCAATGCCGACGCGCATATTGACCAACGTCGGTTCCGCCGAGTAGGTCACATCACTGTACGGGCCGCTCCAATCCCGGCCGGTCGACCACGCCTGACCCCACACCGAGAAACTCACCAGACTGTTGGCCGGAACCGTCACCTGCTGATACACCCCGGCTGTGCTGGTGCGCCCGAAGTTGAAATATTGTTGGGCCCGTTCACCCGAACGCACCCGGACGGCGAAATCTTTGGCTTCGGCCGGTTTGTACTCTGGATTGCCATAGATGGCCGGGTCGAGGTAGGCCACGGTTTGCCACCATGGCGTCCAACCGGCCGCCGTCTGCGCCGTCGCGCATGTGCCCAGAGGACAATCCGGGTGCGGCGCGGGTGGTACATACGGGCCATAGGGGCCTTCAAAACTGGGATTGGTGAGCAGATTCTGATCTTGGGCCTGGGTCGTCTGGTTCACCCAGATGCCTACCAGACCCAAACCCAACACAACCAGCGTGAAAAATTGCGCAAAACGAGTCAACCGCATGTGCTTACACTCCTTACCCTCGGATAAGCTCTGTCTCTTTCTTTTTGAATGCCTTGCCTGTCGGCCGGCCTATGGGGCGCTATCTGTCCCCGAATAAAACCAGGCGTCGCCGGTTACCTTCCCCGCGTCATCCAACACCGGCAGCCGCATCAGATCGCGCTGCCGATAGACGCCGATGAGCAGTTCGTGGCTGGCGGGATCGTAAGGAACCGGTAACGCTATCACGTGCCGATCGTGCAGCAGATGGCCAGGTTGCCATGCCTCCCAGGGCCATAAACCATCCAGTGGAGGCTTATCTGACTGCGCCAGCGCGCCGGCCGGCCCCAACACATGAACAAAGACTGTCACCGGTTCGGCAACAGCGCCGGGCGTACTCCACGCCAGGTCGATTTGCAACTGTGTGGATTCAGGTTGGGCGACGGTCACCTGACGCAACTCCAGCTGATGGTCAAAATTCGCCCACACCGGCCAGTCGTCCGGCTGCTCCCAGGGGTCTACCTGATAGCGAGCGTACAAGGGGACAGCCTGAGGTTCCAGATCATTACGCGCTAGAGGGCCCCAGGCAGCATCAATTCGAGCCGGGGGAGGAACCGCCGTCAGAAATGGACGGTCGGCGTAGGGCCAGACAAACAACACCGCCGGGGTCTGAACCCCGGCCGGCAACCCGCTTTCCGGCGCGAACAACACAAGAGGGCTTGCCGGCTGCGCTAAAAAACGCACCGAAGGCCAACCCTCCTCATACCGTCGATCCATATACAGCCTGATTTCGGCTGGTTCCTTGTTAAGGGCTTCCGCCAATTGGCGCGCAGCCGTCTCGAACAAATAAGCGGTGTCAGGTGACTGAACATAGGCCTGATAATCATACAGGGTATGTAAACCAGCGCCGAGCCATAACGTCACGCTGAAGCCGACCGCCAAATTGGCGGGTAGTGTAGACCAACTCCATAATTGTGACAAACCGAGAGCCGGAAAAATGAGAGCCGCCGGAAGAACCCCCACTGCCCGCAGAAAGTGAGGCGTATCTTCCGCCAAAATAGTCGGCCCCAACATCACCCCCGTCCACAACAAGGTTGCCATAGCCGCCGGCCGCCGCCAATGACGCACACACCACCCCACCCCCCATAGGAACGGCGCGGCCAGAAAAAGATCGAAAACCGGTCGGCCGGCCGGGTTGTGACGCACAATCGTATCCCCCTGCCATAAAAACATGCCCAAACCCTGAAGCGTGTGCCGCGCCAGCGCACCCCATACATCCCCTTGGTTGATGGCCGGGTTCAAAATCGAGACCTGACCACTGCGCCCCACCATCAGCTCTGGTTGTTGCCAGATGGTCAACGCCAGGGGCAGGGCGAGCGCGCCGCTCCCCACCAAAAACCACACCCCACCGGGCCACAGCGGGCGACTGCGCCCAGTCAACCACAGATACACCAGCAGCGCCAGCAACAATACCGGGGTGAACCGCACCGCCAGATAGGTGTAATACGCCAGACCATAACTTGCCCCGGCCGCCAGCCACCACCAGCCAGCCCCCCTTTGCCCGGCCCGGCTACGCCGATACGCCTCCGTCCCCAACCAGAAAGTCAATGCCAGCGCCAGGGGCAGCAATCCGGCGCGAAAACCAATTCGTCCCAGATGCAATGGCCACAACGTCAGCGTCCACAGCGCCGCCGTTGCCAAACCCACCTGACGACCAAACCAGGCGCGCCCCAACCCCCACACCGCCACAGTGGTCACAAGGCCCACGACAGCCGCTGGCAGGCGCACCGCCAGCGGCGTGCGCCCGAAAAGCGCCACGCTGACCGCCGTCAGGTAAATATAAGCCGGTTCGCGTCCATTGTTGGCGGTGAAAAAAATGGGGCGTTCCCCTTCCCAAACCCCCACAGCGTCCAACCCATTGTACGCCTCATCCCGGTACAGCCCGCCCGGCCACTCGCCCAACCCCCACAGCCGCGCCCCCCCACCAAGCAACACCAGGCACAGCATAACAACCCCTTCCAGCTGGAATAGGCGGCGCACAAATCTGGGAAAAGCCTGTCTTCCGGTTGCCAAAACGCAGTCAGTATAGCAAAATAACCAGCGTTGACGAATGACAACTACCACCCACCTTTACGTGTCCTCATGCTCTCCAAAGCCTGTCTGGTCAGCGCATACCGGACGAAGCTGGAGGCTATAGCCCGTTTCCCCAACATCACACTGGCGGCCCTTGTTCCGCCTGTCTGGCAAGACCCGGCCGGCGCTGTGCCCTTTGAACCCGGCCATACCACCGGCTACACCCTGTGGGTCGATCCCATTCACTTCAACGGACGCTTCCACCTCCATTACTACCCCACCCTGTCGGCGCGCCTGCGCCAATTCCAACCCCACATCGTCCATCTGGACGAGGAGCCGTACAATCTGGCTACCTGGCTCGGCTTGCGTCAGGCGCGGGCCATGGGGGCCAAGACCCTTTTCTTCTCCTGGCAAAACCTGATACGCCGCTATCCTCCCCCTTTCCGGCAGATGGAGCAATATGTTTTGCGTCACGCCGATTACGCCATCATGGGCAACCAGGCGGCCGTACAGGTGTGGCGCGCTAAAGGGTATCAAGGCCCGCTGGAGGTTATCCCCCAGTTTGGCGTCGATCCCACCCATTTCCACCCGCCCACCGCCTCACCCATGCGCCAGACCGTTGTGATTGGTTCCGCCAGCCGCCGCCTGGTTGCCGAAAAAGGGTTGGATCTCCTCCTGCACGCAGCGGCGCGCCTCCCTGGGGCCTGGGAGGTGCAGCTGGCGGGCGCTGGCCCTCTGCAAGCGGAGCTAGAAAATCTGGCGCGCCAGCTGGGCATTCAGCAACGCGTGCACTTCGTCGGCCCTCTCAACTCAGAGGCAATGCCCGACTTTCTGCGCCAGCTTGACATCCTGGTTTTGCCTTCCCGCACCCGCCCCAACTGGAAGGAGCAATTCGGGCGCGTCCTGGTGGAAGCCATGGCCTGCGCTGTGCCAGTGATCGGCTCCGACAGCGGCGAGATTCCCAACGTCATAGGGGAGGCAGGTCTTGTCTTCCCTGAAGACGATCTGGAGGCTCTGGCCGCCTGTCTGGCGGAACTGGCCCACTCCGCCCCTCGTCGTCAGGCGCTGGGGCAGGCCGGCCGGCAGCACGTCCTGGCACAATACACCCAGGAGCAAATTGCTGCCCGAACCGTTGCCGTCTATCGTCGCCTCTCTCCCCGGCCCCAGGGGGTGTGACCATGACCTCCTCGTCGCCGCTCGCCCGCTGGGGACGTTGGCTGGGGCTGATGCTCCTGGGGCTGCTCGCCCTGGGCCTGCTCTACGCCACAGTAGCTTATGTCGGCTGGCAAAGCGGCCAAAACGCCCGTCATCAGGAAGCGCAGGCCGCCCTGGAAACTGCCATTGAGAGCCAGCTCTCTCTGGCCCTGGCCGACCTGGCGGCCGGCCAGGCAGAACGCTCCGCCGCCCGCCTCGCCTGGGTCTTGACCCAGACACCCGATCACCCCGACGCAATCGCCCTGCTCCACCAAACCCAGGCCCAACGCGCCCAACCATCCGCCACTCCGCGCCCCACCCCCACACCCTGGCCTACCCTCCCGCCCAGCGCGCCCGAAACTCAACCAGGCGACCCGGCCCAACGTCTGGCCAGTTTGCAACAGTTGATCGACCAGCAACGGTGGGAAGACGCTATCCCTCACCTGGTCGCCTTTCAACTCGATTATCCCCATGACGAGCGCGAGCAAACTGACCGCTGGCTGTACACCGCCTACCTGGAGGCTGGTCTCGCTTTAACATTGGGCGACCGCGTCGAATTGGGGTTAGCCTATTTGCAAGAAGCAGAAAAACTGGGCGACCTGCCCCAGGAAGCCCTCGACCGCCGCTTCCTGGCCCAGCTCTACCTCAACGGCCTTTCCTATTATCATGTCAACTGGCGTATCGTGGTCGACGATTTCCGCCTCCTGTGCCAGCTCTCCCCGTTCTATCAGGACTCCTGTCAGCGGCTGTTCACCGCTCTGGTCGCCTACGGCGATGAGTTAGGGGCGACCGGGGAATGGTGTCCGGCCGTAGACCATTACAACGAAGCCACGCGCTACGACTCCGACGAGGAGCTGATCGCCAAACTCCGCGCTGCCCGTCTGGCTTGCATCGCCGCCACGCCCACCCCTCTCCCCTCCCCTTCCCCAACGCCTTAAAGATCACAGCGCGCCGCGCCTGCCTGGCTCGCTCACACCCCAGCCTGTGGCTATAATGGACACAATGGCTGAGTTCGGTGAATCCTTGAGTCAACGTGAATTGGACGTCTTACATTGTCTGGCGGAAGGCGCCAGCAATAAGGAGATCGCCCAACGCCTGACCATTAGCCCCAATACGGTCAAAGTTCATCTGCGCAATGCCTTTGTCAAGCTGGGGGCGTCATCGCGCACCGAGGCGATCACTCTGGCGTTGCAACGTGGTTTGCTGGAGGGGGTCCTGACGTTGCCCACCTCCTTCACCCCCGATGAAGCGCTGGAGGAAGAAGAACCAGAGCCAGACGAAGCGCCCCCTCTCTCCCTGCCCATGCTGACAACCCCTGTCCCATCAGCGCCGGCCGTCGGCGCCAGCCGGTTCCGTTCCCAACGTCTGGCGGCCGGGGCGACATTGCTCTTGCTGCTGGGCGTGGTCGCCCTACTCTATTACAGCTGGCGTCAGCTGCGCGCTGCCCCCCCGGCCGTCAACACCACTCCCGTGGCGACGCCTTTGCCCGATATTCCCCTGGCGTCGGACAAACGTTGGTCGCGCACCCAACCTCTACCCGCACCCCGGTCTGGTATGGCTGTCGTCAGCAACGGCCTGGAGCTCTATATCATCGGTGGGGAAACAGAAGCTGGCGTGGATGGAGCCTTACACATCTTCCAGGTGCGTCAGCGCACCTGGCGCACCGCCGCCCCCAAACCTTCCCCTGTCACCGAAGCGGGCGGAGCTGTCCTGGGCGGCCAGATCTATCTCGTCGGCGGCCGGCAACCCAACAACACCATCACCAACATCGTCGAAGCCTACAGCCCCGCCAACGACGCCTGGCGCACAGTCGCCCCCCTGCCCGAAGCGGTAGCCGGCGGCCTGGCTCTGGCCGATGAAGATCATCTCTATCTCTTTGGGGGCTGGAATGGTCATGCTTACCTGGACACCGCCTTCGTCTACGAACCGGCGGCCGATAGCTGGCGGCCTCTCCCCCCACTGTCCCAGGCGCGGGCCTACGCCATCGGCGGCAACCTGTCCGACAGCCTCCTGGTCGTGGGCGGCTTCGATGGCCACGCCGACCTGACCTCCTGTCTACGTCTGGAGACAGCCAGCGAGCGCTGGCAGGAATGCCCCAGCCTGTTGCAACCCCGCAGCGGTGCGACCGCCGCCGTCATCTTGAACAAACTCTACGTCTTGGGTGGAGGCCGGCAAACGCCCATCACCTACGGCGAAATTTACGATCCCACCCTGCAAACCTGGCAGGTTCTCAACCTGCCCATGCTGACCGACGCGCAACCCTGGGTTGGCCTGGGAGCGGCTGTCATCGAAACCCACTTGCACGTCCTGGGAGGACGGCTCAACGACCAGCTCACCGCCGACCATTACACCTTCTCACCCCTGTTCTACCAATATATTCCCGCCGCCCCCGGCCTAGGAGACAACTAACCGGCCGGCATCGCCTCCTCATACATCTCGCCATAAAACCAGGTCACAATCCTGGCTTCCTGCCAGGGCAACACAGCCTGCAACAACGCCTGCCCCGGCCCCGAAGCCAGCGCCGCCACATAAGCGTCAGAGGATTCAAACAGCAGTTCCAACATCAGATAATAGCGCGATTCGCCACCCGGCTTGCCCAAAATGTGGCTCACAGCCCGCCGTCGTAGCCCCGGCAACTGCTCTGCCAGCGGGAGATGAGTGCTGGCAAAGGCTTGATCCACCTTATCCGGGGCGTCCACCCGACGATACAACAACACCAGCTTAAACATAGCCAACTCCTTTCCTCCAGTTTAACCCCCCTGAGTCGACCCGGCTAGTCGACAAATATGGTGCTTTCGAGGGTCAAAATAGTGGCAGTTCATTAAGCCAAAGGTTTAGGGACTTGCAATATTTCACAAACTTGCATTATAATGCGCTAGATTTGGGACGAAGAGAAGAAGGGAAGAGGTAATAATTGAGTCTACTAGACTTAAACAATTCAATCGCACCTTGGGTGCTCTCCATCTTCCTGCTGGCTTTCCTGGCGCTCTTTACGCTTACCGTTCGTGCGCTCCGTGAAGCCAGACGGGCTCCATACTTTTTTCAACGCCGACAGGCTCAGCAACAATTGCAGACCTACTCGTTAGCCAGTCTGGTCATGCTGATTGCTACGCTGGGCGTGGCGATGTATGCCTGGCAGCCGGCCGACAACAGCGCGCCGCGTTTGGCGCTTCTCACCAACGCCAAGCCCGCCATGGTCGATCTGGCCGAATTTGAACCGGCGGCCGCGTCGCGTTCTGTTACAACCCCCGACAGCGACGCCCAGACAGCCAGCGCCCCCGAAACCCTCAACACCCACCTCATCATCATTGAACTGCCTGATAATTACAACACCCTCACCCCCACCGTCGACCTGGTAGCCAGCACCGAGATCGGCCCGCTGGCGTTTGCCACCACCATCACCGATCAGTATGAACCTGTCGGCGCACGACGCACCTTTGGCGAGGGTTTTTTTACTCTTTATGCCACTTTCCCGTACCGCGACATGTCGGACGGCATGGTCTGGTCGTGGGTATGGCGGCGTGACGGTGAGATCATTGGGGGCGGGCATGAAGTATGGGCCTACGGGGAACAGGGGCCTGGTTACATCTACCTCAAACCCGAAACAGGCTTTAAGCCTGGCGAGTATTCGCTTCAGATATGGATCAATGGCGAATTGCTAACCCAGGATCAAGTCAGCGTCTCCGCCCGAGCGGCCAACAACTAACTCCCTACCGCTTCACAGCACTACTAACCACCCCGCACCCGCCGCAAGGGCCTTAGCAGCAGGCGGAGTTCTGTTACGCCCAGAGTGTAGCACACCCCCAGATAAATGACCCCGCCGGCGGCGGCCGGCGCGACAAACCGCCATACCAGGGACGTCGAAGCCAGCCCGGTTAAAATGGTCGCCATGCCCCCCGCCATCAGCAGGCTGGCCAGACCCATGCGCCACGTTCCATCCCAAATACGCCCTCCCTCCAGACCCTTTAACCGCCGCCGCAACAGCCACAGCAAAGCCCCCATCTCCAACCAGTTGGAGAGGCTGTAGCCTAAAGCTACGCCGCCCAGCGGGAGCCATCCCTGCCGTGGAAACAGATCATACCCCAGCCAGAGGCTCAAACCTGCCATAGCCACAATCTGTATGCCGCCCGTGACAACAGGCGTCACAGTATCCTTGAGGGCATAAAAGGCGCGTGAGACCACCTCAATCACCGCCAGGCTGATCAAGGCCAGGGCATAGAAGAGCAAAGCCCAACTTGCCAGTGTGGTGGCCGCGGCGTCAAAATTGCCTCGTTCATACGCCAGGGCAATGATCGGCTCCCGCAAAACCATGAACAACACCATGATGGGCAACCCTAGAAAGATGATCAGGCGCAAGGTATCGCTCAAAATACGGCGTAACTCCCCTAGCGCTTCGTCGGCCGCCAGCAGGGCAAAGGTGGGAAAGGAGGCGATGCCCACCGCCTGACCCAACACACCCTGAGGGGCCAGCACCAGGCGGAAAGCGCTGTTGAGCGCCCGCAACGCGCCGGTCGGCATGGATTGTGCAATCAATGGGGTGATGAACAGGTTCAGATAACTGAAGGAGAGACCCAACATGCGGGGGGCCATAAGCCACAACACCTGGCGCACCCCTGGGTCACGCAAAGTCAAAACAGGCCAATAGCGTCCCCCCACCCGGTGCAGGTCTGGCAGCTGAATGAGCAAATGACCGATGGCCCCCAACAGTGTGCCAATCCCTACCCCCATGATGTCGGGGGCCCATAGGATTGTGCCCGCTATGATGCCCACATTGTAGACCGCCCCGGCCAGCGCCGGCAACAAGAAATGTTGGCGCGCATTCAAAGCCGCCATCACCACCCCACTGGCCCCAAACACAATCGGCGAGAGCAACATCAGCCGCAAGAGTGGGACGGCCGTCTCCAACAGGCCCAGCCGTTGGCGCAACAACGGGGCGTACAGCGCCTGCAGCAATTGAGGGGCCAAAATCGCCGCCCCCACTGCGCTGAGCGTGGCCGTCAGCACCACCAGATTTAAGATAGCGGAAAACAGCCGCCAGGCAGCCTCTTCCTGCTCATCATGCAGCAGATAAGCCGCCAGCGTAGGAATGAAGGCAGAGCCAAGCGCCCCGCCGGCAATAACAGTAAAAATAAGCTCTGGGGTGGGGCTGACAATGGAGTAGGCGTCGGCCGCCAGAGTATCCACGCCAAAGTAATAGTTGAAAACGCCATCCCGCACCAGCCCCAAAAGGCGACTGACGACAAAGGCCAGGGAGACAATCAGCGCGGCGCTGAAGACGCGAGCACGGTTATCGACGTGCGACATAAACAGCCATAAAAAAAGGGCAGAGCCGACTCTGCCCTCTCAGAAGTGCCTGGTGGTTGCACAGGTGGAATCAACCGGACGCCACGGGACGGGCGCGTAGCTGGCGTAGATGTCGGGCGCGCACCAGCGCAATGCCGACCACCGATACTACAGACCCCACGATAGCGCCGGCCAGAATCAACGAAGGGCGGGCCGCCGGCTGCCCCAACTGAAACGCCAGGAGTAAATCGCGCCGCAAGGCCAGGCTGAAATCAGCGGCCGGCGTCAGCGGCAACAGCGTATCGCGTACCGCGCGCGCCAGCTCCAGCCAGGGAGTTAGCTCTGGATATTCGCGGGTTAATTGCAGGGTTAAATCTTTACCCGCGATGAGGGCATCGGCATGTTGCATCAACAAATCGAGCGCGGCTTGCGGTGGCATACCCTTCTCCTAAACGTTGACCAGTCCTTATTCTGGCACAGCAATAATGCCCAGAGCCCCCGGTCCAACGTTGATGGCAACCGCCACCGCCATATCGGTGATAGAGGCTTCGGTATAATTTAAAGCTGCTTTAGCCATCGGCAACAGCTCCTCTGCTTCTGCACGGGCATTGGCGTGGGCTATGGAGACGCGCACCGGCCGCTTGCCCATGCGTTGTTGCACCCCTTCCACAATGTAACCCAGGGCTTTGCGGCGGGTGCGCACCCGGCCAGCTTCGACAATCAAGCCATCTTTCAACTCCAAAATAGGCTTGATGTTCAGCAAAGAGGCCACGATGGATTTCATGGAGCTGACACGCCCTCCTTTGACAGCAAACTCCAGGCTGTCAATGGTGAACAAGGCTGTCATGCCCGCCCGCATGTGCGCCAGGCGTTCCAAAATGGCATCAATCGAGGCCCCGGCCCGCGCCATGCGCGCCGCCTCTACCGTCATAATACCCTGAGCCGCTGCCGCCCCGGCCGAGTCGAACAAATGAAACGTGCCGCGCCCCTGCAATTCCAACGCGGCCTGTTGGGCAGAGTTATAGGTGCCGCTAAACTTCTCGCTGACCACAATGCTCAAAATTTCGTCCTCACCCTCAGCCAGGATCGACTCATAGGCTTGCACAAATTGGTAAGGTGTGGGTTGGGAAGTCTTGGGAAAATTGTGGGCGGATACCTCTTTGACTTTCTGGTAAAAGGCGGCATGATCCATCGTGACGCCCGAGAGAAACTCTTCCGTTCCAAAGGTAATGTTGACCGGAACAATCTTAATATTGAGTTCACGCACCACGTCGGCCGGAATATCACCGGCGTCATCCATCACAATTCGCATCCTTACGCTCCTTCACTTCGCGGCGGCATCTCTTGCGGTCTGTTGGCGGTCTGACCGGGGGCCTTTCGGAGCCGGCGCCAACCAACATGCCGCTAGAAAGGCAACTTCAGCCAGGACGAGCGCGGGGGTTCAAGCTGGGCCTGATCCAGGTCTTCCCGCAACGACACCAGCGTGCGATGATATAATGATTTGATGGCTCCCTCACTCCGCCCCATAATCCCCCCAATTTCAGCATTGGAGAGACGATCCACAAACTTCAAAATGAGCAACTCCTGTCGTTCGCCTGGGAGCCGGCGAATGGCTTTCAACAAGTCTTCTCTCGACTCGCTCCACTGCGCCAACAGTTCTGGCCCGGCCTCGCTCACATGCCAGTGACTGATGTCATCCAAGGCCACAATTTGCCGTCGGTTTTGGTCGCGATGCCAGTTTGCAATGAGATTACGGGCAATGCGATATAACCAGGCAGAGAAAGGTAATCCCCGTTCTTCATAGTCCGCAATATGGTTCAAAGCCCGAAAGAAGATGCGGGCGGTCAAATCTTCGGCATCTTCAACATTTCCGGTGCGATAGTAGACATAGCTGTAGATACGTTGAACATACCGCTCGTACAATTCACCGAAAGCTTCTTTATCTTTCTTTGCCCGTTCGATCAACGCTGATTCATCCACGCCCAACTCCTCGCGCTATAGGTTGTCAGCCATCAGGGGAGTGCAATCCGGCGTGTGGGTATGAGCGCTGTGTGATCATGAAAACCCAGGCAAAGCCTAAGCGTTACGGTCGCCTACGCAAACATACCCAACCCTTTATGCTGTCATGTAAGGCGTTACCGGAGGGCGCCAGCGCCTCTGAAGCGCAACCCGGCCACACCCGCCATCTGAATGGTGACGGCGGAAGTATAACAAAGCTGGCCTGAACTGACCAAAGCGGTCGGCCGTCTGCCAACCAGCAGATAATTATCCTGTAAGAAGCCCTCCCCACAGTTGACGCCAGCCTCTGACTCAGCTATTCTGGTGACACGAAAAAAGCTATGTCCAACGCCACACGCCAGGGTCGGCAAGGCCCAGATGTCATCGGTTGTGCTGCCCTGCTGCTGCTGGGTCTTTTTGTCATTTTAGGGATGCGGGCCATGGTGGTGAATTCCAGCGCTGCCGCGCCGGCTCCGCCCACGCCAGGCAGCGTTGTGGTTGTGGCTTCCACGGTTCCCACTTCGGTTCAACCGACGGCATCCCAACCCACCACCACCTTTTTCCCGCCGCCGCCATCGCCCACCACGATCCCCACGCTCTGGCCCACCGCCACCCCGATGACCCCGACGCCGGCCCCCACCCCTGTTCTATCTGAGATGGGGCAGATTGTGGCGCACGCCATCCCGCCCACGCCCACCCCCTTGCCTCTGCCCACCCCCGCCGGTTTCTACCCCACCGTCCAGGTCCCCATCCTGATGTACCATTACATCAGCACTCCGCCCGAAGGAGCGGACATCTATCGCGTTGACCTGTCTGTGACCCCGGAACAGTTTCGGGCCCAGATGCAATACCTGGTGGACAACGGCTACACCGCCCTCGACCTGTACGAGTTAGGGTTGGCCGCGGTGGGTAAAATAGCCTTGCCGCCCCGGCCGGTGATCATCACATTGGATGATGGCTATGTGGATAACTATCTTTACGCCTTTCCCATCCTGCAGGAGTTGGGGCTGAAAGCGACTTTCTTTATCATCACCGAATTCGTCGATCAAGGATATTCGGCTTACATGACCTGGCCGATGATTGAGGAGATGGCCGCGGCCGGGATGCGGATGGAACCCCATACCAAAACCCATCTCAACCTGGATGGGCAGGAACGGGATTTTGTGGTCTATCAAATTTTAGGCTCGCAACAAACAATGGCAGCGCACATTGGTTACACCCCCTCTTACTTCGCTTATCCAGGGGGACGCTACGATGATCAGACGATTGAGGTGTTACGCGAGCTCGACTTTTGGGGAGCGGTGACCACCTCTGGGGGCAAGTGGCACCATTTTGAAGGGCGCTACGAATGGCAACGGCTGCGGGTGCGTAACAGCACCACCCTGCCAGAGTTTGTCGATCTGGTCAGCTTAAAAGCCGCCCCCTGATTATCCCGCTCACCTATCAGCCACACACCATGTTGGACAAAATCATCCTGCAAGACCTGGTGGTGGACGCGATTCTAGGCGTCAACCCAGATGAACGCATCCGCCAACAACCTGTGCGGGTGAACCTGACGCTATGGGTGGACACGCGCCGGCCGGCCGCCAGCGATCAGCTGGCAGATGCCGTCAACTATGCGGCTGTCGCCCATCGGGTGGTGGAGCGCATCACAACCGGACAAGATCATCTGGTGGAAAAGCTGGCGACGGATCTCGCCCGTCTGATTTTGACGGAATTTAGCGGCGTAGAGCGTGTTGTGGTGCGTGTGGAAAAGCTCACCGCGCTGGCGCAGGCGCGGGCAGTGGGCCTTGAGATCGAACGTAACCGACACGATTTCAACCTGTGAGCGCGTTTACTCCTCCAGCCAACGAATACTTTCCACAATGCGCGTCATAGTGGCCTCTTCCTGGCCGCTGCTGTCAAACACTAACGTCGTTATGTAGAGTCCCTCTTCGTCTTCCCAGGCAGTGGCAGTCGCCGTCAGGTCTGCGCCGTGGCGCAGGGTAGCGGTGGCAGCCGGCCGGCCCTGAAAATCAATAGCCGTCACCGGAGTTGTCACCTCATAGGTGTCCCCCGCCAACGTATCCAGAAAAAATTGGAGATAGTCAGCCGGCTCTGCCAACCCCAAATCTGCCACCTGGGCGCGCGTCGTCAGGAAAATTTGCACCGCGGCCGCCCCACCCCCGGCCGGCTTAACCGAGAGCGCGCTGGAGAGATCATCCTGGTAATCCACCGTCACAACCCAATCGGCCGGCAACTCCAGAGTCAGCCCCAAGGCCGCATAGCTGTAGCTAACCCAGCCCAGCCGGCACGCCGCCAGCCAGAGACATCCCATCAACACAACCAACCAGCGTAAAGAGACCATACCAGACCAGTGCCGGCCGACGACGTTACGTCCCGGCCGGCCATTCCATCTATCAACAATCAAGGCAACACCGTAAAGGTATAGGTGTAAACCTGGCCCACTAATTCCGACTCCCACACCCATTCACCGGCCGGGGCGGTGAATGGCAGGCGCTTATACCAGGTTTTGGCTGCGCCGCCGGTGGTGTATGTCCACTCCCAGCTTGTCCAGAGCGTCCCATCAGGGTAGTAGATGCGGTTGCTGGTGGTCTGGCCGCTGACCAGGTCACGGTAAAAATTCGTCAACCACACCCGATCCCCCTTATTGAAAACGTTGTTTTCGTTAATGGTTGCCACTTCACACACCGGAGTCTGGGGCGTCTCGTAGCCCATCACCATACGGTTAATGCCTGAATCCACATAGGCTGGCTGGCTTTGCCAGAGCGATCCCGTATCCGGGTTGTTTAGGTTACAGATGCCGGCAAAGGGGTCTAGGGGGCAATCGCCCTGCGAGTCTGACAGACACTCCTCGCGATTTGGGTCGCGCACCTCGAAATGGAGGTGCGGGCTAGGGGAAACACCGGAACTACCCACGATTCCAATCATCTCACCCTGTTGCACAAAATCTCCCGGCCCTTTGGCCGTCAGGGAGTTGTATTTCATGTGGCCGTACCACGTCTCCAACCCATTGGCGTGTTCGATCACGATCACATTGCCCAGGGTGCTATCCAGCGGGTTGAGAGCGCAGGAGCGGTCGGTGCTATCGGTATCATCTTTGAGAATGATGATCCCATCAGCGGCCGCCACAACCATCCCCTCATTGTATTCCAGCTGATTCCAGGGGAAGGGCCAGGCAATAAAATCGACTCCGGCGTGATCATACCGGCCATAGTCATAAGTTTGCTCCCCACAGGCATAATCCAGCAGTGAGCCGCCGACGGGATCATGATCGAAAAGCTGGCCTATACGGTAAGGTTGCAGGTAATTGCCCGCCCCGGGCGCCAGTTGATAGGGTAAAATGAAAGATACAAGGGCTGTTCTATCGGGCATCGGCAGCCGGCCGGCGGCGCGCAAAGCCGCCCGCGACGCCTCCAACCGGGCGCTAAACTGCTGTTCTCCGGCTGGCGTCAACCCGCCATGCACATGTTCCTCAGCCATGCTGGACAACGGGGCGCGCAAAACGTGGGAGAGAAAATCGGCCGGCAGAAGGGCAGTGGGCGCGGCCGGCCGGATAGTCGCAGCCCACCCCCGCCCCCACAAGATCAGACCAAGCACAACTCCCAGACTTATGATTCCCAGATAGATTTTTCCATTTCGCTGCCATACCATCGCTAATCGACTCCTCCAAACATGAATCAGGATCATCGGCTCGTATGAACGCGGGCCGGGGCAGCTCTTAACCGCGCTGCCCATCATGTTCCTGTCCTTATTCAATTCGTGAGTTCAGATGCCTGTGCATGTATCCAGGCTCGCCCTTTAAGCGAGCTTTCATGTACCCTTTCGCTGCCAACTGAGAAGAGAAAAGGGCGGGTATTCTGCCGGGGGTAAATCGGAGGGATGCCGAAGGTGGGAATCGAACCCACACTCCTTTCGGAACACGATTTTGAGTCGTGCGCGTCTGCCTGTTCCGCCACTTCGGCCTATGAGACGGTGCGACCAGAAGTATAAACCAACCGCCTTTAGCTGTCAAAAGAGCAGCGCATCGGTTGTCATATTCTCAATCCCCTGGGTATACTTTCAACTTATGGATGAGCCAACTCTCATCAAACAGGCGCAACGCGGCGATGTGCGGGCGTTCAACACCCTGGTGCTTCATTATCAAGAGCATCTCTACAACTTTGCCTACCGCCTGACCCACGACCCAGCTCTGGCTGAGGACGCCACCCAGGAAGCGTTTATCGCCGCTTATCAGGCGCTCAATCGTTTTCACGGCGGCAGTTTCCGCCCCTGGCTACTGCGCATTGTGCGCAACAAATGTTTCGACGCCCTGCGCAAGGAAAAAAGGCATCCCGAACCGTCCCTGGATGAAATCACCGAGAGCTTTGAGACGCCGCGCATCCTGGCCAGCGATGGAACATCGCCAGAAAAGGCGCAAGAACAGGCGGATTTGTGGCGGGCGATTGAGGCGTGCCTGGAACTTTTACCGGCCGACCAACGTGAGACCGTGGTGCTGCGCGATATTGAGGAGTATGAATACAACGAAATCGCCCATATCCTGACCATCTCCCTGGGAACGGTCAAATCACGCTTAAGTCGGGCGCGCGCCCGGTTGCAGGCCTGTTTGCAAGAAAAGATGGAACTATTGCCGGCAGCCTATCGTTTTATAGATGAAACTTGAGACCCGCCCGGCGAATCGCCGGCGCTATGTTGACAGGCGACAAAAATGTTCGGTTGGCTACGCAATCTCACCCTGACAGAGACAGACCGCCGCCAGGAAGCGATCAGCGCTTATCTGGATGGGCAGCTCTCGCCGGCCGCCCGTCAGCGCTTTGAAACAGAACTGGCCGCTGATCCTCGTCTGCGGAAAGAAGTGGCCCGGCTGCAGCAAATGCGGGTTGTACTGCGCCAGCTGCCGCGCCGCGCTGTGCCGCGCAACTTCACCCTGAACCCTGCCACCTATGAGCGCCGCCGGCCGACCCCGGCTGTGCGCCTCTACCCAATTATGCGCGCCGCTACAGCTCTGGCCAGCTTTTTCTTCCTCCTCAGTCTCGCCCTGCTGCTGGCGCGCCCATCAGCCCAACAAACGGCCCTGGCCCCGGCCAACGACACGCAAGCGGCGCAGGAAGCGCCGGCCGGCCTTCAGGTCACATCCCAGCCAGAAATCATGGCAGAGGAGAGCGCGCCAGAGGCGGCTGCGCCTGAAGAAACCTTGCGCAGCAGCAGCGTCGGCCTGTCAGGAACCCAAACCATCACCATCACCGCCAACGAAGCGTTCACCCAAACCATTGCGCCCGAATCCGAAGGAGCAGGCATCTTGGGCATCGCACCCACGGAGCCAGACTCTGAGGAGGAGGGTGAGGCACTTGAGACAGCGGACTCCAGCCCCCCTCCAACAGCTGCACCCACACCAACACCCCGGCCAGACGAGGATGTGTCGCCTGCTCCTACCCCAATTCCCAGCCCGACGCCAACAGAGGCCAGCCAGCCGGCCTCTCGACTTTATCTGGCAGGAGCGGCCGGGGCTTTAACCCTGACCCTAGCTGCCATAACGCTCTACCTCCGCCAGCGGCGCTAACCGTAACCCCCAGCCCGTTCGCGGCCGGGCGAGTTGGCCCGCCCGGCGTCACCTTTTCCCACTTTGTGGGTTTTCGTTAACAGCGACCGACCTATCAAGGCCGGGTGCTGTGGCCTGTCAGATAGTGGAAAGCTGTCCCTGGCGTCCTGGGCGTGGACGCTGACAGGCCAACAACACGTGAAGTTGGGGAGAATGGCATGGATATTTTCGCCAAATGCGGTCAGTACACCGTTGCCCGGAATGCGCAAGCCGCCGGACTGTACCCCTATTTTGTGCCTCTGGAAGAAACCGAGGGCACTGAAGTTACCGTCAATGGACGCCGTATCATCATGATCGGTTCCAACAACTACCTGGGATTGACCACCCATCCCAGGGTGCGCCAGGCAGTGAAAAAGGCGGTCGACCGCTATGGAACCAGCTGCACCGGTTCCCGTTTTCTCAATGGCACCTTGCGGCTACACCACGAGCTGGAAGAACGACTGGCCGCTTTCGTCGGCAAAGAAAAAGCGCTCGTCTTCAGCACCGGCATGTTTGTCAATCTGGGGGTAATCTCGGCCCTGGTGGGGCCCAACGATTATGTGATCTGCGACAAAGAGAGCCACGCCAGCATTGTGGATGGCTGTCGCCTGGGGCTGGGAACGATGAAACGCTTCCGCCACAACAGCATGGAACACCTGGAGGCTATTCTGGCGAAACTACCGGCCGACACTGGTAAGCTAGTGGTTGTGGATGGCATCTACAGCATGAGCGGCGACATCGCCCCGCTTGATTACATTGTTCCCATTTGTCAGCGCTATGGAGCGCGTTTATATGTCGATGACGCCCATTCCCTGGGCGTTCTGGGCGAGGGACGGGGGACAGCCGCACACTTCGGTCTGACGGATCAGGTGGATCTCATCATGGGCACTTTTAGCAAATCGCTGGCTTCGATTGGAGGGTTCATTGCCGGCGATGCTGATGTGTTGCATTACATCCAACACCATGCTCGCAGCCTGATCTTCAGCGCCAGTCTGCCGGCACACAACGTCATGGCTGCCATGGCGGCTCTCGACATTATCGAGACAGAACCGGAACATGTGAACCGGCTGTGGGCCAATTCAGAAAAAATGCTGTGTGGGCTGCGTCAAATGGGCTTCAACACCGGTTCCACCCGAACCCCCATCATCCCGATTATCATTGGCGACAATGACCCCACCTTCCTGACCTGGAAGATTCTTTTCGAGCGGGGGCTGTACACCAATCCTGTCGTTTCCCCGGCCGTGCCCCCTGGGCAAGGACTCTTGCGCACCAGTTACATGGCCACCCACACCGGAGAACAGCTGGATCGCGCCCTGGATATTTTGTGTCTGACGGGCCAGCAATTGGGTTTAATTTGAGCCTGGAGCGCGCCAGCTAGCGGGTTAACCCCACTGGCGCGCATCCACCATTCCGGCCGCCCCGGCCGGAATGCCCTCCACATATTCCACCGCATCCACCCGCACGCGACACACAGCTCGCACCTGTTCCTGAATCCGCTCACTCAGGGCGGCTGAAGGGGAGGTATCTTCGGCCGGCACAACCCGCAGGGTGAACCAATCCCGCTCTTCCTGGCGCGTCACCACACCCTGAAAGGCGCGCGCCAGCCCCCCCAACCCAAAGCGCACCTGATTGGGGTGGACGAACATCCCCCGTACCTTAACCGCTTCGCCGCTACGTCCCACCAGAATGATGGCGCGCTCCTCCTGACGGCTGCCGCCCGGCTGCGGGTCAACATTCACCGCCAGATCGCCTGTGCCCAGACGAATCAGGGGATAGGCCGGGTTGAAGTTGGTCACCACCACCTCACCCGCCTCACCTGGCCCAACCCGTCGGCCGGTGTGGGGGTCCACCACTTCGATAACGGGCTGAGGTTGCAGCGCCATGGCCATGCCCCCACTGGTGTTCAGCGCCAGAAAACCTAGCTCGGCCGTGGCATAGGCATTGCCCAGGCGCAGGCCATAGCGTTCCGTTAACAGCTGGCGGGTATCGGCAAACAGGGGCTCGGCCGTGACAAACGCCGCTGACAGCTGGAAGTCGGCGCGAAAATCATGCCCCAACTCTTCGGCCCGGCGAATGAGGGCCACCAAAAAGCTGGGCGTCCCCACATAAGCTGTCACCGCCAGATCGCGCAACAGCCGAACCTGCAGATCGGTGTTGCCCACACCAGAGGGAACGACGGTGCAACCCATCTCCACCAGGACTTGATCGACCAACAGGCCGGCCGGCACAAGATGGTACGACAGGGTGTTGAGTACCGTGGCCCCGGCCGTGATGCCGGTCAGTTCCAGAGCGCGCCGGGCCATGGCCACGATCACCGGGTCATGGCCGGCGTCGGGTTCATAAATAGGGCCTGGGGACATAAAAATGCGCCGCACCGCGGAACGGGGCACACCCAAAAAACCGCCAAAGGGGGGATCGCTGTGTTGCAAGGCCGCCAACTGATCCTTAGGCAAAACTGGAATCTTCTCCAGGTCGGCTACGGTTTGAATATCGGCCGGCGTCAGGCCAGCCTCCTCCAGCCGTGTCCGCACCGCCGGCGCATGGGCAAAGGCATGGGCTATGATCTGGCGTAGCTGTTCATCCATAAGGCGGCGTCCCTCTCTCCTGCGACGCGCAAAGCCGGGGGCTAACCCAACCAGCGCTTGCGACGTTTGTAATGCTTCACATCGCGATAGCTTTTGCGTTCGCCCACCTGGGTCAATCCCAGATAGAACTCTTTGATGTCGGCGTTCTCAGCCAATTGGGCGGCCGGCCCATCCAACACAATCCGCCCCAACTCCATGACATAAGCATATTGGGCATAGGCCAGGGCAATATGGGCGTTTTGCTCCACCACCAGAATGGAAACCCCTGACTCCTGGTTGATGCGTCGGATAATTTCAAAAATCTCATGCACCAACAACGGGGCCAACCCTAATGAGGGTTCATCCAACAAGATCAGGCGCGGGCGGGCCATCAGGGCGCGCCCAATCGCCACCTGTTGTTGTTCACCCCCTGAAAGATAACCGGCCGTGCGGTGGCGCAGGCGAGTCAGTTGGGGAAAGTAGTGATAAACCTCCTCCAACAACTTCCCCACCTGCACACCCCGATGATGAATAAGTGCGCCGGTGCGCAAGTTCTCCTCTGCTGTCAGGTGGCGAAAGAGTCGCCGCCCCTCCAACACTTGCACAATTCCCAGGCGCGTGATCTCCTCCGGCGGCAAACGATCGAGACGTTGATTTTCAAACTCCACGCCCCCACGGTTGATGGCCCCGTTTTCACGCCGTAACAAGCCGGAAATAGCCTTAAGGGTGGTGGATTTGCCCGCGCCGTTGGCCCCCAGCAGCGAAACAATCTGACCCTGTCCCACTTGCAATGAGATGCCACGCAGCACCAGGATCACATCGCTGTAAACGACTTCGATATTGTTCACCTTGAGCAAAGGCGCCAGGGCCGGGGCAGCCTCAAACGGGGGGGACTGAACATCGATCAGGCTGGACATAGGGGTGTGGTTTCCTGGTGCGGGGGGAAAGAGTGGCGCAGGCGTTGACCTGCGTCACTCTTTCCGTGTCCGTTGCGATTGTTATGGAGCGGTGCTGAAGTTGTCGGCCGGCCGCAAGTCAGGCGTCGCCGTCCAATCTTGCAACACCACGAACGCATCCGGCCCGCCCTGAATCTGGCGAATTTGGGCCACATGGGGGGAGCGGTTGTTGCCGCTGAAGTCCACCTTCATGACGCCATCCAGAACATCAACAGCGCCGAGGTTGAGCAAGGCCTCGTACACCGCCTGACCGGTCAGGGCGTCGAAGCCTACGGTGTCAATCGCCAGCTCAATCGCCTTCACTGCCAGGTCAACGCCGCCTAGCGTCAGCAAGTAGCCCACGCTTTGCAACTGCGCCGGCCGCTCATTGGCCTGGAACACCTGCGCCGCATATTGGATGCCAGGATTGTCTGCGTCCGTCCACCACAGGTAGGGGAAGGGAGTGATCATGCCCACTGCCAAGGCCGGGTCGGAGAGGAAGGCGTAGGTCGCCAGGTCCATGGCCCAGTTGTTCGCGCCCATCAGGAATTCACTCCGCAGCCCCAAAGCGCCCAGGCCATTGAGGATGGAAGCCGGCCCAAAAGCCAACGAGTTGGTATAGATCACGTTGGCCCCGGCCGCCTGCGCGTTCAAAATGGCCGTCGTGGCATCCGCTGTGGGGGAGACATCCAACAATTCACGCGCCACAATTTCCACCCCCAGGCTCTGCGCATACGCTTCGCTTTCAGCCGTGATGGCCGCCTGACCATAAGCCGTTGGCCAGCTAATGTAGGCCACCTTGATGTCATCACCGGCGCTGGCAGGCTTAACCGCATCCCAGTTAGCCGTGATGTAATCCAGGAAGAGGCCAAATTGGTCGGGGTAGATGGGAGCATAACCAAAGGTGTAGCCCGAATCCGGGCCATAGAAAGCCACAGCGCTCAGACCGGCCGCCAGGTTGGGAATCTGATCTTCCACAAAACGGCTGGCCAAGGCTTCCCCATCGCCGGAGCCATAGGTGAACATCAGGAGAACGTTAGGGTCTTCGCTGGTGTAGCGATCATAGGCCGCCACCGCCTCGTCCACACTGCCGCCGGTGTCAGTAAAAGCTAACTCGATCTGCGCCCCACGAATACCGCCAGCCTCATTGACCGCCCGTACCGCATCTTCAAAACCTTGAATCAACGGGGCGGTGATGCCTGCCAGAGGGCCGGAAAGGTCGCCGAAATGGTAGAAGGTGATGGTTTCTCCCTCCAGATTGTCGGTGCGCATAACCGGCATGGCTTCGGCCGTGGCCGTCTCTTCGGCGTGCATCGCTTCTTCAGCGGTGGCCGTTTCCTCCATGTGCATAGCTTCTTCGGTCGCTGCTGCATCCTCAGCTTGCATGGCCTCTTCAGCCGCGGCCGTTTCCTCGGCGTGCATGGCTTCATCAGCGGCGGCCGTCTCCTCAGCCTGCATGGCGGCGCTGGTGGCCTCAGTATCCACCTCTGGCGCGGCCGGCGCTTCCGTGGTGGCCGCCGGCGACCCACACGCTACCAGAAGCAACAACAACCCCAATAAGATAATCGATAACCCTTTTTTCATCTTTCTTCTTCTCCAAAGTAGATTTTCTGGCCTGACGTGGTGAGAACGTCGGCCTCAACTTGACATAACGCGCAGCTCACCTCACAATGCGCTCGACAGATGCCAGCGCTCAGTTAAACAGGTTGGTCTTCACTTTCCCGGTCACTCTCGAAGCGCCCCTATGTTGACCGATCAGGGGTGGGCCTCGATCGATACATCACCTCCTTCAGACCAGCCATTCCTGGTCACGCCAGGCTCAGGTTGCCGTTTGCGAAAAAGGACGCAAGCGCCAACTCGCTTTGATAAGTCGCCAGCGATGCGCCAGACCACGCGGCTCAAAAATCAGGAAGAGCGCCAGAGTCAGCCCAAAAATTAAGGGGCGCAGGGCGGCCGATGCGCTGCCGGCTATGCCGGGAAAACCCTCAATGATCACGGGGGTGATCACCGTGGCGAACTCCTCCAACAGGGTGATCAGGGTGGCGCCAAAGATTGGGCCCACGTTCGTGCCCAAACCGCCCACAATCAACATGCCCAGCAACAAAACGGAGTCCGTCAGGGTGACGGTCTCCGAGTTGATGTGGCGTAAATTATGGGCCAACAACGCCCCGGCCACACCCGCATACACCGCCGCAATGAAAAAAGCGCGTAATTTGTAGCTAAACAGATTGATGCCCAACAGTTCGGCCGCCAGGTCGTTGTCGCGCACCGAAACCAGGGCGCGCCCCAGGCGACTGCGCGAGATATTGAGCGCCGCCAGGGTGCTGATGATCAACACTACCAGGGTAATATGAATAAAGGTGGCCGGCGTGGCGAAGCGATACAGGCACTCTCCGGTAGCCGCGTCAAACTGAGAACCGAGAAAACAGGTCTCGGCGATCACCGGCAGCTTGATAACCGGCACAGGCACATTCAACCCCTGCGCCCCATTCAACACATCCCGATAGGCGTTGCGCGTAAACCAGGGAATGATAAATTGGGCCCCCAACGTGGCCATAACCAGATAGAAGCCCTTGACTCGCAACGATGGCAAGCCAAAGAGCAGGCCAATCAGGCCGGCCCCCAGAGCCGCCGCCGGCAAGGCTGCAAAGAAGTTCCAACCTGCCAGCCCCACCAGCAAGGCGGAAATATAGCCGCCGGCCGTCATAAACGCCGCCTGACCCAACGAGATTTGCCCGGTGTAACCCGTCAAAATATTGAGACCCTGGACGGCAATGATGAAAATGCCGATGCGATTGATCAGCGAGATCACCGACTCCGAGGCGTAAGCTGGCAACAAAAAGAGCGCCGCCAGAAAAAGCACCAACACCCCAACCTGCCACGGCCGGCGGATCACCGCCGCATCTTGTTGGTAACTGCGATCAAAATCCCCGGCTGGACGTAATACCGCCATGTGATGTTTCTCCCTCGCTCTACGTACTTGCTAGACGCGCTCAATCCGTTTACGACCAAACAAGCCATCCGGGCGAATGAGCAACACCAATAACAAGATAATGTAAGGCATGATGTCTTTGGAGTTGCGAATCAGTTGGGAAACTTCCGCTCCCAGGAAAAATTGATCGTTGGGCAAAGCCACAATCTCCTTCGATAAACCGACCAGCAAGCCACCCACCACCGCGCCGGGGATCGATTCTAGCCCTCCCAATAAAACGGCTGGAAAAGCGGCCAAGACCACAATTGGCAGGCTCAAATCCAGTCCGCTGGCCGTGGCAATGAGTACCCCGCCCAGGGTGGCGATGATGCCGGCAATGGCCCACGATATGCCAAAAACGCGCCGAATGCGAATGCCCACGCTCTGGGCTGTCTCATGATCCTCGGCCGTGGCCCGCATCGCCAGACCGGTGCGCGTGTATTGAAAAAAGAGCCACAAAACAATCACCGCCACCATGGCCGTGACAAACGACCACACCAAATTCTGGCGCAAAATAACCACAATGGGATTGTCATTGTAGGTGAAGGGCAACGTAAGTCGGTAGGGCTGGTCGACCGCGAAGATGACCGGAAAGTTGCGCTGTGTTGTGCCAAACACCAAAATAGCCAGTGCTTGCAACAACTGACTTAACGCCAGGGTCATGAGAATGATAGAAAGCAAAGGTTGCCCCGTCAGGGGGCGGAGCGCCAGCCGTTCAATCAACAACCCCAGCCCAATGGAGATGATCAACGCCGCCAATAAGGCCACCGCCCAATGCCACCCCATGCCAGCATCGGGCGAAGAAAACCACCATGTCAACATCGCCCCCAATAGCAACATCTGCCCATGCGAAAAGTTGAAAATCTCCGATGATTTGTAGATCAAAACCAACCCCAGCGCAATCAACGCCAGCGGGCCGCCATTGAGAAGTCCTGTGATGGCAAATTGAGGCAGGAGTTGCCAGTTCATAGATCGCTCCAGAGCAGAGGCGGTTTACGCCTCCACCGACATAATGCTGATGGATGTTTCGACAAAGCCTTCCGTGCCATCTTGATAGCGCACCGGAGCGCGGACGTGGATGGCCTCATCCCCCCGGTACATGGCGTCAATAATATCACCGTAACGCTGGTAGAGAACGTTGCGGCGCAATTTACGCGAGCGCGTCATCTCCGCCTCGTCGGCATCGAACGCCTTGTGGAGATTGACAAAGCGTCGAATGCGGGCGGCCGGCGGCAGGTTGTGGTTGACGTTTGTAACCGCCGCTTTGATCAAATCGTAAACCTGGGACTTTTGCGACAGATCAACAAATGTGGTGTAGCCGATGTGTTGTTTCTCAGCCCAGGTGCCGACGTTTTCAAAAGCAATGATGATCAGCGCCGTCACAAAATCATGCTGCGGACTGCCAATCGCCATCGCATCCAGAATATAAGGGCTAAATTTAAGCCGCCCCTCAATAAATTGGGGTGAAAACCTTTCACCGCTGGAAAGAGTGAGCATCTCCTTGACGCGGTCAAGGTAAATGATGTGCCCATCTTCATCCAGATAGCCGGCGTCACCGGTGCGGAACCAGGCCACCCCCTCGTCGTCAACCGCCAGGGCCTCGACAGTCTTGTCAGGGCTTTTGTAATACCCCTTAAATAAGGTGGGGCCGGTCAGCTGAATTTCGCCATCCTCGGCAATGCGCACCCGCGCCCGTGGCACTGTTTGCCCCACGCTGGCAAATTTAATATCCCCGTCTCGATGTACCGTGACGCCGCCGGTTAACTCGGTGGAACCGTAGATTTGCTTCAGGTTGATACCTAGAGCATGGAAAAAGCGCATGGCATCGGGGCTGAGAACGGAGCCGGCCGTATAAGCTGCCCGTACCCGCGAGAGACCAATCTGATCCCGAATAGGGCGGAAAACCGCCCAATCACCCAACTGATAAGCCAGCTTCAACCCCCACCCTACCGGCTGTTTGCGAAACTTCCGCTCTGCCACCTCATAGCCAACCGGCAAAAACCAATCGTACAGCTTGCGGTTGAGCCAGGTGGAATCGCCAATGCGCACTTGAATGGTGCTCAACAAGGCATCCCACAGGCGGGAGTTGTAGAGAATGCCTTCAGGGGCGATTTCACGCACATTGGCCCGCACCGTCTCCGGCGCTTCAGGGAAGTTGAGAATGATACCCGTGGTGCAGTGGGGTGCAATGCCCAGGGCATGTTCGCCGATCCAACCCATGGGCAAAAGGCTCAGGTGGTTATCAGTATCGTAACGGGGATCGATCTCCTGATAGGTCTGCGCGGCTTCGATGAGATTGTGATGTGTCAGCATAGCCCCTTTGGGCAGACCGGTGGTGCCCGAAGTGTAACACAACACGGCGATGTCATCCCCCTGCCCTTGCTCTATCTCGCGCTCAAAACGCTCCGGTTCGTGCGCCAACAGATCACGCCCCAGGGCTTGCACCGCCTCGAAAGAGATGAGCCAGGGATCGTTGTAGTTCCACAAGCCGCGCTCGTCCCAATAGATCACGCGCTCAATGTTGGGAATCCGATCCCGTATCTCCAACACCTTGTCACACTGCTCCTGGTCTTTGGCCAGGACAAAACGGGAATCGCTGTGGGTCAAAATATACGCCATTTCGCTGGCGATGGCGTCGGTGTAGAGGCCCACCTGCACGCTACCGATGGCTAACAGCGCCATATACCCCCACAGGTAGTAGCGATCATTGTCCCCCACGGTGGAAACATGATCGCCGCGCTGCATCCCCAGAGCCAACATGCCCAGGGCAAAGTCGCGCACCTGTTCATAGGAGTGTTGCCAGGTGTACTCTTGCCAGATGCCAAACTCCTTCTGGCGCAAAGCAACCTTGCTGCGGCTGTAGAGCCGCGCCTGCTGTCGAAAGAACTGGGGTAACGTTTGTGGAGTTTGCATAGACTAAAAGTCATCGCTGAGGGTAAGATCATCCCCCATACAGGGTCAACCTTACGCCTCACCCAAATATGCCTGAATCACCTTAGGGTCGTGCTTCACTTCATCGGGTACGCCATCCGCAATTTTGCGCCCAAAGTCGAGCACCACCACACGATTGGAAATATCCATCACCAGCCCCATGTCATGCTCGATCAGGATGATAGTAACGCCTCGCCGCTCGTGGATGTCGAGAATAAAGCGGGCCATATCCTCTTTTTCCTCGGCATTCATGCCTGCCATCGGCTCGTCTAGCAACAGGAGTTTGGGCTCCAAGGCCAGCGCACGGCCCAACTCCACCCGTTTGCGCAATCCATAGGGCAAGGCTCCGACAATGGCCTTGCGGATGGGTTCGATCTCCAGGAAGTCGATAATATCTTCCACCGCCTGTCGGTGTTCGATTTCCTCGCGTTGGGCTGCCCCCCAATATAACATGCTGGATAGGGTGCTCTGGTGCATGTGAATATGGCGCGCCGCCATCAAATTGTCCAGGGTGCTGAGGCCGGTGTACAAAGCGATGTTCTGAAAGGTGCGAGCGATGCCCAACTGGGCGATGTGGTGTGTCTTAACCTGGGTTAAATCCCGGCCGCCGAAGTGAATACGGCCGGCCTGGGGACGATAGAAGCCGCTGATGCAGTTGAGCATGGAAGTCTTGCCGGCCCCATTTGGCCCGATGATGGCGCGAATCTCGCCGGCGCAGACGTCGAAACTGATGCTGTTGAGCACCTGGTTGCCGCCAAAACTGAGTGAGACATTATCAACCTGAAGCAGCACACTATCTACGGTCATGGCAACCCAAATATATCAAAAAAGTGTTCAAAATCCTGGGGCAAGCACTCGGCCGGCGATCAACACCTCTGGCAACTCATCGATCTCCCCCGATCATCCGTTGCCCGGTGTGCGTCGTTCAGGCCCATCCGCATCTGACAGGCTGGGGTGTGTCCATCGTCACACGGACACAGCTTGCGCTACAATTAGCGAAAAAGGCTACCACACTCAGACCAACTATGCAACCTATCCACTTATCAAATCCGTCCCCCTGGAACCTGAATCTGGATGCGTTAGACGCTGAACGAGATCATCAGACGATTGTACGCTGGCTGTTTTGTTATGTCTTTCCCTGGGATAGCCTGTCGGTAGAGTTTGCCTTTTTCCGCACCTTTGCCGTTCCTACAATTTCTGGCTTGCTGGATGAGACAGGGGAGTTTGCCTGCCGACCGCAAAAGCGTTACGACGACACCGATCTTATCCTCAGCGAAATCCTGGAACATGGCTACGATAGTCCCCATGGGCGGGCCGCCTTGCGGCGCATGAACCAGATTCACCGCCGGTATGCCATCTCCAACGAGGACTATCTGTACGTTCTCTCCACCTTTATCTACGAACCGGTGCGCTGGAATGCGCGCTTTGGCTGGCGCGTGGTGACGGAAAAGGAGAAGCTGGCGAACTTTTACTTTTGGCGTGAGGTGGGGCGACGGATGAATATCCAGGGTATCCCTGACCACTACGCTGCCTTCGAAGCGTTTAACGAGGCCTATGAGGCGGCGCATTTTCGCTATCATCCCAGCAATGCGCGAGTAGCAGGTCACACCCGTGATCTTTTCTTGAGCTGGTATCTGCCGCGCCGGCTCTATCCACTGGGACGCCCCTTCATCTACGCCATTATGGATGACCGCCTGTTGCAAGCCTGTGGCTTTCGCCGGCCGCCCCATTGGATGCAACGTCTGGTAGCCTGGGGATTGCGCTCCCGGGGTCGGCTTTACCATCGTTTCCAGCGCCGTCCCTTCTTTCGCACCCAGATGCGCCGCCGCACCTACCCGGCCGGCTACGCGATTGACGAGTTGGGGCCAGATGATCAGGCTGGCGTCTCATCCCACAAGCGCACCTGACCCAACGGCGCACGCAGGCGCTTCAGCAACACCCGCGAGGCGCTGGCGTCGTTGACAGTTTTATCCACTGTGTAGGCGTCGTAATAACAATCGGTGCGCGTAAACGTGACGGTTGCATACCCCCAGTGATCAGCGTCGAAAAATTTAATGTGGGGGTTCATGGCCCGCACCACTGGCTGCGTCAGGTGAATGGGCAGACCAATCTCGGCAAACTCCTCATTGAGGGTGGCTGATGTGACGGATGGCGTCATAAACTCCACCCCCACCAGCTTGGCCGGCGTGATGTTGAAAGGGTCGGTCTCGTAGTTTACCTTGAGGTAGGCCGCCAGATAGGCGTGGAGATCACCGGTCAGGGCCACGATGTTTTCCACCCCACCCTCTTTGAGCGCCTGCAAAATCAACTGCCGCTCATACTCAAATCCATCCCAACCATCCATGGTATAGAACAACCCCTTGTGCAAGGGGGCGCTGATACGCTTCGCTTTGAGTGGACCGACAAACACCTCATTTCCCCACACTTTCCAGAGGGCCGGGGAGTTGAGCAGGCCATTCAACAACCAGTCGCGCTGGGTTTGGCCCAACATGGAGTTGGCCGGGTCCAGTTGCCCTTCACACCCCCGCGTGGCGTAACGCTGGCCGATAAATTGCAAACCGCAGGGCGGGGCGGTGCGATAGGTGCGTTCGTCGGTCATGAACAATTCGACCAAATCCCCATAGCGGAAGGAGCGATAAATGCTCAGGAAGTCGTGGGGGTGGGGCGCGTTCAGATCGGCCGCCGGCCGGCCGGGAATATACTCCGCCCACGCCTGCATGGCCGCCCGCTTTAGGGCATTGCGCACCTCAGGCGGATGGTCTACGTAGGGGTGATCCGGCACACCGGCCCCATCTTTGGCGTAATCCCAATAGCAATCATTGGCCGTTTCGTGATCATCCCAAATGACTATGAAGGTCAACTGCTCATGCGCCAGTTGCAAAAAGGGATCGGAGCGATAGGTCTGGTAGAGAAAGCGATAATCTTCCAACGTGTGGGCCAGGTTCTCACCACTGGGCAGGTTAAAGCCCCGATCTTCAAAAGGGGGATCAGGTTCAGGTTGGGCGTTTTCATAGATGTAATCCCCCAAATGCAACACAAAGCGCAAATCACTCTCCTGCGTCAGATGGTAGTAGGCAGGGTAATAGCCGTTGCTAAAGGATTGACAGGTGACGAGGCCTAATTTAAGCATCTCCGGGGCGCTGTTGGGATCGGGCAAGGTGTGACAACGACCTACCCGACTGCTGGTTCCCCGATAGGTGAAACGATAGTAATAGCTGATGTCTGGCTGCAACTGCCCATCGAGGTCGATCTTGAGGGTGAAGTCGCGGGTGGCGTCAAAGTCGGCGCTTTCCACCACGCCTTGAGCCACCACTTGGGTAAACGCATCATCTAAGGCCACTTCAAACGCCAGCAGCTCCCCGGCCAGCCATTGGTCAGGGTTCACCCGCGTCCACAACACCACTCCGGTCGGCGTTGGGTCGCCGGAGGCTACAGATAGGCCAAATACTTCTTCAGGTGGATGGTTGTTCAAGGCCCCTAACCAGGCATGCACAGAGGTCATGGCCGGGGCCAATCGGTAGGGTGTCAGGTGGGCGACGGCGGTATAACCAGCCAGATGCAAGAACTCTCGACGGGTCAATTGAAGGCTCATCCCAATCTCCTCAGCCAGATGTGGCGGTCTGAACGCGGCCTTAACCATTTGTTAACTTTACCACCATTGATGTTAACATTCAACCACGCTCAGACCGCCCAGCTAAGGCGCCGACTCCGTCATATCCTTTGCTTCGGCGAATTGACAAATCCGCCGCCCAGGGCCGGGCTTGGCAGTCCGGCCGGGCTACTCTCGACAAAACCGCCTGGTGTGCTTATGGCCTGGGCAACGCCGCCAGTTCCAACATCATCTGTTCCGAGCGGGGATACGCCCAGTTCAGAAAGTCGATGATGGCCTGGGTGGTTTCAGCGCTCACCGTTCCACCCTGACCGCTGCACAGGGAACGGATTTCCGTGGTGAGCGTCACCACCTCGTACAGCAGAGAGCGGTACTCCCCATACAGAGGTTGCCAGTCCGCCGGCACATCGGTGAAGCCGGGAGCGCGCAAAATCCACAAACTCGTCCAACCGTTGAACGTGCCGCAATCACCCGACTTGTTGGCCTCTTGCCACAAGCTCATTTCACTGCTGAAACTGCGAAAAGAGTCACGTACCTGCCCCATCATGTTCATAAAGGTATCGGCGTTGAAAGGTTGAATCGGCGTTTCAGGAAAAGTGTGGGCGGCGGCCGGCGGCGGCGCAGTGGGCGCAACGGTTGCCACCCGGGTGGGAGAAGGAGCTGGCGTCAGGGTTGGGGCCTCCGTTGGCGTAGCCGTCGAGGTGGCAGTGGGGGTAGCGGTGTCCGTTGGCGTCTCGGTCGGGGTAGCGGTGGGAGTAGCCGTCGGTTCCGGGGTGGCAGTCAGCGTAGCGGTGGGGAGCGGCGTGGGCGACGAGGTCGCGGTAGGGGGAACCTCTGTCGCCGGCCGCGAGGGAGATGCCGCCATAGCCGCTTCGACCGTCGCGGCCACAGCCCCGCTGTCCGGCTCATTGCCACAGGCGGCCAACCCGATCAGTAACAGAGCCGCCCCAATCCAATAACCCAGGTGAGGAGTGAAACGAGAAGATGCCACACGTTGCATGAGAAAACCTCCTACTATATCTGGCTATTATGAGAGATGACGCGCCAGCGACCGGCCGGAGGCGCAGCCCGCGACGCACCATCACCAGTATACCATTTTACTACCGGTTTTTGAGTTCCCGTCAATCCCAACTGGCTTTGGGTGTTTCCGAGGCCGCCAGGGCACGAAGCGTTGCACGATCTGGTGCGCAAGACAGCACAGGTGTTGCCGACGAGCGGACAATGGGAGGAATCGCATCCCGCGCCCGAACACAGTACAATACAATTTATGTGGACTCAACTCAATCGCCTGACACACAAAACACCTTTTGTTCTCTACGCCTGGAGCGTCTTACTGTTGAATGTGGTGGTGATTGTCTGGGGTGGTTTCGTCAGCGCCAGCGGCTCTGGCGACGGTTGCGGCGCTAGCTGGCCCCTGTGCGGTAATCCTGTCACGGGGGAGAGCGCCGCGACTGCCACCCTGGTCGAATTCACCCACCGCCTGACCAGTGGTCTGGCGTTACTGGCAGTGGTCTGGCTGGTGGTGGTGGCCTACCAACGCTATCCTAAAGGCCATCGGGTGCGCCGCGCAGCCACCCTGGTTGGTATCTTCATGGTGGTAGAGTCGCTGTTGGGAGCATCGCTGGTCATCTTTCAATGGGTGGATACCAATCTCTCACTGGCACGCGCCTTTGTCCAACCCATCCACCTCACCAATACCTACCTGCTGCTGGCCGCCTGCGCCCTGACCGCCTGGTGGGCCAGCGGCGCACCGGCCGGGTCGCTACGTGGGCAAGGCCGTTTGGCCGGCTTATTGGGGGTGGGCCTCCTACTTTTCGTTTTATTGGGCGCTTTTGGGGCCATCGCTTCCCTGGCCAGCACCATTTTCCCCTCCGAGTCTTTTCTACAAGGGGTGCAAAAAGATTTTGCCCGCGACTCCCACTATTTGATCCAATTGCGCATCTGGCATCCGGTGCTGGCCCTGTTGACCGGGGGGTATATGGTGTTTGTTGCCAACCTCACGCAACTGGCCGGCCGTTCCCCCCTGACGCGACGGCTGGCCTGGAGCGTCGCTGCGCTCTTCGTCGTGCAATTCGCCGCCGGCAGCTTAAACGCCGTTCTCCTCACTCCGGTCTGGCTCCAGCTCACCCACTTGCTGTTGGCGGATGCCCTCTGGATCGCGGCCGTGCTTTTCAGCGCCAGCGTTCTGGGGGAACACGCTTTAACTGTTGCGCCGGCCGGGCCAGCGCTGGCGCAGGCCCCCCAGACATGACCATCTGGCATCTGGGCACGGTCGGCTTCGGCTACAAAGAGTGGCAAGGCAGCTTTTACCCCGCCAATCTGCCGACTGCCCAGTTTTTGGCCCACTACGCCGAATACTTCAACGCCGTCGAAATCGATGCCACCTTCCATGGTCTGCCGCGTCTGGAAACATTGGAACAATGGGCCGCGCAAACGCCGGCCGGCTTTCGTTTTTGCCTGAAAACCCCCAAAGCTATCACCCACTCCCCACCCCTGACCGGGCACCTGGACGAGATGCAAATCTTTCTGGAGCTGGCGCGGAGCCTGGGGGAGAAGCTGGGGCCGGTCTTAATCCAGTTGCCGCCGCGCTTTGAGCTGAATTTTCACATCTCAGATCTCATCACCTTTGTGCGCGCCCTGCCCAACGATCTGAGGTATGCCGTGGAGTTTCGCCATCGTTCGTGGGAAAACGAGGCTGTCTATGGTTTATTGCAGGCGCACCAGGCGGCGTTTGTAGCCGCCGACTACATTCACCTGCCGCCGCATGTCCATGTGGTGGGCGACTTTGTTTATTTACGCTTCATCGGCCGGCACGGACGTTTTCCCCTCAAAGAGCGCGAGGAGCTAGATCAGACACCGCGTCTGGCGATGTGGCTGGGCCAACTACAAGCCTATCTGCCCACCTTACGCGCTGTCTACGGGTTCTTCAACAACGACTACAGCGGACACTCCCCGGCCACCTGCAACCGTTTCAAGCGGCTGATAGGATTGCCCACCCGCTACCCGGAAATCCCGCGTCAGGCCCCCCTGTTCTAGCCATTCCCCCGCCGCAAACAAAGAGCCGGCTCACCGCATCACATTGCCGCCACGAATGACTGCATAACGTTATGACATCAGATGAACTGACCGCTTTACGCCTGAGTTACACCCAGGCCTCCCTGGGACGCGCTGAGGTGTCACCTGACCCCACAACGCAGTTTCGGCGCTGGCTGGATGAGGCTATGGCCTGGTACACCGCTGAAGGGAATTCAGAAGAACCTAACGCCATGATCCTGGCGACGGCCGGCCCAGATGGCGCGCCCTCGGCCCGCACGGTGCTGCTGCGCCATGTTGACGAGGCGGGGTTTGTTTTCTACACGCATTACACCAGTCAGAAAGGGCGTGAGCTGGCCCACAACCCCCAGGCAGCCGTGGTGTTTTACTGGGGCCAGCTGCAACGCCAGGTCCGCCTGACCGGGCGCGTCGCACCTATCAGCCGCGAAGAGTCGGTGGCCTATTTTCACAGCCGGCCGCGCGGCAGCCAGATCGCCGCCTGGGCTTCCTCTCAAAGCGAGGTCATTCCCAGTCGCGCCTATCTAGAGGCGCAGGAAGCCTACTTTGTGGCCCGCTTTGCCGACCAGCCCACCATTCCCCTGCCCCCAAACTGGGGTGGTTACCGGCTGACGCCCACCAGCTTTGAGTTCTGGCAGGGGCGACCCAACCGTCTGCACGACCGTCTGCGCTATCGCCTCCAGGCAAACGGCAGCTGGCTCATCGAGCGTCTAAGCCCATAGCCATAAAAAAAGCCAGTCGCTATGGGGGCGACTGGCTTGAGTTGGCTGATGTATCGCGGCCAACTTTGGTTTACCCACCGGCCAGAAGTTGCAATCCATTCAAGGTTGCCGCACGAGCGGCGTCGAACCAGGGCATGGGCACAAAGCCCAAAACCAGGGTAGCAATAGCTGTCACTCCCAGCGCCAGATGCAGAGCACGTGAGGTTTGGGCTTCGGCCGGCCCCTCGTACATATAGGCGTAGTAGACAGGGCGAATGTAGTAGAAAGCGGAGACGACACTGGTCAACGCACCCACCACCACCAGCCAGGTCAGTTCGGCGTCAATCGCGGAACGAAAGACAAAAAACTTGGCCGTAAAACCCGACGTGGTGGGAATGCCGATCAAGGAAAGCATCAAATAAGCCAATGTCAACGACAGAAGGGGATGGCGCGCCGCCAGACCTTTGTAATCCTCCAGCAACAGCCCCCGTTTGCCGTCGTGCTGCTCCACCGCGATCACAATGGCAAAGACGCCCAGGTTGGTGAACAAATAGGCCAGCATGTAAAAGAGCGCCGAACCGACCCCATCCGCTCCAGTCGTAGCCGCCACACCCATTAAAATATAGCCGGCGTGAGCGATGCTGGAGTAAGCCAACATACGTTTGATGTTTTGCTGGGAAATGGCCGCCACATTGCCCACAATCATGGTCACAGCGGAGATGATCGCCACCGCCGGAATCCATGCCTCGCCCATCGTGGCCAGCCCCTCGACAAAGACACGCATCATGGCGGCAAAACCGCCCACCTTGGCCCCCACTGACATGAAAGCGGTCACCGCCGTTGGCGCGCCTTCATAAACGTCGGGCGTCCACATGTGGAAAGGAACGGCCCCCACCTTAAAGCCAAACCCGACCAGCAGCATGGCAATGCCGGCCAGCCCCAGCGCCCCAGAGTCGCCAATGCGGGTGACAATCTCCGGCAGGGCTGTGGAACCCGTCGCGCCATAAGTCAGAGCGATGCCAAAGAGGAAAAAGCCGGAGGAAAAGGCTCCCAATAAGAAATATTTCATGGCCGACTCTTCCGATTCCACCTGTCGACGGTCGAAGCCAGACATAATGTAGAGCGGAATGGAGAGCAACTCCAGGGCCAGAAAAACGAGGATGAGATCGTTAGCCATCCCCATCAGCATCATGCCGCTGATGGAAAAGAGCATCAGGAAGAAATACTCGGCCCGCTCCAGTCGGGCGCGATGCACATATCCCACAGACAACAAAATGGCTAACAGGGCGGTGAGGAGATAGATGATATTCAGGAAAACGGCGTAATTATCCAGCACCACCATGGGATGCCCCCCTTCAGGTGTGAAAGCGGCACCGGGGTGATTCCATTGCAACCAGGCGTAAATCAAAGCCGGCACAATGCCCACCAGACTTAGCCATCCCGACCATTGTTTGCGGTCGGTTGGAATGAGAAAGTCGATGAACATCAGAGCCACGGCCCACCCGGCCATGATGGTGACCGGTAAGATGACCAGGAAGTTCAAAGTTGGCGCTGTGAATTCCGCGTCCATAAGTGTCTGTTCCTAAAAGGGGCAGGTTTTGCTCCAATTTTCACCATGATACCATATCCCTGACCGGTCTCAAACAACCTCGCCTGACTGCTTGCGCACCCAAACCCGGTTGCTGTGAAAGGTGCTCTGGCCGGCCAGGTCACCCAGGGCGTCGGAGGTAGTCCAGTTGACATTACGTCCCCCGCTCATCTTGGCCCAGCGTCCTTTGGGGGAAACCACCACTCCCGGCCGAACCGCCCTGGTCACTCGCGCCTGCAAAATAACCGCGCCGCGGGCATTTTCCACCACCACCGGGTCGCCGTCAGCGATTCCCCGGCCGGCGGCATCGTCAGGGTGAATTTCCAGAAAGGGCGGGCCTTCGTGTCGCACCAGACCGGCCTGGTTAGCCAGACTGGAGGTGACAAAATGGTGCGCCGCGCCGCTGATAAGATTGAGGGCGTGCTCGGCCGGCCGACCGGCGGTCGTCTGCTCCGCGGTTGCATCCACGGCCGGGGTGTACGCCGGCAAAGGATCGCGCCCCAGAGCCGCCATGGCCTCGCAGTAAAGCTCCACCTTGCCGCTGGGGGTGGGAAAGTGGTGGTCAGCAAAGGGGACGGCCGGCGTGATGGGCAACGGAATGGCCCCCTCCGCCTGCAGACGCTCCAGCGTGACCCCTTGCAACCAGGGGGTGTGAGCGGCGGTGGCGCTGAGGACTTCCTCGATGACCTCGGCCACGTCGGCCCGCAACCACGCCTCATCAAAGCCCATCGTCTGTGCCAACAGGCGCATGACATCCCAATTGCTCTTACACTCTCCCAGCGGCGCAATGGCCTGGGCATTGTAGGTCAGGGTGGTGTGCCCATACGCTTTGTGTACATCGGTCTGTTCCAACTGGCTGGTGGCCGGCAACACCAGATCAGCATAATCGGCCGTATCGGTCATGAACAGTTCGTGCACGACGGTGAACAAATCTTCGCGCTGCAAACCACGCACGATCAGACCGGCGTTAGGGCTGGAGGCGACCGGGTTGGCCCCAAAGACAAATAGGGAGTTGATGGGCGGGGCCTGCACCTCACCCATAAGGGCTGCCCCTAGACGGTTCATGTTGACCCACCGGCCGCGCGGTGGGCACTGTGACCATTTATTGATTGCCTCATCGTCCCACTGCACATAGCCGCTGGTGCTGTAGGCAAAGCCGCCGCCGCGCACCCCATATTGCCCTGTCAGAGCGGGCAGCGCCAGCAGAGCGCGAAAGGTCTGGCCCCCATTCGGGTGGCGTTGCACGCCATCGGCCGTCTTGATGAGCGCTGGACGGGTGCTGGCATAGACATGCGCCAACCGCTCAATGGCTTCGGCCGGCAGACCCGTTATGGCCGCCACCCGCTCCGGTGGGTAAGCTTGCAAGCGGTCGCGGAAGGCTGGCCAGCCTACGGTGTGCGCTTCCAACCAGGCTTCGTCGTGCAGGCCATCCCGTACCATCACATGCCCCAGGCCCAAGGCCAGCGCTCCGTCAGTGGCCGGCCGGGGGGCCAGATGCCAATCCGCGCCCTGAGCGGTGCGCGTGCGGCGGGGATCGATCACCACCACCTGGCAACCGGCGCGCTGCGCCCGACGCAGATGGGGCATAAAATGGGGAGCGGTGCTGACCGGGTTGTGCCCCCAGATGATGACCAGACGGCTGTCTTCCACCTGCTCATAGGGAGGACTGTGGCGCACCCCCAAAGTCAGGTTCACCGCCAGGGTTCCAGCCTCGCCACAAATGCTGCGCTCCAACTGGCTGGCCCCCAGGCGATTCCAAAAGCGACCGCTGGCGACCGCCATTTGTACCAGGCCCAGAGTTGCCGCTGTAGCTGTAGGGTAAAATTGCCTCCGCCCCATATGTGGCGATGATGGCGCGCCAGCGCGTTCCAATCTCCGCCAGCGCTTCATCCCAACTGATGCGTTGCCAGCGACGGGCGCCTTTTGGCCCCACCCGGCGCAGAGGGTAGAGCAATCGCTCAGGATGGTAGACGTGATCCAGGTAGGGGCGCACCTTGGCGCACAACCAACCTTGCGTCACCAGATGGTTGTCAGAGGCGTAAAAATTCACCGCCCGGCCATCCATCACCTCGGTGATGACGCCGCAGGTATCGGGGCAATCGTGGGGGCACGCGCCCAGGACTTTGCGAACAGCAGGAGACTCAGACATAAGCTTACTCAGGGCGCGCAAAGGTGTGAAAATGGATCACAGTCTGTTGCGGCAGCAGATGGACAAAGCTGTAGCCCGGTGGGTGACCGGGATCAAGCCGCACCTCCGCATCCTCCGGCCAGGCCATGAACTGGGCAAAGGCGCTGGGGGCACAGATGTAGTTGATCCCATCGCGGCTGGTTTGCATGGGTTGATGGACGTGTCCATGAAAGACCCCCCGCAACCGGCCGCGAGCCGGCCACAACGCCTGATGCAAATCAGGGCCGTTGAGCAACAACATATTGGCGTCCATCCAGATAGCGTTAAGAGGCCAGGCCGGAAAGTGAATAAAAACGGTCAATGGCGGCCCAGCCGGCGTTGCTTCGCGCACCACCCAGGCCAGTTGGGCCGGGGACACCATGCCATGGGGATCGATCTCATCTGGCCCCCGGCCATCCAGGACGAGAAAGCGCTGCCCTTTCAGCTCGAAACTGTAGGCCAGCGCCGTTGGATCATCGGCCAACGGTTGGTGCGGCCCCATCGGCAGATAGCGTCGAATGTGGTCGGCCGTGTCATGGTTGCCGTTGACATAGTAAATGGGCATCTCCAGTTGGGCGAAGAGCTCCGCCGCCAGCTGAAACGCCGCTTCGTCCGGGTGATTGACGATGTCGCCGGTATGAATGACAAAATCGGGCCGGGTGGGCAGGCGGTTGAGCCGCGCCACCAGTTCTTGGGCGCAAGGATAGGAGGCCAGGCCATGCCGGCGCAGGTCGCGCCTGGGGCCGATGTGGGTATCGCTGATGTGCGCGAAGTAGACTGTTTCTACTGCCATAGGCGCTCCGTTAAAGGCGTGGTTGGGAAACCGCGGCTACGAAGGCGCGAAGTAGCCCTACTGATCAATAAGCCCGGGCGAAGATCGCCTGCCGGGTGGCTGGCCGGCCGGTGTAGAAACAGACGCCGGGTTCGACCGGTTGTTCCAGTGGATAACAGCGTAGCGTGGCTTTGGTCTCTTCTTTAAGGCGTTGCTCGTCGGCGTTGTCGCCGGCCCACCAGACACGGGCGAAGCCTTGCGTCACTGCTTCTCGAAAAGCGGCATAGTCATCCACAGCATAGGTGTGGTCGTCGCGAAAACGGGTGGCGCGCGTCAGCAAAGCGGTCTGGATTTCCGTTAACAAGTCCAGCACGCGGCCGGCCAGACCATCCTGCGCCACAAACTGCTTACCTTCCCGCCCCGGTACATCTCGTCGCGCCAGGGCCACACTCTGGTTGGCGACATCGCGCGGGCCAATTTCCAGCCGCAACGGCACGCCTCGCATCTCCCAATCGTTAAACTTATATCCCGGCGACAGATTGTCGCGCCCGTCCATCTTGACCCGCACCCCGGCCGCTGCCAATGTCTGGCGTATGGTTTCCGCCGCTGTCAGAACCACGCTTTGCTCCGTCTCCTTGCGGTAGATGGGCACAATCACCACTTGCAGCGGGGCCAGGCGGGGTGGCAAGATCAACCCCTGGTCATCGCCATGTGTCATGATGATGGCACCAATAAAACGGGTGCTCAAGCCCCAGGAAGTCGTCCAGCAATATTGCAGCGCATTGTTAGGGTCCAGATATTGAATGTCGAAAGCGCGGGCAAAGTTTTCCCCCAGATTGTGCGATGTACCTGACTGCAACGCCTTGCCATCTCCCATCATGGCTTCAATCGTGTAGGTACGATCCGCCCCGGCGAAACGTTCCATCTCCGACTTCTCACCTGGAATGACCGGAATAGCGGCGTCGTTGATGGCAAAATCGGTGTAAATATCCAACATTTGCCGCGTGCGCTCCTCAGCTTCAGCGGCCGAGGCATGGGCTGTATGCCCCTCTTGCCAGTAAAACTCCAGCGTGCGCAAGAAAAGCTTGGTGCGCATCTCCCAGCGCACGACGCTGTTCCACAGATTGAGCAACACGGGCAGGTCGCGGTAACTGCGAATCCATTTAGCATAGGCATGCCCGATCATCGTTTCTGAAGTGGGGCGCACCACCACCGGCTCCGCCAGCTCCTCGCCGCCGCCGCGCGTCACAATGGCCAACTCAGGCGAAAACCCCTCCACATGTCTGGCCTCTTTCTGCAAAAAGCTAAGGGGAATGAACATAGGAAAGGCGGCGTTTTCCACACCAGTTGCCTTAAAACGGCGATCCAACGCGGCCTGAATGTTCTCCCACAGCGCCCAGCCATACGGCTTCACAATCATGGTGCCGCGCACCGGCCCATAATCCGCCAGATCGGCGCGTGTGACCAGGGTGTTGTACCACTCATTAAAATCGACACTTCTGGCAACCAGACCATCTTTTTCTGACATATTCCTACCTTCGACGCCCCCACCCAAAAAAAACGCCCTCAGTACAAGCTGAAGGCGTCGGATTACCTGATGATCGATCCCGCCAGCGATGCGCCAACGGGACTACTTCCCAACCACAGTGATACTTGCCTTCGTTTTTCGCCAGGCCTGAGGTCGTGGTTGATGGTGGACAAAATGGGAAATCACCATAGTCTCCATCATACCAAATTCTATCCGGCCGGCAATAAGCAATCTTGCCCGTTGTCCTCTTAGTCAGCAGGGGTCAACCACCCCCACCTGGACGCTGACAGCGCCATGAGTACGAGTCCGGCCGGGAACGGGAAGTGGCGCAGATCGGTCGCCCGTTCACGGAACTCCGCCTCGTCGTAACACCCCAAAGCCTGGAGCGTCTAACCAGGAATAGCGAGACCCAAAGAGCGACCCAGATCAGCACCACACTGGTCAGCCAGTGCCATGGCCCGTTCGGCGTTGTCGAGCGCGGCCTGGGGTTTCATACAGTCAGGCGGTCCTGATCACAAGTATGGGCACCACCCGGTTTATTTCATGGGGCAGTTGCCGGCAACGACTCGGTTTCCCGAATCAGATACAGCAAATTATCCTCCACCCGATACAACAAAGGGGCTACCAGGATGCGCGGGTAGCGCAGGCGCAGGCGTTTGGTTTCGCTCAGGATAAAGTCTACCTCGTTGCCAATCTCAAACATGGGGGCAAAGTGCATGAAATGCTGCCCGGCCCACTCTTCATCCCACCCGGCCCCTTCCACCAATCCGCGCACAAACTGATCCCTGCGACTGATCAAATTCACCATGCCGCAGTGGTTGTGCCCAATCAAAGCAATGGCCCGCACGCCGCCCACCGCAATAGCGTAGGAAACCTTGAACTCACTGTAACGCAGATTGGCCCCACCGGCCCGAATGATGTAGGCAAAGTTATCGGGAATGCGCAAATGTTTGCGATTGTCCATGCACATCCCCACCAGGAGCTGCGCCTGGGTGTAGGTCACCTGGGGTGCGTCCAGGTTGTGATAGGCCAATAACCGCTCAATCGGCGTGTCCCGATAAGCGGCCGGAATGTCTTCGAGTGTAGTAACAGGTGTGAGACGGTTCATTCATCCCCCAAGTCGGATGGATCGGCGACAACACGGCCGGGGTAATGCCTGATTTCCAAAATAGACCCCAATTGCAGGGCGTAGACGCTTTCGCCCCCTATCTGCTTGAACTGCCAGCCACGATATGCCACCCGCATAAAGGGGGCATCGGGATGGTAGCCATTGCGAAAGTGGATTTCATCGTACTCCCGGCCCTCAATGCGTTTCGTCCAGTAAGGCTTGACCTTGCGATACTCCTCAAGCTTTTCCCCGCCCGCAATCTGGTCGAAAAAAGTGCGCTCCAGGGTCAGATGCAACACTCTGGGGGCGTCTTGGGTGGACATGTGGCTTATACTCCCCTCATTGACCTTAAAAAAGGCTGGCCGTTGGATAAACGGCCAGCCTTCCCTATTGATTGCCTGGCAGTTTACGAAATCGGGCAACGATTAACGCAACAACGTTGCTCCCTGAGAGAACAAATCGCTCAACGCCTGCACCGAGGCATCCATAGCGTCGAAGAAGCCGCCGGGGGCGATACCGATCCAGACGATGAAGAGAATAAAGGAGAGCATAATCGCCAGCTCGCCACGGTTGATGTCGCGCAACTGTAAGTTCTCCTCTTTATCCACCGGCCCCATGAAGACACGCTGGAACATCCACAGCAGATAAACCGCCGCCAGGATGACGCCGGTGGTAGCAAAGGCCGTGAAAATCCATGGTTGCGCCCCATACGCCACGCCGCCCATTGAGCCGAGCAAAATGGTGAACTCACCGACAAAGCCGTTCAAGCCGGGTAACCCCATGCTGGAAAGCGTGATGATGAGCGTGAGAACGGAGAAAACAGGCATAACGCGCCAGACGCCGCCATAAGCATCGATCTCGCGGGTGTGGCGTTGCTCATAGAGCACCCCCACGATGTAAAAGAGCGCGCCAGAGCTGAGTCCATGGTTAACTCCCTGGAGAATAGCCCCAGCCAGACCCGCCTCGTTCAAAGAGAAAATACCCAACATAACAAAGCCCAGGTGGCTGACGCTGGAGTACGCCACCAGGCGCTTGACATCTTTTTGGGCAAACGAGACAATGGCCCCATAAATGATGCCGATGATCGCCAGCACGGCGATAGCTGGCGCATAAAAAGCAGAAGCTTCGGGGAAGAGGGGCAGATTGAACCGCATGAAGCCATACGTGCCCATCTTCAACAAAATGCCGGCCAGAATGATCGAGCCGGCCGTGGGCGCTTCCGTGTGAGCATCTGGCAGCCAGGAGTGGAAAGGCCACACCGGAACCTTAATGGCAAAAGCAATGGCAAAAGCCAGGAAAAGCGTGTTTTGCACCGCAGCAAAAACGGCCCGTCCCTCAATCAGCTCCGGCAAGGCAAAGGTTCCGTTGGTCACCCCCATATAGAGAATCGCCACCAACATCAGGAGAGAGCCGGCCATGGTGTACAAAAAGAACTTTATGGCCGCATACACGCGCCGGGCGCTGCCCCAAATGCCCACCAAAAAGTACATCGGAATGAGCGTGAACTCCCAGAAGATATAAAACAGAAACAGGTCCTGAGCTAAAAAGACGCCCAACATTCCCGTCTCCAACAACAGCATGAAGATGTAATAGGGCTTCACCTGCTGCTTAATCATGGGAAAAGAAGCCGCAATCGCCAACATAGAGATGAAGCTGGTCAACATCAACATCCAGATGCTGATGCCGTCCACCCCCAGGAAGTAACTGATTCCCCACTGGCGAATCCAGGTGAAGCGATCAATCAGTTGCAACGTCGGGCTGGCCGGGTTGTACTGCATCAACACCACCAGAGACGCCACAAAGGTCAGGATAGACGCGCCCAGAGCGACACGGCGAATCATCTCATCCGTTTCCTGTCGAAACTGCTTCAGCAACAGCACCACGACCACACCCAGTACGGGCAGGAAGGTCGTCACCGTTAAAAGGCCGTTAAACTCATTCATGCTCTCTCTCCTGTGAGCGTTACCCGGCAAAGAAAATAAAGTAGGTTAGCAACGCCACCACACCCAGAAAAAGCGTCAGGGCATAGTTGCGCACATAACCTGTCTGAATCTGGCGTAGAGCGCCGGACAAACCCTGGATCAGGCGGCCTGTGCCCAACACCAACCCGTTGTCCACCAAACCATTATCTAAAATCTGGCTGGTAAAGCGACTGATACCCACAAAAGAGTCGCGAATCACGCGGTCGTGGAACCAATCATGCCAGAAAGCCCAATCCAGGCGGTGAGCCAACCAATCGGCCAGTCGATTAAAGAGGGGGACCAACCCCTTCATGACGAAAGAATCCAGCGGCAAACTCGACAACACCCAAATAGGCGTCCGCTGCATCGGGTCTGGCTCATGGGCGGTTTGGGGACGGTCACGGTAGACAAACAACGTGGAAGCTGCCAGCGCCCCCAACGCCAGGATGGTGGACAGGGCAGCTACCAGCGACTGGATGGTCGTCGGCGTCTTGGGCATTTTGACTACGCCCTCTTCCGTCAAATGAAAGGCCGCTATCGACTCCTCCAACCAATGTTCCAGCTCCAGGTTAATTCCAAAATCATGGGCCGCCTCAGCGGCCTCATAGGCTACCTCCGACGGAAAAGGTAGATTCAACACCCCGCCAAAGACAGCCAACAGCGCTAAAATGATGAGGGGGCGCGTCATCACCGGCGGGCTTTCCTCGGCATGACGCGCCGCAGCATGTCGCCCCCGGCCAAAAAAGGTCATCTTCAACTGTCGGCCCATATAAAAGGCGGTGCAAATCGCCGCCAGGGTCAACAAGATGTAAACGGTGGTAAAGATGCCGCCGCTGTTGGTGGAAGCGTGGGCCAGAATTTCATCTTTAGACCAGAAGCCGGCCAACGGGAAGATCCCGGCCAGCGCCAGCGCGCCAATCATATAAACCAGGTAAGTCACCGGCATCCGATCACGCAACCCGCCCATCATTCGCATATCCTGGGGATCGAAGTCATCGTGTTGCGGCGGGCCATGATGCGTGTCCCCATGGTCATGGATGGCGTGATGCCCATGCTCCATACCATGAATGACCGAGCCGGACCCCAGAAACAGCAGCGCCTTGAAAAAGGCGTGCGTTATCAAATGGAACATAGCGGCCACATAGGCCCCCATGCCGGCCGCTGCCATCATGAAACCCAATTGACTAACCGTCGAATAAGCCAACACCTTCTTAATGTCAAACTGGGTGAAGGCGACCAGGCCGGCGTACAAAGCCGTCAGCGCGCCAATTAGGGCAATTAGATCAGGCGCAGAAAGCGCCCCAAACAAGCGATAACCAGAGGCTCGCGCCACTTCCAGCAACACATTGCTGCGCACCATCAGGTAGATGCCCGATGTGACCATAGTGGCGGCATGGATCAGAGCCGAGACAGGGGTGGGGCCGGCCATAGCGTCGGGCAACCAGATGAAAAGAGGAATCTGGGCCGATTTACCGGCCGCCCCGATTAAAAACAAAGTGGTGATAGCCGTCAATAGGCCGCCCAGAGTCACCTCAAGGTTGGAGCCGGCCAGCGTCACCATCCCTTCATGCTCAAAAATCTCCACCACATGGTTGAAAACTGGGTCAAACTCCAACGAGCCAAATGCCCAGAAAGTTAAAATAAGCGCCAAAATAACGGCGAAATCCCCCACACGATTGGCGACGAAAGCCTTACGCGCCGCATTCGAGTTCTTGATGCCGACGACCATCCCATCCAAACCCATCTCCGATTTGCCAAACCAGAAACCGATCAGCAAGAAGGAACACAAACCAACCCCTTCCCACCCCACAAAGAGCATCAGGTAGTTGTTGGCCGAAACGAGGATGAGCATGAAGAAAAGAAAGAGGTTGAGATAGGCAAAGAAACGCGAGAAGTCGCGGTCACCGTGCATGTAGCCAATGGCGTAGACGTGAATCAACGAGCCGACGCCGCTGACCACCAGCATCATCGTCACAGAGAGGGTATCGACCTGCAAAGCCCAGGGAATGCGGAAATTGGCAGAAGGGATGTGAATCCAATCAAACAATGGGACGACCTGAGCTTCATGGGTGGTTCTCAAAGAGAGGAAGAGCAAAACAGCCACAATGAAGCTGAAGATAGCCATCAGGCTGGCAAACCAACCCGTCCACCTCTCGCCCGTCTCACGATCATTTTCGATGAAGCGCTGGCCCACCAACCCATTGAACAAAACCCCCAAGGCAGGAAAGAGCAAGATAAGCGGCGCCAAGCCAAATGCGTTCATAGTTTCCTCGCGTGCCGGCCGGATGATACCCTAAAGGGCCGGTTTCCAGTTTGAAACCACCCCTCCAGCAACAAGCTTACCCCTTCATCAGGCGCATATCATCAATGTTGATGCTCTGACGGCTGCGGAAAATCGCCACGATCAGCGCCAGGCCGACCGCTACCTCCGCCGCTGCCACGGTCATGGTGAAGAAGACAAACACCTGGCCGTTGATGTCCCCATAGTGACGTGCAAACGCCACAAAAAGAAGGTTGGCGGCATTGAGCATCAACTCAATCGACATAAAAATGATCAGGGTGTTGCGACGCAATAACACGCCTAACGCGCCTATCACGAACAACACCACACTCAAGGCAATGTAATGGTTAATCGTCACGGCCATGGGTTACCTTTCCTTGCTGCTGGCTTGCCACACCACCACGCCGATCATCGCCACCAGCAACAAGATGGAGGTGACTTCAAAGGGAAAGACATAATGTTGAAACAACGCCACACCAATCGCCTGCGGCCCGCCGCTTAACACAGCTTCATCGGGCGCGCTCCCCAAACCAGGCAGAACGCCCCAAATGAAACTGCCCAACAGCCCCAGGCCCAGTACGCCGGCCGTCCATGGTTGCCAGTTCGCCCCTTCACGCCGGCCGGCTTGCAACTTCTCGGCCCCCAGGAGCATGATCACAAACAAGAAAAGCACCATGATCGCCCCGGCGTAAACGGTGATCTGCACCATGGCAATGAACGGCGCGCTCAAAACCAGATAAAAAACAGCGATGGCGCACATCGTCAGCACCAGGAACAAGGCGCTGTGAATGGCGTTCTTGCTGCGCAACATCCCCAGAGCGGCAGCAACCGCGATGAAGGCCAGAAAGTAAAACAGGAGTGGATTACCCATAAGTCACCTGACAAAGGCGGTGCGCTGGGGGCCGGGGCGGATTGGCAAGCTTTCCCGCCGGCCGCGCGTCCCTGGTTAAGCGGGATCCCGCATATCGGGAATAGAGCGCATAAAGACTCCCGGCGGGACTTTTTGAGGCGTCTCCGGCGCGCCGGCGACCGAAGGTTCCAGCAGCATATCCTTGGTGTAGATGGCGCTGGCCCGATCCACAAAACTCAGCTCATACTCATTGCCCAACACAATCGCTTCGGTGGGGCAGGCATCCTCGCAATAGCCACAGAAGATGCAGCGCAGCATGTTAATTTCATAGGTAGAGGCATAGCGTTCGCCGGGGGAATAGCGCTCCTCGTCTGTATTCTCCGAGGCTTCGACAAAAATGGCGTCGGCCGGGCAGGCGGCGGCGCACAACGAACAGCCGATGCACTTCTCCAGGCCATTGTCATAGCGCTTGAGATAATGCCGCCCTTTGAAGCGCCGGCGCGGCGGACGCTTGATCTCCGGGTATGCGATGGTGACCGGCGGACGCACCACATGTTTCAGCGTCGTCCCCAACCCCTTCACAATCTCACCAACAATGTCGAGCATACCGTTTCTCCCGTGTTGCGTTATATGTTTGGGTCACGGGCACCCGGCCGGGTGCGCCTCGACGCTTAAAAAGGCAGCGCCAGCAACCCCTCTTCCGCCAGGACAATAAAGACGGCCGTCACCACAAAGACGAATAGGGCCAACGGCAACAGCACCTTCCAGCCAAAGCTCATCAGCTGATCGTAACGGAAACGGGGCAACGAAGCGCGCACCCACACCATCACGCATAACCCGATGAAGATTTTCAAAAACATATACAGAAACCCCAGGGCCGGAACCTGATCTACAAATGGGCCGCGATAACCGCCAAAGAAAAGCGTGGCGGCAATGGCGCTGTAGGCGATCATCTTCATGTACTCCGCCATGAAAAACATGCCAAAGCGCATCCCGGCGTACTCCACGTTGTAGCCGGAGGATAGCTCCTGTTCCGCTTCCAACAGGTCAAAGGGGGCGCGTTGCAGTTCGGCAAACACACCAATGATGAAGATGAGGGCAGCAAAGGGGGTCAACAAGATATACCAGCCGGAGCTTTGCTGGGCGACAATGACACCCAGGTCCATAGAGCCGGCCAACATCATGGGAGGCAAAACGGACAGACTCAGGGAAAGCTCGTAACTGATCATCTGAGCCGAGGCGCGGATGCCCCCCAACACAGCATATTTGCTGTTGGAGCTCCAACCGGCCAGGGCCACACCGTAGACCCCAATGGAGGTGATCGCCAGAATAAACAACACCCCCACATCGATCCCCGGCGCAATGGCAAAGTACGTGTCATAACCGAAAACAGGGCCGGCCCACGGGATGACCGCCAGAATGAGAATGGCGGGGATGACAGCCAGCATGGGGGCCAGGTTGTAGACAACGCGGTCGACCATGGCCGGCGTCGGGTCTTCTTTGAAGAAGAGCTTCACCGCGTCAGCGGCCGGCTGCATGATGCCACCCAACAGGCGCAACTCCCGCTTGCCGCGCCGCGGAACCGGCAGATAGCCGGCCCGGTTCGGGCCAATGCGCGCTTGCAAGCGAGCCAATAGCCGGCGCTCCAACAACGTGGCATAGGCGAAACCGGTGATGACCACAAAACTCACGATAAAGCCCACGATCAAAGCGCGAAGAGCAATTTGCCCTGGCGTCATATCACCTACTCCTCTATGCCAATTCTGCCTGCGCCAACCCGGTCCGAAAAGCGACGCCCTGCACCAACCCAACGCCGGGCGGGGTGGCGGGGTCCACAACTGCCGCCACGGGCTGCCGCCAGCCGGGCAGATACAAGGTGATCGTTGCGCCATCGATCACACCCAAGGCCGCCGCGTTGTCGGGATGCAGGCGTAAGGCCGGCCGGGGCATTCGCTCTACCAACAGAGTGGAATGGCGCAGCAAAGAACCGGGCTGATACACTGCCGGGGCCCAGATGAGCGTCAGGCCTTGCGCCGGCGCGCCTGTCAACGGCGGTAGGTCAAACCCCTTCTTAGGCTTTTTCGCCTCCGCCTCCACCGCCCACTGCTGGCCGATGCCGGCCGTGTTCTCATAGCCTGTCCCACCATAATAGGGGTCGTTGCCGCTTATCTTCGGGAACTGCTCCACCACCTGAGCCAGGGAGCGATAATCCATGCCCTTGTAAGGCCTGACATTTTTGGCGATCTCCCGCCCAAAAACAAGACTGGCGGCAAAGGGAACTTTCTCCGCGCCGGCCGTTATCTCGCACAAAATCTGGGCCGTGATCTGCCAGTCGGGGCGGCTATCTCCCACTTTGGTGACGGCCGGGTAAAAGCGTTGCACCCGCCGCTCACCACTGGTATAGGTTCCATCTCGTTCCGCCCAGCTTTGGGCCGGCAACACCACATCCGCCAGCTGGGCCGTGGCCGTCAGGAACAACTCCTGCACCACCAGAAAAGCCAGCTTGCCCCGGCCGGCCATCCAGCCATCCTGCACCGGGTCCGCCCCCACCACATACAATGCCTGGACTGCGCCCGACTCCACGCCGGCATAAATCGCTTCGGCATCCCAACCTGAATCGCGCCCCTCTTTGTAGCCTGGTTGCCAGCGCGGATTGACGCCCATATCCCAGGCCCCCTGAGTGTTGTTGTGGGGCCAGACGGCGATCAGCCCGTTGTTGGGCCGGCCGACATGCTCCGTTTGCCACACAAAGTTGCCCAACAGACGCGCCAGCGCATCCGTCTCGGCATAAGACAGGCCATCATAGCCATAAAAAGCGACCAGATTGGTCGCGGCACGCAAAGCCTGCATGGCCGGTTCGTCCGAGGCCAGAGCGCGCTGAATGGCCCCCAGCGCCTCGCCTGGGCGATAATGCAGGCGATAGGCGGCAAATCTGTCCAGGCGGGTGGGGCGCACATTCATCACCACCAGCGTTGCGCCACGTTGTGCTGCCTGCTTCACCCGCAACCACCAGATAGGCTCAGCTGCGTGCAGATCACACGCTGCCACCAGGATAGCATCGCCCCGGCCCAACTGACCCAGGTTGCTACCGCTGCCCAGCCCGACGACGCTGGTCACGTCCCCACCCGCCAGGCGCTTGTTGGCCAGGTCAAGGTTGTTGTTTTTGTTCAACCCCACGCGGAACAGTTTTTGGAACAGATACAGGTCTTCGTTGCTCAACCGGTCGCCGGCCAGGCCGGCCGTCGCCACCGCGTGGCTCCGCAATTCCCGCGCCACCAGCTGCAACGCCTCGTTCCAACTCGCCTCCACCAGACGCCCCCCCTTACGAATAAGCGGGGTGGTCAGGCGTTCAGGGGATTCGACAAAGTGATGCCCAAAGCGGGTTTTGTCGGAGATCCAAATTTCATTGACAAACTCGTTCTGGCGCGGCATGATGCGCTTAATGACTGCGCGCCCTCCCGCTTTGGCTTCACGCCGGGTACTGATGACCATATTCTCGCCGGCCGGCCCATACGGGCTGATGCTGGCAACCGGGATCAGCTCCCAGGGGCGCGCGCCAAAGCGAAAATCAGCCGTCGTCAAGGCTCCCACTGGACAAATATCCGTCGTGTTGCCGCTCCACACACTGTCGAAGCCAGGGTCCGACAAGGTTACAATCTCCAGGCTACGCCCCCGATTGTGGAAAGCCAGCACCGGATCATCCACCACCTCATCTTGAAAACGGACACAGCGGCCACACTGGATGCAACGCTCCCGATCCAGGTAGATCAACTCGCCCAGCGGCACATGCTTATCGAGCTTTATCTTATCCTGAAAGGCAAAGCGACTGACACCCAGGCCGTGGTGCATGGTCAGATTTTGCAGCGGACACTCCCCGCCTTTGTCACAGATGGGGCAATCCAGGGGGTGGCTGGTCAAAATGAACTCAATAATATCTTCACGGGCCCTATCCACCTCGTGCGCTGTCGTGTCCACCGCCATGCCTGCGCTCACACGCACGGTGCAGCCGGTCTGCAACCCCTTGCCCCAATTGTACTGGGGCGTGCCGTCCGGGTGGCGCGCCATCTCGCCAGTGGCGCGGTCGCGTATCGGCAACCCGATACGCACCAGACACATGCGACACATCCCCACCGGTTCCAACTTGGGGTGGTGGCAGAAGACCGGAATCTCCACCCCATGCAGCATGGCCGCATCCACCACCGTGGCGTTGGCCGGGACCTGGACAGGCCTGCCGTCTAAGATAATGGTGACCATTTCACTCATAGCGCAACTCAGCCTTCGTCGCTCGTGCTCCCGTCGCGGCAATCGTCCAGGGAGCGTGAGTCGGGTTCAAAGTTAAACCGGCGTCGCCATTGGCAAGGAGACGGCCGAAGCCGGCCGGTTGAGGGCAACTTTCGCCTGATATTCCGGCAGAAAATGTTTAATCGAGGACAAAACAGGACTGGTAGCAAATTCGCCCAGCGCGCACAAACATTTGCCCGTCATATTTTTGGCAATGCTTTCCAACAGGCGAATATCTTGCTCCAGACCATGGCCGGCGTAGATGCGGTGCAACACCTTCTCCAGCCAGAAAGTCCCCTCACGGCAGGGGGTGCATTTGCCGCACGACTCATGGCGGAAGAAATGAATCATCTTCAAGGCCGCCCACACCATGTCCGTTGTCTCGTCCATCACGATCAGCGAAGCTGAACCCATGACAGAATCAGCGGCCGTCAACCCTTCATAAGTCATGGGCAAGTCAAGATGCTGCTCGATCATAATCGGGCCGGAGCCGCCGGATGGGAGCAACGCTTTGAAACGCTTGCCGCCAGGGATGCCGCCCCCGTACTCCTGGCCAAAGATCAACTCGCGGTAGCTGATGCCCATGGGGGCCTCGTAATTTCCCGGCCGATTGACATGACCGCTGAGGCAAACAATTTTGACGCCGGAGCTGCGTCCCGTTTCGTCCAGGCTCAATCCTTTGTACCAGGCTGCCCCCCGCAAAATAATGGGGGGCACATTGGCCAGGGTCTCCGTGTTATTGACGACAGTAGGGGCGCGATAGAGCCCTTCGCTGGCCGGAAAAGGAGGTTTAGACCAGGGCTGGCCGATCTGGCCCATCAACGAGGCCAGCAAGGCGGTCTCTTCACCGCAAATGTACGCCCCGGCTCCGAAGTGGTTGTAAAAGTCACAGCTAAAGTTGCTGCCCAGAATGTTGGCCCCCAACAGGCCGGCCGCATACGCCTCGCGCACCGCCTCGGCACAGGCGTAGGCGGCATCCATATACTCGCCACGCCAATAATTGTAGATGGCTTTGGCCCCCACAGCATAGGCAGCGATCAAAGCGCCTTCTATCACCTGATGGGGGTTCTTCTCCAGCAACTCGCGATCTTTGAATGTGCCTGTCTCCGACTCGTCGGAGTTGATGACCACATACACCTCCGGCGAGCCAGGACGGATGAAACCCCATTTGACGCCAGTGGGAAAGCCAGCCCCACCCCGTCCGCGCAAATTGGAAGCCTTGACGAGGTCGATCACCTGCTGGGGTTGATATTCCGTCAAGACTTTGTGCAACGCGCTGTAGCCGTCGTGGGCGCGGTAGACCTCAAGTTGATGAATGTCAGGAATATCCCGATGCCGCAACAGAACATAGTCCATGATCAAATGACTCCTGTGCGCATAACCGGCGTCGAGTGCCGGCGCGTTGGGTCAAGGTATAAGGTGAGCGTCGTGGTTATCAGCCCCACCTATGCACGGGCATAGTCGGCGATAATCTGCTCCACCACAGAGGGTTCGGCCGGCGCGCCGGCCGCCTCGGCCTGCAGTTGCGCCAACAACGCTTCCACCTTCTCATCCGTCATATTCTCGTGAAACTTTAGATTGCACTGCAACACCGGCGCGCGGTCGCAGGCCCCAATGCACATCACATTCTTGACGGTGAAAAGACCATCTGGGGTTGTGCCTTCGCGCTCCACTCCCAGGCGGTCGCACAGCCTATCCAGAAACTGATCCGCGCCACGCAAAGCGCAGGCCAGATCGTCGCACACTTCCAGCACATAGCGCCCCACCGGTTCTTCATAATAAAGGGTGTAGAAGCCCGCAATCGACAGGACATGGGTGGGATCCAGCTCCAACACCTGGGCCACTTCCTGTTTCGCCTCCAGGCTCATGTAGCCATATACCTGTTGCGCCAGATGCATCACGGGCAAGATAGCGGAGCGTTTATCCTTGTAACGCTGCAAAATGGTGGCGATCTCTTGACTGTACCGCTGTGTAAGTAAACCCATCCCTCTATCCAGTGATATAGGGGTGGGTTGACAACCCGCCCCCAGCTTAATTTTCCTACCTAACGGTCAATTTCACCCAAAACAATGTCAATCGAACCGATGACGGCGACGAGGTCAGCGACAAAGCTGTTTTGGGACAACGTCGCCAGGGCGGCCAGATTCACATAACTGGGGGTGCGGAAATGCACCCGAGCCGGCTTGGGGCCGCCATCGCCCCGCAAATAGCAAGCAAATTCGCCGCGCGGGGATTCAATGGCCTGGTAAACAGCCGCGGCCGGAGCGTTGAAGCCTTCCGTCCACAGTTTGAAATGGTGGATGACCGCCTCCATGCTGCGCCCCAATTCAGAACGCGGTGGCGGGACAACCTTGCGATCATCTGCCTGCACCGGGCCGGCCGGCATTTTATCCAACACCTGGCGGATAATACGCAGGCTCTCGCGCATCTCCTGCATCCGACAGGCGTAGCGCGCGTAGACATCCCCATCTGTGTCCAACGGCACATCGAACTCCACCTGATCGTAGGTCATATAGGGGTTGGCCTTGCGCAAATCCCAATCCACCCCCGAACCACGCAGGCTGGCCCCGGTCAAACCCCACTGAATGGCTTCTTCGGCTGAGATAACCCCAATGCCGCGGGTGCGTTGCAACCAGATGGGGTTGTTTTTGAGCAGGGCCTCGTAGTCGGCGATCTTGGCCGGCATGAAGTCGAGAAATTGGCGCACGGCCGGTTCAAACTCTTCGGGCACATCGCGCCACAAACCGCCGGGGCGGAAGTAACTGACCATCATGCGCTGGCCGGCGCACATCTCAAACACATCCAGGATATACTCCCGTTCGCGAAAACAGTAGAGAAAGACAGACATCGCCGCCAGGTCGAGCGCGTGCGTCCCCAGCCAGACAAGATGGCTGCCAATTCGCGCCATCTCTGTTAAGATCATGCGAATCGCCACAGCACGAGGCGGCGGTTCAACCCCCACCAGTTTTTCGACCGCCATGATATAGCCCAGGTTGTTGGACATGGGCGCCAGATAATCCATGCGGTCGGTCATCACCAACGCTTTGGTGAAGGTTTTGGCTTCCATGTTCTTCTCGATGCCCGTGTGCAGAAAGCCAATATCAGGGGCCAGGTTGACCACCCTTTCCCCTTCCAACTCCACCAACAGACGCAAGACGCCATGGGTGCTAGGATGTTGCGGCCCCATGCTCAGAAGCAGGTTCTCCTCGCTGCTGATGGGCATCAGGGTGCCGAACTTGGCGCGCAGCTCTTCGACAGTCCATTCTTTTACGGCGTCGCCGCCGGGGGTTATGATGGTCATAGTGGGTTCTCAACGACAGGACATCCAGCCTGGGTGGACGTCCTGTCAAGCCGCCGTCCTTTAATCTTGGGCGTAGGGTTTTTTGGCGTCAATCTCACGGTAGTTGAAAGAGAATTGCACTTCTTCATACCCCAGAGGGTAATCTTTGCGCAAGGGGTGGCCCTGCCAATCTTCCGGCAAAAAGAGCCGACGCAAATTTTTATTGCCCTGGAAACGAATGCCCATCAAATCCCACACCTCCATCTCCAACCAGGAGGCAATATGCCAGAGAGGAGCCAGGGTGGGCGGCCCCTGGTCGGGGTCTTCCACCCCCACGCACAACCGGATGCGCGTCTTGTGGGGAATAGAGTAGAGATGGTAGCTGACAGTGAAGCGGGGAGAAGCATCCAGATAATCGTCGGCGACGATGTCTTCCAGAAAGTTAAATTGCAACGCGGGATCGTCGCGCAACAAGCGGGCGACCGCCAGGAGATGTTCAGCTTGAATGACCAGTGTGCGCTCGTCGCGGAAGTCGATGACCTCTTGGAGCGCCTCGGGGTGTGCTGCACGCACGTGAGCCACCAGGTGATCGTGTAGGGTTGTCATCAGGCCCAGTCCGTCAATTTTTCAGTGCGGATTTTTTCGTGGAGTGTCATGATGCCATCGATGAGCGCTTCCGGGCGGGGGGGACAGCCGGCCACATACACATCCACGGGCACAATCTCATCCACCCCCTGGACAATGGCATAGTTGTTGAAGATGCCGCCGCAGGAAGCACAATCCCCCATGGCGATGACCCACTTGGGGTCTGGCATTTGGTCGTAGAGCCGACGCAAAACCGGGCCCATCTTGCGCGACACGCGGCCGGCCACAATCATCAAATCAGCTTGACGGGGGGAAGGGCGCATCAGCTCCATGCCGAAGCGCGAGGCGTCATAATGCGAGGCCTGGGATGCCATCATCTCAATGGCGCAACAGGCCAGACCAAACAGCATGGGCCACATGGCATTGGTGCGTCCCCAGTTGACCAGGTCTTCCAGACGCGCCGTCACCACACCCATATTGCCCAATTTTTGTTCTACTCCCATTCCAGGACTCCTTTTTTCCAGACCCAAATATCGCCCAGGACGAAGATGACGACAAAGATCAACATGGAGCCCAGGCCAAACAAGCCCAGTTCTCGCATCGCCACCGCATAGGGATAGAGAAAGATGATGTCAATGTCGAACAGAATGAAGAGCACCGCCATTTTGTAGAACTTAACCGGCAGCCGACGCTGCGCCACGCCAATGGCGGTCATACCTGATTCGTAGGGAGTTAACTTACGGGCCGTTGGCCGGCGCGGCCCTAAACTGAGCGAAAGCACAGGCAGCAACACAGCAAAGAACAAGGCGATTCCGAACAGGACAGCTACAGGCAAGTATAAAAGAAGTGTCTCGTTTTCCATTCCAGCCAGCTTTGCGTAGTAAATTCGGGTGACGCCGCCAGGGCGCGGATTTCGTGCATTCTATCACAAGCGTATAGGAGCGGCAATACGCCTGGACGGGGTCGGCGAGGCTTCGACCGGCCGGGGGGGCGGAAGGAATGTTTAACTCAGATAGTCGCGCAGGCCACGGCTACGACTGGGATGGCGCAGCTTGCGCAGAGCTTTGGCTTCAATCTGACGAATGCGTTCACGGGTCACGCCAAAATACTTGCCCACATCTTCCAACGTGTGGTCGCGCCCGTCTTTGAGACCGAAGCGCATCTCCAATACTTCCCGCTCGCGCTCCGTCAGGAAATCTAAGGCATTGCGAATCTGTTCCCGCAACAACTCGCGCGAAGCGGCATCCACCGGTTCGGCCGCTCCCTCATCGCGGATAAAGTCGCCATAGGTGGTTGAGTCTTCATCCTGACCCACCGGCGTCTCCAACGACATGGGGTCCTGGGAGATTTTGAGAATGTTGCGAATTTTATTGCCCGCCTGACGCCACTTGCGCTGCAAGTGGTGATCCACCGGCCGGTTATCCTTCAAGGCTCCCTTGATGGCTTCCACATCCTCCGGCAGGAGAAAATCCAGCTCCAGGGCCAACTCTTCCGTACCTGGGTCACGTCCCAGACGCTGCGCCATCTCCCGTTGGGTGCGCATGATACGATTGATGGTTTCCACCATGTGCACCGGAATGCGAATCGTGCGCGCCTGGTCGGCAATAGCGCGGCTCACCGCCTGGCGAATCCACCAGGTGGCGTAGGTGCTAAATTTATACCCCTTGGTGGGGTCAAATTTCTCCACCGCCCGCAGCAAACCCACGTTGCCTTCCTGGATCAAATCGAGCAGGTGGATACCCCGGTTCATATACTTCTTGGCGACGCTGACCACCAAACGCAAATTGGAGCGCGTCAACGCACTTTTGGCCTCGTCCTGGAGGCTTTGAATCATATCTGCATTGGTGTTCAAAACCTGAATATCGATCTGGGCCAGAGTCTGACGCACACTCTCTTCGCTTTCCGGCTCCCCATGTTTGCGCCAATAGGCCGCCAGTTGGTTGGAGACAGCGTTGGGCATCAAGTAAATAGCCATCACCAGACCGAACACGCTTTGGGCCAGATCCGTCCACTTTTCATCTTGCCCCCACTCACCATCTTGCAAATAGCGACGTAGATAGGAGTTGGTTTGAGATTGCCACCCCTGGCGCAGCAGTTGCGCCTCATTGATGAGCAAGTCCAGGTCGGGCGGCTGAACGTCCAGATGGTTGGCCGCTTCCAGGGCCCGCCGCCAGCTTTTTAAGAAGCGTCGGTAGTTATCCAACAGGGTGTGTTGTTGCACCTGGTGTTCTGGCGCGCCCTCGTCCACTGCTTGTTGAGTCAACACCACCAGCTCACTGCCGGCGCTTAGCTGCGTCGCCAACCAGATTTCTTGCTCCGGAGAGAGGAGTGGCACACGGCCTATCTCGCGTAGATAGGTTTGAACCGGGTCATCTTCCAGCGGCTGTTGGTAGCTGTCGTCGGCTATCAGGTCTTCATCCCCATCGTCGCCCGACATCTGCGCCAAGAGGCCTTCCTCTAAAAACTCATCCTCTAAATCTTCATCTTCTTCACTCATGATCTGGATGTCATATTTACGTAAGGCGGCATACACCTGTTCCGTTTCCGCTTCGTCGAGAGCTTCCAGAACCATTTGGAGGTCCACCTCATCGACTTTGCGAGTACGACGGGCGCGTTTGAGAAAGGCCTCGATATCAACTTCGACATCTAGCTCGGATTCCGCTTCTGGGTCGAATTCATCTTGTACATGATGGTCCATAAGGCGCCCCTTTACCCAACACCGCCTTAAGCTGGCGCCGTTAACGCTTGCTTGGCCTTGTTAATACTGGCGTGCAGCATAACCTGAACTTGCGATTGAGCGCGATGCATCTCCAGAGCTTCCCAATCGCCGGCGCTTTCTGCTTCCGCCACCAATTGGCGTAATTGGCGCAGCATCTGCCGAACTTTGTCCAGCCGCCAATCCAGGACAGAGCGCGCTAATTTGTCCGGTAATCGTTCTGGCTCGGCCGGCTCCATCGCCGCCATCCCCCAGAGATCGCGCACGCGTTCTGCCAGGGCAATATCCAAACTATCGCACAATTCGTCAATCGAGACAACTTGCCGGCCGGCCAGACTACATCGCCGCAACCCTTCCCACACCGCTCGATCTTCAAACAGAGCAAAGTCATCGGCGACCACCGGCGGCTGTTGAACACGGAGCAAAACCTGATCGACCCGCCGGAGTAGGAAGCTGTTGGCCAGGCAGGTGCGCAAATAATGGGTTTGACGTTGATCGCCGGGAGGCGCTGGCGTCTCCGGGGCAGCGGCCGGGGCAGTCGCCACGGAAAAGCCCTTCTCTTCTGGTCGCAGGCGGCGCAGGGCGCGCTCATCCACCCGCAGCGCCCTGGCCAGCGCCTGCCAATAGTGATCCCGTTCCACCGGGTCGGCGACATCTTGAATTAACGGGGCCAGCTGGTGCGCCACAGCCGACTTGGCCTTCGCGTCCGTCATGTCCAGGTCGCGGGTGGCGACTTCCATAACGTAGGCCACAATCGGCCGGGCGCGCTCCACCAACAGCGCCCAATCGGCCGGGTTGCGTCGGATCAGGTCGTCGGGGTCACATCCTTCGGGCAAAGCGGCTACGCGCATATCCGCTTTCAAACGCCCTTCATGCCGCACCAGGCCGCGCACGTCGAAAAGGCTCTCAACTTCCCGATCCAACGTATCACGCGCTACCTCCAGACTACGCCAGGTTGCTTTCAGGCCGGCCGCGTCCCCATCCAGAGCAATGACAAATTGGCGCGTGTACCGTTTCAGCAAATTGAGCTGCGCCTCAGTCAACGCCGTGCCCATCTGGGCCACCACGTTGCGAAAGCCGGCCTGCCACGCCTGCAAAACATCCAGGTACCCTTCCACAATTACCGCCTGACGCGCCTCGCGAATATGGCGGCGTGATTGGTCAAGGTTAAACAGCAAATGCCCTTTGTCAAAAAGGGTGGTTTGGGGGGAGTTGAGGTATTTGGGCAGCCCATCTTTATCCAGAGTGCGCGCCCCGAACCCCACCACGCGCCCCTGAACATCCCGAATCGGAATCATCAAACGGTGGCGAAAGCGGTCGTAACTGACACCTCGCTCCTCGTTCAGGGTCAACAAGCCAGCCTCCAGCATCTCCTCCTGGCTATAACCCTGGGCCTGAAAGTGGTTGCGACAGGCATCCCAGGAATCCAGTGCGTAGCCCAATTTGAAGGTCTCAATCGTGGTGGCGGAGAAAGCGCGCCCCTCCACATAGCGACGAGCTATCTCCCCCTGTGGAGCGTAGAGAAAAAGCTGGTGAAAATAGTCAGCGGCTGTCTCCAGGAGCGTCGCCAGCCGATCTTCGGCCGCCTGCTGGGCCTGATCCTGGGGTGCGCTTTCTTCCAGGCGCACGCCAGCTTTGTCCGCCAGAAAACGCAAGGCGTCGCGAAAATCCATCCCCTCCTTGCGCATGACGAAACTGAAAACATCGCCTCCCGTAGCGCACGCTCCGAAGCAGTGCCAGGTTTGGGTTTCAGGAAAAACATAGAAGGAGGGGGTGTTGACATTGTGATGGAAAGGACAAAAGCCGGTGTAGCGCCGGCCGGCCTTGCGCAGCGGCATATAGGCCGAGACGACTTCCACGATGTCCAACCGGTTCTTGATTTCCTGTGAAACAGACATACCCACAACCCACTGCCGCTGGCCGCGCCTGACCTGCGTCAGATACAGCCATTCCACGCTGCGCCAACCAGTAGACCAACCCGGCTTCATTGCTTATACTTCATCAGGCGGCCGGCGGCCGCTTGCTAAAAGACGCGCCGGGACCAAATGTGACTTCATCGGGTAGTCGGGCTGCTACTCCGTCTCCATTATAGCGCAGGCGGGGGCCGACCTACAGCGCCCGGAGTGCTCTATATGATCTTTTTACATCTTGTTTCCCATCCCACCGTAGGGAGAGTTGTTGCATGTTACCGCGCTTAATGCGCTGGCTATTGGCGCTGTTAGCAGCGCTCGTCGGCGCAGCTTTGATCCTGCCTTATATCATTCCTCTGCCGGCGCAACCGGATCAAGACTCACTTGTGCTGGCGCCCTCCAACGGACGCTTTGTCAGTGTGGACGGGGTGCGCACGTTTGTAGAACGGGCCGGGCCGGCCGGCGCTCCCACCGTTCTTCTAATCCACGGGTTTGGCGGCTCCACCTTTAGCTGGCGCGAGACGCTGCCGGCGTTGGCTGCGGCCGGCTACGACGCTGTCGCCCTAGACTTGAAGGGCTTCGGTCTGGCGGATAAGCGGTTAGAAGAAGATTACTCCCACGCCGCCCAGGCGGACTTCATCGCCCAGGTGATGACGCAGCTAGACATTGAGCAAGGGGTGATGGATGGTCGGCCACAGCATGGGGGGCAGTGTGGCGGCGCATTTTGCCTTGCGCCATCCCCAGCGTACCCTGGGGGTCGTCTTTGTGGATGGGGGAGCGTTCCAACAAGCCGGTGAAGGACGCAGCAGCGGTATCCCTCGCTTGCTGGCCTGGGGGCCGTTTCAACGCTGGGGACAACTGGCTCTGCGTCTCACCCTGACGCCCGACAAGATCATCGCCCGTTTGCGCACCGCTTACGCCGATCCTCATTTTGTCACATCGGAGGTGGCGGCCGGTTATCTGCGGGCGTACCAGGCGCAAGATTGGGATCTGGGACTGTTGGGCGTTATTCGGGATGGCAGCGAAAACGGATTGCCCGCCCCGCCAGACGCCATCACAGCGCCGACCCTGGTGGTGTGGGGCGAGGAGGATCGCTGGCTACGGTTGTCGGCCGGCCGGCGACTGCACGCCCAACTCCCCGGCGCGCAGCTCAGCGTCATCCCCAACGCCGGCCACATGCCCATGGAAGAGGCCGCCCCGGCCTTCAACGCCATTCTCCTCTCTTTTGTGCAAATGGTCACAACACCCTGACCCCTGACCTCAATTGCGCTACAATTAAAAACATTCTGAACATGGGAAAGATGCATGGCGTTGAAACAGGCGCGCCTGCAACGTCAGGCGCAGGCTCGTATCCCCACAACTTACGGTGAATTTCAACTTTATCTCTACAGCGCCGGCCCAGGCGCGAATCAACATCTGGCGCTGGTGCGGGGGGATGTGACCGGTCTGGAGCCAGTTTTGGCGCGCGTTCATTCAGAATGCTTCACCGGCGATGTTCTGGGCTCGCAGCGGTGCGACTGCCGCGACCAGTTACACCAGGCGCTGGCGCACATTGGGCAAGAAGAACGCGGCGTTCTGGTCTATTTGCGTCAGGAGGGACGGGGCATTGGCCTGCTGGATAAACTGCGGGCTTATAACCTGCAAGACCAGGGGTTTGACACAGTGGACGCCAATTTGCTCCTCGGTCATCCGGCCGACGCTCGCGACTACACGGCCGCGCATGACATTTTTCAAGACCTGGGGGTGCAGGCGGTACGTCTGCTAACCAACAACCCGGCCAAGGTAGAAAACCTGAAACGCCTGGGAACAATGGTGGCCGGCCGTGTTCCTCTGCCACCGCGCGTCTACCCCGAAAACCGGCGCTACCTGACAGCTAAACAGCAACGCCTGCAACATTGGTTGGAAGTGGATGACTTGCTAGATGGGGTTGGCCCCGCGCCACAGCAACGCCCGGCCGTAACCCTCAGCTATGCCCAAAGCCTGGATGGCTGTTTGACCATGCGGCGCGGCGAGCCATTGGCGCTGAGCGGGGAAGCGTCGCGTCGCCTCACTCATCAGCTACGAGCAGAACATGACGCCTTGTTGGTGGGGGTGGGAACCATCGTAGCTGACAACCCGGCCCTAACAGTGCGCTACGCCTCCGGCCCCCACCCACAACCCGTCGTGCTGGATAGCCAGCTGCGTTGCCCCCCCACCGCTCAAGTGGTAGCGCGTGGGGCCTGGCTCATCGCCGGCCCAACGGCCGACCTGGAACGGCAGGCGCAACTAGAAGCGGCCGGGGCTATGGTCTTGCGGGTCCCAACGCGCCCCGATGGGTGGATTTCTCTGCCGGAGGCTTTCCAGTTGTTGGCGCAACGGGGCGTCCGCTCCCTCATGGTGGAAGGCGGGGCGCATGTCTTGACCAGTTGTCTGGCAGATCAGGTGGTAGATCGGGTTGTGATCACCATTGCCCCCGTCTACGTGGGAGGGCTGCACGCGGTGGAAAAGCGTCTTCCCTTACCTCGTCTACGCCAGGTGCACGCCTGGCAGCTGGGCGAAGACACCATTATTGCCGGTGAGTTGCCCTAGCAACAGCTTCCTATGTTACGCCAATCGCTCTACTTCACTGCGCCGCGCACGGTTGTGGTGCGCGCTGAACCGTGGCCGGCCGTTGGCCCGCATCAGGCGCGTGTGCGCACCCGGCTCTCCGCCATCAGCGCCGGCACAGAGCTGCTTATCTACCGTGGGGATTTCCCGCCCGACCTGCCCACCGATGTAACATTGGAAGCGTTAGCCGGCCGCCTGGCTTACCCTCTGAAATATGGCTACGCGGCTGTGGGGGAAGTGGAAGAAGTGGGGGAGGGCGTACCTGCTACCTGGTTGGGCCGGCCGGTGCTGGCGTTCAATCCTCATGAAAGTGGTTTTGTCGCCCATGTGGAAGCGTTACAGCCGGTGCCGGCCGGCGTCACGCCGGAAACAGCGGCTCTGCTACCCAACATGGAAACAGCCGTCAGTCTGGTGATGGACGGCCGGCCGGTTATTGGCGAACGGGTAGCGGTGCTGGGTTTGGGCGTTGTGGGGTTGTTGATCACCTATGTGCTGGCGCGGTTTCCGCTGGCGCGCCTAGCCGGGGTGGATTACCATGCCCGGCGGCGCGCCCTGGCGACTGCCTGGGGGGCCAGTGTCACCAGCACGCCTGAAGAGATGGAGGCGGCCGGCGACTACGACCTCATCTACGAAGTCAGCGGCAACCCTGAAGGGTTGAATCTGGCGCTGCGTCTGGTGGGGTACAACGGACGTATCGTGATTGGCTCCTGGTATGGTCAGAAAAGCGCCCCTCTGGCATTGGGCGGCGATTTCCACCGCCGCCATATTCAGCTGCGCAGTAGCCAGGTCAGCACTCTGGCCCCCCGCTGGCGCGGTCGCTGGGATAAAGCACGCCGGCTAGATGTGGCCTGGCAACAACTAGCCGCTCTGCCTGTGGCACAACTCATCACCCACCACTGGCCCCTGGAACAAGCCTCTGTCGCCTACCACCACCTCGATCAAAACCCCGGCGACTGTTTGCAGACCTTGCTCACTTATCCCTAAAGCACACGTCCTCCCATCCACTATCTCTTTGACCAATGGATTGCCCGGCGTGAAATCCCTTGGGGGGGGTAGACGAGGTAAGCTTTAAGTGTTCTCTCGGTCACCAGATGACCCATAAAAGGGGTTGGTTTTCAGGTTGAAGCAAATACTTCTCGGAAAGGCCCTAAAAACTTTCTCTCTGGCGACCAGTCAGTGATGGCAAACAGGATGTCGGCAAAAGCCCCCTGGAATTCATTTTCCAGCGCCTGCCGGAAATCCCTGGCTGTGCGGTGAGGGTCGTTACCGAAAGCACCACACCCCCAGGCCCCCAGCACCAGTGCTGCATAGCCATAAGCCCGCGCAATCGCCAGAACGCGATGGATGCGTTGCTGCAACAGATCACCCGCTTCCGGCTGACCGATCCTCGGTGCATAGGGCGCAGCGCACGTCAAAAAGCTGAGGAGCCATGGTTGTTTGAGCGCCACGCCCGCATCGGTGCGAAAGACAGGCACAGCGGGGGAATAGATGGCCCAATCCGTCGAATCCGGCCGGGGCCGTCGGTGGTGCGCCGCATACATCGGATCGCCCACCAGCGTCTGATACAAAGCGGAGGAGCGACAAAGAACCTCCTCCTGCGCTCTGGCCCCGCTACGGAAGCCTCCGCCAGGCTCAATCCCATTGGCAAAATTCAGCGCCAGCGGCTTCAAGCCCCTTTCAACCAGTCGCCGCGCCGCGCCCAGCGTCGTTTCATTGCTAACCTGAACCCGCGTCTCCGGCCACCGAACGACCTCACGCGCTGGCAGGCTGGCATCGGACGGGATGCTGACCCTGGCCAGGCAAGCCGCCTGCACCCGGCCGCTCCAATCCACCCGCACGCCGTCGGCATCATCATAATAGCCGTTGACAGCCGCCTCCACCGCCGACTCCCCTAGTGCAGCCGCCACATCACGGGGGATAGCCAGCTCGTGCCGCCGGCCGGCCGCCATGTCATCCGAATCGAGACAGGGCAAGATAATCAACATAACATTCCTTGCCTGCGATGTCCGTCATTTATTCGTCGTTATAGTCGACAAGGGCATACGCACACAGATCTTCAACGACAGAGTGCCATTCAAGCGAAAACCATTTAAGAAAAGTCGCCAGGTCGCGATGAGCCGGCCAGGTTGACGAGTCGGCGTGCCATTCCCACAGTTCGTTCTCGAACACGACCGCATAAATCGTCTCGATAATCGCCTGGGTACTCTCCTCATCATCAAACTCAGGGACGAGATAGACCGTTTGCTCACCCTCAACATCGGGCAGCAGACCGGAATCGTCCAGCCCCCTTGCCCAGTCGAGAAACGGTTGTTTGGGACGAACAATTAAAACACTGCGATTGATCATGGCCAAGCCCTTATGTGTACCTGTATCTAGTTTCTATCATACCAGTGCGGCTCACAACTGAAATACGACGCCGGGGGCAGAACAAGGGGTTCCGACAACTGCCCATGTCTATTGCCAGAAGGGAACAGGATGCCATAGCGCTTTCTCCATCGATTTTCAGCGCCATCATCACTCGCGTGGTTGCCCCAGCGACGAGCAAAAAACACCAGCCCTATACCTTACCTTACCAGAATCAGGCCGGGGGTGGGATGAGGGCCTGGACGGACTCTCCATAGTCCCAGCCGCTCATCTCTGACGGGGTCATGCCCAACGCCGTCAGCATACTCTTGATCTGCTCGCGATGCTCAGTGGCATGGTTAATAACCTGCACCATCACCACCCAGGGTTCCGTCGTATACCCATCGCGTGTTTGACGTCTCTGCGCCAGGATGGGGTTGGACGGGTCGCGCGCCAGGGCCAGCAACCCTTCGCCACTGCTGCGGGCTGTCGCCTCCAACTCCTCAAAAGCCAGCGGAACCGTTGGCCTGTGTTCAAGCGGCAATGTCAGAAGCGACAGGTAAGCGCGCTGCGCCGCCACCAAATGCAACAGCGTGCGCCGGATGCTCCCCAGGGTAGCGGATTGAGGTTCTGCGTCCAGTTGCGCCTCACTCAAACCGGCGCACGCCTCAATGATTTGCTGATTGGCCCAGTTGTTGTGTTCAAACAACCTTGCCAGGATATTCTCGCTCATCTCCAAACTCCTTATCTCTGGTGGCTTTTCCGCGCCTGGTGGCCGGACTCATCGAAAATAGTCGGCCGGGTAGGGGGAGAAGCGCTCACTGTCTTCGCGAATGGCCAGGGTCAGGATGGCCTGACCGGCGTGGTAGAAGATGCCGTGGGAACGGGCAACGACAAAGCCTTCATGCTGGCTGCGCAAGACGCCTTCGCCAATCGGCCGGCCCCACACGTCGCGCAACTCAGCCACCACGTCCCCTGGCTGCACCATATCCCCCGGCTCGACACAATGCAAAACGACGCCGGCCGTCGGCGTGCGTGGAGCCAGACAGCGCCGCGCCACATATCCCGGTTGCACCAACTTGATGCCCGTGATCGGCTCCGGGGCGTCGTCCAACAGACCGGCCCACCGCAATACATTGCGAATGCCGGCCGCCGCCGCCTGCACAATGGCCGGGTCGGGTACTTCCCCACCCCCCAACTCCGCCGTGAAGGAGGGAATTTGTCCCAGGAAGAGCGTGGCGGCCGAGGTGGAGCGGTGCAATTCATTGTCCAGGTACTTTTCAGCCGCAAACTCCCCCACAACAGTGTGCCCATAAGCTGCCAGCATGGCATCTTGTTGCTCAGCTAGCTGGGCGGCTGCGGCGCGGGCAGCGCTGGCATCACCATCGGCGCGGTACAGGATGCGATCCTGAAAGGCGAAGGAGATGGAGCCAATGTTGTGGTTGTGCAAATCAATCAGGTAATCAGCCTGTTCCAACATGCTATCCAACAGGCGGGCGTAAGCGGCTTCCAGCGGGGAGGGAGGCGCGACATCCACTCCTTCGCGGCGCGGCCGGCCGTCCGGCCACAGACGGTTGGGGTTTTTGGACTCGTGGTAGGGAATGTAGCGCATGGTGCGGCTGCCGGCCGGGGCCAACAAAGGCAACGCCACCACCGCACCGCGCAAACGTGACAAAGGCAAGGAATCTAACACACGGTAGATGACGGCCGGCCCGGCGTGTTCCTGGCCGTGGATGCCGGCCGTCAGCCAGAAACGGGGGCCATCTAGCGCGCCCTGGGCGATGATGACGGGCAGGAATTCGGTGTGCCCGGTGGGAAAGGTGAAGGCTTCCCACGCGCCATATTGTCGGGTTCCCGGTTGTCCGATAGCGGTTCCTAGCTGGAGGTGAGTGTTCATGGTGTTGATGTCATGTAGGTCGGCCGGCTGGAAGCCGGCCAACGGCTAAAGCCGTTACTACGAACCAGGCGCGGTCGGCCGGCTGGAAGCCGACGTTTCGCTCGATCAGGCGGTCGGCGACTGTTTCGGTTCCACCTCATGACATGCCACCCAGTGACCGGAAGCAACTTCGCGCCACTCCGGCACAGCGCGGGCGCAATAGGGGCGAGCAATGGGACAGCGCGTGTGGAAACGGCAACCGCTGGGAGGGTGAATCGGGCTGGGAACATCCCCAGTCAACACCGTGCGCTGACGCTGACGCGCTGCTCGTGGGTCTGGGATGGGCACGGCCGAAAGCAGGGCCTGGGTGTAGGGGTGGAGCGGGTTCTCATACAAGCCGTCGCTGTCAGCCAGCTCCACCATCCGCCCCAAATACATCACCGCCACACGGTCACAGATATGGCGCACCATGCTCAAATCATGAGCAATGAAAAGATAAGTCAACCCCAGCTGATCTTGCAACCGCTCTAGCAAATTTACCACCTGGGCCTGAATTGAGACATCCAGGGCCGCGATGGGTTCATCGCACACAATGAACAGGGGGGAAGAAGCCAGCGCGCGTGCAATGCCGATGCGCTGACGCTGCCCGCCAGAAAATTCGTGGGGGAAGCGGTTGACATGCCGGCCGCTGAGCCCCACCAATTCCAACAGCTCCTTGACTCGCTCCGAGCGTTGGCGGCGGTTGGGAATCAGGCGATGCACCCGCAATGGTTCCCCGACAATCGCATCCACCGTCCAGCGTGGGTTGAGCGAGGCAAAGGGGTCTTGAAAGATCATTTGCGCCTTGCGCCGCAGACCCATCAACTCCTGAGGCGTCGCTGCTCCCACGTTCAAGCCATCGATCAAAGCGGCCCCGGCCGTTGGCGGATACAGTCCCAGGATGGTGCGCCCCACGGTGCTTTTGCCACAGCCGCTTTCCCCCACCAACCCCAGCGTCTCGCCACGGTGAATGTCGAAATCAATCCCATCCACCGCCTGCACCGCTCCCACTTTGCGTTGAAAAATGAGACCCCGCCGGATGGGGAAATGTTTCTTCAAGCCGCGTACCTGCACCAAAGGGGGCTGAGCGGTCGGGGGGCGTTCATTCGGGGCGGCAGCGTTCATCGTGGGCCTCCTGTGGTGACATCCACCCAACAGGCAATCTTATGCTGTGGGGCGATCTCCTGCAAGGGGGGCGGTTGCGTCAGGCAACGTTCCAGGACATAGCGGCAGCGAGGCGCAAAGGGGCATCCCTGGGGCTTGAGCGACAGATTGGGCGGTGCGCCGGGGATATTTTGCAGCTGCCCTTCCCGCCGGCGGTCGACGCGGGGCAAGGCGGCCAACAAAGCCAGGGTGTAGGGGTGGCGCGGTGTTTCATAGAGTTGAAAAACGCTGGCCTCCTCGACGATCAAGCCAGCGTACATCACCAACACCCGATCCGCCATGCCGGCCACTACCCCCAGATCATGTGTGATCCAGATCAGGGCCATGCCCAACATCTCCCGCATTCGCATGGCGAGATCCACAATTTGGGCTTGAATCGTCACATCCAGGGCGGTAGTGGGTTCATCAGCAATCAGCAACGAGGGGTTACACGCCAGCATCATGGCGATCATCACCCGCTGGCGCATCCCGCCAGAAAATTCGTGTGGGTAGTTATCCAACCGGCGCACCGGATCGGGGATACCAACCATTTCCAACAACTCCACGGCGCGTGCATCGGCCGTCATCTGATCCATGCCAAAATGGCGACGCAACGCTTCCGTCAACTGGATGCGCAGGCTCAGCACCGGGTTGAGGGAGGTCATAGGGTCCTGAAAGATCATACCGATCTCGCGCCCCCGGACGACCTCCAACTCCTCCTCTGGTAGGCGCAGCAGATCGCGGTTGAGGAAGAGAGCGCTGCCGCTGACGATCTCACCCGGCGGGCGGGGGATCAGGCCGAGAATCGCCATCATACTCACCGACTTGCCGCAGCCGCTCTCCCCCACCACGGCCACCACTTCTCCTTCACGCACTTGATAGGAAATGCCGTTGACAGCGTAAACAGTTCCCTCCGGGGTGTGAAAATGCACCTGAAGGTTGTTCACTTCCAGCAAAACGTTTTGGATCATGGCCTTGCTCAACGGCTCATTGCGGCCGGCTGCGGGGGTCGAGCGCATCACGCAACCCGTCGCCCACAAAGTTAATGCTCATCACGGTCAGAACAATCAATAAGCCGGGGAAAAACCACAACCACCAGGCGCTTTCGATGTAGTTGTAAGCCCCAGTGATCATGTTGCCCCAGGTGGCGGTCGGCGGCTGGACACCCAGGCCCAAAAAGCTGATATACGCCTCGGATAAAATGGCGTTGGCGACGCCCAGGGTAGCAGAAACCACGATAGGGGCAACGCTGTTGGGCAAAATGTGGCCGAAGATGATCTGACGATTGGGTGTGCCGGTGGCGCGGGCCGCCATGATGAAATCATTTTCCTTGATGGAGAGAAAGGTAGCGCGCACGATGCGGGCCAGATAAGGCCAGCTCGTCAGGCCAATGATGACAATGATGACAATCACGCTGCCACTGAAGGTGCGCCCCAACAGTTCCAGGTCAGGAATGCGCCCGGAGAAGAACTTGGCCATCACGAGCAACAAGAAGATGGTTGGGATGGTTAAAACAGCTTCGGTGAAGCGCATGAACAGGCTGTCAATCCACCCCCCGTAGTAACCCGCCAGCGCCCCAATGACAATGCCGACGATCAGCTCCAACACCACGGCTGAAACGCCGATGAGGAGCGAAATTTGTCCCCCGTAGATGGTGCGGGCCAGAATGTCGCGGCCGGTGGTATCGGTTCCAAAGGGGTGTTCGGCTGAAGGGCCTTGCAAACGAATGCCGGTTTCGGTACGGTTGGCGTAAGCTTCACTGTAGACCAATGCGCCGCCAAAGGCGTAGACAAAGAGCAACAATAACATCAACATGCCAACCAGGGCCAGTTTGTGCCGGCGAAAACGGCGCCACGCCATTTGTCTTAACGACAGGGGAGGGGCTTCTAATTCACCGCCTTCCGGCCGGGGCCATGCTACGGGTGATTCCATCTCATCCTCCTCTGGATGGTGAGACTGGGGTTAAAAGATTGGGGGCGCTTACCTTGTTCATCCTGTCCCACCCTGGCCCAAGGGCGTCGGCTATCCTGCCTACTCGTAGCGGATGCGGGGGTCGAGCCAGGCGTAGACGATGTCGGTTAAAAGCTGAAAGACCACCACGGCGGTCGCCAAAATCATTAAAATGCCCATGACCACCGGCGCATCTCCACGCTCCAGATGATCCAGAAAGAGGCGGCCCATGCCGGGCCAGGCGAAAATGCGCTCCGTGACCACCGCCCCGGCCAGCAAAAAGGGTAGGTCGAGGCCGACCACCGTCACAATTGGTAGGGCCGCATTTTTGAGAGCGTGTTTGTAGACAATGTAACGCCGTTCCAGCCCTTTGGCGCGTGCGGTGCGAATGTAATCCTGGTTGATGACCTCCAACATGGTTCCACGAATGTAGCGGCTGTAACCGGCCGTACTGATAAAGGCAATGCTCAAAACGGGCAAAATCATGTGCAGCGCCACCTGCCCCGGCGTTTTGCCCACCTGTGGCTCAAACATACCCACCGTTGGCAAGGCAGGTAAACCCCAGCGGTTGAACAAAACGGCGAACAGGTAGATGGAACCCAAAGCAATGAAGAAGATGGGCATGGAATAGGCGACGAAAGAAAAGGTGGTGAGCACATTGTCAATGCGCGAATATTGGTTCAGGGCAGAGTAAATGCCCACCACCAGAGCAAAGCCCACAATCACAATCTGGGCGGGAATCATCAGTAGCAGCGTGTTGGGAATCCGTTCCCCAATCACCTCCATAGCCGTTTTTCCCCGGCTCACCAGCGACATACCAAAATCACCCCGCAGCACCCCCTTGCGCTGGCCGGGGGTCTCCTCCACCCCATCCCCATCCATATCAATTTTGGCCCAATCATTGCCGGCCAACCAATACAGATATTGGATGATGACGGGTTTGTCCAGACCCAACTGGCGTGCCAGGCGTTCGCGGTCGGCCGAACGTGTGGCTTGCCGGCCGCCCATCATGGCCAGCGGGTCGCCAATATTTTGCAACAGCACAAATAAAATGAGACTGATCACAAACAAGAGAGGAATCGCCTGGAGCAAGCGACGTAACACATATTGACCCATGGGATCTCCTCCAGGTTAGAACAAGAAGGGGCGGGTCTGAGACCCGCCCCAAGCGTGAGAACGGCGCGCCGGGGTTAAGGCGCGATATCCCACTCTGCGATGTTGTAGAAGGGCGTCACGCCAGAGATGCTGGCATTCTCCAACCGGCCGCTCACTGCCCAGATGTCCGGGTCTTGCCAGACGCCTAACCAATACACATCTTCATAAATCTTGCGTGAGATTTCATAGAAGGTCTGCTGGCGGGCGTTGAAGTCCATCTGAACAGCCTGCGCCTCAAAGAGCGTATCCAGATCGGGATCGCACACCTTTTGATCATTGATCCCGGTGGGATTCTCATCGGTCGGAATCTCGCGGCACATGAACTGACTCGTATTGGGGTCGGGGAAGGAGGGGGAGGTAGAATGCTCGCAGATGTCAAGCTGGCCGTTGCCACACGGGCCACCCTCGCTATAGCTGGCGAAGTAAATATCGGCCGCGTAGCTCTGCAGCTCCAGCCTCACACCAATCTCCGCCAGTTGTTGCTGGGCCACCGCCTGAGTATCCTGACGAATTTCACGGTTGGTTGTGCCATGCACCAACACCAGCTCCACGCCATCCTTGTCGCGGATGCCATCGCCATTGGTATCGACCCACCCGGCCGCATCGAGCAATGCGCGCGCCTGGTCAGGGTCGTAGGGCCACGCTTCGACAGATGGGTCGGCGTAGGGAGTGTTGTCCCAGAAAGTGGCCGCCGGCTTTGTCAACCCCAGCAACAGATCCTCGTTCAAGGCGAAACGGTCAAAGCCCATCGCAATCGCCTGGCGCACATTGGGGTCTTGAAGAGCGGGATGCCCGTCCTCACCCAGGTAGAAGAACCAGCCCTCGTTATAACCGGAGAAGACGGTCAGCACATCCACCCCAGCTTCTTGCAAGGTGGGGATGTCTGAATAGGCAATGAAGGTTCCTAAATCGCCGTCGCCCGTTTGTAGGGCGGCCACCTGCGAGGCGTCGTCGGGCACAAAGCGGATGAAGATTTCATCCAGTCTGGCCGGTTCACCGTAGTAATTTTCGTTACGCACAAAGCGGGCGAAGCTGCCCGATTCCCATTCACTGAAAACGAAGGGGCCGGCCCCTACGGTGGGTTCCAGGTTCCAGGCCGCGTTGTCTATCGAACCATCCGCCTCAAAGACCGGGCCAAGCACATGTTGGGGCAAGATAAAGGTGAAGAGGGTAGCCGTCCAGGGCACAAAAGGTTCCGCGAAGCTCACTACCACGGTGCGTTCGTCAGGGGTTTCCAAACCTGTGATGAGATCGTAGGGGTAGGTGGAGGCGACGGTGTTGGCCGGATTGGTCACCATCTCCCAGGTGAATTGGAAGTCGGCTGAGGTGATGGGCGTTCCATCTGACCACACAATGTTGTCACGCAGATTGAGCGTGAGTACTGTGCCATCGGCCGAGATGCCGCCGTTCTCCAGGGTGGGGATTTCGGTCACCAAAACGGGGCGGGGATTGTTGTTGGCGTCAAAATCCCAGGCAGCGGCGTTCCAAATTTGCTGCGTGATGCTGGAAAACCACATATTGGTGTAGGCCGGGTTGAGGGTGTCAAACTCCTGGGTGAAAATAAAGGTTGCCACCTTGCGTTCGGCCGATCCAGCATCTTCTTCAGCCGGCGGTTCAGCCACCTCCTCACTTTCCCCACCTTCCGTGCCGGCGTCGCTGGCCGGGGCTTCCTCAACCGGCTCCTCGGCCGGTGTACAGGCCGCCAGCAACAAACCGAACAGCGCCAGCAGGGTTAACAACCCATACCAGCGAGTACGCCACAAGCGTGATACTATCATGTTTCTCCTCCAAAAGTGAATAGGTAATCCACAACGTAGCCGCGGTTTCCCAACCGCGCTGCCTCTAGCCGGCCGGTGGCCGGTGTTTCAACTAACACCGGCGTCGCTATTTTCCCTGGCGGGATAATAACATAGAATTCGATTCTAACCACTATCCTAAACATCAGCGGCCGGCGGCGCTCTGAGAACCGTCGCCATGGGAGCGGCGGGTGGAGCGCCCGATCACCCGGCCGCCAGGTAGGTGAACATCTATGTACACAGTAGCCGTGCGCCGTCATTTCCTGGCGCAACATTATTTGATCGGCGGTGATTGGGGGGCGGAAAATCAGCTGCACACCCACCCCTATGTGGTTGATGTGCAGCTACAGGGGCCAGCGCTCGATGAGCATGGTTATCTGGTGGATATTGTGGCGATTGAAACACAACTCGACGCTGTGCTTGACCAGTATCGCGACCAAACCCTCAACGCTCAACCCGCCTTCGCCAGCCTGAACCCCAGCCTGGAGCATTTCGCCCGCATTTTATGCCAGGCGTTGCTGCCCCACCTACCCACAGAACGGCTGAACCAACTGACAGTGGTGGTGTGGGAACATGACAACGCCTGGGCCAGTTATCGCGCCGCCTGGGCGTAGACACCCCATCATGCGTTGCGGACTTATCCTCTATGGCGCGTTGGAAACGCTCTCCGGCGGTTATCTATACGACCGACGGCTGGTACACCACCTGCGCGCTCAGGGCGACGACGTGAGCATCATCAGCCTGCCCCCACGTCGCTATGGGCGCAGTCTGGCCGACAACTGGAACGGTTGGGAGCGTGCGGTCGCCTGGGAAAGTTTCGATCTGGTGTTGCAGGATGAGCTTAACCATCCCTCGCTTGTTTTCTTGAATGCTCGTCTGAGCCAGCGCCTGCGAGGGCCAATGGTAGCCATTGTGCACCACCTGCGCTGTAGCGAACTCCACCCCCGGCCGGCTCGTTCCCTCTATCGCTGGTTGGAACAACACTATCTGCGCAGTGTGGGGGGGTGGTTGTGCAACAGCCACACCACGCGGCGGGTGGTGACGCAGCTGGCCGGCGTCAACCGGCCGGTCGCGGTAGCTTATCCGGCCGGCGACCGTTTCCCCAACCCGGTGACGCCCGACCTCATTCGCCAACGCGTCCAGGAAAACCCGCTGCAGCTGCTCTTCGTTGGCAATCTGCAACCGCGCAAGGGCTTGCACACCCTGTTGGAAGCTATCGCCGGCCTGCCGCCGGGGTTGGTCAACCTGACCGTCGTGGGGGATATAGGGGTAGACAAAGCTTACACCCGACAGCTACATGCCTGGTTGCAGCGCCGCCCTCTGCCCGTCGCGTTCTTGGGTCGGTTGGAAACGGCGCAACTGGCTGAAGCGTACCGACGCAGCCACCTCCTGGCTTTACCCTCCGCTTACGAAGGGTTTGGGATTGTTCTGGTGGAGGCCAAAGGCTTTGGCTTGCCGGCGCTGGCGACTTCGGCCGGTGCAGCAGCCGAAGTGGTGCGTCACGGGGAAGATGGGCTGCTCAGCCCACCCCACGATCCCCAAACCTTGCGGCGCTACCTGTTGGAACTGGCTCACGACCGCCCTCGACTCTTGCGCCTCAGTTTGCAAGCGCGCGCCCGTTTCGATGCCTTCCCCGGCTGGGAGACAAGCATGACCCAGGCGCGCACCTTTCTCCACACCCTGGCTGGTCGCTCACCATGATGAACCTCGGTTTGGGACGTTCATTGGGCATGTATTATGTGCCGCTGCTCTGGCGCTGGCGGCGGCTGTTGCGACTCTATCGTCTCTTCATCCAACCCGGCGACCTGTGCTTCGATCTGGGGGCGCACGTGGGGCAGCGCACCTGGCTGTGGCGACGACTGGGGGCGCGGGTGGTGGCGGTGGAGCCCCAGCCCATTTGCCAACGCTGGCTGACGTGGCAATTTGGCCGCGACCCCCAGGTGACTCTGGTACGCGCCGCTGTCGGCGCGACGCCCGGCCAGGCGGTCTTGCAAATCAGCAGCCGCACCCCCACCCTCTCCACCCTGGAGCCAACCTGGGCAGCAGAGGTGAGCCGCACACCCGGTTTTGCCAATGTCCTTTGGGATCAACGTCTGACGACGCCTGTGCTGACGCTAGATGCGTTGCTGCGCCAATATGGCCGGCCGGTCTTTTGCAAAATCGATATCGAAGGTTCCGAACCGGCCGCCCTACAAGGCTTACACGAGACGCTACCGGCGCTCTCCTTCGAGTACATTCCGGCAACGCGGGAGCGGGCCACAGCTTGCCTGGAACGACTCAACCAGCTGGGCAGCTACCGCTACGCTTACGCCATTGGGGAAAGCGCTCGTCTCAGCCCCTGGATGACGCCCGACGCATTGCAAGCCTGGCTCAACCGCCAGCCGCCCCACGCCCCCTCCGGCGACATCTACGCTCAACGTCGGCCGGCGGCCGACTAGAGGGGCGACCACCTCTCAGATTAAGGTGAATCGTAACTATCGCCATGTACTATGAGCTTATCCCATGAATGACTCGCGTGACCAAGATCATCCCCCCAGCCCAACCATCGGATCAAATGTCGTTATGTCCACCTCACCATCCGCCAAGTCGCAACCCTACCACATTTTAGTTGCTGACGACAGCCGAGAAATCGTGCATTACCTGACAGATTATCTGTTGCCGACGGCCGGCTTCCGCTCGTCCTATGCGCTGGATGGGCCGACTGCCCTGGATAAAATTCGGGCCGAAAAACCCGACCTGGTACTGCTCGATCTCAACCTGCCCCTCATGACCGGGCTAGATATTTTGGAAGCGCTGAGGCTGGAACCAACCCGGCCGGCCGTCATCCTGATAACTGGTTACGGGTCAGAAAAAAGCGCCATTGAAGCCTTCCGGCGCGGGGCCAGCGACTATCTGGTCAAACCCTTCACCAGTGATGAGGTCATCGCGGCGGTACAACGCGCCTTGCGCCAGGAGCGGACAACGTGCTCACCCGCGTCGGCAGCCACGCCACACGCGGCCAGCCACGCCTTGTTGGACACTTTATCTTCCACCACAGCGGCGGTCGCCCACTCGGTGTTGGAAACCATTGCCCACGGTCGCGCTTGGCCGGGGGATGCCTTTGGGCATATTCTGGGCGTTGTCATTGAACAGGCAGAAGCGGGCAGCAGCCTGATCTCATTGGAGGTGAAGCCTCACCTCCTGAATCCCCACGGCATCGCCCACGGAGGCGTCACCTACGCCCTGGCGGATTACGCCTGTGGGGTGGCGGCTTACACCCGGCTGGGTTCGCTCAATCTCGTCACGCAAGATATGCACCTGCGCTACCACGGCCCGGCCCGACCCGGCTCTTTGCAAGCTCGCGCCCAGGCCATCTACAAAGGGACGCGGACCATCACAACCCAGTGCCAGGTGATGCAGCAGGATACCTTGATTGCCAGCGCCAGCGCCACCTTTGCCATTCTGAGTGATGAGGAACGTCAAGCGCTGGTCTGACCTGGCTGGCATATCCTTCGCCCACACGCTACAATCTTCCGAACTTTTGGCCCTGTGCACTGGTTGGGCCTGCCCTTTTCCAATTGGGCAAGCCTGAGGAGCGCGGCCGCCAAACCTTATGGACGGAGAACATGAAGGCGTTATCCACCTTGTTGCGCAACATTCCCCCCTCCGCCACGCTGGCCATCAACGATAAAGCGAAGGCCCTACGGGCGGCCGGCCGCGACATTGTTTCGCTGGCCGGGGGCGATCCTGATTTTGATACTCCCCACCACATCACCGCTGCTGCGCTGGCCGCGATTGAAAATGGGGATACGCATTACCCGGCTCCAGCTAAAGGAGTGCAGGTAGCTGTCGAGGCGATTGCAGCCAAATTTCAGGCGGATACCGGCCTGAGCATCGACCCCGGCCGACAGGTGATCATCACGCCGGGGGGTAAATGGGCCATTTATCTTGGTCTGGCGGCGGTGGTCAACCCCGGCGACGAGGTGATCTACCTGGAACCAGCCTGGGTTTCCTATCCCCCCATGATTCAGCTGGCGGGCGGTGTGCCCATACCCGTCAGCCTGCCCGGCGAAACCAATTTCCAGGTTACAGCCGAACAGTTACGCGCCAGTCTGACGCCGCGCACCAAAGCCATGTTGATCAACTCCCCCTGCAACCCCACCGGCCGGGTTCTAACCCAGGGCGAGGTAGATGCCATTGTGCAGGTAGCGGTCGAAGCCGACCTGTATGTGATTTTTGACGAACTGTACGAGCGCCTGATTTTTAAGGGGCGGCACATTCCGCTGGCAGGGCAACCCGACATGGCCGAGCGCACCATCACTGTCAATGGATTGTCCAAAGCCTATGCCATGACCGGCTGGCGTCTGGGCTGGATGGTAGCGCCGGCCCCCATTATCAGCCTGGCGGAAAAACTTCACAGTCAGACCGTCACCTCGGCCGCCTCCTTTGGCATGATAGCTCTGGCGGCCGCCCTCACCGGTCCTCAGGAGATGGTGGAGGAGATGCGCCTGTCTTATCGCACACGGCGCGACTTTATGGTCGCCGCCCTGAACAACATTGCTGGCCTCGAATGTCCCTCCATAGAGGGGGCGTTTTATCTCTTCCCTCGCTTCACCCACACCCGACGCAACAGTCTAGAAATTGCCAGCGCTCTGCTCGATGCAGGCGTAGCTGGCACTCCCGGAATTGAGTTTGGCGCCAGCGGCGAACGGCATGTGCGCTTCACCATCGCCACCGCCATGCGAGACCTGGAACAGGCGGTCGAGCGCCTGACACGCGCTGTTCCCCGTCTCTAAAACGCCGGCGCGCCACACAAGGCAAGCGCGCATGGCCGATCCACTTCAGTGGCAAATTGAAGACCAGCCTCTCAACTGGGCTGCCCCTTCCCCAGCACCCCGTCGCCGTCTATGGCGCGGGGCCCTGTTGTTGCTGCTCCTGGTCGGTGCGGCGGCCCTGGCCGGGCAGCAGTACATGGCGCAGCACACCAAGCGCACCCTGGAAGCAATCCAAAACCTCCTGGAACTGCAACAGCTGGCTTACCAACAAAAAGATGGTGAGCTACTCTTCGCCCTGTTGGCGGATGATCCCGCCTGGCGCGCCGCCCATCTTACCCCAGAGGGGCAGCGCTGGCTGGCCAACGGCGGCCAGGTCACCCAGGTTTTCCGACACGGAGATGACATCTGGGCCACGGTCAGCTGGGAAGATGAAGCCGGGGACTGGCAGCGCTTCATCTTTCTGACGCGCCAGGGGGATAGTTTGCAACAGATAGCCCATTCGGCCTCCTTTTGGGGGCCGACGCAGTCGCGGACCTATACTTGGGGGACGCTCAACCTGCCCCAGGCGGACATGGTATGGGCCGAACAGATAGCCGACTTTGTGGCCGGCCGGCTGGCGCGCGCCTGCTCTGCACCCTGTCCCGCCTGGCATGTGATAGTTGCCGACCGCCTCGGCGCCAGTGCTGCCCCTAACACAGTGTATATCCCCTCTCCCCATCTGTTAGGCCTGGATATGGCCGGCGCGCCGGGTGCTCCTTTTTGGGCTGCCCTGGAACAACGTTTGCTCAGTCGCTTGAACCCGACGGTCATTCGTTTTGCTGTTCCTAACCGTCAGCAAGAGCTGACCCGCTTGCGTTATCTGGCGCAACGCTTTCAGGCGCAGCACCCCGGCCTGGCCGTCGAGTTGGTGGATCGCGACGCCCTACCCGGTTCCCCCCTGGCCTGGTTGCCCACCGTGGATGGCGCTATCCTCACCCCCACCCTGGCGCTCATAGCAGCCGGCCAGACAGTTGATTTAACCGATCTGGCAGCCAGCACGCCCGGCTTTCAAAGTGATGATTTCTACCCGCAGATATGGGCCGGGGGGGTGTGGCAGGAGCGGCTCTGGCTGTTGCCATTGGGGGCCGAGATGCCGCTGCTTTTTCTGGACGGGGAGCGTCTGGGGGTGAGCGCGGCCGGCGTGGCGGCCGGTGACTGGCGCTGGGATACGATGATGGCTTACGCCAGCGCCCTGGCGGCGCACAGGCAAAGGGATGCCAGCGCCGGGCCGTTCTACGGCTATGTGGATACCTCGCTCATCACCTTATATGCCTACGCCTACAGTCAGGGGGCGGCCCCTCTGGCTTCTTCCACCATCGCGGAAACATTGGCCTGGTATACCGGGCAGTTGGCCCCGGCCGGCCCCCTGGCCAACCTGGTCACGCTGGACGCTGACGCGCGCCAGCTGGCCCATCTCAACCTGCTTTCCAGCCAGCGCCAAACGGCCCTATGGATCGATAGCCCGGGCCAGTATGAGTTTCAGTTGTTGTTGAAACCGTTGGCGGTTTTGCCTCTGCCGGCCGGCGACGCCGCCCCGGCGCGCATTCCTCTCAACGTCACCGGGGGGGTGATCAGCAGCGCCAGTCCCAACCCCCAGGCCGTGTGGGCCTGGCTCCACTTTCTCAGCCAGGAAGCGCCCACCGCTCTGAGCGTCCGCGCCATTCCAGCGCGCGCCTCTGTGGCAACGCGCACACGTTACTGGGAAAATTTGCCCCCTGCCCTGACGCCCACCATGCGCGACGCCTTCGCCTCTGCTCAGGCTATCACCCCGGCCGACAGCGCTGCCTTTCGCTGGGAACAGGTGGCCGGGGTAGCGGCCGGGCGACAGACCCCCATCGAAGCCGCTGCTCGTCAACCCCTCCCCTGGTTCAACGCCTCACCTTAATGATTCAAAATCTGGCTCAAGAAGAGAAGGGTGCGCTCCTGTTTGGGATTGTGGAAAAAGACGGCCGGGGTACTCTCCTCCACAATCAGGCCGGCATCCATGAAGATGATGCGATCCGACACCTCACGGGCAAATCCCATCTCGTGGGTAACAGCCAAAATGGTGTAGCCAGCCCCGGCCAGGTCGCGCATCACGTCCAAAACTTCCTTGATCATCTCTGGGTCAAGCGCCGAAGTAGGTTCGTCGAAGAGCAAAATTTTAGGCTCCATGGCCAGGGTGCGCGCAATCGCCACCCGTTGTTGCTGACCGCCCGATAGCTGGCCGGGATATTTGCGCGCCTGTTCGGGAATGCCCACCCGATCCAGCCACTTCATGGCCGTTTCCTCCGCTTTTTCCCGCGACCATTTACGCACTTGCATGGGGGCCAGCGTGATGTTATCCAGGACGGTTAAGTGGGGAAAAAGATTGAATTGCTGGAAGACCATGCCCACTTCGCGCCGGATTTCAGCGATGTTGCGAATATCGTAGGTCAGCTTAATGCCATCCACAATAATATCGCCCGCTTGATGCTCCTCCAATCGGTTGATGGTGCGAATGAAGGTAGATTTACCTGACCCCGAAGGCCCCACAATGACGATCACTTCGCCAGGTCGCACATGCAGACTGACCCCCTTCAAGGCGTGGAAGTCGCCGTACCATTTATGCACATCCCGACAGATGATGATGTACTCCGAATCTGAGCGCGCTGTATCCTGTATGGTCATGATCGAAAGCTCCTGTTCATATCTACTCGTATCAACTCACCGCTCACCCAAACCTGTTTGCTTCTCCAGCCGGTCACTATATCTCACCATCGCCGCGCTAATGACATAATACAAAACCGCGATGAAAAGATAGGCCTCGCGCCGCACCCCCAGCCATGCCGGCTGGGCCGCAATAGCGTTCGCCACACCTAGAATATCCAGCAAACCGACAATGGCCACCAATGTAGTGTCTTTGAAGAGACCAATATACTGATTGGTGATGGTCGGGATTACGGTGCGTAACGCCTGGGGCAAAATAATCAGCCGATATTTAGCCACCGTACTTAAGCCGAGAGAATCGGCCGCCTCGTACTGGCCTTTGGGAATCGCCTGGAGGCCACCGCGCACATTTTCCGCCAGATAGGCCGCTGAAAAGAGGGTGAAGCCCCACATGACGCGCCACGTCCCCAAAATCTCCACATTGGGCGGCAGAAAGATGGGGAAAAGGATGATGGTCAGGAAGAGCACCGTGATGAGCGGAATGCCACGAATGAACTCAATGTACAGGGTGCTGAAAGCGGCCACCACATTGCCCTGCCAAACGCGCTGGAAGAGGTAGGCTATCACCGGGGCTAACAGGGGCCAATAAGCCAGGGCTAACTCCAACTCGTTGCGCGCTGTGGCGACCAGGTGCGGTGTTTGCGTGCGCAGCCCCCAGACGAGAACCAGCGCCGCCACGCCATAGGTTAACCAGGCGGGGACGCCGGGGATTTTGCTGCGCCGCCCCAAAGCCAAAGCCACACCCAAAGGAAAAGAAACCACAATGGCGAAGGCCGTGATGATCAGGGTCAGCAAAAAACCACCCCAATCCACATCAGGGTTGAGAGGAACAAAGACCTGCTCACCGCGCCAGGTGATGGCCCCCACGATGAGGAAGAGCAACTGCAAACCGGCCAGCGCCCCCAACACCAGAAAAATTCCATAGGCGAAGCTCAAGGCTAACCGCCCTAGCCGACGTGCCTCGGATTCTCCTTTTTCGGCCGGGTAACGGGCGCTGAAGCGCCGGCCGGCCAGATAAAGCAAGGGAATGCCCACCAGGGCGAATAAAGCGCGGTTGGCCCACACAAGCGGCCCGACCCAGCGCCCAAGGGTCCAGAGCGCCAGCAACGTCACCCCCACCAGGGCCACCTGCCAGGCCAGACGGGCATAGCGCCCCAGCCGGCCGGCGTCTGAGCTTGTCGGCCAACGCCGGTTCACCCAACCATTGACAGCCAAAAGCAATGGGGCCAACGCTGTGGCCAGCCACATCCAACCCGGCAAGGGAGGAAAAGTGGGCATCTGCCAGGCAAACAGGGTTTGACCCAGCCCCCCTATAATGGCCCCCAGGTTATCGGTGGGAAAAGGCGGAGCCGGGGCGCCACGCAATAAAATGTACAACACAAGCGGTGAGATGTACCAGGTGCGTGTCACCACGCGGCGCAGGTGGGGTCGGCCCAGGCGGCCACTATAAACAACCCAGCTGAGTGCCAGCAGAAGAATCAAGCCGATCACCGAGACCCAAACGCGCCACAACTCAGCACGCGTGAAGCGAAAGACCATCAAGGTGGTCAGGTTGGCGCGCACCGCGCCCCAATTAGCGCCGCTGAAAACAGTGGTCACGGTGAAAAAGCCGGGAGTGGTTGCGTCACTTGCAAAGCAGGTGAGGCCATTTTCAGAGTCACCCGGCTGCTCGTCAAAACAAAAGGCGGCCGCTGTCTCACCCAACTTTACCTGGCGCGGATCATCCTGGGAGAGATCGGGCACGTAGGCAGCGGCGGGGAAACAGCGCTGCTCAACATTGGTCAGGGCGGTTGGGCCGGCCGCTGCATCGAGCTGTCCCACCCGAAAACAGATGCTCGTCTCCGTCACGTCGGCCACTTCAGCCCGCATATCGGTGGCAGGAATCGTGGTCAGGCTGGCCGATGTCCAGGCATATCGATACAAAGCGTTGATGATGGCAATCAACGCCAGAACGATGATCAAGGTCAGGAGCGCATTGGTGATGGAGCTATACAGGTTGTGGCGCAGCCAATAGGTCAAGGGATTGTGACGGTGGTTCAATTCACCCCACACCGTCCAGAAAAGGGTGCCTACCCAAAGCAGCAGCACCACGCCTGTGGCGGCCGGGCGCGCTGACCATTGCTCCAGCAAGAAACGCAGCGTCCCGTAGGCCAACACAAGCAACCACAGCGTCAGCCACCAACTCCGGGTCAGGTGATCACGCACCAACTGGTTCCAATCTAACTTCGAGGAGGGTGCTACAGGCCTGGCGTTCATGGCTTATCTCTCCACCAATTGCACCCGCTGATTGTACCAGTTGAGGAAAAAGGAGATCAGCAGGCTAAAAATCAGGTAGGTGGTCGCGGTCAACAAAATGGGCTGAATCGAACGCCCTGACTGGTTAATAATGGTGTTCATCACCTGCCACAGATCAGGGTAACCGATGGCCAGCGCCAGGCTTGAATTTTTAGTCAGGTTCAGGTATTGGCTTGTCATGGGGGGAATGATGACCCGCAACGCCTGGGGCAGAACGATCAACCGCAAACGTTGCCCCTCGCTCAGCCCCAGGGCGCGCGCCGCCTCAGTCTGGCCTTTGCTGACAGACAAGATGCCGGCGCGCACAATTTCCGCAATGAAGGCCGCCGTGTACAAAACCAGGCCCACCAACAAGCCTGTAAACTCCACCGTCAGTTTATTGCCGCCGACAAAGTTGAAACCCTCGATACGTGGGACGGCAAGCCGCGCCGGCGTTTCAGGCACAGGTACAATCAGATGACGGTCGCCCTCCTCCAGCACATCACGCTCCCCCGCCAGAGTTGCCAGGGGGGCCACAAAAAGATCACACTGCCCCTCTTCACTGTAAGCCTCAGTCACTTGATCGGAGCGATCAAACCGTCTCACCTGATAGGGCACACCCAGCTGCTGCAATTGGGCGGTCAGGTTGACTTCCGAGGGGGAACCTTCCACAGTGCATAGTTTGAGTGCCTGCTCCTCCACCAGGGCAGGATCGATCTGGCCGGCCGCCAGCTGATCGGCCAACAAAGGCAACTCTGCCAGCCCCAGCCGACGCTCCATGAGAAGAGCAATATCTTCCACACTGCGAACGCGGTCAGCGCGGGCTACCATCATCCCTTCCACCTGGCTGGTGCGGCCGGCAATGATCCAGCCCACGCCTGCGATCACAACCCAAACCGCCAGGGCCCAACCCAGGCGGTTGCTGCTCCGCCTCGTTTCAATCTCACGCCGACCGAGCCAATACCAGACCAGTTGCGCCTGGATCAAACCCAAAATTAAAAACGCCAACCAGACGCCAAACGAAGACAGAATGACCAGACTGGGGAAGTTGACGCCGCGCTGGCTGACAAAAATGGGCAGGCCCAAAATTTGCAGCGCCTGATCAATAGGGGGTAACTCTATCAGCAAAACAACAAAGTAAATAAAGAACAGCTGCAGCAACAAGGGGGTGTTGCGCATAATATCAATGTACCAGCGCGCCAGAGTGCGAACAAGCCAGTTGCTCGAAAGCCGGGCAATACCGGCCGCCCCGCCAATCAGCGTCGCCAGGATGATGCCAAAGAAAGAAACCTTGATTGTGTTGAGCGCGCCGACCGCCACCGCTCGCCAATAGGTATCACTGGTGGCATACGAGATGGGTTTTTCGGCAATATCAAATTGCGCTTCGCTGTCCAAAAAGTCAAAGGCGCAACGCAACGAATAAGCTTCGGTCGAGCCAGGACGACACACAAACTGAGCCGGCCCCAGGCGCTCCAGATTGTCGCCTACATTGCCGAACAACCAGATCAGCCCCAAGGCAAAAAAGACAACAAAGATGATTTGGGCCACAACCCCAATGATCCGCCCATCCCGCCAGAATGGGATAGGCTCCACCGGTCGCGCCTCTAAGGGTGCGTTACCTCCCGAAGTGGACATAAGTCACGCCCTGTTTGAGGTGGTGGGGAAGGGCCTGGCGACCCTCAACCCAAGAGTGGGGGCGATGGGTGAACCGCCCCCACTGATTCGTCGGCAATCCCCAACTTATCTGAAGGGAATCGGGTACAGCAAGCCGCCATCCGTGTACAGCGCATTGCGAACACGGGGTAAGTTAAAGGGTGTATCCGGCCCCAGGTTACGGTCGTAGATGTCGGCGTAGTTGCCCACCTGCTTGATAACCTGATAGCAAAAGTCGTTGGACAGCCCTAACGCGGTACCATAATCGCCCGTCTCGCCCAATAGGTCGGAGATGATGGGATCATCACTGCCCAGGAAATCATCCACATTGGCTTGATTGATCCCCAAAAACTCCGCGTTGAAGGTGCATAGCACCACCCAGGAGACGACATCATTCCAGTTGTTATCGCCATGGCGGGTGACCGGCCCGAGAGGTTCACGAGACATATCCTCATCCAAAATCTTGTGGGCTGTCGGGTCCGCCAACAACACTAGTTGGCTCACCAAACCAGATTTATCGGTTGTGAAACCATCGCAGGCGCCGCTCTCATACGCCTCCAGCGTTGAGGGAGCATCTGGGAAAACTCTGGATTCGATGTTAACATTGATGACCTGGAAGTATTGCGCCAGATTCTTTTCTGTAGTAGTGCCAGCCTGAACGCACACCGTCCCCCCCTCTAAATCCTCCAGGGTGTCGATGCCGCTGTCGCGACGCACCATCATCCCCTGTCCATCGTAGAAGGTGACGGGGGCGAAATCCAACCCCAGGGCTGTATCGCGACTTAAGGTCCAGGTGGTATTACGAACCAAAACATCAATTTCGCCCGCTTGCAGAACAGGGAAACGGGATTGCCCTGTGGTGGGCGTGATCTCGATTTTCTCTGCTCCGCCGGCTCCAAAAATGGCGGCTGCAATCGCCTTGCAGAAGTCAATATCGAAGCCACTAAAATTGCCACTTTCGGGGTCCAGATAACCAAAGCCCGGCACGCTGGCGTTACCACCGCAACGGAGAACACCCCGTTCTTGAACGGTCTGGAGTGTGTCGCCGGCCCCGGCAAACTCCACCTGTACCTGTTGCACCTCCGGCGTCACATCCGAGGGCGCCAGCACTGTTACTTCCACCAGACGGGTGACTTCCACTGGAGCCTGTCCGCCGCTACTACAAGCCACAATCACAAGAGCAAAGCCTATCAGAGTTAGAGCAAGGGCTAAATGTCTAAACATATCTCTCTCCTCCAAGAAGAATAAGTGGGGGCAATGCTTCGGTCGGTCATTGCCCATTGACACACAGATGGGGTACGATAACGGCCTGACGCTGTTCCTCTCCATCATCTGCACTTGTCACCCTTCATTGAATAAGAGAGGTCAACATAGGCCGAAGGGTGCGCCTAAGTATAACGAGGCTGTCAATTTGGGCAAGCTATCCATAACCAGAATGTCAGGGTATTTGGGTTCTCACCCTGTTCGCTTTACAATTACAGGTAGGGGCGCATGGCTTACGCCCTATCTTGTTGGAACGCCGATATGACACAAGCTTATGACGCAATTGTGATTGGAGCCGGCCACAATGGTTTGGTATGCGCCGCCTATCTGGCTCGCGCCGGCCGGCGTGTGGTTGTTGTTGAAGCCAGAGACACCATAGGGGGGACGGCCAGCACGGAAACCTTTCACCCCGGTTTTCGCGCCGATGGTGCGCACCATGAAGCTGGCCTCTTTCGCTCCTTTATTATTGCCGACCTCGATCTGATGGCGCACGGCCTGGCATGGCGCATTCCTGATCCCATGATTGTCGCTCCTCTGCCCGACGGTCAGCATCTGGCGCTGTGGCAGGACCCCCAGCGCACAGCTGCCAGCATCCGCGCCCTGTCGCCGGAAGATGGCGACCGCTACCTCGACTATTACGACACGCTGCGACGCACAACAGCATACCTGGGGGCGACGCTGGCGCGGGGCGCGCCGACCATGTCTGACTTTAGCCGGCCGGAACAGATCGCTTATGCCATGAGCATCGCTTCCCTCTCCTGTTATGAATGGCTGACGCGCTGGTTTCACCATCCCGCCGTTTTAGGTTTTCTGGCAGCGCCAGGCGTCACCGGTTTGCAACAGGGGCCACGCTCCGGCGGAACCGCCCACGTGCTGTTATACCACCATTTAGGAGCCATCCCCGGCGCGCCGGGTGTGGCCCAGATACAGGGCGGCCTGGGGCAACTGTGCCACACACTGGCGGTCGCAGCTCGCACCCACGGCGCAATCGTGCGCACCCATGCCCCCGTCAGACGCATTATGATCCGTCAGGGGCGGGCGCATGGTGTCCAGCTGGCTGACGGCGACGTGTTGGAAGCGCCCCTGATATGTTCCAGCGTTGATCCGCACCAAACCTTTCTACGCCTGGTCGACCCTCTGGTGTTGCCTCCCACCTTTGTTCGGGGAATACGGCGCATCAAGTTTCGGGGGAACGTGGCCCGCCTCTGCCTGGCGCTGCGCGATCTACCCACCTTCGCGGCGCTCCCCCAGGGAGAGGCCGCTTATTTGTCGGGGCATATTCAAATCGCCCCCACCCTCGATTATCTGGAGCGCGCCTACGATGCAGCCAAATATGGTGCGATCTCGCCTGAACCTTATCTCGACATTCGCCTGCCCTCTTTGAACGACCCCAGCCTAGCCCCGGCCGGCCGGCATGTCATGTCCATCTGGATGCAATATGCCCCCTACCAGTTGCGGCAAGGCGACTGGGAGACGGCCGGCCCCGGCCTGGAAGCCATCATCTTGCGCACCCTGCGCCAGTATGCCCCCGACCTGCCGCAGAAGATCATCGCCAGTCAGCTGTCCACACCGGCCGACCTGGCCACACGCTACCGTCTGACAGAAGGGGCGTTATATCATGGCGAGATGACTCTGGATCAACAATTTTATATGCGCCCGGCGCCGGGCTGGGCCAACTACCGTACACCCGTGCCGGGTTTGTGGTTGTGCGGGGCCGGGGCGCATCCCGGTGGAGGCGTCACCGGTGAACCTGGGCGACTGGCAGCCCAGGCCATTCTGGAAGCAGAAAGCCTTTAGGGGTGTAGAACATCCGCGCCCCACTGGTATATTATGAGGTAAGCTTCATGGGTTCGCGACCGGCCATCATTCGCATTCCTCTGCGACGTTGGGTGTGGCGCTCAGCCAACTACTTGACGCAGCCGGGGCGCCACCTGCGCCGCTACAGCCAGGGCGATCTGCGGGCCGACGCGCTGGCTGGTCTGACGGTCGCCGTCGTCTTACTGCCCCAGGCCATCGCCTATGCCCTGATCGCCGAGCTCCCGCCCCAAATAGGTCTCTACACCGCCATTGTGGCCGCCATCGTTGGGGCGCTGTGGGGCTCTTCCTACCATCTGCAAACCGGCCCCACCAACGCCGCCTCCCTGGTCGTCCTTTCCACCCTTCTGGCTGTGGCTGCACCGGGTTCGCCAGAGTTTGTTCTGGCGGCCGGCTTGATGGCTATTGTGGTGGGATTGATGAAACTGGCCCTGGGGCTGCTCAACATAGGCTTTCTGGTTTATTTCGTGGCTGATTCCGTCATCGTGGGCTTCACGGCCGGGGCGGGGGTACTCATCGCCATGAACCAGGTGCACAGCTTGCTGCGCCTGGAAGTCCCTAGCCAGCCTTCTTTCTTTGAGACAGCACTGACGACCTTTCAGGAGTTGCCCCAAACCCATTGGCCGACTCTGGGCGTGGGGCTACTAACTCTGGTCGTCATTTTACTGGTGCGTTTCAAACGTCCCCGCTGGCCGAGCGCGTTGATCAGCATGGCAATTAGCGGAGTGCTGGTGGCCAGCCTTAACCTGACCAGGCATGGGGTGCATGTACTGGGGGAAATTCCTCGTGGGCTGCCTCCTCTCACACCGTTGTCGCAGCTGGATTTGAGCATTATCTCCCACATTTGGGCCGGCGCGCTGGCGGCCGGCATCGTCGGTCTGGTGGAAGCGATGTCCATTGCACGCTCCCTGGCGGCGCAGTCAGGTCAACACCTCGACACCAACCAGGAGTTCATTGGTCAGGGGTTGGCTAACATTTTGAGCGGGCTTTTCTCGGGCTACACCGGCTCCGGCTCTTTCACCCGCTCGGCCGTCAACTACGAGAGCGGCGGGCGCACTGTGATGTCCAGTGTCTTCTCTGGTCTGTGGGTTTTGGGGGCGATGCTGTTGCTGTCGCCCCTGGCGCGATTTTTGCCCCGCACCTCACTGGCCGCTGTCCTGATCGTGACCTCTTATTTTATGATAGACCGGGCAGCCATGCGTCGCATCTGGCACACCTCGGCCGGCGAAACGGTCATTATGGCAGCCACCTTTGCGGCTGCGATCATTTTCCCATTGCAATACGCCATCCTGGCTGGCGTTATCGTTTCCTTCGTTCGCTATATCCAAAGAACAGCCACCCCCGGCGTGCCGGTGGTATTGCCCGATGAGAGCTTTGAACATTTTACTCACCGCCCGGACAAGCCGGTCTGCCCCCAACTGGGCGTGATGACCATTCAAGGCTCTCTCTACTTTGGGTCGGTGCACCATGTTGAGGAAATGATTCGGGCTAATATGGAAGCGCACCCGGAACAGAACTATCTGTTGCTGCGGATGCATCATGTCAACCATTGCGACATCAGTGGTCTGAATATGTTGGAAACTATCGTCCGCCTCTATCGCCAAAAGGGCGGGGATGTGTACCTGATGCGGGTGCTGCGGCCGGTGTTGCAAACGATGCACGCGGCCGGTTTCGATCATTTTCTTGGCCTGGATCACTTTCTGGCGCAGGAAACCGCCATCTCCTTCCTCTTCCATCAGGTGTTGAATCCGGCGCTGTGCATCTATGCCTGCCCGGTGCGAGCCTGGCGTGAGTGTCAAAAGTTGCCCAAATCCCCCAACCCCAAATTCATCTTGCTGAGTAATGTGGAACCAGCCCACGAAGCACCGACCATCAAGCCGGCCGACCTCTGGGCGCGTCTTTCCAGCAGCCAGCCTCCGTTGGTGGTGGATGTGCGGGAACTGGAAGAGTGGGCGGTGGATGGCTATATTCCCGGCTCGGTGTGCATCCCCATGCCCAGCATTTTCAACTCACCTTTGCAATTGCCTCCCTCGCGGGAGGTTGTGTTGGTGTGTCGCACCGGCCGGCGTAGTCGCCAGGTGGCCGGGCTGTTGCACACCCAGGGCTGGGTGCATATTTTCAACTTGAACGGTGGGGTATACGCCTGGCGCGCCGCCTCGCTGCCAATGGAAACTCTCACGCCGACCGAACTGGCGACCAAAAAGGCGGAGGCGGCCAGTTTGCCTCTGGGGTCCGGCTATGTCAATTAGCCCCACTCTATGGGCCGCCGACTGCGTCCGCCTCTATCGACAACGTAAGATAGGTGATTCATGGCTCCTCTGACTCCTTCGACCACCCGTCAACCGGGGTTTTTCTCGCGTCACTGGCTGACAATTTTCAACACCCTGGTGGGCATTTATGTGGTCTTGCCCATTCTGGCCCCTTCGCTGATGAGTCTCGGTCTGGAACGGCCGGCGCGGCTCATCTACACCATCTACTCCCCTATGTGTCACCAGATGGCCTTCCGGTCGTTTTTTCTGTATGGCGAACAGGGGGTGTATCCCCGTGAGCTGGCGCATGTGCCTCATGTCACCCCCTTTGAGACCTACGCTCAAACGCTGCCGGAATTTCAAGGTATTCCGGCCGACGACTGGGTGAGCTTTTTCGCTGCGGCGCGACGCTTTGTGGGGAATATGGAGCTGGGGTACAAGATGGCGCTGTGCGAGCGAGATATGGCAATCTTTGGCGCTCTGCTGATTGGGGGCGTGGCCTATGGGGCGGCGCGGCGACGCTGGCAGATCAACGCCCTGCCCATCATCTGGTTTGTGATCATTGGCATGGGGCCTATTGCGCTGGATGGATTCAGCCAGCTCTTTGGCTACTATGGCTTAACCATCCCCTGGATCGGGGAACACTTGCCAGTGCGTGAGAGCACACCCTTTTTGCGCACGGCCACTGGGGCCTGGTTTGGTCTGTGCGTTGCCTGGCTGGCGCTGCCGCAAATGGATGCCGGCGTGCGTGACCTGGTGTCACGGTCGGATACCCCTTACGGGTCAAAGTCGAAAGCCGTGACATAAGCGAAAGCGCCTGACCAGTCGCTGACCACCACCAGCGAACCATCACCCAACACCGCCACACCCTCCGGGCTGTAAAAGCCCCCCTCGCTCCAGGCCTGATCGCCATCATTGATGTTGACGCCAAATTGGTCGAGCAACGCGCCGCTGGCATCAAGTTTTAAGATACTGGCCGGCGCAATCACCGAGACGTACAGGCTGCCATCATCATCAACCGCGATGGCGGATGGGCCGGCCCCATCGATGACCGCCTCCCCCAGACTACCCAGATAAGCGCCGTCTGCGCCGTAGTGGAAAACAGCGTCGTCCCAGTAGCTCGCCACATAAACATGGTTGTCTGGCCCCACAGCCACCGAGCCGCCGAGGAAAAAGTCTGACTCTAGCACCGGGATGGCGCCGAGAAAAACACCCTCCGCGCTGAACTTCTGAATGCGGACGATGGGCGCTCCCTGTCCATCTACATTTTCATCCAGCGCGTACACCACCCCATCGGGACCGATGGCTATCGACTCTGGACTGAAGGAGCCAAATTCACCCTCGCCTTCCCCCTCATCGCCAAAGCCAAACAACAGATCGCCGGCCGGCGAGATGACGGCGATTTTGTCCTCCAACGCGAAAAGATCGGTGGTGTAGAGGTTGCCATTGGCCCCCACCTTGACATCAAAGGGGGCAAACGTGGTCGGGTCGGGCGTCAGGAGATCGATCTCATTTCCCTGAAGGTCGTAGACCCAGACGCCAGCACTGGAATCTGCCACATACACCCGGCCGGTCGTCTCATCAATATCCAGGCCACCGGGCGCACTCAACTCACCCGGAACGTCGCTGGGGCCGCCCACGCGCCACACCACTCCCGCCACCGGATCGTCAGGGGGAGGGTTTTCTGTTGTCAGATCGAAGAGAGTGACCGAGTTTTGCACTGCATCGTGCAAGTCATTGAAGCCTGCCAGCCACACACTCTCCAACGCGCCACTGATCATGGTGAAGATCTGGTCTTCACTCAGCAAGACCGTAATGCCGCCACTCAAAATCTCTACATCCGTTAAGGTATAATCAACCCGCAAACCAGTTACACCGTTAACCACAATAGTTGTCGGGGTTGTCACCTGACCCCCATCTGCTTCGATCCCTTCTGTCAAAGAGGCCAACAACTCCTCCAGGGTTAAACCCTCCTCATCTATCCCTCCCGCCAGGATGATGAAAGGGCCATATTCTGGGTCGCCATCGGGTTGAGAAAGGGCGGCCGTGCTGCCAAAAATCTCCACTTCATACCCCAGAATAGGACGAAAGGTGAAGCCACCCTCCTCGATTCGCACAGCATCACCCAGTGGATCATCATTGGAGGGCGCAGTGGGTAGGGGAGTCGGGTCAGTCGTTGGGCTAGGTGTTGGGCTGGCTGTCAGGTCAGGTGTGGCCGAGGCGCCACCAGGCAGGGTCGCCGTTGCCGAAGGGGAAAGTGTGGGAGAAGCTGTTGGTGTTGTCTCAGGTGTGCTAGTTGCCGACGAGGAAGTTGCCGAGGCGGCCGGGGAGGGCGACGCCGTGGGCGGCCGGGGGGCAACTGTGGGGCTGGGCAACACGGTCGGCGTGGTCGGCGGTGTCGGCTGGGCGGGATAGGGTGAAGCGTCGCCCGATGGGGTGGTCGGGGGCAACAGGGCCGGCGGGGAAGCGGCCGGAGAGACATCGGCCGGCGTCATACCGACCTCCAGCCCCGGTAACGGCGTATTCGTCACCGCCAACAAAGCTGCCACTTCCGTAGGAGTAGGAAAAACCTGGGATGGCGTTGGCGTCGCCTCCCCCTGACATGCTGCCAACCCCAACAAGCACATCAACCCAACCAAATGCCAGACCTTGCAACGCTGCATAGTCCTTGCCTTTAGGCGGGAGGTTCAACCGCCTGTCGGAATTTACCCTCGCGGATGACAGCGACTGAGGCTATCACGTCCTCATCGTTCAACTCCATCACCCGCACCCCGCGGGTGATGCGTCCCTGTTGCGAAATATTGGCGACGGCTGTGCGCAAGATGATGCCGTTGCTGGAGATGCAAGTGACCTCATCATCCCCATCCACCACCCGCGCCGCCACAATGCGGTCATCTGGATGGCGCAGATCCATAGCCCGCACCCCGGCCCCATAGCGGATCTGAAGACGATACTCTTCCACCGGGGTACGTTTACCATACCCATGTTGGGTGATGAGCAAAAGATCGCGCCCATTGGAGATCACATCCATTCCAGCCAGGCGGTCGCCTTCGGCCAGTCTCATAGCGTTGACGCCGGCCGCAGTGCGTCCCATAGGGCGTACATCCTCTTCATTGAAGCGAATGCCCTGCCCCAACTCCGTCACCAAAATCAGATGTTCATCGCCCTGGGTCAACTTGGCCCATCCCAACTCATCGTCCATGTCGAGGTTGATGGCCAGAATGCCGCTGGGGCGCACATTCTCGAATTCGCTGACCGTCACCCGTTTGATACGCGCCATACGTGTGACCATGGTGATGTACTCTGCTTCGGCAAAGCTGGCTACCGGCAGTGCGACGGTCACTTTCTCATCCGACATGAGTGGCAACGTGTTCATGATGGAAGCGCCGCGCGCGGTGCGGCCGGCTTCTGGAATCTCATACGCCTTGCGGGCATACACTTTGCCTCGGTCGGTGAAAAAGAGAATGGTACTGAGGGAGCCGGCCGCCACCAGCTGCTCCAGCTCATCCTCTTCGCGGGTGCTCATGCCAATCAGCCCTTTGCCGCCACGCCCCTGCAAGCGGTACGCCTTGACCGGGGTGCGCTTGATGTAGCCGCGTTGGGTCAGGCTGATCAAGATGTCTTCATCCTGAATGGTATCCTCTATATCAAACCCGCTCACGCCGGGCGTAATCTTCGACCGCCGCGCATCCCCGTATTTGTCGCGCAGCAGCAAAACTTCTTCCCGAATAATCGCCAGGACTTTGTTCATATCAGCCAAAATATCACGGAAGTGGGCGATTTGGACTGTGACCTCCTGGTACTCAGCCTCAATCTTTTGGCGCTCCAGGGCAGCCAGCCGGCGCAGCTGCATATCGAGGATGGCGTTGGCCTGGCTTTCTGACAAGCCAAAGAGGCTCATCAGCTGAATGCGGGCGTCCTCAGCGCTGTCCGCGCGGCGGATAGTTTCAATCACAGCATCCAGGTGATTGATGGCTATGCGCAACCCTTCCAGAATGTGTTGCCGTTGCAAGGCTTTGTTGAGATCGAACTGAATTCGACGGGTTGTCACCTCCACGCGATGATCGATGTACACTTGCAGGGCGCGCTTGAGTGACAACAATCGGGGTTGGCGATCCACCAGGGCCAGCATTTGCACCCCAAAGGTGCTCTGGAGCTGGCTGTGCTTAAAGAGCAGGTTCAACACCTTTTGAGGTTGTGTGCCCCGCTTCAGCTCAACCACAATGCGAATGCCTTCGCGACCGCTTTCGTCGCGCAGGTCGGCAATCTCATCAATCACGCCCCGCTGCACCAGGTCGGCTATGCCTTCGATGAGAGCCGATTTGTTCACCTGAAAGGGAATCTCGGTCACGACAATGCGATGTCTTTCTGACCGGCCGCTCGTCTCCATAATCTCCGCCCGCGCACGCATGACGATCCGCCCCCGGCCGGTGGCAAAAGCGTTGCGAATACCCTCGGTTCCCACAATCTCGCCGCCGGTGGGGAAATCTGGCCCCTTGACAAACTGCATCAGATCGTCCAGCGTCACCTCATCGCTGCGCGCCTGGTTGTCGATCAGGTACACAATCGCGTCGCACACCTCGCGCAAGTTATGGGGAGGAATATTGGTGGCCATGCCCACGGCAATGCCATAAGAACCGTTGAGCAACAGATTGGGCAGACGGCTGGGCAAGACGGTCGGCTCCGCGTGCATGCCATCAAAGTTGGGCTCAAAAGCCACGGTTTCTTTGTCCAGATCATCTAGCAGCTCGGTCGCAATGGTCGCCAGCCGCACCTCTGTGTAGCGCATGGCAGCGGCGCTATCCCCATCGATGCTGCCAAAGTTGCCCTGCCCATCCACCAGGGTGTAGCGCATGGAGAAATCTTGCGCCATGCGCACCATAGCATCGTAGACGGCCGATTCACCATGGGGATGATATTTACCTAAGACCTCCCCCACCACGCGAGCGCTTTTGCGATAGGTGGTGTTGGAGCGCAAGCCCATATCGTGCATGGCATACAAAATACGTCGGTGGACTGGTTTCAGCCCATCACGGGCGTCGGGCAAAGCGCGCGCCACAATCACGCTCATGGCATAATCCAGATAGGATTTGCGCATTTCCTCGTTAATGTCAACCAGGTTGACGGTCCCGATTTCCATCTCCATTCAATTGCACCTTTCAGTTGAAAAACAAAAAAGGCCACCGCAGGGGTGGCGCTTCAGGGTCCTGGGCGACTAGCCCACGATATGATACCACAAGCCGGCCCAATTCGCGAATCGCGCGGCCAGCATGGGGCGGCTCTCATTTTCAATTAGGGCTGGCGTTTGACGCCTGCCCGGCCGGCCGGCTTGACAAAATGCGCTTTAAGGCCGGGCCATGCGCCGCCGCGCTGCCCACCACCCCAGCAACAGAGCACCGAGTGCCAGGCCGCCCCACACCGGCCACAGACGGGAAGTGTCTTCTCCGCCCAGGTTTTGCAGCTCAACACTTGTGGCGCTGAAGATAAAGCCGACATCCAGGCTGTGATCATTTTCGCCGGGTCCGCCGGTCGTGACCTCAATAATGGGGCGACCATCCCATGGGTTCCCCAAATTGGGGGCCATGGTAGCATCGGAGTCGATCAAATCACTATCCCCCAGGTTTTCAAAGGTCAACAGATCAAAGTTGTCGAAGGCGAGGATGTAGCCTGTCTCGGGGTTGGCATCGAAGTAATAACGCCCCTCCAGGTCTGTCTCCGTCGAACCCAATAGCGTTCCATTGGCCAGGAAAAGGTCAACAGCGATACCGCTCAGGCGTGGCTCATCCGGGTCCTGGATGCCATCCATATCCAGGTCGTGCCAGACAAAGTTGCCGATTTCCAGGGGCGGCGTGGCGCACATCGCTTCCAGGTCGCCCAGACCCGCCGCTTTGCCAAAGGTGTAGGGATCATCCAGGGGCGGTTCGAAATCAGTATCGTAGAGCACATAGCCGCGCAAGGCTGAACCGAGGTCGGTCGACATCCAGCGCACGCCGCCATCCAGATAGCCCGAATTGGGGCCAAAGTTCTCGCCCGCATTGGAGGCGTTGAAGGCTGTGGAGGGGAAATCAGCGGAACCAGGAACGTAGGCCAGCGCGCCCAGAGCGGTTTCGTCGTGCAGCACGCTCAGGCCGGGGGTGTTGAAGGTGACGGGGAAACTTTCTTCAAAGTAAAACTCTCCACCGCCAGGGCCATCGTTATGGGAGCGCCCATCGGTGACGAGCAAACCACACTCGCCATCACTCTCCAGCACCCAGGTATCGAGCAGGTTGTTACGGCATAGCCGCAAAATGTCCCCGCCGGAAGCAGCTGAGTAGAGCTGGTTATCTCCCTCATTGGGGCCAAAGGCGCGATACCCCATCTGGTAACTGAATCGGTCGCCCAAACCGATGACCATATCGTTGTTGCTGAGAAATTCAATGTCTTGAATCCAGGGTTGAGGGTCGCCTACGATCTGGATACCGGCGGTGTAAAGGTCATCGGCCCCAAACTCAGGCCGGGTCGCGCCGGTGGAGTCAAAGTTGGGGTTCCATGCTTCCCAGGCGGCCGGCACGTCGAACTCGTCAATCGGGCCATTCAAAGCACAATCCTGTGTACCAGGCAAAATGAGGCCGCCGGCGTCGTGGACGCAGCCGCGTGTATAGGTCAGGGGAATGGTCACTTGCAGCTCAAAACCGGCCGCCACATCGGTCGGATCGAAGGCAAAAACATGACCGGTGAGTTGGTTCTCGCCGGATTCATTGGAACATACCACACCCCAATACACCACGCCAGTATCTTTGTGCACGCCCAAGCCAAAGGGACGCAAATCGGGGGCGTCCTCGCCGCCATTGGCGCACCCGGCCTCAATGGCGTTCTCGGCTGACAGGGTGTAGCTGACCGGGCTGGAAGGATTGGCAATCTCCACCCAATACAACGCTCGCTCGTACAAATTGGTTACCCACAAAGCGCTTTCATCGGGCGTGATGTCAATATCCCCCAGGCCCCGTTTGCCCACCGCGTCAAACGCTTCCGGGCCATCGCGCAGCCAGTCGAAAAATTCGTCTGTCTCCGGGTGGGGATCTGCGCCGGCGCTGAGCATGGTCAGGGTGAAGGCTGCGCCGCTGCCAGTGTCAATGGCGTAGATCGCGCCGGGGCCGCCGGGGCCAAAACCGGTGTGCCGACGCATAAAAGCGCCGGCGTAAAGGGTATCCAGACGCCGGGCATAGGCCAGACCATAGGTCGCCCCAATTTGCTCGGCTGTGACCACCAGATCGTGCTCGGTGGGCTGCAAGTAATCGTCATAACCAATCGTAGTCACGGGGGCGCCAGCGTCGTAGGGAAAATCAACCAAAACCTCGCGCGTCAGGGCCTGTTGCACCCCCATCACATAACAACTCACGGCCAGATCGGGATCGGGCTGACAATATTGGGCCGGATTCACCAGGGCGACATCTACAAATTGTTGACGGGCATCCACAAAGGTTACCGTCGTTTCTGAATCTGCCCCGTGAGGGCCGGGGTGAAGATAAGCGAACTCCCAGGTAAACTCCAAACGCACGGGAAAATCTGGCGTCTCAACAGTCAAACCATACGCACCGGTGGGGCCGGTGAGGCAGGTCACACTGTTGCCCGACGCGCCCGTAGCGGTCACTTGAATCTCGGCCACCCCCACCTCGTTGGCATCATGAAAACCATCCGTGTCGAAGTCGCGGAAAACAGTACCTGCAATATCGGTCCCTCCGCAGCTCATGTCAGCCAAAACCGGGCGGGGTGTGAGCAACATCACCACAATAGCCAGCAACGCACAGGCGCTCATGAAGGAAAATAAAAGAGGATAAAAAGAATGTTTTGCCTTATGTGTTGACTGCATAACCATGTCTCCTCCGGCGCCGCGCCATTAGGACAGCGCCGAACTTACCTCATCCATGAGGAAGGGGCGGGCTGAAGTCGGCCCAGCCATGATAGGTGTCTGGCGTTCAGCTGCACGCTACCCCAGACAGTCGCGATCTTAATAGAGAGTGGTCAGACCGGCAAATAAGAATCCGGGCAACATCAGGCAGGGATGATGGTCAACGGAACACGGCCGGCCGCCAAAGCGCTCGGATTCGTTTCCAGAGTTGCCGTTTTGACATAGCCCAGGGCAAAAGCACCCCGGGGGCCAAAACCGGTTGAGGTCAACGTTCCCACCCGCTTCTCTTCCACCACAATCTCAGCGCCGGTCGTCAACGGCTCCTCTGCCCGAAAATGAGTCAGGCGCTTGGCCAGCTTACCCCGGCTTTCCATTCGGGCGATGATCTCTTGCCCGATGTAGCACCCTTTGGAAAAAGAGACATCTGCCCATAGATTGGCTTCCAGGGGAATATAATCAGCCGTCAGCTCTGACCCAAAACGAGGCTGGCCCGCCTCTAGGCGCAGATAATCAAAGACCGTTTCAGACACAGGTTGCAGGCCGGCCGACGCCAGAGCTGACCACAAGGCCGGCTTATCCGGCGCGGCGCAACGCAACAGATACCCGGCTCCCCCAAGCGGATCGGTTGCCTGGCAAACAAGGGGGATGCCATTCGGGCCGGCCATTTCGCGCCAGTGATGGAGGGGTAAATCTAGCACCGCATCGGCGAACCCCAGGGCCCGCAGACAGGCAGGGGCCATCGCTCCATAAACCCCCAAGGAAGCCTCGTTAGCGCTCAGGTTTTGCACGTGAAAATCGTCCATGAAAAAAACAAAGCGCATCAAATAGCGAGCGATAGCCTCGGCGTTGTTTTCGCCCGTAACGGCGATGACAGCGTCGTCTGCCACAGCCAGAATCAAGCGGTCGATGATGCGCCCAATGTCACTGGTCAAGATGGTGGCCGCCCCCTGACCGGGGTGTAAATCTTTGACAGCCTGGGTGGACATGCGGTGAATCAAATCCAGGCGTGTTGCGCCGGTGAAGCGCAATACTCCCAACGCGCCTCGATCCACCAGCACGCCATCCGTCAGGTTGGGGTAGATGGCCGCGTCAGCGAGTCTATTCAGGCTGTTCATCCCACACCTCCACGTCCTCTAACCCGATCACACCTGAGTCGCTCGGGGGGTGCTCGGCCAGCCACCGCGCTGCAAAAGCGGCGACGGCCGGCAGATGGGCCTGTTCATGCTCATAGGTCAACTCAGCAATCAGCGTCCACAGCCCTTTGCCCTGCCACCACAAATAACGGCGCGGATCATTCAAATCCCGATCCGTCAGGTCTTCCAACCGCACCTCTAACTGGATGCGCGCCCCTTGCCAATCGTCAAAAATGGCGTCCAGAGAGCGCTCTTGATTCTCAGCGTAGCGTTCGGTATTGTAGGTCGCACGATCCGCCAAAGCCGCCAACAAACGCGCCGGCCGGCGTCCCCGTTGAATCTCCGCCAGGCCTGTCACCAACTCCGCTTCCCAACTCGCCAGATGGGCCACGACATCGGCCACCGACCACTCAGCTACCGCGCCGGAGGTGAGTAAAGCCTCATCTGGCAGCAGCTCAATGGCGGTCAAAAACTTTTCGCGCCCCTGATCCAATTTGATCTGCAACTGTTCTACATTCATTCATTGATAAAGACACAGGGGCAACGCCGAGGTTGCCCCTGCCAAAGACCTGACGTATCGGGCCGGGCCCGCCGCTGCGTGTTTAGCCCGCCACGCCGGCCGAACGCACCCAGATGATCAACCCGACGCCGATACCCAACACCACCACGCCGGTGAAAACCACCCATATCATACCCCAGGGAATGGCTTCATAATCGGTGGAACCGGCCGCCTGTAACCGATTGCTGCCCAACCACAAGCCACTGACGAGCAAACCAACCCCAAACGCCCCCAATGACCACAGCGCCAGGCTCCCCTCTGGGAAGAAGCTGGCCCAGGTCAGCACCCCCAGCACCAGGGTCAAAAAGGCTACCACCAACGCCGTGCTGATGGCCGACCAACGGGGGCGTTCCAGTGGTGGCACCGGGGTCGGCGGGCGCACGGCCAGGGTTTGCTTGACAAATTCTTTGTTAGCGCTTTCCATGGCCGCTACTGCCGTGCGGTACTTCTTATCTTCTTTAACAGCTGTCACCTGTTGCGAACCAAAGTAAAAAATGGCCCACAGGCCGCCGCCCACCACACCTAAACCCACCAGGCCGATGACAAACATGCCAGCCACAACCAACCATTGGTTGACGGGCTCATCAATTAGAGGCACAGTCACAAGGCCAGGATCACCCGTGTCCAGCGCTGGCGACGCCACTTCACCCCCCGCCGCCGCTTCCTGCCCCAGCCGACCTACCAAAGTCGGCCAGATGGCCGACAAAGCGCCAAAGGCCACGATGAGAATAACCAGCAACCCAACCGTTTTCCAGGTACTGCTTTTCAAGAGCGCGCCTCCCGTGCGTCGCCTGCTTGCGGCGCACACAGATGATTGTGCATTTTAACACAAGGATGATCACGCCGCAAAACAACCCCAACTGGGGTGCATGACAGATGAAGTTCAGATCGTATGTCAAATGTAACTTGACAGGTCTGGCAGAATCCGTCAGAATTTGACACATGCAACCGTCGGCTATGTTACCCAAACCAGGCCGGCCGCAAGGGGACGTCTGAAGCTATGGGCAAACGGAAACAACCGTCGGGCGCGCGGACGCTGGCAAGCTGGAAATATGTGCTGGCCGCCTGCCTGGTGGCTGTCACAGCGCTGTTGATGGCCTTTACCGACTTTGAATCCTACAGCTCCCTCTACGATGCGGAGTACGTCGGCAGCGCTGTGTGTGGTGAATGCCACACCATCACCTATGAGCGCTGGCTGACCTCCCCCCATGCCCGCATGACCAGCCTGGCTACCAGCCAGACAGTGGTGGGTGACTTTGAGGATGCGACCTACTTTCTGCCTGAAGACGTGCGCCAGAATGCCCTGGATGATTTGCCCACGGCCCGCATGTTTCAGGAAAATGGCGTTTACTACATGGCTTTGCGCCAACCCGATTCCGACCAATACAGTACTTTCCCCATTGAGTACGCCATTGGATTTCAATACCGTCAGGTCTACCTGACACGTGAAGCGGGGGGCGTTTTGCGCCGGCTGCCGTTGCAATGGTCAGTGGAGAGGCAGGAGTATTTTCCTTATTGGAACTACCAGGAAGGCAGCCAGCCATCGGCGGACGACCTGTGGGCCCAAATGCAAGTCCCCAACTCCGCCTGGAACCTCAACTGCGCCCGCTGTCACACCACCCATCTGGAAATTCTGGACAAGGACCCCCAGCACACCTACGCCGTTACCGAGTGGACGGACAATGGCATTGCCTGTGAAGCGTGTCATGGGCCGGGCAGCCAGCATGTCAACTACTTCCAAAAAAATTACATCAACCGCCTTGTAGCCTTTCTCAATAGCAATCTGCGTGGGGAGCCGGTGGCTTACATCGCCAATCCCCCCCAGTTGACCAAAGGTCAAGATTTAAGCACCTGCGCCCGCTGCCATGGGGCGGACATCTGGTTAACCAATGTGGACATCTACCGCGTCTACGAGCCGGGCTACAGCCGCGAAGGACGTATCAATGATATATCGATGCACTTTGAGGAAGCCCCGCTGACGCCTAATCGTGTGGCAGAGACGGTGGAAACTTACGCCGACGGCCGGCCGAAAGGGATCGGGATGCTCTTCCGCTCCTTCATCTCCAGCGCTTGTTACCAAGAGGCGGAGGTGCGCTGTTATGACTGTCACGATCCCCACGCCAACAAGGAGCCGCGCCGGCCGGATATCCTGGAACCTTCGGCCGCCAGCAATGATTATTGCCTGGCGTGCCACAGTGAGCTGCGCTCCCAGGTGGCCGACCACACCGGACATGAACCCAACACACCGGGCGCTTTTTGCATGGATTGCCACATGCCCCGCGAGATTACCAATCTGGCTTCGGGCGTTCCCCATCTGGTGCGCAGCCACAATTTCAGCTCCATTCCCCAACCGGAGCTGTCGCTGACTTATGGCCTGGAAGGCGCACCGAACGCCTGCCAGGAGTGTCATGCTGACCAAAGCGTTGCGTGGGCGGTGGGATGGGCGCAAACATGGTGGCCGGCCGACGACGATTCCCAGAGCGCTCCGTAACCCTGGCCGCCGGCGCACGACTTATAAGCGTGAACGCAACGACCTGTGTGATGGATTGGTTAAGGGGCATGTGTTTCATGGGTAGGACATGTTATGATCGGGGAGATGGAAAGGAGTGTAGCCTATGCATGACCTGACGTGGCGTTGGGAAAAAGAAGGTGACGAAACCTCAGCCACCCATGTGGCCGGCGACAACCAGCCCATCAAGTGGGTCATCATCGCCAATACCATGGGGCTGACGCCGGCGCACATTTTGGCCGGCCGGCTGCAAAGCGAAGGCATTCCCGCCCGCGCCTGGCAAGAAGCCCCTTCCGGTGCCTTTGGGCTGACGGTTGGCATCCTCGGCTCAGGCCATGTGGCCGTGCCCGAAGAGTTCGTCGCCCAGGCTGAAGCGATCCTGGCCGTTGAATATGAGATAGACATCGAAGAGGAAGAAGAAAACGCCGATCCAGACCTGGACGAGGCGACCAACGATGCGTGAGCCTCACGGAACGATACCCCTCACGCCCTTTTAAGCTTATCCTTATGAAGGAGTTCACCATGGCGCAAACAACCTGGACCACCGAAGCCCCAACTATTGAACAACCTACAAGCAACCGCCTCAAATATTATGTAGGCGGGCTTGTCATCGTCGCCGCGCTGCTCTTTCTGGTGGTGAACATGATGAGCGGGAGCGCTCAATTTTTCATCACAGTCGATGAATATTATAGCAACCCGGCCAAGTATGTGGGGCGCGATGTGCGCGTCAGCGCCTTTGTCATTGGCGACAGCATCCGCTTTGAGCAACTAGACGCCTCCACTTCGCGGCTGGAGTTCGACATCACCGACGACTTGCAAAACCCCACTCAGGTGTTGCATATTGTGGCGCTGAACGAACCCATGCCCGATTTGCTGCAACATGAAGCCCAGGCCGTGGTGGACGGCGCGATTGGGCCTGATGGTTCGCTGCAAGCCAATCCAGGTGGGTTATTGTTGAAATGTCCCACCAAATATCAGGAGTTGGAGGCGGCGGCTGAAGGTTAAATCGGCCGATTCCCATGTTAGCTGATATTGGTTTTGCCTCATTATTCATCGCCTTTCTCGCTTCGCTTTATGCCATCGCGGCCGCCTGGTATGGTGCGCGACAAGGAGAGCAGGCGTGGGTGGAAAGCGCGCGCAACGGTGTGCGCCTGACGCTGCCCCTGGTCGCGCTGGCATGTGTGCTGTTGGTTGTGGCCCTTTTGCGCAACGACTTTTCCATCGCCTATGTCGCCAGCGTCACCAGCCGCGACACCCCTCTTCACTTAAAGGTCACTTCCCTGTGGGGTGGTCAGGAAGGCTCCCTGCTGTTCTGGAATCTGCTTCTGGCCGTCTTCACCGCTGCTGCCATGCAGCGCAAGTGGCGCGAAGAGCGGGAGTTGATGCCCTACGCGATCCTCATCGCCAGCGTGACGCAGGCCTTTTTCCTCTTTGTCACCAACTTTCTGGAAAACCCCTTTGCCCGGCTGGGCTTCGTCCCCGCCGATGGGCAGGGTCTCAACCCGCTGCTGCGTCACCCGGGGATGATCATCCATCCTCCTATGCTCTACCTGGGTTATATTGGCTTCACCATCCCCTACACCTTTGCCATGTCCGCCCTGATCACCAACAAACTGGACGAGGCCTGGATTCACACCACGCGGCGTTGGACGCTGGTGGCGTGGCTCTTCCTCAGCGGCGGCCTGATCCTGGGGGGGCGTTGGGCCTACGATGTCCTGGGCTGGGGTGGGTATTGGGGTTGGGACGCTGTGGAAAACGCTGCCCTCATGCCGTGGCTGAGCGGCACTGCCTTTCTGCACTCAGTCATGATTCAGGAAAAACGGAGCATGTTCAAATGGTGGAACATGCTGCTCATCATCATCACCTACTGGCTGATCATCCTGGGGACGCTGCATGTGCGCGGCGGCACGCTTTCGTCTGTCCACGCCTTTGCCCAATCGGCCGTCGGGCCTGTTTTCCTCACCTACCTGGCCGGGGTCATCATCTTCTCCCTCTATTGGCTGCAACATCGGCAAACAGCCCTGGCGTCGCGCAACCGGTTGGAATCCTTCACCTCGCGTGAAGCAGCCTTTTTGCTCAACAACTTCATCATTCTGGCGATTCTGGGTGTGGTTTTTCTCGGCACCCATTTTGAAATTCTGTCCGAGTTAATCATTGGCGAAAAGATGACCGTTGGGCCGCCTTTTTACGAACGATGGATCGGGCCTCTGGCGGCTGTTTTGGTGCTGTTAATGGGGGTGGCCCCCCTGACAATGTGGCATCGCACCAATTTGCAACGGCTGGGGCGACAGGCGCTATGGCCGGCCATCCTGAGCGTGGCGGTGACGTTGGGCCTGGTTCTGGTGGGGGTCCGCCATGTCAACGGTCTGATCGCCCTGGCCATCGCCCTCTTTGCCGGGCAACTGACTTTGTTGGAATATTGGCGCGGCGTCCAGGCGCGCCAGCGCGCCCATCAGGAAAGCTTGTGGGTGGCGTTGCGCACCCTGGCGGCCCGCAATCGCCGACGCTACGGCGGCTACTGCATTCACCTGGGTGTGGTGGTCATGGCGGTGGGTGTGGTGGGGCTGGAATTCTTCCAGCAAGAGACGCAGCTCTGGCTCCAAAGCGGCGAATCCACCACGTTAGGGCCATATCGCGTCGTTTTCAACGGTGTGGAGCAGTTCCCTGGGCGGGATGATCTCATCATCACCCAGGCGTCGCTGGATCTCTATCGCGGCGACCGCTTTCTGAAAACATTACAGCCGCACAACGAACTGTACACCCGCACCGGCCAGCCCATGACTATTCCAGATTTGCGCTCCACGGTGGGCGAAGATTTCTATGTCATTATGGTTAACTGGGCAGGCATCTCTAGCAACGCTGCCACCTTCCGCTTTTTCCTCAACCCTCTGGTGAATTGGGTATGGGGCGGCGGCCTGATCTTCATTCTTGGCACACTCATCGCAGCCTGGCCCAATCCCGTGGACGAAAAGTTGATTGCAGCCAGTCGGGCGCGTCGTGCTGCTCTGGCAGCTGATTGAATGTATCATGTCTATGATGCTGAAAGGAACATCGCCTCCTCTCTATCGATGTCGACCGCGACTGAGGCTTTGGAGCGGCTGGCTTCTGGGCTTGTTGACACTTGTCTGGGTGGCGCCGGCTCTGGCCCAGGGCCGGCCGGTCTCCGACGACGAAGTTAACGCTGTTGCCAAACAGCTCTACTGTCCGGTGTGTGAAAATGAACCCCTGGACGTGTGTGGCACCCAGGCGTGTCAGGATTGGCGGGAAGAGATCCGCGTCCAATTGAGCGCTGGCGCTACGCCCGATCAGGTGATGGACGATTTTGCCCAGCGCTACGGTGAGCGTGTGTTGGCTGAGCCTCGCTTTGCTGGCTTCGGCATCGCCTTGTGGCTGTTGCCGGCCATTGCGCTGGTAGTGGGCGGCTGGTTCTTTCTGCGCTACCTGCGCAGTATCCAAACCCCACCTACCCCGGCTCCGGCTGCTCCCGCTGCGACGGATGAGGCTTATGTGCAACGGATTGAACAAGAACTGAAGGATGTCTGATAGCTTATGAGCGAAGCGCCCCTTACCCACACCCAACCTGACACCGCGCCGGCGGCGCACCGCCATGCCACCACCTATCTCTTGTGGATTGTTGGCCTGCTGTTGCTGGCACTCCTCACCTGGCGCATGATAGATAACAATGATTCCCGACCGGGCGTCGGCCAGCCGGCTCCCGATTTCGACATCGTCTTCTATGACGGTTATGAATGGGAAACTCAATCTCAAATGCGCCTGTCGGATTTCCGTGGTCAGGTGGTCTTGCTCAACTTCTGGGCGTCATGGTGCGTCGAGTGTCGTGACGAAGCCCCCCTGTTGGAGGATATCTGGCGGCAATACGCTGACCGCGGCGTGGTGTTGTTGGGTCTGGCCTATTCCGACACCGATACCAAAGCACGCGTTTACCTGGAATCCTTTGGCATCACCTATCCCAACGCGCCTGACTTGCGCTTGAAGGCTTCCGACGCCTATGGCTTGACAGGTGTGCCGGAAACCTTCATCATTGGCCCCGATGGCACGGTCGCCTTTATGCGTATTGGGCCGGTCACAGCGCCAGAGCTGACCTCTGTCCTGGAAAGCTTGCTGGCCGCCGAAGACGACCAGAGCTAGGCCTTTCTATCCCATGCTAACAGCTTTTGAATCTTTCTGGAATGCTGCCAGCGCCTTGACACCTGGTTCGCTCCTGGCCGCCCTGGCCCTGCTGCTGCTGGTGAGCCTCTTCATCTTACGCCCCACTCTGCGGCCTCATGCCTTTGCAACACGGCCGGCCGGACGACGACAGGCGCTCCTGGTGCGCAAAGAGGCGATCCTGGCCGACATGCGCGCCCTGGATTTTGACCATGAAACGGAAAAAATCCCGACTGAGGAATACGCACAACGCCGCGCCGAGTTAATGGCCCAGGCTGCTGACCTGCTGCGCCAGATCGACGAACTGCCAACCGGTGGCGCCCTCTCGATTGACGAGCAAATTGAGGCGGCTGTGGCAGCCCGACGGGTGGTCGTCCCACCGACCACAACGCCGATTACAACAACGCCGGTGGCAGCTGTACCGCCGGCCGGCCCAACCCCCGCGCCCAACTTCTGTTCCCAATGTGGCCGCCCCGTCGCAGCGCACGATCGCTTCTGCTCCGCCTGCGGCCACAAACTGGTATGATCCCTTATTCTACACCTCGTTTTCGCGCCCTGCGCTATTGGCTGGGGCTACTGATCGTCGGCGGGATGATCGGCCTGAGTTGGCCCAGCGCCGCTGCACCGGCCGTCCAGGCGCAAACCGATGACCCACCTCTGGCCCCCGGCGATGTGAGTCGCGGCCTGGAAATTTATACCGCGCGCTGCGCCACCTGCCACGGTCTACAAGGGTTGGGGGATGGTGAACAGGCTGCCCAGGCGCTTCGCCCACCTACCCCGCTGGCAGATTCTGCCTATCTGGCCAATGCGCTGCCGGCCGCCATGTCGGAAGTGATTCGCGCCGGCCGGATGGAAAACGGGATGCCCCCCTTTGGTGAAGCCAGCAGCAACCCCCTCAGTGCCCAGGATCGCGCCGATGTGATCGCCGCCATCTACGCTCTGGGAACCAACCACCTGGAACTGGAAGCCGGTCTGGCCGCCCTGACAAGCTCCGACCTGGCCGACCGCCTGGCGGGAGTAGATTGGTTCAATCAGACCAACCAGGCCGTCATGACAACCCTGGCAGATAGTGGGCTGCCAGAAGAAACCTTGCGCCAAATTGTGGATTACGCCCGCCTGGATGCCCTGGTCTACTTTATCGAGGAAGCCGGCGTGGCAGGCCAGCTCATCAACGGCTCCACTGGCGTGCCTGTAGGGGGAGTTCCCATCGCCCTGGAGCTATTCGAGCGCTTCGATTCTATTACCACGCTGACCACCACAGTCGGCGCGGATGGCTTTTTCAGCTTCACCCTATCCAACGCCGCCCCGGATTGGGTGGCCTTCACCACGGTGCAATACGCTGGCATCGATTACCCCAGCCCTTTTGTGCGCTTCAGCCGTGAGACCCCGTTGCAAGAAGCCTCTATCACTGTCTACGAATCCACCCGCGATGCAGCGGCGGTGGCCTTACAACAGGTACACCTGATCCTGGAGTTTAGCGGGGATGTGGTGACAGTGAATGAGTTTTACGGCTTTGGCACCAACCAGCCTTTCCTTTATGTTGGCCCCAGCGGCGATCCGACTCAGGGAACCGTGACTATAGCCCTGCCGGCCGGCGTCGAGCCCACTGTGCTGCGCACCACCCGTTCATCGGGCAACTTTTTCCCGGCCGATGATGTCATTCGTCAGGGGGACCGTCTGCAAGAAGTTAGCGCTGTTTTCCCCGGCAGCAATACCCTGGGGGTTCTGGTGCGCTATGCCCTGCCCTATGAGGATGGCTTGCAAATCAGCCACGCCCTCGACTATCCACCGGCCCAGGTTTCCTTGATCATGCCAGATGTCGGGGTAAGGCTGGCAGAGGACGGGACCTGGCAGGCACAGGGCAGCCAAAATTTACAGGGTGAGAATTTCGTCAGTTATATTGGAACAGTCACGGATGAAATTCGCTTCACGCTGGAGGGCCGGCCGGACAGCAGCGAAACGCTGGGCGCGCTCCAGGCCGGGCGCAACCCCACCACCGAATTGTTGGTTGGCGGCGGGTTGTTGATTGCAGTGGCCGCGCTGACCGGCTTCTTCATTCGTCAGTGGCGCGAAGCGGCCCCGACCGACCTCGAACCCTTGTTGCAAGCCCTGGCCGACCTCGACGACGCCTACGAGCAGGGGCGCATCTCCCGCCCCAGCTACCTGACACAGCGACAAAAGCTCAAGAACCAGTTGCTGGAGATGTGGCCTTCCGGGCCGGGGACGAACGAGTAGTACATTGGCGGCTACAGCCCCCTTTAGACCTTAAACTTCTATTTCTGGTTTGCCCGGCAGGTCGGCAACATGTTTATGCCAGCCGCGTATCCCCATGCCTGCTAGCATGGCAAAAAGGCGTCGTTCCAATCGGGTGCCTTTGCCTTTGACAGCCCGCATGGTCTTTTGCCTGTCTTCAGGTGTGAGATTGTCGCTCATTCTCAAATAAGAAAAGTTGGGCGTCAGGCAATGGGCGCGAATAGATGGCCGTTCCTTCACCCTCTAAGGGGTGCAGCACATTTTCGGCAATCCAGCTAATAGCTGGCGCGCAAACAGCATCGCCAAAGCCTGTTAAAGCCTGTACAACAGGAACCTGAATAGGGTATTTATCTGGGACGCCTTGTAATCGGGCGTATTCTCTGGGGGTCATAGCTCGCATTTTAAGGCATCCCCGGCCGGCTCGAATCAGGAATTGCTTGCCACTCCCCCCGACAGCTGTGCGCAGACAACCGGACAAATCATCGTGGCGAACCTCGACTCGTTGCTGTCCGTCGCGACGGCGACGAAAAAACGTGCGATAGACTATGAGATCACCATCTTTGAAAGCCTCCACCCTCTCACGATGGGCTGGTTTCATCATCTCCAGGTGGCGAGTCACTTGTGCTTCAGGCCACCAACGCTCATCGGCATCGTTCATCACCTCTACTATGCTTGCTAACCCATTCGCAAGCAACGGCGGCGGCTCTGGAATGGGTTGGTAAAACCACTGCAGATCGTTGTTTTGCAACACACTCTGTTTGAGTTGTTTGGAAAGCAATGAGGTTGGGCGGGTAAGAATAAGTTCGGGCCTCACATGCGCTGTCGGTCTCCTCGTCCCCACAAGAAAAACACGCAAACGGCTTTGTGGTGTAAAACGACGGGCATCTAAGACAAAAACATCACAGGCATACCCCAACTGATTGAGAGCCTGAACAGTTATTCTAAAATCTTGCCCTCGATTAGAATAAAGCCAGCCCGGCACATTCTCTACTAGAACCAGAGGGGGGGCGAACTCTCTCTGTGCTCGTAAGATATGTATGAATCCCCAAAAGGCGCTAGAATGGACGCCGCTCACCAGCCCATTCATATTACCTGCCAGGGAAAGATCAATACAAGGGAAAGAGCAGGTCGCCAGAGTTGTTGGGGGGATGCTGGTTGGGTCGAGATCAAAAATATCCCCGACAACATAATGATCTTCAGCATCGGGGAAGAAATCTCGATACATCTTATATTTATTCGGGGAAATATCGTTGGCAAAAACGACACGCCACCGATGGGATGCCAAACCCATTCTAACCAGACCTATACCGGCGAAGTATTCAGCGACAGTTAGGGGAAGAGGCGGTGCGCTCATTGTATACCTTGCGAGAGTGTAACACACATGCCACGAAATGGCATTGGCTTTGAAAGCAAACGCGGCGTTCTGAGATGGCAGGCTTTGGGCGTTCCATTGTGCAGTTATGTTGCGCCTCCTCAATGGAGGACGTTTTTTCTCTGTCCTTTTTGGCGTATAATGGCCGCTGATCATCCCCATTCAAGTGGAGAGCTGATAGGAGCCGTGCATGTCCAGCCCCATGATTGTGTCCTCCATTGCCCACGACACTCACACAGAGCCACCTCTGCTGACGCATACCCGGCCATGGTGGGAAGAATTGCCGACCGATTACTACCGCCAGCCGGTGCATTTCACTCTCAGCCGACGCGATGCGGCGCAAGTACGCCGGGCGGCTTTGCTTGACGCCTTCATTGTACGTGGGGCCGCCACAGCCCTGAGCTTGCTGGCCTTCCCGCCCGGCTTCCACCCGCTCAAGTTGCGGGATCATCTGGCGTATCAGGGCTTCTACGCCGGCCGGCTTGACCCGGCCCAACCAGATCACTTTTTCCAACCACCGCCGGCCGGCCTGTATATCCGACGCGACCTACCCTCGTTCCCCATCTTCCGCCCACTAGAAGGGGTATGCGAAGATTTAAGCTTTCTCAGCCCCTTTGAAACAGTCAATCCGGCCCTGCGCGCCAGTTACCATCGACATTGGGCCAACCGGGCGGCGCACGCTCGCATCTGGCGTCACAATCGGGGGCCGCGCCCCACGGTCATCGCCATCCACGGCTTCGGCGCCGATCCATATTGGCTCAACGAGTGGCTCTTCGCCATCCGCTGGTTCTATGAGCAGCTGGGATGTGATGTCATGCTCTTCACCCTGCCTTTCCACGGGCCGCGCCAGACGCGCTTCTCCCTTTTCAGCGGCCAGGGATTCTTCAGCGGTGGCCTGGCGCATCTCAACGAAGCTTTCGCTCAAGCGGTGCATGATTTTCGCGTCTTTTTCAACTGGCTGCACACGGAACAGGGGGTGGAGCGCATCGGCGTCACTGGTATCAGTCTGGGGGGCTACACCGCCGCTTTGCTGGCAGCCGTAGAGCCGCGCCTCCAGTTTGCCCTGCCGCATGTTCCAGTCGTGTCGCTGGCCGATCTGGCCCTGGAGTGGACGCCGCTGGATTGGATGATTCAACCGACTCTGGCCGGCTTGCAACGGGACGTTCAGGATTTACGCCGTTACCTGGCACCGCACTGCCCGTTGACTTATCGACCGGCCATTCCGATGGAGCGTCTGATGATCGTCGGCGGGGTGGGCGACCGCCTGGCCCCGCCGCGCCAGACACGCCTGCTGTGGGATCACTGGGAACGCTGCCGACTACATTGGTTCCCCGGCAGCCATATTCTGCATCTCGACCGCGCCGCTGTTTTTCGCCAGATCGCTCTCTTCCTGCGAGCTATCGACTTTATTCCTTAGACCCCAGGGTATGGTGGACACAATCATGGGGCTGGCGCGGTTGGGAAACCGCGGCTATGCCGCGCTCCATTCAGGAATGCGCGAGTTCAGCTCAAAATCAGAGACGGAGGATAACATGATGGTTGAGCGTCAGCCATTTGATCTAGACGCTTACACCCGGCGGATCAAAAGCGGGCCGTGCTTCATTTGTGAGATGATCGCCGGCCGACCGGCCGGCAACCACATCATCTACCAGGATGAGTCCATCATCGCCTTCCTCAACAAGTACCCGGTTCTGTATGGCTATACCCTTGTGGCCCCGGTGCAGCACAAGGAGCAGGTTACCGGCGACTTCACCCTGGATGAGTATCTGGCCTTGCAGGCCAGTCTCTATCAGGTCGCAGAGGCGGTTCGACGTAGCGTCGAGACAGAACGAGTTTATCTTCTGTCGCTGGGGAGTCAGCAGGGCAATCGGCATGTCCACTGGCACATAGCCCCGCTGCCCTATGGCGTGCCGTTCGAGGAGCAGCAACTTGAGGCCTTGAGCTTCCAACATGGCACGCTCGCCATACCAGATAGCGAGATGGCCGCTCTGGCAGCTCGAATCCGGTGCAACTTGAACCTCAGATCTGCCTAAGGCTCTTGGAAGGAGTAAAATCTGGCAGGTTGCCTGGTTGGCGTCACCGCTAAACATGGCCAACGCCCCCTTTGCACCATTCCTGACCCAACCAGACGGTTTCCATGATGAGAATGAGTTTGCGGCTGAGGGGAAACAAGCCATCACCGGGTGGGGAGATGGGTTACAATTGAGGTTGGCGTCATGTCTGGGATTATTGCCTGAAAAAAGCTATGTCCAACCACCGTTCCTTCACCCACATACTCGGCTCAGGCCTTTTTATCATCGGCTTACTGCTGGCGCTGGGACTGACCCTGATAGCGTTGTGGCCTGATCTGGAAGCCAGCTTTTTCGATTCGGCCCTGGCGGCAGAGCGCTCGCTGGAAAATCTGCGCTGCCCCATTATTCTGACCCCGGCCCAGCCAGGAACCATTCAAGCCACCTTTTCCAACCCCCATGAGCGGCCGGTGCAATTCCTGGTGCAGGCCAGCATTACTCAGGGGTATGTCAGCTGGCAACGAGAAGATGACACCCTGTTACAGCTGGCCCCGGGTCAGGTGGAGAGCCTCGCCTGGCCCATCACAGTCGAGGATGCAGCTTACGGCCGGTTGATTCTGGCGCGCATTTTTGCCTTTCGCAGCGCCCCCTTGCCAGCGCGAGCGCGCACCTGTGGCATTCTGGTGCTCAACACCACCTTTCTGAACGGCAACCAGATCGTCGTCGGCCTGACCGGCGCGGCTCTGGTGAGCCTGGGTTTGGGCGGCGCACTGTGGCTACATCCTTTGGGGCAAATGAGTCGCCAGCGCTGGCGAGCCAGTTACACCACCTTGCGGGTCGCTTTTCTCATTCTGCTGGCCCTGGGCGCAAGCCTCCTGGGCTGGTGGGCCATCAGCCTCATCTTGCTGTTGTTAGTCCTTTTGCTGCTGGCCGTGTTGATAGAACGCTACTTTTTAGGACGCTGAGGGCCCAGGCAGGGGGGCGCGCCTGGAGAAAATAGTGCCAACCGGGCCGCGCTCAACGCGGAACCAACCGCATCGGCATCCCATTCCTGGGGCGCAACGTGATCAAGGGGTTGATGACCACCTCGTAGCCAGGAACCAGCTCCAGACAAAAGCGTTGCGCTGTCATGGCCAAAGCCAGCGTCGCCTCAGTTAGGGCAAACTGATTGCCGATACATTGACGCGGGCCGCCGCCAAAAGGCATGTAAGCAAAGCGGGGGCGTTCGGCGCTGCGCTCCGGCGTGAAGCGGTCAGGATCGAAGACCAGGGGATTATCCCAAAAGTCAGGCGAACGCTGGGTGTAAAAAGTGCTCAGGGTGACGGGTATCTGCCCTGGAATGTCGTAGCCGCCGATGTGATCCGCCTCGTTGGCCCAACGCGCCATGACGTAGGCGGGTGGGTAGAGGCGCAGGGTTTCGTCAATCACCCGGCGCGTGTACACCAGGTTGGGAATATCCTCCATGGTCGGCGTGCGCCCACCCAACACCTCAGCCAACTCGGCGTGCAAGCGGTCACGCACGGCCGGATGGGTTGCCAGCACATACCACACCCAGGTCAACAGGTTGGAGGTGGTCTCATGACCGGCCAGCATCATGGTCATCACTTCATCCCGCAGCTGCTTGTCGTCCATGCCCAACCCTGTCTCTTCATCCCGCGCCTGCATGAACATGCCTAACAGGTCGTGGTGTCGGCCTGGGTGGGCGCGCCGTTCGGCGATGATGCCGTTGACCACCTCATCCAAAATGTGTAAGTGATGCCGGTAGCGGCGTGTGCTGGGGAACAGCCCAGATCGCACGGTGAAGATGGAGAACGGTTTGGTGTTGAGATCGATGATGATGGTATTGATGGCATCAAAGGCGGCTGCTACTCGCTGGGCTTCGCGAGTTAAGTCGATGCTGAACAGGGTCAACCCGGCCACCTGCAAGGTTAACTGCATCATGGCCTGCTCGATATCCAACGTGGCATCGCCAGGGTGGCGGTGCGCCCATCGGTCGAGCATCTCCTCGATGCAAGCCGTCATGGTCTCGGCAAAAGCGGCAATCTGCCGGCGGTGGAAGGCGGGCTGCGCCAGACGACGCTGGCTCAACCAACTCGTCCCGTCGTTGGTCAACAACCCCCGACCGGCCAATGGCTCCAAAAGCACAAAGTTAGGCGCCGGCATCTTGGTGTAGTTATGGTTGTTGGTTTGCAAGATGTGCTGGTAATGATCGGGATGGGAAAAGAGATAACCGAAGAAAGGGCCAAAAAAGCGCAAACGCACAGCGTGACCAAACTGGCCGTGCATCCGCACAATTTCGCCCAGCGGATCGCGGCGAAAGGCACCCACCGTGCCGGTGATGGGGTTCACCTGAGGGCCGGGCGGGTGGCGCAACGTGGATGGGGCAAGGGGCCATGTGCTCATAGAGTATGCTTCCTTCAAGCCTCAAGGGCTGAGGCCTGGTTACAGCTTTGGGTTTGGGTCAGCTATCACAATCCCAGTCTTCCCGGTACATCGTGGGAAGTCTTTTTGTGATTTATTTCACAAAAAAGATTATAACTATCCTCTCATCTGTGTCAAGACCCAACGCCGTGTCGGCTATCCACCAGACGCACCTTGCGCAGCCCGTGCTTGCGTAATCATTTTCAAGCAGGTCAGGCATACCACCAACCACAGTTCCGCTGGTGGCAAGTCATTTTGATGGGGCGTTATCTCCCCTAACATGCGCCACATACTGTAACGAGCGGTCAAAATGGGAAATTCACCGGCCGGGGTAACTTGCCATTGGGTGCGCCAAAAGTTAACCGGCTGCCAGCGGTAGACGCGCCCATTCGCCAGGCTGAGCGTCATCTTGCCCATCAGGCGATCCACCTGAGCCGGCAGCGGCAGATTGAGGTCAGATGAGGCGACTTCTACCCGGCGATTCAACGTGCCATAAGGGCGGAAAGAGAACAAGGGAGGGAACGAACTGTCCACCCCGGCCAACAACACCTGCATCTTAGTCTGAAAAAAACCTTCCTGGCACAACCGCGCCAAAGGTTGGTTCTCGGTTGGTTGGCCTCGATAAAGTGTCCACTCGCGCTTAAACCAACGGGCCGAACGCCAGCTTAACTGTTCCTCAGCCAGGAGTGTTGGATAGTTTGACAATGTTAGATTCACGGGCTACGAGCCTTTCTAAGCCGCGATTTGCGTGAGCGGGTACGATTGTCCAGATGTTTGACAACCAACTCAGCCGCCTCACGGGATGATAACTGAGGTAAAGGCAAGG
>DAOTXO010000022.1:0-17831 GCA_034435495.1 Anaerolineae bacterium
TTCCGCCTATCTGCCCCAAATGGGGCTTGATTGCGGAAATTTTTCCGTTTATAATGTGATAAAGTGATGGTATGTGGATGAATTTCTGTATATCACCCATTTTAGCTTAGAAATTGCCTTATATACAGAAAAATGGCATCACGCTAGAATCAATCAGTCGAACTGATAGATACATCATACAAGGCTTTTCCACGCCTGTCAAGGAGGGCAAACCATGGGGGGCGAGTCAATGCGCCGCGTTGACAGGCTGCTACCAGAATTTTATAATCTCCCCGTCAGCCTGGTCGGTGTTGGGTTGGCGAGGCAGTGAAGCGATTGAGTGGCGTTGGATTTTGGGTCGTAGCGTATTGGCTTGGGGAAGGAGTGTGAACCATAAAGTGGATGTGAGGCCGGGTTGGTTTGCTGGAGGGCGCGGCCCTCAAAGAGTCTCTATTGGAGGCGTGCCGAAAAAGCGGTTGTTGCAGCTTCTGAACGACCATCGCGTTCAGCTTAACGAAGCGGCTGCCACCCTGTTTGCGGACCCCAGGTTCACCATCTCTGACTACCGTTTGCTTGTTGAGGTCGTGTCGATTACGGTCGCCGAACTTGGCTGCGTGGAAGGCGCAACCTATGAACAGGTAACCATGGCCGCTGCCAGGGCTGGCTGGCTAGAGTGCCCGTTGGAGCTGGGCCCGCACGTAAGGCTGCACTATCTGAACCAGCCGGAAGGCCACCTGGGTTATCCGCTAACGCAGAATCAAGCGCCGCCAGGCTCCATCACTGTGGCCTCCCGGCCCCTGGATGATAGCGACGAAACCCCCAAAGGTTTCTATTTACGGCGCATCGATGGTGTGCTTTGGCTGAGGGGCTACCGTTCGTGGCCCGGCCACATCTGGAGTCCTGATGATGTTTTCTTGTTCTGTCGTTATGGCAGCGTAGCTTAACCTCTCTACGATTCGGGTGGTTGGGCTTGAAGACGGCAGCCTGCCCGTGTTGAAGGATAGTCATGACATGGTTTGAGGCGTTGACGGGTGTGCGTGAGGTATCACCTGATCAGGTGCGGGATAATCTAGTTGTGGAGGGGGAGTGGTTGATCTCGCGGTCGAATGGGCGGTCGTTGAGGATTGGGCGGCTGGAGACGCCGTCGCTGGCGGATTTGCGCCAGCGAGTCGGTCAGGCTGACCCGGCCGCCGGCCGACTGACAGCGCGCCAAGTGGTGGCAAACGTTAGCGCCCTGCACGCTGATGAAGCCAACGCCGGGTGCGTTTTTCAGGTGGCTTCCCAGTTTAACTTACTGGAGATGGTTGGCCCGCAGGTGACGCCGGAACAAGGGGTGGGGATTTATGAACATGACTTCACCCAGGGGCCGGCCTGCGCCATCGCGGCCGGGGCGGGAACCATTTATCGCAACTACTTTGCTGTGGTCAACGGGCGGGTTGGGCAGTCGGCCGATAACCAGATCGATTGTCTGGCGGATATGGGCAAGGCGCTGGGGAACACGGCCGGCCGTTTATGGGAGATGAAAAACGGTTATGCTCTGGCGTCGCAGGCCGGGTTGAGCGAAATTGCCCAACGGCTGGACACGGCCTCGGAAGCGGAGCGGGATGCGCTGCGCCAGCGCCTGCGCATCGGCATTCAGTGGAACACCCAAGTCACGCTAGGGACAGCCAGGCACACCGTCACCCAGGTGTACTGTTCCGCTTTGCCGGTAGCCTATTCCCCCCACCCGGCCGGGCTGTGGGAAGGTTTTGCTCGTCTGGTGTTAGAGGCAGCCTACGAAGCCACTCTATGTGTTGCTGTGTTGAATGCACGTGCCGGCGGCGCAGGGCGTGTTTTTCTGACCCTCTTGGGCGGTGGCGCTTTCGGGAATAGAATGCCCTGGATTCTGGGTGCCATCCAGCGCGCTCTGCAACGCTACCAGGCGTGGAATCTGGAAGTCATCCTGGTGAGTTACAGTGTGCCCAATCGTGGTGTTCAACGCCTTTTAGCGGCGTGGGCAGTTAGTCGCCAAACTGCATGGGAACTATGAAGCCCTCATGACGCCTGTTGGCTCAAGGTATCCCAATCGAGGCTGATGCGGCCGCGCTGGTTGTCCACTTCTAGAACGACCACCTGAATCACATCGCCTACACCCAGGGCGACGCCGGCCGGCAGCCGGCTGCGATGCAGTAACCCATCCCGCTTCACCCCAATATCCACAAACGCGCCAAAATCTACCAGGTTGCGTACCGTGCCTGGCAGCCGCAAGCCCGGCTTGAGGTCGGCCAGGGACAACACATCTTTGCGCAAGATAGGGGCTGGCAGATCCAACCGTGGGTCGCGTCCGGGCCGGACGAGCTGTTCCAGAATGTCGAGCAAGGTGGGTAGGCCGGTGCGCAACTCAGCCGCCAGGCGGTCAGGCGGGGTGGAGGCTTGTAGACTTTCCAATGCCGCCCGACGTATGGCCAGCGACGCGGTCGCGTCCACCCCGCCGCGCTGCAAAACCGCTTCCGCAATGGTATAACTTTCAGGATGAATGGCGGTCGCGTCCAGCGGATTATCCCCGCCTGTCAGGCGTAGAAAGCCGGCCGCCTGTTCAAACGCTTTCGGGCCGAGACCAGCTACCTCTAACAGTTGCTGTCGATTGGTGAACGCCCCCTGGGCATCACGGTGGGCCACAATTTTTTCTGCCAGGCGGGGGCCAACGCCGGCCACATAGGTTAAGAGAGCCGGCGAAGCTGTGTTAAGATCAACGCCAACGCGGTTGACCACCAGTTCCACCACACTATCCAACGCCTCTCCCAGCTGTTTTTGGTTCACATCATGCTGGTATAGCCCCACGCCAATGGATTTGGGATCGATCTTGACCAGCTCCGCCAGCGGGTCGATCACCCGGCGCGCAATCGAGACCGCTCCCCGCAGCGTCACATCCAGCTCAGGCAGCTCCTGACGCGCCAACTCGCTGGCGCTGTAGACGCTGGCCCCGGCCTCATTGACGATCACATAGTAGACATTGTCCAGCGTGCGCGTCACCTCGGCTGCCAGTTGCTCCGTCTCGCGGGCGGCTGTGCCGTTGCCAATGGCGATCACGCTCACCTGATGGCGGTCGATCAGCAGCAGCAGCCGGCGTAGGGCGTCGTCATACTGGCGGCGCGGCGCATGGGGGTAGATGAGGCCCGTCTCCAACACCTTGCCGGTAGAGTCCACCACAGCCAGCTTGCAGCCGGCCGCATAACCTGGGTCAATGCCCATAATGGTGTGGCCGGTCAGCGGCGGTTGGGTCAGCAAGGCTTTCAAATTATCCGCAAAGACAGCGATAGCGTGCGCTTCGGCCGTTTCCGTCAACTGTCGGCGCACCTCCCGTTCCAGGGAAGCGCTCAGCAATCGGTCGCGGGCATCTTGCATCGCCTGTTCCAACTGTTCGCGCAGAGGAGATTGGGGGTGTGGCTTGCACAGCGTGCGCAACGCCAGCAACCAATCATGTTCGCTGATCTCAACCTGCACCCGCAGCACTTTGGCCCGCTCCCCACGGTTAATCGCCAATATTTGATGGGGACGCAGGCTGTGGATGGGGTGCTGGAACTCGTAGTACAGACTGTAGATCCCTTTTTCATCCGCCCCGTTATCTGTTTTCTGGCAGCGCAACAAACCAGAGCGAAAGGCTCCGCGTCGCAGCGCGCCGCGTACCTCTGGGCTGTCGCTGATCATCTCGGCCACGATGTCACGTGCGCCCGTCCAGACATGAGCGCTGGTGGGTGCTTTGGGATTGAGAAAATGGGTACTCAGGTCGGCCAGGGAAACTTCTTTGGGCTGGCGCAAAATGATGTGGGCCAGAGGTTCCAGACCTGCTTCCCGCGCCTGGCTGGCGCGGGTGTGGCGCTTCGGTTTGTAGGGAGCGTACAACTCCTCCAGTTCAGCCAGGCTCTCGGCCGCTTCCAGCTGTTGAGCCAGGGATGGCGTTAATTTACCCTGCTCGCTGATGGCGCGCACAATCGCCGCGCGCCGCTCTTCTTGGGCGCGCACCCTCTTGATTTCCCGTTGGATCTGTTGCACCTGTTCGTCGGTCAGCCCACCAGTTACTTCCTTGCGGTAACGAGCAATGAAGGGGGCGGTGTTGCCGGCGTCGAACAGGTTGATGGCTGCGGCTACCCGGGTGGAAGACAGTTGGAGCCGTCTCGCAATTGACTTAACCTCGTTCATGGTTATGATCCCTGTATCCAATTGTGAGCAATGTGTAGCCGCGCTCCCGTTTTCACGGGAGTGACGAACCGCGAAGGCGCAAAGAACGCTAAGAAAGAGAAACCTTCGCGCTCTTAACGTCTTGCTCCCGTTTTCACATGTAGGGGCGAACCTGTGTGTTCGCCCCCGCGCTCATCCCACAGGCCTATTGTAAATGATTGTGGGTTGTTCAGCCATGCCTGAGGCAATCAGGCTGAAGGGCGCTATACGATGGGTCAGATGGCGGAGCCGTATGTCATAGAGCCTGATTTTCCCCAGGCTGGTGAAGGATGCAACTTGTAGCGCCAAACGTAATGGTAAAGTGAGGGAATATGTACACCTTGATCTTACACCAGAGCCGGCCGAGCGCCATAGCCTATCTATTTTGCAACCGGGATGGTTGTCTGGCCGGCCGCGCCGAGATGGAGATCCGTCAATTTTATCCCCAGGCCGGCTGGCATGAACAGGACCCGCTTGCTTTATGGGCGCGAATGCACAAGGCGGTGCGCATCGTGCGCGAGGAGGCCGGGGTACGCCCAGGCGAGATTGTCGCCATCGGGTTGTTGGGGCAACGCGGCCTGGTGGCCTGGGATGCCGAACGCGACCGACCGCTGTGTCAGGCGCTGGTGGGGGATGATCCCCGTCGCTGTGCCTGGTTGCTGACATCCGTGCCGGCCGTGCGGACAGCGGCGGAGCGGGGACATTTACGTCTGGGTACGCCCGCGACCTGGTTGCTGTGGAATCTGACCGGTATCTACAGGGCGGACGAGGAAAACGCAACCTGTCTTGGCCCCTGGACGCCGGCCGGCGGTTGGGACACGACCTGGTTGCATAGCTTGGGTTTGTCGGCGACCGCTTTGCCCCAGGTGCAGGCCAGTCGCGAGACGGCCGGCTGGGGTGTGACCTCGGCCGAAGGCCCGGTGCAGGCGGTTGCGCCGGTGCGGGCCATGCGACTGGAAACAGCGGGACGACCAGCCTGGGAAAATATTCGCCTCCTGTGGGCGCAACTTATGGGTTTTTATTAGCCGTCCTCGTCCTGGTCGCGCTCCCGTTTTCACGGGAGTGACGGACTGTGCTGGCCGACAACCTGATGTGTGTGCTCATCGCCCACCCATTCCAGTTGCGCCACATCCAGCCATAACCACGCATCAGCCACGGTGGAGAGATTGTCCAGCGTCAGCAGTGTTTGCACGCCAGCCTCGAAGGGATATTCCCCCAGATCGACCCACAGACCTGCCTGCGCCGCCTGGTCTACCAGCATGGTGTGCGCCTGGCGCTCATCGGCCGGGTAGACAGTGTAGCGCGCCTGGTGGGTAATAGGTGCTCCAGAGGGGCGGCAGGCGGGGATGTAGAGGCGCAAACGATAGCGCCCGGCGCGGGGGAGCTCGGCCCGCCAGGTCGCCACAATCGCCGCCTGGTGGGGAAGGTCTGTCGTGTTTTGCACTTGCGCGGACTGATCCCAGCCGCAGGCCCCCAGCTGGGGAGCCAGGGAGTCACCGGCCGGGGCAGCAATAGGGGTCAGCCATTGTTGAGGAGGGCGTCCCAGACGGGCTGCCACCTCCTCCCGCAGCGTGGGCAACAGGGCGTGGAGGTGCGCGCCGGGGCATTGGGTCGAGCCGTAAATATCCCGGTGGCCGCTGATGAGGGGTGTGCCCCAATCAAGCCGGGGCAAACGGGCCGCGCCGTAGGGATCGAGGCTGTGCTGATCTGCCAGCCAGGCCAGGAGGTCGATCAAGGCTGCCAACATGGCCGGGGTTGGCGGGGCGGCGTTGAAGTCGCCCAAGAGCGCCACGCTGGCGATACCTTGCCCGCTGTTTTCGCCGCCTGTCATGTGGCCCACCACGCCCGGCCCGCCGCGATGCCCCTCGTAAAGGCGGCCGGCCGGGTCGATCAGGTAATTATAAGCGATGTCTCCCCACCCCCGGTTCAAGGTGTGGTCGTACCAGATGGCCCGCACATGCGCCGGCCAATCAGCCACGGTGTTGGGTGAAACTGTGTGATGAATCACCAGATGGGTCGTCGGCCAGTAGACCAGGGGTTCCCCCTGATCACATTCGGGATGCCAGCACCAGTGGGCCCGGGGCATGATGGTCGGCCGGGGATAAGGCGTCGGTGTGGGAGGCGGGGTGGGTAAAGGTGTGGGGCTGGGCCGGGGTGTGGCCGGGGCTGTGGTTGGAACGGATGGCGTGACCAGGGGGGCCAGGCCACAGGCCTGGGCATCACCACAGGGGGTAGAGTCGGGCCGGGAAAATGGGGTGGGGCTGGGGACTGACGGGACACCGGGACGCCAGATCAAAGCCTGACAGCCGGCCGTCAACATGACAGCCATCAGCCACATCAAACCAATTGGTGACTGGCGACCAGGCTGGCCCATAGCGTCTCAAGATTGCCGGATAATGGTTGCCCAGAAGGCGGGGCCGACGCATCCCCAAACGGGATACCATCACCCCTGGCCCCGCCTGTCCAGGTTGGTTGTTTTCGGTGACAGGTAGGATGCCAGCGGGCATCCGCTTCCATCGAGTAGGTGCGGCAGACGCCTCCGGCCTTAGCCGGGCATGGGCGCGCCGGCCGGTTGGGGCAGCCAGCTATACTTGTATTGTTCATCCTCCAGGGCACGCGCCTGGCGCGTCAGCCGCAGGGGGCGGAAGGTATCCACCATCACTGCCAGCTCCTCCGTTCGCTCCTTGCCAATGGAGCCTTCATACGTTCCCGGATGGGGGCCGTGAGGGATGCCATTGGGGTGAATGGTGAAAGAGCTACGCTCGACCCCTTTGCGCGACATAAAATTGCCCTCTACATAGTAGAGAACCTCATCCGAGTCCACGTTGGAGTGGTTGTAGGGGGCTGGAATCGCCAGCGGATGGTAGTCGAAAAGGCGCGGCACAAAGGAGCATAGGACAAAACCTGGCCCATCGAAGGTTTGATGTACCGGCGGCGGTTGATGAATGCGCCCGGTGATGGGCTCGAAATCCTGGATATTGAAGGCGTAAGGCCAGAGATGCCCATCCCAACCCACCACATCTAGCGGGTGGTGGGGGTAGATGAAGCTGGTGATGGCGTCGCGTGCTTTCACGCGCACCTCGAACTCTCCTGGCTCATCGAAGGTGAGCAACTCTTCAGGCGTGCGGATATCCCGCTCGCAGTAGGGGGCGTGCTCCAGGAATTGGCCGTAACGGTTGAGGTAACGCTTGGGCGGTTCAATGTGACCGAAGGCTTCCACCACCAGCAAGCGCTGCTCGACATCTGCGTCGGGCAGCAAGCGCCAGATGACGCCGGTGGGAATGACCAGATAATCCCCCGGCTCGTAAGTCAAGACGCCAAATTGGGTTTCCAGCCGGCCGGTTCCCTCGTGCACAAACAACACCTCATCCCCATGGGCAAACTTATACCAATAGGTCATCGGCGCTGTGGGGCGAACGACCGAGAGCACCACGTCATGGTTGCCCATCAAGGGCACACGCCCTTCGACGGCATCGCCGCCGGCCGGCAGGTGGGTGGTGCGCAAATGGCGCGGATGTAGGGCGCTGTTGGTCTCATACTCAATGGCGACAGGACGATGCAGCTGCACCTGTTGCACACGGGTGGGGGGATGGATATGGTACAAAATGGATTGGATGCCGGCAAAGCCGTGGATGCCCATGACCTCTTCATGGTACAGGTCTCCATTCGGCCGGCGGAATTGGGTGTGACGTTTGCGGGCCACCTGACCCAGACGGTAGTAATGTGGCATGGTTTTCGACTCCTTACGTCCTACAAATTGCCGCGTAGCGCTTGCTCCCGCTCGATGCTCTCGAACAGTGCTTTGAAATTTCCCTGGCCGAAGCCCCGGCTGCCGTGGCGTTCAATGACCTCGTAAAAGACGGTGGGGCGATCTTGCACCGGCTTGGTGAAGATTTGCAGCAAATACCCCTCTTCGTCACGGTCAACGAGGATGCCTAGCTCGCGGAGGGCATCCATTGGCTCGTCAATTTTACCCACCCGCGCTTCTAGATCGTCGTAATAGGTGGTGGGGACGCGCAGGAACTCCAGCCCATTTTCGCGCAGTCGGGTGACGGTTTCAATAATGTTGCCGGTGGAGCAGGCGATGTGTTGCACCCCTGGCCCATAGTAATAATCCAGATACTCCTGAATTTGCGAGCGTTTCTTGCCTTCGGCCGGCTCGTTGATGGGAAACTTGATCTTGCCAGTGCCGTTTTGCATCACTTTGGACATCAGGGCAGAGTATTCGGTGGAAATGTCCTGGTCACTGAAATGCACCAGCTGGCTGAAGCCCATGGTGATTGCAAAGAAGTTGGCCCAACGATTCATCGCCCCCAACTCCACATTGCCCACGATGTGATCGACGGCCGCCAGGCCGATGCCTTTGTGCCGACGCGGGCGGCGTTGTCCGTTGCCGGTCGTCGCGTGGCGTTCCACATAGCCCGGCGCAAAGACGCCGCCATAGCCTGAGCGATCAACAAATTTGATCAGTGTGTCTCCATAGCAGCGGATGGCGGAGTAGCGGAAGACGCCGTGGTCATCCTCAGCCTGGGTGGGGGGAATGGCCCCGGTCGCACCGCGCCGGGTACTTTCCTGGTAGGCGCTGGCAGCGTCTTCAACTTCCAGGGCAATCACCCCCACCCCATCTCCATGTAGATGCACATGCCGGGCGATGGCGCTATCGGGGCCAAGCGGCGCGGTCAACACCAGGCGAATGTTGCCCTGCTCCATCACATAGGAGGCGTGATGGCGCTGCTGTGTTTCCAGACCGCTGTAAGCTGTGTGGGTGAAGCCCATGCCAGTCCGATAGTAGTGAGCGGCTTGTTTGGCATTGCCGACGTAAAACTCAATGTGGTCTACCCCTTTGATGGGCAGAAAATCCTCTTGGGTCATGATGAATTCCTCCGGTTATGGGGCGCTTTAACCACGGGGTAAAGCTTCCTCATTTTGAATCAGTCGACCCAGGCGGGTCAGGCCATCTTGAATGCGTTCGGGCGCGGCGTTGGAAAAATTGAGACGCAGGCTATGCCGGCCGACCCCTGGACGGGCGGCAAAAGCTGTCCCAGGGATGAACGCCACACGTTCTTGCTGTAAGGATACATCCAACAATGAAACTGTGTCCAGCTGGGCCGGCAATTCCACCCACACGAACATGCCACTCTGGGGCTGGGTCCAGGTGGCTGTGGGAGGGAAAGCGGCCTCCAATGTTTCCAACATGGCGGCGCGCCGCTGACCGTAGGCGCGTCGCAAGGTCTCCAGGTGGGCCGGCAAATGCCCTCCATCCAGATAAGTTGCTACTGCTCGCTGGGTCAGGGCGGAACTTTCCAGATCGCACGCTTCTTTGATCACGGTCAGGCGAGGGATCAGATTCTCTGGGGCCACCATCCAGCCCAGGCGCAGGGCCGGGGCGATGATTTTGGAGAAGGAACCAACATAAAAAACCCACTCCGGCGCGAGGGCGTGCAAGGGCGGCAGGGGCGGCGCGTCGGTGTAGAAGAGAAAGCCATAGGGGTCATCTTCGATGATGGGGAACCCATAGCGGCGCGCCAGGTTTGCCAGCTGCAAGCGCTTTTCCAGACTCAAGGTGACGCCCAGGGGGTTGTGGCCGTCGGGAATGACATAGATAAAGGCCGGCCGTACCCCCTGTTCAAGCTGGGCTTCCAGCGCGGCCACATCCAATCCGGTGGACAGGTCGGTTGGCAGGGTCAGGAGACGAGGCTGGCAAGGGTTGAGCGCCTGGAGCATGCCAGTGTAGATCGCTTCTTCCACGGCTACCACATCGCCGTTATTGACTAAAATGCGCGCCAGGACATCCAGCGCTTGCTGTGCGCCGGTCGTCAGGAAAATCTGTTCCGGCCGGCAAGCCGCCCCCCGCGCCGCCATCAGGTTCACAATGTGCTCTTTCAGTGGGTTGTAAGGCGGCCCGTATTGCAAAGCGCGGGGGTCGGCCGCCAGCGCCTGGGACAGCGCAGCGGCGTATTCCATTGTTGGAAAGAGGGTGGGATCGGGTAGACCGCCGGCAAAGGAGAGGATGCCTGGGCGGGAGATGACGGCGATCATCTGGCGCAACACGGAGCGTTGCAGGCCAGCGGCCCAATGGGCCAGGTGGAGCGGGGCGGCGGGCGGAGCAGGGGCGATCATAGGGAGTAAGAAGTCTGGAAGGCGAGTTGCAAACCCGCCCTATACAGGGACAGCTGTGGTGGCTTTGAGTTCGCTCAGCACAATGCTGGTGCGAATCTTGTCAATCCCCGGAATGGGGGTTAACTTTTCCATCAGGAACTGCTCTAAATGCTTGCGGTTACGCACCACCGCCTTGAGCAGATAATCATATTCGCCGGTCAGGTGGTAACACTCTAGGACTTCTGGCAGGGTTTGAATGGCGTGCTTGAAGTCGTTGACTTTGCCCATCTCATGGCGCTCCAGGGTGATCTGGACGAAGCAGACAATGTCATACCCCATGGCCTCGCGATCTAGCAGCGCCACATAGCCTTGAATCAGGCCACTCTCTTCCAGTTTACGCAGCCGTTTGTGGAGACCGGTGGGTGAAAGCTCCACCCGCCGCGCCAACTCGGCGTTGGAGATGCGAGCATCTTGTTGCAGACTTGTCAACAAAATGCGATCAATTTCGTCAAACTGGTTATTATCTTCAACCATATTGTGCTTTTTGGTGTATGATATGCAATGATTTTACCTTGATCGTGTATATTGGGCAACAATTTTGCCAAACATGGGATGTTGCTCAAGCTGGTGATAGATTATCGGCCTTCTCTGGAAACAGTGCGTTTCCAGGTGTGTACGGCCAAGAGAACTACGGCGCTGGCTTCCAGCACGCGCCCGACCAATAAGACCCGGCCGCCAGCGGGGAAAGTGGCCCTGGCGACCACTAGCCAGATGCCTACGTTGAGGAGCAGAAAAGCCAGTCGTGCGTACCTGACCAGGAAGAGATGGAAATAGACCGAGTTCAGCGAGCGGATGAATGGCGGCAGGTTGACGGCCGGGGGTAAGGCCAAAACCAGCGCCAGAAGGGGAGCGGCTGACAGATAGACCAGGGCCGATTGGATGTACCAACGTGTTAGAGCCGGCATGGTGGTCTCCCTTGCTGGCGACATGATACCTCACAATGGGCCGGGTGTAAATGATGGTATTTGGACGATAGGGCATGAGCGCGGTTCGTCACTCCCGTGAAAACGGGAGCGCGGCTACGAATGGTCCCACAATGGGCTGGGTGTAAATGATGGTATTTAGACGGCCGGGCTGTCATAATAGGTGGGGTCTATTGTCTGCAAGGCAGATCAGGGAGCGCCTCATGACATGGGAGATCGAATCGAGTCTGACGCCGTTCTTTGAGCCGCAAGGAATTGTGGTGATCGGTGTTTCACATAACCCGGCCAAGCTGGGGTTTGGGTTGGCGCGCAATGTGGCGCAAAGCGGTTATCGCGGTGCTATCCACTTTGTTAACCCTCAGGGAGGCATCCTATTTGGGCGACAGGTTTACTGTCAGGTGGCAGATGTGCCCGATCCGGTTGATCTGGCCCTTGTGTTGGTGGCGGCCGAGCAGACGCCGGCCGTTCTGGCGGCATGTGGGCAACGCGGTATTCGGGCCGCCATTATCGCTGCGGGCGGCTTTCGGGAGACGGGGCCGGCCGGTGCAGCGCTGGAAGAAACATGTCGGCGCGTGGCCCACGACCATCAGATGCGCCTGATCGGCCCCAATTGCATCGGCCTGCTGGACACCCATCTGCCGCTGGATGCCACCTTTTTGCCGCCTCCCAGTCCACCACCTGGGGATGTGGCCTTCATCTCACAATCGGGCGCGATTTGCGCTGCGGTCATCGATTGGGCGCGCGGCCAGGGTTTTGGCCTTTCCCGCCTGGTCAGCCTGGGCAACCAGGCGGATGTCCACGAGACGGATATTTTGACATCGGTGGCGGCCGACCCCCATACGCATGTGATCACCCTATATTTGGAGGGGATTCGGGACGGGCGGCGTTTTGTGGCAGCGGCCGGTCGGGTGACACGCCAGAAGCCAATCGTGGCGCTCAAAGTGGGGCGCTACGCCAGCAGTCAACGCGCTGTCGCCTCTCACACTGGCGCGCTGGCCGGTCAGGAAGTGGCCTTTGAGGCTGCTTTTCGGCGTTGTGGTGTCATTCGGGCGGAAACGAGTGAAGAGCTGTTTGATTGGGCGCGGGCGCTGGCATGGTGTCCTCTGCCGGCCGGGCCGCGTGTCGCCGTCCTCACCAATGCCGGCGGCCCCGGCGTAACGGCGGTGGATGCGCTGGAGGGGCATGGTTTGCAGGTGGCGGGGCTGTCCCCGGCCACTCAAGCAGCGTTGGCTGCCTTTTTGCCCCCGGCCGCCAGCCTGCACAATCCGGTTGACATGCTTGCCTCGGCTACGCCGGACGATTATGCCCGCAGCCTGCGCATTTTGCTGGCAGACCCCGGCGTGGATAGTGTGATTGTGATCGTACCTCCGCCCACCCTGCACGCGGCCGGGGGCGTGGCGCGCATCCTGATTCCCATTATTTACACCGCTTCCAAGCCGGTCATCATGGCGCTGATGGGTGAGCGCATGATTCAGGAAGCGGTGGAGTATTTCCGCGCGGCGCGGGTGGTGGAATATCGCTTCCCAGAGCGCGCGGCCTCCGCTCTGGCGGTCTTGACCCGGCGCGCCGCTTATCTGGCCCAGGCCCCGGCCGTGCCCACCCCGCCGGAAAAGGTGGATCGAACGCAAGCGCAGGCAATCTTTGACCACCGACCGCCCACATCGGCCGGTGGCTGGCTCTCACTGGAGACGTTACAGGCGCTGTTGGCTGCTTACGGCATTCCAACGCTCCCCCTGCTTTTTGCCCCCACCGCTGCGGATGCTGCGGCCCGAGCCGATGAGTTAGGCTATCCGGTGGCACTCAAAGCCGCCTCGCCTGACCTTGCCCACAAGTCGGACGTCGGCGGGGTGCTCCTGAATCTTCAGGATGAGGCGTCGGTGTGGGAGGGGGTGGCGCGGGTGCAGCGCAACCTGGCCCTGGCGCAGCCTGGGGCGCGTTTTGATGGCGTTTACCTTCAGCCTATGGCTCCGCCGGGGCAGGAAATCATTGTGGGGGTGACACAAGACCCGCAGTTTGGCCCTTTGCTCATGGTGGGGGCCGGTGGGGTGGAGATTGAAGGTGTGCGGGATGTGGCGTTTGATCTGGCTCCCCTGACGCGCCCGGAGGCGGAAGCGCTTGTGGCCCGCACCTGGGCCGGCCGTAAGCTGGAGGGGTTTCGCCATCTCCCGCCGGCCGACCGTGAGGCGGTGGTACAAACGATGCTGCGCCTGGGCCAACTGGCCGTCGATTTCCCCCAACTGTCCGAGGTGGAGATCAACCCCTTGCGTGTTCTGGCGCGAGGGCAGGGAGCTTACGCCCTGGACGCCCGCGCTCGGCTGGACTGTGTTTAGAAGCTTCTGCCGGCCCCATTGACGCTTCCGGCCGGTGGGATGACGCGCATCGGCCAGGCTCCTCCCTTGCGCGCCAGATAGGCTGTGCGCCGCCCGGCAAAAGCAGCATCCAGGGTGGAGAGCGGGTAAAGGGTTTCACCCTGCAGGACGCCGGGATCGAGCGTGCGCAGCTTAGTGGTGATGCGAAAGGTGGGGTGGTGTTCATCCCACACAAAGCGGGTCTGCAGGTGTACCAGGCGTAGCCAGTGTTGCAACTCCGGGTCGGGGGCAGCTTGCAACCGTTGCCACAGATCAGCATCGCGGCCCCACAAGTCGGCCGGCCGGAAGATGCCGGCCGCCAGCGCTCGTTTAATGGCCCGTGCGGTTAACTCATACAACCCTACTTCACGAAAGTTGGCCCAACTGGCATCATCAGCGTCCAGGTAGCGATGTCCCATGATCTGAGCCGTTGCCAGATCATCCACCACCATCCGCCCTTGCGCGGTGGTCAGGTGGGCGAGAATGTGGCGAATCTCCGCCTGAGTTAACAAACCTAGATCGAAAGCGTCGCGCAGAAAGTAATCCACCCGGTCGCCGCACAACGCCGGGGCGGGTTGTTCTAGCAAGGGGAAAGCGCTCTCGTCCAGGTAAGCCTGCCAGTCGTAGCCGTGGCGCGCCAGGCGCTGGGGAATATCCGTCTGGCGCAGATAAGCCTCTTTCTGCCGGTCGTGGAAGCTTTGGCCGTTAGCGTCGTCAAAGACATGATCCACCACATGGCTGAAAGCGGTGTGGCTGATGTCGTGCAGCAGGGCCGCGATTTGCTCCTGCATCGACCCACCCAGACGGGCGACGAGCAGCATGACTCCAACGGAATGCTCAAAGCGGGTGGTGCGACGGGTGATGTCCAGAAGCGCCGTGACCCCATGTTGCAGAATGTGTTGCAGGCGCAGCACGGCCGGCGCAGACAACAGATCGAGCAACACCGGTTCTGTGATGGAGCCAGGGCCGTAGATGGGATCGGTGTAATCCATAGGGTGTCCTCATACAGCGTTCACGGGCTGCATTATAGCCTTGCGGCGTAGAGTTGGAAATAGATAGACAGCGGTGGCAGAAAGTTGCCGCCGGGCATGGAGTTTGTTACAACCAGAGCATGGTGAATGGGCGCACATTAGCGGCGAGTCTGTTGATAGGGGGGGGCTTGCTCCTCCTGGGCGGGTGTTCGGCCGCGACGCTCCCTGCTCCAACCGCGCTCGCCACACCCCCGGCCATCACCTCGGCCGCGCCAACCCTGCCGCCGCCCGCCACACCTGCGCCGCCATCTCCCACTGCACCGCTCCCCACACCCACCTGGACACCCACGGTTACGACCCGGCCGCCGTCGACCGCTACCCCCACTGCCACGCCTGATCCCTATGCAACTTATACGATTGAGGCCTTAGCCGGCCGGGATTATGGCGGCGGGCAGCTGGAAATTGTCGAAGAGCTGGCGCGTACCGACCAATTTGCCCGCTATCTGGTGCGTTTCCCCAGCGATGGCCTGACCATCTACGGCTTTATGAATGTCCCCCACGAGGGGATCAAGTTCCCGGTGGCTTTGGTGCTGCATGGCTATATTGACCCTGATGTTTACCAGGTGGAGGCATACACCACGCGCTACGCCGATGCGCTGGCGGAAGCCGGCTACTTTACCATCCATCCCAACTTTCGCAACTACCCACCATCTGACCCCGGCCCCAACCCCTATCGTATTGGTTACGCTGTGGATGTGCTCAACTTGATAGCTATCATTCGCCAGCAGAGTGTGGCGGACCCCACCGGCCCGTTGCGGCGGGCGGATGGAGAGCATATCCACCTGCTGGGCCACAGCATGGGGGGCGGCGTTGCCTTGCGCGTGAGCGTGGTGCGCCCGGAATGGGTGCGCGCCGCCGTGCTCTATGCCGCTGTCAGTGGCGACGAAGCGCAAAATTATGCTCGTGTGCAGGAGTGGAGCGCCGGCCGGGCCGGTCACTTTGAGCTGGCTGCCTCGTCGGAGATGCTGGCCGCTATCAGTCCAGCCCAACATCTGGAGCGCTTGCTGGCCCCAATCAGCATTCACCACAGCGATGCGGATGACGTCGTGCCCATCGCCTGGTCGGATGCGTTGTGCGCCGCTTTGCAAGAGCGCAACCATCCTGTCGAGTGTTACACTTATCACGGGGCGGCGCATACCTTTGTCGGCCCCTGGGATGATCTGTTTGTGGAACGGGTCATCCGCTTTTTTCTGCAACATTGATCACCCGCTCCCGCGTTTAGGTAAACGGGTGGGAGTGGCTTGAGGAGCCTGGATGATGACCCCAATATTTTCCCCGGCGGACAACCATGACCGCCAGGTGGCGACGATTAAACGCCTTTTAGCCAGCGTGCGCACCCTGGCTGTGGTGGGTTTTTCTTCCGACGCCAATCGGGCCGGCTACTATGTGCCGGCCTACATGCAACGCCAGGGGTATCGGATCATTCCTGTCAACCCCTACCTGCGGGAGGGCCTGCAGGAGACCGCCTACCCTGATCTCCGCTCTGTGCCGGAGCCAGTCGACCTGGTGTTGATTTTTCGGCGCAGCGAGGCGGTTCCGCCAGTTGTGGATGATGCCATAGCCATAGGGGCCAAAGCGGTCTGGATGCAACTGGGCATTGTTCATGCCGCGGCGGCGGCGGCGGCGCAGGCGGCCGGGTTGGATGTGGTGATGGATCGGTGCATTATGGTGGAGCATCGGCGCTACGGCCAGGCGACGCCGGCCTGACCCGGCGGGAGCCCAGGCGCTGGTTGAAGAAGCTTTCTTCCGGTTGCCAGGCCGCCAGGTAACCGCTGCCTTGACTGAGGGGCCAGAGGGCGCAGGGCAAGAGCCACAGGTGGGCGAGAGGGTAGGGGCCGCCAGGGGCGCTCAAACCGATGTAGAAGAGCAGCAACAAGCCTCCCAGCCGGCCGAGCGCCCCGCTGATGAGCAGCGCCAGGCCGCTCCACCCCAGCAGGCCTAAGCCATCTCCAGGCAAGGAGAGCGCGCCGTTGAGCAGCAGCCCCAACGCGCCCAAACGCGCTGCTAGAGGCAGCCACCCCTTGACCAGTCGTAGCCAGCGCTCGCGTCGGCGGGCGTAGGTTGGCGTTTGCGGGTCCAGGTAGCCGGTGGCAACCAGCCAATCGCGCCCAAAGATAGCCAGGGTGGGCAGCCCCAACATCAGGGCCGCGATGGTTGTGGCCGGCGGGGCCGTGATCGGCCACAGCACGGCCCCCAACAACCCCATCTGGAAGCCGGCGGTGGAGCGACGGTTCATGCTGGGGGGGATGGGGTAAACCGGCCGGCCCATCTGGGTGCGTAGCCACAGACCAGCCACATACACATAGCGCGCCAGCCCAATCACCAGATACCAGGCGGGAACCTGCTCGTACAGCACGCCCAGGACATTGGCTAACAAAACCCCCAGGGCGTCCAGCTCCAGATCTAAAATACTGCCCAGACGGGAGACGAAACCGCTGCGCCGGGCCACCACCCCATCGACGATGTCGATCAAGCTGGCGCTGGTGTAAAGGACGGCCGGCCCCCATGCCAGCCACGCCATCGGCCAGGGAGAGAGCAGAAAGCCGGCCAGCAACCCCAGACACAGGCCGCGTGTCAGGGTGAGCGCATTCCCCCAACCGAGGGTCGGCCATACCTGGCCGTGAGCGTCTTGATGTTCGTTGAGAGAGCGCCGCAACAACAACAACTGCCCGGTCAGCGTGACTGCGCTCAGCGCCAGCCAGCGGCCGGGGGCAGCTATCCCGCCCGATGTGACAACAACATAGCCTCCGGCCAGCGCCAACAGATAGACGCCGGCCGTCGCCCACCATTGACGGTTGAGTGTGGGGGGGATGGGAGACGGGAGCATGCCTGGATTATACGCTTTTGCGGCCGGCGCTTCTAATCGGCGGCTGAGATACTTTGCTGCTTCGCCGGGGGAGTGTGGTATCATCATCGGTATGGGACAACGTACATTCCTCTTTCGGCTGATCATTCTGGGGCTGGCGGTGGGCGTCCTGGGGGTGTTGATCTGGTTAGGAGGCGTCACCGGCGGCGCGGCTCGTCTGACGGCGGCGCCGGTGTTGAACGGCTCTCCCTTTGAGTGGGAGACACCCCCCGGTTTTCGTTACGACCCATCAGAACCGGTTCCTTCCTCAACCGGCTATCCCGTTCTGATCACGGCTACGCCCGAAGCGTATCCAGAGGCCGGGGCTACCACCCCCGGGGCGCGCCCC
>DAOTXO010000023.1:0-35061 GCA_034435495.1 Anaerolineae bacterium
GATTGGGGCCTTGTTGGCCCGTGCGTGGCGTATTCCCCTGGTGTTTGACTTTCAAGGCAGCCTGTCCGGGGAAATGGTGGATCATGGTTTTCTCAACCCTCAGGGCTACGCCTATCGCCTGATGCGTCGGTTGGAACGTTTTATCTGCCATCAACCCCACGCCATTTTGACCAGCTCCCTGCGGGCGCAAACGTTGTTGCAGCAGGACTTTGGCGTGCCGGCCGGCCGCCTTGTGCCTTTACCCGATTGTGTTGATCTGCGCCGTTTTGACCCTGACCATTGCCCAGCGGAAGCGCAGGCGCAGCTGCGCGCCCGCTGGGGCCTGCCGGCCGATCGTCCCCTGGTGGTGTATTTGGGCTTGTTGGCCGACTACCAGGGCATCCCCCATCTGGTCGAAGCGGCCGCCCACCTGAAACAACAGGGTTTCCCGGCCCATTTTCTGATCATGGGCTATCCCAACGTGGAGCGCTATCAACATCTGGCCGCTGCTCTGGGCGCAGCTGATGTCATGACCTTCACCGGCAAGGTGCATTATGACGAAGCGCCGCTGGCTTTGTCGTTGGGAACGGTGGCTGTTTCCGCCAAGCTCTCCGCCAGCGAGGGCAGTGGCAAGGTGTTGAACTACATGGCCATGGGCCTGCCGGTGGCCGCCTATGACACCGGTGTGCATCGGGAATATCTGGGCGATCTGGGCTGCTATGCCCCGGCCGGCGACGTGGCCGGTTTGTCGCAGGCTGTGGCGCGGCTGTTGGCGGATCCCATGGCCGGCCGACGGGTGGGAGCCGGGTTGCGCGAGCGCGCCCGGCAACGCTATAGTTGGCACAGCGCCGCCAGCCGTATTGTGACGCTGTATCACCTTTTACAGGCGGGTGTGGATGAGCCAGCCGCCCAAATGAGGTAAAATAGTGAGGTGAATGGTAGGGTCGGGCGTCCAACCCGACCACACTCATCACCTGGTAACCTTTAAACCCTTTTGAGCGCTCGGTTTGGCAAGCTGACGCTCAAATCTGGAGTTTGACCCTATGCGTCGTTACTTTTTGGCTCTTTATCTGGCGTTTTGTCTCCTTTGCTGGTGGCCGGCTGTAGCTCTGGCGCATGAAGAGCATGGTGTCACCGGGCACTATATCAACCCACCTGACTGGCTTGGCTGGTTGATGACCGCCCTGGCCTTGGTGATCCCCATGCTGATCGCCATTCGGATACGCGGCGGACGTTAAGCTGTGGATAGGTCACGGCTGGGCCGATGCGGGTTCTGGCATGGTTGGTTTGCAGTCGGCTGCTGGCTGGTGGCTTTGGTTGCCTGCGCCTCTCCTCCTCTGACGCCCACCCCCACGCCAACCCCATTGTCGGCTGAGGAGACTTTGCAGCGGGCGGTCGGTCGGCTGGCAACCCAAGCCGGTTTTCATTTTGTCCTATCGCTTCAGGGGGCACCCGCTTACCTTGATCCCACCCAGACCCTGGCCTTTGGCCGCGCTGAAGGGGATTATGTGGCTCCTGACCGGGCGCGGGCGGTGGTGCGTTTGGTGACGCCTGGCCTGCTGACCGATGTCAACGTCATTGCCATTGGCCCGACGCAGTGGCAAACCAGTGTTTTAACCGGTCGCTGGCAGGAGCTGCCGCCGGATTGGGGTTTCAATCCCACCGCCCTCTTTGATCCCCAGGCGGGCTTGCCGGTCATCCTCATGCAAGATACCGGCGATTACGGTATCACCCTGGAGCCGTTGCCGGCGGTGGAAGATGCGCCGGCCGGGGACACACCGTTTTACCGGGTGACAGGTACGCTGCGCGGTGAACGGGTGCAGGCTCTCAGCGGCGGGCTGATGACGGCCCCCAGCATGACCTTCACCTTGTGGATTGAACCCAAGGCCGGGGACGTTCAACGCCTTGAGGTGACGGAGCCGCCGGCGGAAGGAGCGGCTGAAGGGCGGGTGTGGCGCATGGAGCTGAGTCGCTGGGGTCAAACGGTGACCATCGAGCCGCCGCTTACGCCGACGCCTGATGAGTAAACCGAAACTGGCCACTAGGTTTTGAGCCGTTCGAGCAGACGCTCCAGCTGGCGTTCAAAAGCCGTGTCGGGAATATAGGCCAGTTGCTGACGCTGGATGATGGCCTGGCGTGCTTGCTTGTAAGCTGCCAGCAGGCTATGGAGATGGCGGCGAGTGATGTCAGCCTCCAGACTGTAGCGCAACTCCATCAGGGAGTGGGCGGCCGGGTCGCCGGCCGGCAATAGCTTGAGCACAGTCGGCAAAACGCCGGCCAGTAGGTGAATATATTCCACAAACGCCTTAGCCGGCTTCCCCCGTTGAGCCTGACGATACACATCCCAAAACATGACCCAAAACTGTTCGTCCAGGGCCGCTAAGGCCTCGCCGCTGGTACGCGCCTGGGGAAAAGGCAGCCGCGCCGAAGCCTGCTGAAAGCGGGCCGCCCATTGGTCGGTGTCTTTCAAGATGTGAATATCCCCATCCCATGGGTTTGGCTCCAGTTGGGTCTGGCTCTCGAAACGGAAATCCGCCTTGGTGCCGTTGCTGAAGATAACAACGTGAAAGAAGGGGCGAACGTGGCCGGCGTCAAATGAGCGCGCCGGCACATACGCCAGAATGCTGTGGGTGAAAGCGCGTCGGCTTTCCCAGGCCGCTGCCCGTGCCTTGTCATCGGTGTAGACCAGGCAGATGTCAATGTCAGAGTAGGCATCAGCCTGTTTGCGTCCGTAGCTACCGCTCAGCCAACCGGCGACAATCTCCTTCTCGCCCATAAGGCGTTGTTGCAGGCGCACAATAAAACGGTCTTGCTCAAACATGGTCTGCGTCATCATCCCGTAGCCGTGATGGGGGCGAACAAATAGCCCCCGTGAAAACGGGGGCTTCCCGGTTCGTCACTTCCGTGAAATTTGAGAATACGCCCGCTTCTGTCGCCGACACCCCTCCGCTAGAAACACCCTCCCGACATGACAAGCCACACGGCGACTGTTCCCCAGATCACCCCGGCCACCAGCTGCGCGGGTGTGTGTCGCAACAAGTAAAGGCGATTGAGGCAGACCACCACCGCCAGCCCCAGCATCATCCAACCCACCGGATTGCCAAAGACAGCCTGTCCGATCCAGCCGGCGGCCGTGATGGCGGTGGCATGGTGGCTGATCTGCCAGAAAAGCGTGATGAAACCCAACACCGTCAGCGCCAGGATATTAAATAGCGTCAGGCAACGCAACAGCGTCGGCCCACCTGCCCCCTGGACGAAGCTGAAGGCGATGACCGAACAGATCGTCCCTACCAGATAGGGGATGCGTCGCTCCCGTTGCGTCATGGAGATGTCTCCAATCCGGCCGGTGCGCAGAAGGTAGACCACATACAGGATGGGGGCCAGACAGACCCAAAAGCCATACAGCGCCGCCCAGCCCAAACCTGACCAGCCAGGGATGGCGCGCCAGGCCAGGGCCAGCCCCAGCACGGCAAAGATGACGGGTGGGCTGACCACATGTGAGAAGGTGCGCGCCACAGCCACAAAACCGGTGGCGTTATGGGTATCACGCGGTGCAAAGCTCATATAAGAGGCCTGGAATCAGGCGGGTAACCCATGCCGGGTTGGTGCGTGGGTTATAGAGAGGTGGATTTCGCCCCCACCTCCACCGCCGTAGTCGTAGCCGCGGTTTCCCAACCGCGCCTCTAGTGTCATGGAGAGGCGGATTTCGCCCCGCCTCTATCGCCCCCGCCTGGTGCTTAGGTGCCGTGTTGCCATGAGGAAAGATAACTCGCCTGTTCGGGGGTTAATGTATCGATGGCAATCCCCATCGATTGGAGCTTCAGACTGGCAATGCGCTTATCCACTTCTTCGGGCACGACATACACCTGGTTGGCAAGTTCCGACCGGTGTTCCACCAGATATTGCGCCGCCAGAGCCTGACCGGAGAAGCTCATGTCCATGACCGAGGCGGGATGTCCTTCGGCCGCTGCCAGATTGATCAGCCGCCCCTCGCCCAGCAGGTTGATTTTGCGGCCATTGCGCAAGATGTATTGATCCACAAAGGGGCGCACCCGCGCCGGTGGTTGGGCGCATAGCTCTTCCAGGGCCGGGATATTGATCTCGACATTGAAATGACCAGAGTTACTCACCAATACACCATCTTTCATCACCTCGAAGTGCGCCCGATCCAGGACATTGATATCACCCGTGGCGGTGACAAAAATATCTCCCAGCGCTGCTGCTTGCAGCATAGGCATGACGCGGAAGCCATCCATGACCGCCTCCAGTGCTTTGAGGGGATCGATTTCGGTCACAATGACGTTGCCCCCCAGTCCTTTGGCGCGCATGGCGATGCCGCGACTGCACCAGCCGTAGCCGGCCACCACGATGGTTTTACCCGCCACCAGATAATTGGTGGCGCGAATGATGCCGTCCATGGTGGATTGACCGGTCCCGTAACGGTTGTCGAAGAGATGTTTGGTCATGGCGTCGTTGGCGGCAATCATGGGGAATTTGAGCGCCCCATCCGCCGCCATCGCTTTCAGCCGAATCACGCCGGTGGTGGTCTCCTCGGTGCCCCCCAGCACATTGGGCAATTGGTCGCGCCGCTCTTTGTGCAGCGTGCTGACCAGGTCGGCTCCGTCGTCCATCACAATGTGGGGTTTGTGGTCTAACACCGCGTTGATGTGGCGGTAGTAGGTTTCGTTGTCCTCTCCCTTGATGGCGTAGACCGGGATTTCGTCGTGAACCACCAGGGAGGCTGCCACATCGTCTTGGGTGCTAAGGGGGTTGCTGGCACACAGGACGATATCCGCCCCGCCTGCCTGGAGGGCGCGCATGAGGTTGGCTGTTTCGGTGGTGACGTGCATACATGCCCCCAGGCGCAGACCGGCCAGCGGCTTCTCGCCGGCGAACTGTTGCAAAATGCTTTGGAGCACAGGCATTTCCTGCCGGGCCCAATCAATCCGATGGCGACCACCGGTCGCTAGATCAACGTGCTTGATATCGAAGTCCATAACCACATTACTCCTTGCAGAGATATTTTTGAGTGTACTTGCCCTGCACCAGCGCCGCCGGGGGCGTTCACCCTTTCCTCTTTCTTTCTTGGTGTTCTTTGCGCCTTCGCAGTTCAACCGCTTGATTCTCACCTCCCGTGAAAACGGGAGCAAGACGCAAAGGGCGCAAAGGGTTTCTCCTTTCTTTCTTGGCGTCTTTGCGCCTTCGCGGGGGCGAACACACAGGTTCGCCCCTACACGTGAAAACGGGAGCATTTTGTTCTCACCGCCAAGGCGCAAGAAGCGCGTAGGGGTGAACCTATGGGTTCACCCTTCCCGTTTCTTTCTTGGCGTTCTTTGCGCCTTCGCGGTCTGTCACTTCCGTGAAAACGGGAGCGTGACTACGACGACAAAGCGGAACCGTCCTCGCCGGTGAGCAAAACGTCTAGTGCTCCCTGATCGTCGAAATGCTGGCGGTAACGGGCGACAAATTCAGTGCGGGTGAAGGTGTGCGCCTGGGTTCCCACGTGTTCGATGGCGTAGGTGGCGCAGAGCGCACCCATGCGGCCGGCAATATCCCACGGCAGCCCCAGCTGAATGCCCCGCGTCAACCCGGCCCGAAAAGCATCGCCGGCCCCAGTAGGATCAGCTACATGCTGCGGCGGAGCGACCGGAATAAGATACTCCTGACCCTCCACCACCAACCAGGAGCCTTGCTGCCCTCTGGTCACCAACAGCCCACGCGCCCGGCCGAGGATGTCAGCTGCCGAAAGGCCTGTTTTCTCTTGAATCAACCCGAACTCATACTCATTCACTGTCATGAGATAACAATTCGTCAGCCCCTGGCACAGATCGTGGCCGGAGAGCCAGATCGTTTGCTGGCTGGGATCGTAGATGTAGGGGATGCCGGCCGTTTGGCACTCTTGCACATATTTCAGCATGGCCAGAGGATCGTTGGGCGAAATAATCGCCAGTTCCACCCCCGGCGCATGAACGGCAAAGCTGAGCATTCCGGCGTGGGCCATCGCTCCCTCATAGAAGCTGGCAATCTGGTTTTGGGCCGCATCGGTGGTGGCAAAAAAGGAGGCGGTGTATTCGTTTGCAATCTCCACCACAGAGGTGGTGTCCACGCCGTGCCCTTCCAGCCAGGCGCGGTAGTCGCTGAAGTCGTGGCCGGCCGTGGCCATCATGGCCGGCCGGCCTCCCAGCAGGGCCAGTGTATAGGCAATGTTAGGTGCGGTTCCTCCCCGTTTACGTTGCATCGCTTTCACCAAAAAGCTGACGCTAATATGCTGCAGCTGGTCAGCGATCAAATTGTCGGTGAACCGGCCGGGGAAGAACATCAAGTAGTCAAAGGCAATGGAGCCGGTGACAACAACTTTCATGCGGCAGAATCCTTAAAAACAGGCGTCAGACCCAGGCGATTGTGCAATAAGGTCAGAATAGCCCGCCCGCCATCACGAGCACGAATCTTTTTGCCTTGCTCATAGGTGCGGGGGGTGTACTGGATGGGAATCTCGTGAATAACATGGCCGGCGCGCAGAATCTTGGCCGGTAACTCGAAATCGAGATTAAAATCAGTTGTTGTTAGATTCAGCTGTTTGGCTAAATCACCACGCACCATTTTGGTGGCGGTCGCCACATCGGTCAACGCTCCTCCAAAGAGCCGGTTGGTCAACCAGGTCAGGAACCGATTGCCCCATAGTGTGCGTCGATAGTGCGATTGAATCCGCCCCCCTAACACACGTGACCCAAAGAGCGCCGCTGCCCCATGCTGCTGAACATAGCGGCAGAAGCGGATGTGGTCTTGCGGATCGTACTCCCCATCAGCATCCTGAATGATGAAGTAATCCCCTTGCATGTGGGCGATGCCGGTGCGGATGGACATCCCTTTGCCCAGGTTGCGTTCGTGAAAGTAAAGGGCGATCTGCGGGTGGTGGATTTGTTGCAGCAGCTCGCGAGTGCCGTCAGTCGAGGCATTATCTACCACGATAATTTCCCGTTCCCAATCCGCCCCCAAATCTACCGCCTGGGTACGCTGAATGACATCCAAAATCGTTTGGCGCTCGTTGTAACAACAGATGATGACTGAAAGTTTCATAGGTGGTAACGCCCTGGGCCGGCCGTTACAGCTGGGCGAAGAAGCGGGCAAAGATGTCCAGAATATAATCTAACCGGGCCTGATCCAGGCCGGGGTAGACGCCGATGAAGAACCCGCCGCGCATGATCTCATCCGCCACAGCCAGGTCGCCCACCACGCGGCCGGGGATGTCCGCATAAGCAGGCTGGCGGGTGATGTTGCCGGCGAAGATGAGGCGTGTCTCGATGTGGTGTTGCTCTAGATAGCGGGTCAGCTGGTGACGCATGAAGGGGGCCTCGCGCCGCACCAGCATGGGAAACGCGAACCAGGAGACATCCGCCTGGGGATGCCAGGTGGGCAACATCAGGAAGGGCTCGTACTGTTGCAAAGCGGCGTACAAATAGGCGAAGTTGCGCTTGCGGCGAGCAATGAAATCAGGCAATTTCATTAGCTGCGCCACCCCCATGGCTGCCTGAATGTCGGTCAGTTTCAGATTGTAGCCAATCTCGGTGTAGAAATATTTGTGGTCATAAGTGCCCGGAATGCCCGGTACTTCACGGTCGAAACGGATGCCGCACTTACCATTGGGCGGACTGTCATAGCCGCACCAACAATCTCGCCCCCAGTCGCGCACAGCGCGCGCAATTTTGGCGACCTTGGGACGGTTGGTGTAGACCACGCCCCCTTCACCCATCGTGATGTGATGGGCCGGATAACAGCTCAGCGTCCCCATGATGCCAAAGGTTCCCACAGGTTTCCCGTTCCAGGTGGAACCCAACGCATCGCAGGTGTCTTCCACCAGATAAAGCCCATGGCGTTGGACGAAGGCCATCACGGCGTCCATGTCGGCCGGGTTGCCCAAGGTATGGGCAAAGAACAGGGCCCGGGTGCGCGGCGACCACGCTTCCTCCAGCTGCGCCACGTTTAAGTTGAGGTCGCCGTAGTTGCTGTCAATGAAAACGGGCCTCAAACCATTCTGGATAATGGGGTTGACAGTGGTGGGAAAGCTGGTGGCCGGCACGATCACTTCGTCCCCGGGCTGCAAAGGGTGGTCGAGTTGGCGGGAACAAAGCGTGGTAATGGCTACCAGATTGGCGGAGGAGCCGGAGTTGACAGGAATGACCTCCCGCACGCCAAGAAATTGGCCTAGCTGGCGCTCAAACTCTTGCGCCCAGGGGCCGGCCGTCAGCCAGAAATCAAGCACCGCCGAAACCATGTTTTGCATCTCGGCGGCATCGAAAACCCGACCGGCGTACTGGACGCGGCTCTCACCCGGTATGAAAGGCTGTTCTTGGTGAACAAGCGTGTAGTATTCAGCAATCTGCGCCAGGATAGACTGGCGCAGGCCTTCAGCAGATGGCATGTAGGATCACCTGTCGGCCGGCTCTGAACGACCGGCCGACAAGAAATTATAGCACACCCCCCACCATAACCAAGTTGCCGCTCAGAGAGCTTTTACGCACAGGTCAGACAACCCGTGCTATTTTTATCTTTGCGTCTGCCAGATTTCTTGGATTTGCCAGATAGTCCGATTGCAGGTATCTTTGTGACAAGTTGCACAAGCACGGTTTAAACAAGTTCTTTCCAGACTTCTAACATCCAGGACGCTGGATAACAAGCCTTTGACGGCCGCCCCAGCTTAGGTTCAGGCTCGTTTTCAGCTGGCAACTGTTTAGGTTTGAACAAGTTATCACGTTTCGAGGTTGAGGGTCGTGTTGAGAGCTATGTTGTTGTGGAGGGAAGCAAGATGAAACGTATCTGGATTGGTCTCGGTTTCATTCTGGTGTTGTCCGGTATCGGTTTGTGGGTGACGCGCTATTCGGCTGTCCCGGCGGCGGCCGATCCCCCCTTTGGTTTCACCAACCAACAGTTTATCACCGACTTAGCTCAGCCGGTGTCGATTGATTTCGCCCCCGATGGCCGAATGTTCACCCTGGAGTTGATAGGTCTGGTGCGGGTGGTGCAGCCGGGGAATATCGCGCCCGATCCACTACCCGTTTTGGTGATGCCCAACGTTGCGATTGGGCTGGAAGACACAGGCCAGGGCGCGCTGACGCTGCGTCTGGACCCAGACTTCACAAACAATGGTTATATGTACATTTTCTACACGGCCAGAGACCCAGCCCGTGATCGCGTCTCTCGCTTTCAGGTCAATGGCAACTTTGCCCTGCCCGGCAGTGAGGTTGTCATCTACGAGGACAATGTTGATCGCGGGGAGTGGCATCTGGGTGGTGGTTTGGACTTTGGGCCGGATGGCAAACTGTACCTTGGCATCGGCGACCACCACGACGAAAGCCCCGGCTCCGATCACGTTGCGCAACGTCTAGATAGCCTACGCGGCAAGATTCTGCGCCTCAATCCCGATGGTTCCATCCCGACTGATAACCCCTTCTACGATGGGGCAGGGCCCAACGCGGATGCCATCTGGGCGCGCGGCCTGCGCAACCCTTTCCGCCTGGCTTTTAATCCTTTGAACGGGGAGTTGTTGATTGCTGAGGTTGGGGGCAACATCAACCTTTTGTCGGTTGAGGAAGTGAATCTGGGGGCGGCCGGGGCTAACTATGGTTGGCCCATGTGTGAGGGCAGTTGCATCTGGTCCGATATGACTTCTCCCTGGTATAGCTACAGCCACGATGGGCGCGATGCTTCTATTACGGGGGGAGTGGTCTACACCGGTTCCCAATTTCCAGAAGAGATGGTGGGGGCGTATTTCTACGCTGATTACGCCCAAAATTGGATTCGCTACCTGACTGACGAAGGAGAGAGCCGGGTTAGTCACCCTTTCGAGCCGGAGGATGGTAGCCACGATGGGGAGTATGGGGACATAGTCGACCTGGATGTGGGGCCAGACGGCGCGTTGTACTATGTGGATATCGGGCGTTCCTGGGATGGCATCATCCGCCCCGGCTCTATTCACAAGATTACCTACAATGTGGACAATCTGGCCCCGGCGATAGTTCAGGCCACTGCCGATCCCACCTCGCGCCCTTTTGCTCCCCTGACCGTCACTTTTACAGGCGAGGCCAGCGATCCTGAAGGGGCAGAGTTGACCTACATTTGGGATTTGGGTAACGGCCTGACCCAACAAGGGGCCACGGTGACGCATACCTATTGGTTGAAAGGGCACTACACCGCCCGCTTATATGTCAGCGACGGTGTGAATCAGGTTTTCTCCGATCTGATCGATATCGTCGTGGGCCAACCGCCGGTGGCTTCAATTGATGCCCCGGCCGATGGTCTGACTTTTCGCGCCGGCGACATCATCTCCTACTCTGGCTCGGCCGTTGACCCTGATGGTGAGTTGACGGCCGACAATTTCTCCTGGACGATTGTCTTCCACCATGAGGATCATGTGCATCCTGTGGCCGGCCCCATCACCGGCACAACGGCGGGCGAGCTGGTGATTCCGACTGCCGGCCACGACTTCAGCGGCTTGACCTTTTACGAAGTTTTGTTGACGGTCACCGACGCCAACGGCATTCAGGATGTGACCTCCGTCTATCTTTACCCGGAGGAGGTGAATCTAACTTTGGATTCCTCACCGCCGGGCATCAACCTGAGCCTCGATTTCATCACCTTGCCGGCTCCCTTCACTTGGGACAGCTTGATCAACTTTGAACACACCCTCAACGCTCCCTGGGTGCAAACGCATGAGGGGGCGGATTATGCCTTTGAATCCTGGTCAGATGGCGGTGACGCGCACCACGCCATCGTTGTGCCCGAAACGAATGCGACCTATACCGCGAATTACTGCCAGAGCTTGTTGTACGATGGCAGTTTTGAAGCAGGTGTGGATAGCACGTATTGGGGGCAACAGTCCTGGAACACGCCGGAGCTTATTTGCCCGGAGTGGGATTGCGGTAACTTGCCCAACGCGCATACAGGGGACTATCTAGCGTGGTTGGGGCAAATCAATAGCAATGTCACCTATGTCTATCAGGTCTTGACTGTTCCCGACCCTGCGCCCACCCTACGCTTTTGGACCTGGGTCGATGCCCCGGCCAGCTGCGGCTTTGATGTGTTAAAGGTGTTGTTCCTGAATGGCCCCCGGCTGATTGAGTTGTACTCGGAGCCGTTGTGTGGGCAAGATGATGAGGAGTGGGCGCTGGTGGAGGTGGACTTGAGCGAGGTGGCCGGCCGGTTTGGTTCGCTGGCGATTTGGGCCAAAAATGACTTGATTCTGCCCAGCCAGGTTTTTGTGGATGATGTGAGTTTGTGCCTGCCTTAAACGCAACTGCTTAGGGGTGCGGCCGGCTCGCTGCACCCCCTAGGCAAAGCCCCGCTAAAGCCGGCGCGGTTGGGAAACCGCGGCTACGGGATACCTTGGTTCATAGTAACGGCTTTAGCCGTTGGCCGGCTCGTCACTCCCGTGAAAACGGGAGTATAGCGCGGTGCGGTTAAGAAACCGCGACTACGGGATACCTTGGTTCGTAGTAACGGCTTTAGCCGTTGGACGGCTCGTCACTCCCGTGAAAACGGGAGTACAGCGCGGTTAAGAAACCGCGTCTATGTGGAACGCCCTAGCGTGGGCGCGCCTCGGCCGGTAGGTCGGCGTAGCGTGGATTGCGCTGATCACGCGGTGAGACAATCGGGTTGGTCACTCCCCAATCCACGTTGATCTCAGGATCATCCCAGGCCACGCCATACTCATCCCTTCCGTCGAAGTAGTTATCCACCACATAGATCAAGGTAGCCTGTGTCAGGGCCGCGAAGCCGTGGGCCACGCCAACAGGGATGAACAGACCGCGATCATCCCCGGCGTCCAGGTCTAGAGTCAAGACAGCCCGAAAGGTGGGCGAAGCCGGCCGCATATCAAACAACACCGCCCGAATGCGCCCCTGCGCCACATACCAGTAATCCACCTGGTGAAAATGGTAGTGCAGGCCACGGACTACCCCGGCCGCTGAATGGGAGCAGTTGGTTTGTACCATCTCCCATGTGCGTTGTGGAAACCATGCCTTGCGAAACGTCTCCCGAAAAGAGCCGCGTCCGTCGCCAAAGGCTTGCAGTTGCACCACATAAACACCTCGAATATCTTTCGATTCGACAATCTCAGCCATGATGAGGTGTCCTATAAGGGTCGTGCTGAAGCCCGTCCTTACCTCGAATGAATCGGCATCGGTAGAATGCGTCGGCCGGCCGTAACCGGTGTGTTTTGATCCGGCTGGAGCCCAGCTTCCTCACCTTTAATCGGGTCCGGCTGGCCCAAGGCTGTGGGAAGTGTGTAAGGCAAACCCAGATAAGCCGCCCCCAGATCGGAGACGGACAACCAATCCGCAAGGGGATCCATCAGGTAAGACAGGTTCCAGCAGCGCGGCCCCGGCGGGATGAAGTTGTCAAACGGGCTGCGGTTGGAGAAGAAGGAGTAACGCTGGACATACGGCCGGCTCTCAAAGCCCATCACGGTGTCGATTAGTTCCTGGGCATGGTCTGGGTTGTTAAAGCAAAATGTAAACTCCGTAACCCAGAGTTGTGCTTTAGGCTGCCCCCACTCTGTGGCGATCAGGGTATAGTAGTCGTCCAACAACTGCAAGTTAATCTCAGCTTCCTCCCCAAACAGATGCACCCCATAAGCGTAGAATTCTGGATAACCACAGGGAATAGGGGCTGGCTGGTTACAGGTCAGGTCATAAACAGCTTCCCGGAAGTCAACTATCCATTGGAAGGGGTACTCGCCCAGGTTGGGATCGAAGGCGGTGTGTGGCCCAATGAGCCTGGCGTTGGGCAATCCCACTTTGGTGTCAATGTAGAATTGGGCTGCCTCATAGGGATCGGTCAATTCACATTGACCCAGAACACTCCCCACCTCCGGCTCATTCACCCACATCAACAAGCCATCGTAATCTGAGCCCAATAGTTCGATAGCCCGCTCCAGCAGGTCGCCATCGGGATCATCTTCTGGTACATTGCAATAGAGATGTGGCATAAACTCGACGCCAGGATTGGCAGCTTCCAGCTCCGGCACATTGCCTAATGAGTAACGGCTGTACCAGCTCAGGCCAAAGAAGGGTTCAAACTCAATGGTATCGGTCACCCAATAAGCGATGCCTTTCTTGGGTGAAACAGGCAGCGATTCAGTGGGAACGGTGTCCAGGAAAGCGTTCCACTCCACCGCACAGTTGATCATATCCCCGTTACCGTTGGGTAAATCCTGGTGAAAGCAGGGGCCGCCATCGTAAGAGGGGCCATCGTCTGCCCCCCAATAATTTTCAACGGCGTCGAAGCGGTAGGAACCGGTCCCATTGTCGAAGGTGTTCAACAGACCGTAGCCGCCATTGTTCATGATGATGCTGCGCCACACTTTGCCCGGCCCATTGAGATTCAGCCCATCGCCCAGGTTATCCATGATCGTACTACGTTGCACCTGGAAGGCGCCGTCGCCGGTCACCCCGTGGTTGGCGCTGTACATGACAGCCAGCCGTTCGGCTGTCAGGGCGCCATGGTTGGTCAGGCCCGCGCCATCAACCAGACCACCATAGCGTAGATAGACGGAGTTTAGCGTGGCGCTGCCATTGACGCCAATCCTGATGCCTTCCCAGTCGCCGGGTTGCGGCGCGCTGGCATCCTGGTCGCCGTTGGCGTCATAACCGGCCAGACCATCCCAGTAGGATGTCAGGATGATCGGCTCGGTGATGGAGCCTTCCGCCAACAGGACGCCATCCACTGTCAGCCGGCCGGTTCCGCGTGTTGGGCCAACCGGTACGCCGCCAAACCCATCGGGCGGCTCAATAAACTTAAAAACGGTGGCCGGGGAGAGCGTCAGTTGCGCTCCGGCGTCCACCGTCAAATCCCAAACCACATACGGCAGGGATGGGTAGTTGGGTTCCAGCTGGGAGACCAGGTCAGTGATGTGGCCGGTCAGATAGATGCCGTTGATCAACCCATTCTCGGCCCCGATGTTACCTGCAATGCGGCCATTGCCCAGACCACCGGCATTCAGAATGATGTGCACGGGGTAGGTTGCATTGCGGTCAAAGGTGTTATTCACCATGACGGGTTGCTGATAGGTGGTCGCGCCGTTGATGCGCACCCCAAAGCCAGCGTGGTCACTGACGACGCTCTCTGTCAGGGTCAAGGCGCCATCGTCAGCCAGAATACCGTTGCTGCCGCTGAGAACGGTCGTATGAGCAATGTCCAGCGTCCCCTCGATGGCGTGAAGTTGTGTGCTTCCATATTGCACCACAGTATGTGTCAAGGTTAACTGACCATCAGCTTCGACGATGATACTCTCCCAATCGCCAGCCGCCGGGGTGGTAGCATCTCCATCCCCGTTGCTGTCCCCGCCATAAGCATCGTCATGCCAGGAAGTGAAAACCACCGGCATATCCACCGCGCCGGCCGCATTCAACGTCCCGCGCACTTCCAGGGAGCGCCCAGGTTGGAACTTGACCACCACTCCCGGCTCAACCGTGATGGTGACCCAAGATGCAATCACCACATCACATGTCACCCTGTAGGGGCTGTGTGCCACCTGCCAGGTGGCGTCAACCAGGTAAGTCCCGCACAGATTGGAGGGATCGTTGTCAATGGGGGTTGTCTCAGTCGCGATGTTATTTTCCGGGGTGGGATCTTCGCCGTGGCTGCCATCATCGCCAATCTGGGCCGTGTTGTTCAGGTTATCATAGCCTGGCGGCAAGTCAGGATCGAGGGTGACAGCAAAGAGGACGGAAGCGCTAGCGCCTGAGGCCAGCGAGCCAATATTGAAGAAGTGCGTGTTGCCTATCTGGGACCAACCCGGCGTGCTGGCGCCAGGGTTGAAGGTGGTGAAGCTTGGGCGCGATTCCACCAATGTCACGCCGGTGGCGGTCTGCCCGCCGGTGTTGGTGTACGTCAGCGTGTAAACAACCACCTGGCCGGGTTGCACCATCATACCCCCATCGTTTTTACTCAGCGATAGATCCGGCGGCGGTGGGGGTGTTGGTGTAGGGGTAGATGTGGCTGTAGGAGTGGGCGTCAAGGTGGGGGTTGACGTAGGGGTGCGCGTCGGCGTTGGAGTGCGTGTTGGTGTTGATGTCCGGGTTGGCGTAGGCGTATGGCTGGCGGTAGGGGTAGCGGATGGGGTAACAGAAGGCGTGATAGTTGGCGGCGTCGTAGCCGTGGCTGTGGCGGTAGCGGTGGGCGGCAGTGTAGGGCTGGCCGTGGGCGACGGTGTCTGCGTGGCTGGCTCGGCTGTGGGTGTCGGTGTGGGTGTGCCATCGCAGGCAGCTAAAACAACCACCAGGCAGGCCAGATACAGCAGAAGATAACGTTTAGACATCACGTCCTCCAGATGAAAGTAACTTGTTGCAACTCCAATTGAGTATGGTCACAGGCGAAGCCGACCGGTATCTCAACCAACAACATTCGAGTCGTTCGGAGGAACCGCTTGGGCCGTTCTACTACCCAGGCGGTTACGCCAAACTCCGTTTGTGAGCTACCAGTCTCTTAACCCGGCTTCTGATCGGCAACCCCAAGCTCCCGATTGCGAATGGCTCCCCAGCCAGAGTTGTCTGAGATGATGATGTGAACCGTCCCTATGAGGGAAAAGGTGTACTTACAATACCCCATCTGGCTGGATTCGTCCAGCCTTTGGGCCTACCTTTTGAAGAAGTTGCTGATGAAAAACCACAAATTGGCCGGCCGCTCCGCCAGACGACGCATAAAGTAAGGATACCAGGCGGCCCCATAAGGTACATAGACGCGCACCTGATACCCCTGACCGCGCAAAGAGGTCTGGAGCTCACGCCGCACCCCATAGAGCATTTGGAACTCAAAGGCAGTCGGGGGGATTTGATGCGCCACCACATAGTCGATGGTGGCGGTGATCATCTTCTCATCGTGGGTGGCGATGGCAACATAGACGCCGTTGGCGCGCGCCTCATGGCTGAGGAGGTGTTGCATCAACTTGATGAAGTTGGCGTCGGTATCTTCCTTGTGGGCAAAGGCGCGGTCGGTTGATTCTTTGTAGGCCCCTTTGCACAAGCGGATGCGCGCCCCTTCCGCTATCAGATCGCGCACATCATCTTCACTGCGGTACAGATAGGCTTGAATGACGACCCCGGTGTTGTGGAGGCCATCCTCCTGGCGCAACCGCCGGTAGAGAGCCAGGGTTTGATCGGTCAAAGCGGAGTCTTCCATATCGATGCGCACCCAGTTGTTGGTGCGGCCGGCGTGTTGCAAAATCTGGCGCATATTGTTGTGCGCCACTTCGGGGTCGATGCGGATGCCTAACTGGCTGAGTTTCAGGCTGACATTGGCGTTGACGCCGCGCACGTGGATGACATCTAGCAGGTGCAAAATTTGGTCGCGTGCGCTGGCGGCCTCCGCCAGTTGTGTCACGCTCTCACCCAGGTAATCCAAGGTCACCCGTAGCCCTTTATCGTTTAACGCTTGCGTGACGCGCATGGCGTCCTCAATGGTTTCGCCAGCCACAAAACGGTTGGATACATCCCGCGCCAGCGGTAGGTGCGTGATGGCTTCACGCGCCCAGGGGGCTTGGGAAAGGTAGAGCAGGAGCGAACGCAAAGCGGTTTCACTGTGCCGCGCTCCAAAATAAGTCAGGGTTGCGCCGGCCGCCCACGGCCAGCTACGTTGCAATCCACGAGTCACAGTTGTGCGGTTCATGGGGTTATCTCCAAAGTCAGGTGCGCCATTTGAGGGAATGTCCACCGTCCAGCGTCAGAATTTGTCCACACAACATGCGCGCCGCCGGGGTACACAGAAAGCAAACCACCCCGGCCACATCTTCTGGCGTACACAGCCGACCGGCCGGCGTTTGTCCGGTGATGGTCTCCAACAGGGCTGCGCCCCCCTCGCGAAAACTTTCAAATGAGAGCAAGGCTTCCGTTGCTACCACGCCGGGAGCCACACCATTGACCGTGATTTGCAGCGGGGCCAGTTCCACGCCCAGGTAGCGCACCAAGGCCTCCAGCGCTGCCTTGGATGCGCCGACCAGCACATAATCTTGTAAGACTCGCTGCGCACCCAGGCTGGAGAGGGCCACAATCGCCCCGCCGCCCCGCGTCTGCATCAGGGGGACAGCCTGCTGCGCGCCAAAGAGCAACGCTCGTGCGTTGACATCCATCGTCCAGTTCCAGCCGCGGGGTTTCTGTTGCAGCACAGGGCGGTTGTAGCCCGAAGCAGCATTGTGGATGAAGTAATCCAGCCCCCCCCAGGTGTTTCGGATGGCATCAAACAGCTGGCTCAAATCGTCCAGGTCGCCTAAATGGGCTTTCACCACCAGCGCCCGCCGTCCCAGGGCGCGAATCTCGGCTGCTGTTTCTTCGGCCGGCTGGCGGCGGCGGAAAAAATGCACCACCACATCCGCCCCTTTATGTGCAAACTGCAGGGCTATGGCGCGCCCAATGCCGCGCCCGGAACCTGTGACGAGAGCAATTTTGTCGGCAAACGGTGGTTGTGTGGACATAAGGTTCCTGTGGTGAATCTACCCTTGATTGTAGCGCGACCAGGGGTAAAAGGGCGAACGTTAGAATTGCAAACGCAAGCCTATGATTTTTGTGCCGGCCGGCCCTCCCCCCTCTATAATAGGCATGATGAGCGAGCAGCCCTACGTTCCACTCCTGCGACCGAACGAGATTCAACCCCCCAGCCGCGACATCTACGCTTGCATGGGGGCGGACAATATCTATCAGATGTTAGAGGATTTCTACCGCCTGTTGGAGCAATCTTCGATTCGCCATCTTTTCCCGGCCGATATGGTGCAGGCGTCGCGCAAATCGGCCGATTTCTTCATCGGTTTATTGGGCGGCCCGCCTCTTTTTCACCAACGCTATGGCAACCCCGCCATGCGCGCCCGACATTTGCGCATTCCCATCACCTACGCCGACCGCCAGGTGTGGCTGGATTGCTTCGAGGCCGTTCTGGCGGAAGCGGAGACCCGCTACGCCTTTCCGGCCGAACATCTGCCTGGTTTCCACGCCTTTCTGGTCGGGTTTTCCGAGTGGATGGTGAACAGGTTGTGATGCCGTTCCCGCTCTGCGCTTACCCTCTTCCTTATGTGTGACGATTCATGACCCCCACAACCACCCAAGCCCCCCTCTGGCGTTTGTTGCGCTATGCCCGCCCTTACCGTGGGCGCATCGCTGTAGCGACGCTCTTTTCCGTTTTGAACAAACTGTTTGACCTGGCCCCTCCTTTGTTGATCGGTCTGGCGATTGACATTTTGGTGGCTCCTGAAAACTCCCTCATCACTCGCTACCTGGGCCCCATGGATGTGCGGGCGCAGTTGTGGGTGATCGCCGGACTGACGGTGGTCATTTGGGGGTTGGAATCTCTCTTCGAGTACACCTATAAGTTGCTGTGGCGCAACCTGGCCCAGAGTTTGCAACATGGGGCGCGGTTGGATGCTTACGCGCATGTCCAAAGCCTGGAACTGGCTTACTTTGAAGAACGCAGCACCGGCGGCTTGATGTCCGTGCTTAACGACGATGTCAATCAGCTGGAGCGTTTTCTCGATGGTGGGGCCAACGATGTCATCCAGTTGGTGGTGACGGTGGTCGCCATTGGGGGCTGGTTGTTTTATCTGGCTCCCGAAGTGGCCTGGTTGGGCATGTTGCCCATGCCTTTTATCATCTATGGCTCGATTCTCTTCCAACGCAAGCTGGCCCCACGCTATCGGGCGGTGCGTGAACAGGTGGGGTTGTTAAATGGTCAGCTGGCCAACAATCTGAGCGGCGTCGCCACCATTAAGAGTTTCACCGCCGAGCAACATGAAGTCAACCGTATTGGCGCTTACAGCAACGCCTATCGTACCGCCAATCGCCAGGCTATCCAGCTCAGCTCCGCCTTCACGCCGTTGGTGCGGATGTTGGTCATGGCGGGTTTCATCTTCATTTTGGTGTACGGCGGTTTTCAGGTGGCGGCCGGCGCTATTCCCGTCGGTTTGTACAGCACCATGGTGTACATCATCCAACGCCTGCTCTGGCCTCTCACCCGTCTGGGGGAAACGCTGGATCTCTATCAGCGGGCCATGGCTTCCACAGCCCGCCTGTTGGATGTGTTGGATACGCCGCTGGGCATTGTCAACGGAAGCCGGCCGCTCCCATTGCCCCAGGTGCGAGGTGAGCTGCGTTTGGAGCATGTCTCGTTCCAATACCGGGGGCGCAGTCAGGTCTTGCGTGACCTCTCTCTGCACATACCGGCCGGTCAGACCATTGCCATTGTTGGCCCAACCGGGGCAGGCAAGTCTACTGTGATCAAACTGTTGCTCCGTTTTTACGATGTAACCGGGGGACGGATTTTGCTGGACGGGCATGATATTCGCGATCTACAATTGCACGACTTGCGCCAGGCTATTGGTCTGGTCAGTCAGGATGTTTTTCTCTTCCACGGCACGGTGCGGGAGAACATTGCCTACGGCACATTCGACGCCTCCGATGAGGCGATTGAGGCGGCGGCGCGCCTTGCTGAGGCGCATGATTTTATTGTTGAACTTCCCCAAGGCTACGACACCATCGTTGGTGAGCGGGGACAAAAACTTTCCGGGGGGCAACGTCAGCGTCTCTCCATTGCCCGCGCCATCTTGAAAGACCCGCCAGTGCTGATTCTGGATGAAGCGACCAGCAGCGTAGACAATGAGACGGAGGCAGCCATTCAACGCTCGCTGGAACATATTGCGGTGGGGCGCACTACCATTCTCATCGCCCACCGCCTGAGCACGGTGCGCAATGCGGATCGCATCTATGTTTTGGACAACGGCCGGCTGCGTGAGCAGGGAGAGCACGAGGAGTTGGTTTTGCGCAATGGCCTGTATGCTGATTTGTGGCGTATTCAGACGGGAGAAAGACAGGGCGTGAGGTAGCAAAGGATATGGAGTACAGCGACTTCCAACACATTCTCTTTGAGCGCCGTGATCCGCATATCTTGTGGCTGACACTCAACCGTCCTGAAGTGTTGAATGCGGCCGATGCACGCTTGCACACCGAGTTGGTGGAGGTTTGGAAAACGGTCGACCGCGACCCGGCGACACACGTCGTGGTCGTGACGGGTGCTGGCCGGGCTTTTTCGGCCGGGGGTGACCTGCAGCTGGTGGAGAACGCCTACGGTAACTACGAAGAAGTGTTGCGCATCCTCGACGAGGCGCGTGATCTCGTTTATAACATCCTGCATTGCAGCAAGCCCATCATCTCGGCCATTAACGGCCCGGCCGTGGGGGCGGGTTTGGTGGTGGCGCTGCTGGCGGATATCAGTCTGGCGGGCGAGAGCGCCCGGCTGGCGGATGGGCACGTGCGCATGGGGGTGGCGGCCGGCGACCACGCCGCCATCATCTGGCCCTTGCTGTGTGGCATGGCCAAGGCCAAGTATTATCTCATGACCAGCGACTTCGTCAGCGGGCGCGAGGCGGAACGCCTGGGGCTGGTCAGTTTGTGTGTTCCCGATGACAAGCTGTTGGAAAAGGCAATGGCGGTGGCGGTTGATCTGGCCCAGGGGCCGCGTCATGCGATTCGCTTCACCAAGCGCGCCTTGAATCAATGGTTGCTCAACGCCGCCCCTATTTTTGATCACTCCCTGGCTTTGGAGATGCTCAACTTCTTCGGGGCGGATATGATGGCCGGTGTCGAAGGCTTGCGCGCCAAACGACGGGCTATTTACCCTTCCAGCCAGCGGCCGGCCGGGGAAGTGGACGACAAACGTGAGTAGGGCAGGTTCTCAACCGGCCTGAATGGAGGAATAGGATGGATCTGGGTTTGTCCGATAAGACGGCTCTGGTAGTTGGCGCTACCAGTGGCCTGGGTTGGGCCACCGCGCAGGTTTTGCTGGCCGAAGGGGCGCGGGTGTTGATTTGTGGCCGGCAGGCAGAGCGCCTGCAGGCTGCCCTCCACGCCCCGGCCGCGGCCGCCTATACTGCTTCCGGCCGGCTTCACGGTTTGGTGGCTGATGTGACCGATCCGGCGGCTGCCAACCATCTGGTGGAAACGGCCGTGGCTGCCTTTGGCGGCCTCGACATTCTGGTGACCAATGCCGGCGGGCCGCCGGGGGGCAGTTTTGAAACCACCCCCCCGGAAGCCTGGGAGGCGGCCGTGCGCCTGACCTTGTTGAGTGCGGTTGACCTGATCCGGGCCGCCTTGCCTGTGTTGCGCCGCAGCCCGGCCGGCAGCATTTTGACCATCACCAGCATGTCGGTGAAACAGCCGGTGGAGGGTTTGCTCCTGTCGAATGTCATCCGGCCGGCTGTGGTGGGTTTGACCAAAAGCCTGGCGCTGGAGCTGGCCCCGGCCGGCATCCGCGTCAACTCCATTTTACCCGGCTGGACGCACACCGAGCGCGTGGACTATTTGTTGCATTACCGCGCCGGGGTCAACGCTTCCAGCTACGAGGAAGAGCGCGCCAGGATCACCGGCGCCATTCCCTTGGGGCGTATGGCCGAACCGGAAGAGTTTGGCCGCGTGGCGGCTTTCCTCTGCTCGCCGGCCGCCAGCTACCTCACCGGCGTCATGTTGCCAGTCGATGGCGGCCACTATCGGGGGTTGTTATAAAGTCCCGGCCGGGCGGGCGGGGAGTACGCCATAGGGAGAAGCGTATGGGTTTTTACGACGGCGGATGGTTTGCTTTTATCAAGCACGACAAGAACAAAGATCAACCCCATCTCGATGTCCGCTTGCTGCGGCGTGTCTGGGGTTTTGCCCGCCCGTATCTGGGGCGCACCCTGGCGTTGATCCTCACCATTTTCATCAGCACAGCTCTGGGTCTGGTGACGCCCCTCCTCTTTCGCGACCTCATTGACCATGCCTTGCCAGAGCGCGATTTTCAACGCTTGAACTGGCTCGCCTTGGGCATGATCACCGTCCCCTTGCTCGATGGCCTGGTGGGGGTCTGGCAGCGCCAGCTGAGCGCCTATGTGGGCGAAGGGATCATCTTTGATTTGCGTCGGGCCCTGTACCAGCATTTGCAGCGCATGTCCCTGCGCTTTTTCACTCAGACCCGCACCGGCGAACTGATGTCTCGCCTGAATAACGATGTCATTGGGGCGCAGCGGGCCGTAACCAGCACGGTGGTCTCCATCATGTCCAATATCGTGACCTTTGTCTCGACTCTGGCCGTGATGTTGGCCCTGGAACCCCGCCTGACGGCCCTTTCCCTGGTCATCTTACCCCTCTTCATTGTGTCGGCCCGCCGGGTGGGGGGCATCTTGCGCGATCTGCGCCGCGAATCGATGGTCTACAACGCCGAGATGAACGCCATTATGAATGAGACGCTGAATGTCAGTGGGGCGTTGCTGGTCAAACTTTTCGGGCGAGAACGGTATGAGCAAGGGCGTTTCAGCCAGTTCGCAGCCCAGGTGCGCGATAATGGTGTCCGCACGGCCGTTGTTTCGCGCTGGTTTATGCTGGCATTGAGCATTGGCAGTGCGGCCGGCACGGCGCTGGTGTTTTGGTTGGGTGGTTATTTGGTGCTTCAAGAGGCTTTCACCATCGGCACCATCGTGGCCTTTGGCTCCTATCTGGCCCAGATGTATGGCCCGCTTACAGCCTTGACCAATGCGCCGGTGGATTTTGCCCAGAGTATGGTGAGCTTTGAGCGCGTTTTCGAGGTGCTGGATATACCGGTGGAGATTGTGGAGCAACCGAACGCACGTCCCCTGACGGCTGTTGCCGGCCGGGTCACTTTTGACCAGGTATCATTCAGTTACACGCAGGGCGGCCCGGTGGGTCTGGAAGAAGTAGAGCGCTTTGTATGGGGCGGCAGCCCGGCCCATGTTAAGCGGGGTAAAGTGCGTGCCCAAGATGTGCCGCCTCTCCCGGCCGAAGATGAGGAGATCGCGCCGGCCCGCCAAAATGCTTTGGAAAGTGTGGACTTCACCATTGAGCCGGGGCAACTGGTGGCTCTAGTAGGGCCGAGTGGGGCCGGCAAAACGACCATCACCTATCTCTTGCCGCGCCTGTATGACCCTACGACCGGCCGTATCTGCATCGATGGCGTCGATATTCGTCAGGCGACCCTGGACTCGCTGGCTCAGCATATTGGTATGGTAACCCAGGAGGCCTACCTCTTTTACGATACCATTCGGGCCAACCTGCTTTACGCGCGGCCGGATGCCACCGAACAGGAGATGATGGCGGCGGCGCGGGCGGCCAATATTCATGAGTTTGTCATGAGTTTGCCCGACCAATATGATACAGTGGTGGGTGAGCGTGGTTATCGTCTTAGCGGTGGTGAACGCCAACGCATGGCCATTGCCCGCGTTCTGTTGAAGAACCCACGCATTTTGGTTCTAGACGAGGCTACCTCCAGCCTGGATTCCCTATCTGAGGCGCTGATTCAAGAAGCCTTGAGTCGGGTGATGCAAGGGCGCACCAGCCTGGTGATTGCCCACCGCTTGTCCACTGTCCTATCGGCCGATAAAATTCTCGTCCTTGATCAGGGGCAGCTGGTGGAGCAGGGCAACCACGCCGAATTGCTAGCCTTGGGTGGGCTGTATGCCACCCTCTATCGCACGCAATTTAGCGCCGCCGCCCATGAAGCGCTGACCTGAGACCTGGAGCGCGGTAAGGATTTCGAGGCTATAGCTAGAGGGGATGGTCTGACACACCACCCGGCGCACCTTTTTACGTTTACTATTCCAACCTGTTCTTTTGAGGAGATAGACAGTCGTTATGAAAGCACGCGATAGCAAATCCCAATCCAAAAGCAAATCCAACGTCAGTTCAACCGGTTCACGCAACAACGTCCTTTTGATTGGCGGCATCATTGGGGCGGTGGGCATTGCCCTCGTTATTCTCTTGATCTTCTCCAGCCTGGGGAACACCAATAGTGACAATATGCGCGACCTGGCGACAGAGCGCGCCCAACTGCTGGCCGATCAAATCGCCACAGCGACGGCCGAGGCGGACACCTTGCTGAGCATTGCTGACCGTATCCCCGGCATTGTGGTTACCACCACCCCCATCTCGCGTGATCACAACGATGATCTGCGTATCCCCTTTGGCGAATTGCCGCCCAACGGTGGGGTGCACAATTCGGTGTGGCAAAATTGCCGTTCCTATGACGACCCGGTGCGCCCGGAGCACGCTGTGCACTCGCTGGAGCATGGCGCGGTGTGGATCACCTATCAGCCTGGGCTTGCCGCCGATCAGGTGGATGTATTGGAAAGTTACACCGGCGGGGGGCGTTTTGTTCTGGTCAGCCCTTTCCCGAACCAGCGCAGCCCGATTGTTCTGACCGCCTGGGGTTATCAGCTGGAGTTGGATGCGGCTGATGACTCGCGTGTGGCTGAATTTGTGGACACCTTTGATCGCGGCCCACAGACCCCAGAGCCGGGCGCGACGTGTAGCAATGGTAAGAATGTAGCCGATGGTTGATCGGTTGGCGACCGGGTGTATTGCTTTGTCACCCGCTCTGCGATAGAAACTTTTGCATCTGGGAGGAGCATGATGAGTAAAAAGCAACCACAGCCGCAACCCCGTCAAACGAATTGGGCGCTTGTGGGAGGCATCATGGGCGCTGGCGCGCTCGTGTTGGTGGTGTTGATTTTGCTAACCTCACTGCGCGGTGGCGAGAGCGTCAATCCACGAGATGAAGCGACGCGCCAGGCCGAGCAGCTATCGGGCGCGCAGGGAAACCTGATTAGCTATTGCGCTGACAACCCGGCGCGGTGCTATGCCAGCGGTGATGAGGCCGCTCCTGTGACGATCTTTGAGTTTTCCGATTATGGCTGTGTGCATTGTCGGGATTTCAATCTGGAGGGCGGGGCGGACCTGATGGAACAGCAATATGTGGCTCCTGGTCAGGTGCAGTGGGTGATCATACCCTATGCCCTGCGCCAGGAGACCATGCCGGCCGCGGCCTCAGCTATGTGCGCCGCTGAACAAGACGGGTTGTTAGCTTACCACAAGGCGCTGTTCACCCTGCAAGGCCAGCCCCAGGGGCTGCAACTGGAAGGGTTCATCCAGGCTGCGACAGCGGCCGGCCTGGATCTCGCCACATTCGAGGCGTGTGTACGAGCGGGCGAGAACCTAGACGACATTGCGGATAATATGGATCTGGCCCGCCGTGTGGGTTTGGAAGGCACACCCACCTTTTTTGTCAATGGCGAGAAAGTGGCGGGCAACAATCTGCCCGGCTTACAGGCTGCCATTCAAGCCGGCCTGACCCAATAGGCGTCTGTTTGACAGAGGGCGGGTGGGTAACAGCCCGCCCCAACTTCGTATAGTGAACATGAGAACACAAGCCTGGCAACTGCGTTTGATTCAGCTTTTGGCTGTGGCCGGCCTGCTGCTGGCCTTCTATCTCTGGCTTTTTCATGAAGGGCAACTGATTGCCGTGTGCAGTGGCAGCGGTTGGGATGATTGCGGGCAGGTGAGCGGCCCGGACGCTCCTTATGCCAGCCTGGGGCCAATTCCGGTGGCTGCCATCGGCTTTGTCGGCTATCTGGGCATCTTTTTAACCATCTGGTTGCAAGATTGGATACCGGCGCTGCGAGGCTATATCGTGGAACTCATGCTGGGGCTGATTGGGTTGGCGCTCCTCTTCACCCTGGGTTTAACGGCCCTGGAGGCGTTTGTGATTCGTGCCTTTTGTCGTTACTGTCTCGTTTCGGCCGCTATCATTGTGGTGATGTTTGGGCTGGCCTTGAGTCTGGCGCGGGGACGAACTGGCGCGCCTGAGGCGTAAACTCCAGGAGGCGTGTATGTCGTTATCTCCCCTATTGGAAAAAGTTGGTTTGCAATCCCAAAATGAAGGGGTATGGGCCGGCCCGGCGGCCTGGCCGGCCGACGCTTCCTCCTGGTTGAACTCTTACAATCCCAGCACGGGAGCGCTCCTGGCTCAGGCACGGCCGGCGGATGCTGAAGGTTACAACTGGGTGGTGCAACGCGCTGTGGCTGGTTTTGCAGAGTGGCGTGAGTGGCCGGCTCCCCGCCGGGGGCTGGTGGTGCGCGATCTGGGGCAGGCGGTGCGCGAGCTGCTGGAGCCGTTGGGGGAGCTGATCGCCCTGGAAATGGGTAAGATTCGAGCGGAGGGGATTGGTGAAGTGCAGGAGATGGTGGACATCTGTGACTTTGCCGTTGGCCTGTCACGCCAGCTGTACGGCCTGACGATGCACTCGGAGCGGCCGGCGCATCGCATGTATGAGCAGTGGCATCCACTCGGCCCCATCGGAGTCATCACCGCTTTTAATTTTCCCCTGGCTGTCTGGTCATGGAATGCAGCCATTGCCGCCGTGTGCGGCGATACGGTGGTGTGGAAACCGTCGGAACTGACTCCGCTAACGGCGGTCGCCATGCAACACATTGCCAACCAGGTGCAGGCAGATTATGGCATTAGCGGTGTTTTGAATCTGGTGGTGGGGGGAGCGGCCGTGGGGCGTCAGATGGCGGCCGATCCACGCTTGCCCCTGATCTCTTTCACCGGCTCGACGCGGGTGGGGCGGGAAGTGGCGCAGACGGTAGCCGGCCGGCTGGGGCGCAGTTTGCTGGAATTAGGCGGCAACAATGCCATCATCGTCGCGCCCGATGCCAACTTCGATCTGGCGGTGCGGGCGATTGTGTTTGGAGCGGTGGGTACGGCCGGCCAGCGTTGCACCACCACCCGCCGACTGATTGTGCACCACACCCTGGCGGCTACTCTAACCCAGCGGTTGGTCGAAGCGTATGCGCAGGCTCCGATTGGCGATCCTTTAGACCCGGGCGTCTTGATCGGCCCATTGGCGACGGAGAGGGCGGTGCATCAGATGCAGGCTGCGCTGGCGCAGGCACAGGCGGAAGGGGGCCGGGTGGTGTATGGCGGGGAGCCGTTGCCTCAGCTGGGGCCGAATTTTGTCCGGCCGGCCCTTGTTGCCATGCCGGCGCAGACGCCCATTGTCTGCCAGGAAACCTTTGCCCCCATTCTCTATATCCTGGAGTACGATGCCTGGGATGAGGCCATCCGCCTGCACAACGCCACGCCGCAAGGGTTGTCGAGCGCCATTTTTACCGACAGTTTGCGCACGGCCGAAGTGTTTCTCTCGGCGGCCGGCTCCGACTGTGGCATTGCCAACGTTAATATCGGTACGTCCGGAGCGGAGATTGGCGGCGCTTTTGGGGGCGAAAAAGAGACCGGCGGTGGTCGGGAATCTGGCTCCGACGCCTGGAAAGCCTATATGCGCCGCCAGACTAACACGATCAACTGGTCGCAGGCACTCCCTCTGGCACAAGGCATCGTTTTTGGCTAACCGATTCACCTTGAGCGACTAAAAATGGAAGGCTAGAGCGTCCACAATGCCCTTGCCCATCTCCAAACCAGCTGTCTGGTAGATTTGGACGACGATCAAGATGGAAACTATCATTTTTTAACAAGGTACTTGCTTCTACGCTCCCGAACCTGTTTAGTAGGATCTAAATGTGCCGAATTAAACTCCACTAACTTTACCCAATTGACTTTCCCATCCTCACAAAACTCACTGGCAAATTGTACAGTGAAGTTAGTGACAATTTTTGAATATTCTTCGAGGAATTCTTCATTCTTCTCTCTGGCTTTGTGACCCAGAGGTTCAACAATCTGTGTATACAATTCCTGGATACCAGAAATAAATCCCCAAAAATCTTGACCGCAATACTTCAAGTACCCACCTTTGTAGTGAGTTGGCTATGACTCATAATAATCTCTCTGGTTCCTTAGCGATTTCAGATTCGGCGAGTTCGAAGTACTTTGGAAGCAGTTCGATTCCAATCCCATTGCGTCCCAAACGCTTTGCAACCCTTACAGTTGTGCCAGAACTCATAAAGGGATCAAGGACTGCGTCTCCTTCCTGGGTAAAAAGCTTAATAAACCATTCGGGAAGAGCATCCGGGAAGACAGCGCTATGATGACGATTTTTAGTTTCCGTTGCTAGATGGAGAACGTTTGTAGGATACACTTTATCCCGTTCCAACCAATTGGCAACTCGCTTGCCAAACCCGCTGCCTACTCTTGATGTGTCTCGAACCTGGTCAGTTTGGCTGAGGTTTTTCAACCTTTTTCTGCCCAGTCTCCCATTGGAACCATAACCTCTTCTTGAAACATCTTGAAGCGCCGGGTCTTATTAAATTGCAACAGTCGTTCCCACGCGTCACGAAAGCGATTTGGCCATTTCCCTGGATAACAATTCTTTTTATGCCATATGAACTCTTCGGTCCACAACCAACCCTGTTTGCGCATTTCCAAAATTAATTCTATGACGTAAGTATGCCGTTCTCCATTTTCGGCCTTTTCTTTGATGTTTAGAATGAACGTGCCACTGGGTTTTAATACTCTGATTAATTCCTGGCTGATTGGCAAGAACCATTTAACATACTGGTCGAGACTTACACCACCATAGGTACTTTTTCTCCGGTCGGCGTATGGGGGAGATGTGAGAATAAGGTCAATCGAATCAGCCGGGAAGTCTTTTAAGACTTCCCTACAATCTCCCAATATTAATCGATGTGTACTCGATGCCACCTCCTCACGGGGCGGTTGTTGCGCTTTCTGATACTTTTCGGCCTGTTCCTCTTCATTTTCATTGGTGAGGAGACTCAATTGATGGTTCGCCATAGGGTTATTCTACTCTATGGGAGACGGTGCGCCAATCGGGGTAAGCAGGGCACATCGTGTCAGAGGCAATTGAGCTCCTCACCTAGGCTGAGGCGTGGGGCTATATCGGCCGGGAACTGACCAGGGAATAGGCCGTGTGGGTTAAACGGAAGCGCAGTGCGTTAATTATCTGCCCGGCTGTTGGCCGGGGCGCTCCAGGGATTCTGGTAGGCGCTCTCTGGTAGGGTGGCCGTGGGGTTGTTGTACTGAGAGGTCAGAGGCGTGAGAGGAGCGCCCGTTTCCGGCCACACACCCATGTTGACCTGGAGTTCGCTGCCATGCCCCAAGGCGACTTGCCGGCCGACCTCGTTCCGGTTGAAGGTGTAATCTGCCAGGGCATCGAAGAGGCGATAGACGGCGTAATAGTCCAGCCCATCCACCATGCGGGGGGCGCTGCCGGGTGTGAGGTGGTCAGCTTGTAGGCTACACGTTCCCAGTGAAGCGCTGTTGACCACGACATAATCTTTCTGAGCGGTCGGAATAGGCAATGCCTGGTACAAATCAATAGCGATGCGGGGATCGTTGGTCAGGTCATCAGCGTAGACCTGCACCAGGACGTTGATATGTCCGGGCAATTGGGCAATCTGGTTATTGCTAATATCTAACATGAAATAGGGGGCCATGATGTATAAAAAGGCCCCTTCTCGCCCCCATCCCTGTTCTACCAGGCCACGGTAGGCCATAGCCGGCACAGCCCCTGCGCCAAAGGAGTGGCCACTGAAACCCACGCGGCTCAGGTCCAGAGGTTGGACACTGCTTTGAGTAGCGGCCAGGAAGCCTTCCCACATTTGCTCATATTTGGCATCAAAGTCGAGACCACGAATGGAGTAAGGGGAGTAAACAGCGGTGTAACCCCGGCTGGCGATGTGACGCATCAACCCATCGTACCACAGGGTATTGGTGGCGGCGAAGCCGTGACCGAAGAAGATGACGGGTGTGGCCTGGTTCTCCAGGCCGGCCGGATAAAAGAGCGTCACTTCCTGACCAGCCCAGGCGGGATGGGGAATAGCTTGCGTTTTCACCGCATAAGGCCCATCGGCCCCGTACCCGGCGGCGATAGGTGCGATAGCCAGGGTGTTGCCACAGGGTGCATTACTCGTTCCAGCCTGGGTGACAGGCGTGGCCTGGGTTGGCGGTGTGACCAACGCCATTTCTGGCGTGTTTGTGGCCACTGGGGCCGGCGTTTCCTGTGCTGTATCGGCCGGCGTAGGCAGCGGAGCTGAGGTTGGTTGTTGCGGCGTAGGCAACGATGAGGCGTCTGTCTGCTCGTTGGCTATACGCGTGGCGCGTCGTTCCTGAAGGCGGCCACAAGCAGCTAAAAACAACACCATCACACACGTCAAAAAGACCCAACACAATCTTATTCGCATAGTCATAGAACCTCCATCTTTCACAATTATCACTCAAAAAGGGTCAAATGACCCACCTTTTATACGTTGCATTCGGTTGTCTGGTTCCATCTTGGCCCGGTTGCTCATTTGCCGGTTGCTCGTTATACGGTAAGATTGCGTACTAGGCAAACCTGATACGCCTACGACGCCAACTGCTTTAGCTGACAAAAGGACTGACCCATGCGAGCCGTTGCCTTTGTGATTTTGCTGATGGTCTTGGTTTATATGGGGCTGGTTCTGACGGCTGAACCGGCCCCAGAGAGTAACTACTTTCCCCAACAGGCTGGCCGGCCGCTGGTTATCGCGCATCAGGGTGGGGAGGGACTTCGCCCCAGTAACACCCTGGCCGCTTTTGAACATGCGGTAGCTCTAGGGGTGGATGTGTTGGAAATGGACATCCACGGCTCGGCCGACGGTGCGCTGGTGGTGATCCATGATGCAACTGTGGATCGCACCACAGATGGAACCGGCCGGGTGCAAGATTTGACGCTGGCGGATTTGCAAGCTCTGGACGCCGGGTATTACTGGACGGCTGATGGGGGTCAGACTTACCTCTTTCGGGGACAGGGCATCACCATCCCCGCTTTGGAGGAAGTTTTCCAGGCCTGGCCGCAAATGAGGATGAATATTGAGATCAAACAAGTCGACCCCCCGATTGCCCAATCGTTCTGCGACCTCTTGCGCCGCTATGAGTTGACCGATCAGGTTTTGGTGGCCTCTTTTCATCAGGTAGCTATGGATGATTTTCGGGCAGCCTGCCCCGAAGTGGCAACCTCCGCGACCGAGGCGGAGGTGCGGGCATTTTTCTACCGTTATCTGGCATTTCTGGGGCGCACATACACCCCACCGGCCGGCCTGTTTGCCATTCAAGCGCCGGAGTATAGCAGCGGCTTTCACGTCTTAACCTCCCGTTTTGTGCGCACCGCCCACCACCGCAGCCTGGATGTACACGCCTGGACGATCAATGAGACGGATGAAATGGCCCGTCTCATTAGCGCCGGTGTGGATGGCATCATCACCGATTACCCGGATCGCCTGCTAGAGTTATTACAACCATAGAGCCCCCTCGATCTACCCTGGAGTAAAGGTTATGACCTCAGTGTACAGCGCCATTGTCTTAGGCGGAGGTATTGCAGGAGCAGCCACGGCCGAAGCCCTGGCGCGCCGGGGGCAGCGGGTGCTGCTGGTGGAGCAGTTCGCCCCCGGCCATACACGCGGCAGCTCGCACGGAGATGGGCGCATCATTCGTTATGCCTATGCCGACCCGGTGTATGTGGAGCTGGCACAGATGGCCTATCCCTTATGGCAAGAGGCCGGCCGGCGGGCGGGTGAGCGACTCATTCACATCACCGGTGGTTGGGATTGTGATGTCGCCAACAGCCCCCAACTGGCGGAGATGGAAGCTAACTTTCGGCGGTATAACCTGGCTTACCAACGCCTGACGGCGCAGCAGTCGAATCGCCGCTGGCCGCAATTTCACCTGCCAGATGGGAGTGAAGCTATTTTTCAACCTGATGGCGGGGTAGCTTTTGCCGATCGGGCGGTGCGTGCTTTCTGGCGTCTGGCACAGGCGGCCGGCGCGGATGTGGTGACTGGAGAGCGCATCGTGGGGCTGGAAGTGGTGGCCGGCCGGGTCACGCTCCACAGCGAGACCGGCCGGATGTACACCGGTGAACGTCTGGCGCTCACGGCCGGGAGCTGGTCAGGTCGTCTGTTGCAACACCTGGGTTTGTCCTTGCCCCTGACTCCCTTGCAGGTGCAGGTGGCTCATTTTCCGGTGCTTTCAACCATGCCGCACGGGGTGGAGGCCATGCCGGTGTTCATTGATTACCATACTCCCCAACCTTTCTACGGTCTGCCGCAAATTGAGCGGCCGGGGGTGAAGGTGGGCTGGCACACGGCCGGCCAGCCATTGACTGACCCGGACGAGGAACACCCCCTGAATGCCGCCGATCTAGCAGTATTATGCCGCTTTGTGGGCCAACGCCTGCCCCATCTGGGAACCACGCCGCTACAAACCATCCTTTGTCGCTATACGTTGACCCCTGACGAGCATTTTGTGATTGACCGCCACCCAGAGTTGCCACAGGTGGTTATCGGGACCGGCTTCTCCGGGCATGGTTTTAAGTTTGGGCCGGCCCTGGGTGAACTGATTACGCGCCTGTTGTTACAGGAGCGGGTGGATTTTGATCTAACCCGTTTTGCTCTCAGCCGCTTTGAGAGGACCCCAGGCCGCCTGGCCCGTTAGGGCGGAATGACGGCCTTCAAACTGAGAGGAAGGTCAAGGCGCACCGTTGCGGATGTCAAACGCTATGGCATGACGTGCAGGACGCCGGCCGGATAAGCAGCGTCAGGTTGCAACATCCCGCCTACCCACACCGGTTGACGCACCACAGCAGCATCGTAAAGCCCAACCCGCCAGAAATAAGCGCCCGGCGGCAAGTCGGGCGGCAGGGTCAGGTCGTAGCGGTCGGTGAAACGCTCGCCTGGCCCCCACCAGCTGGTGGGGTACGCACCGCCCACGGGGGGGCTGTCTTTTTGTGCTGCTAACCGGCCGGCCGAATCAAGCAGGTGTACAAACACGGTGTAATCGGCGGCCGGCGCGGCGCGGGTTTGCCAGGTTAACGTTACCTGTACTTCCTGCCCCGGCCGGCCCTGTTCAGGCGTCCAAGTCACAGAAACCAGCTCAATCCCAGCTCCGATTTCAGCCACTGCCCCTCCAGCCGACGGCCAGACCGGCGGTTGAGCCTTCACCGCCGCCCCCCACATCCCCACCCCATCATCGCCAACTTGAATCCAGGGACGCACCAGGGTAGGCACAGCCATCCCATCAGCGACAACCAGTTCCCAGCGGTCGACCACCACCCGACCGGCCGGCCACAACGGCATCGGATACTGCCCCCGGCCAGGTTGGGCCGTGACACCTCCCACAGCCTCCCCTCCCCGCCCCACCAGCGTCACATGCACCGGCCAGGCGATATCCAAAGGCATTCGCGCCTGCCAGTAGAGCGTCACTATGACAGCGTCGCCTGGTTGGATGACCGCCGGGGTAGTCTCGACAGCCCGCAGCCACAAACCCGGTTGCGCCTCCACCTCCACTGGAGTTGCCTGGGGAGGAATGGCGGTGGGGGCCAGGAGCGCCGGCCGACGGTACGCCTGTGGCACAACCCAGACAAGGCACACCCCGGCCGTCACGCCGGCCGCCAGCAGAGGCGCGCCCAGGGTCAGGCCACGGGGCAGGCGCATCCCTTGCGCCCAGACGTACCAGCCGCCGGCGACGCCCAGCGCCAGAGGTAATAACGCCGGAAAAAGCAGCCGCCCCTGTGCCGCTGGTGTGCGCAGGGCAAAACTGACCCACCCCACCGCTACCAGACCCACCCAGCCCACCAACCCTAGCCCAATTCCCAGCGGCGGTAGGGGGCGGCGTTGGAGCAGGCGTCCGATCAAACCCAGGCTACTGAGAAGGGCAAGCGTCATCCAGACGTGGTACACCCAGGCCGGGGCCAGGACATTTTGCCAGCCAAAGGCAGCCACAAAGCTTGTAGCCACCATACCTCGTTCTGTCCACAGTTGGGCCAGGGTGTAGGCGCGGTCGCCCCCTCCCAGAGCGATAAAGGGGGCGATGGCGGTGGGGTCGCCATACAAGCGCCAGTTGCGCCAGTACAGCCAGCCCGTTAGGGCGGCCATCAAGCCGGACAGCAGCAAACTGCTCCAGAACACGGCAGCCCAACGTGAAAACGGGAGCGAACACAACGGAGGCGAACACATAGGTTCACCCCTACAATCGTGCCATCGTTGTTGGCACGCCTGGTGCGCCAGCACAACCACCAGCGCCAAAGGCAACAGAGCCAACCCCTGATTTTTAGTCAGAGCAGCCAGGCCAATACTGACACCCAACCCGGCGACTGCCCTGGGCGACAGAGTGTCGGCTGACCACAGGCGCACCAGCTGGTAAAGGGTCAGGCTGCACAGAAAGATGATCAGGGGATCGTTGCTGATGGTGCTGTGGATAAAGGCAAATTGGGGCAGCAAGGCCACCAGACCTGTCGCCAACAGGGGCACGGTGTCTTGGGCCGGCCGCCCTGCCAACCAGCGTCGGCCGGCAGCGTAAATCGTCAGCAATGTGCCCGCTCCCAGCCCGGTCGACAGCCAGCGCAACAGGTGAGCGACCAGGGCGTAGCCCTGCCAGGGCCACGCTTCGGCCGGGGTGTGCACAAAGGCGTTGATGTTCACCGTGCCTGGATAACCGGGGCGCGCATCGGGATTGAATTGCAGTTGCGCCTGGGCCTCTGCTGCTTGCGGCCTTAGGGGAGCAATCAGGGCCGCTGCCAGCAAATAGTAGAGAGGGGGTTGGGCGGCTTCCTGGCGTAACCAGGGATCGCCCACCACCGGCAACTGTCTCTGTTCGGTGATGTACACGACTGTGAAGAAGTGGTGGTGTTCATCGGGCGCTTCAAAAAGTGGGTTCAGGCTGCCATACCCCACAGCCAGGGCCAGGTAAACCCCAAGCAAGGTGGCCAGAAGATAGGCCGGGCGGATAGTGACAGGTGATCCAGTCTTACGCAAGGGGCAGCGCATGGCTTGTTCTCTCACAGGGACATAGAAGCCAGACCTGGGGATCTGACCTGACAAATTATAGGCCACAAGGGATACAAAAGGCACCAGTGATGAGGCCTTTGGGGCTGTGTAAGACAATGGAACCGCGAAGCCCCCGTGAAAACAGGGGGAAGAACGCCAAGAAGTAGGGGCGAACCGGTGTGTTCGCCCCTGTGTGAAGAACCTTCGCGCTCTTGCTCCCATTTTCACGGGAGTGACGAACCGCAAAGGCGCGAAGAACGCCAAGCAAAGAAAGGGAAAAACCTTCGCGCCCTGTCACTCCCGTGAAAACAGGGGCTTCGCGGTGAGAATTTCGTTACCCCCTTCGCGTCCTTTGCGCCTTCGCGGTGAGGACAAAAGGATGGAACGCTGATAACGCTTATAGAACGCTGATTTTGTTGCACCGCTGCGCCTTCGCGGGCGGGTGTCTCTACTGGCTGGGTGGCAGCTGACGCTCCCCTACCGGAGGGGATTGATACAGGCCTATCTGGCGACACAGACGCGCCAGGTCTTC
>DAOTXO010000024.1:0-21305 GCA_034435495.1 Anaerolineae bacterium
TGCCTTTACCTCAGTTATCATCCCGTGAGGCGGCTGAGTTGGTTGTCAAACATCTGGACAATCGTACCCGCTCACGCAAATCGCGGCTTAGAAAGGCTCGTAGCCCGTGAATCTAACATTGTCAAAGTAATAATCCAAAGAACGCTAGAATGCGAGCAACCAAAATAGTACTTACCTGTTGCACCCCTGCTGATGCGCTACTTATCAACCCTGTGTACGCCACTACGAGCATTGATTCAGCAATAAGGTAATAGTTGCTTCTTTCAGTAAGAGCACTATCTTCGTAAAGCCCATGCTGAAATATGCGGTTTGCTTGGTCACGAATGTCTTGCTTATCTTGCTCGTCAGCCATTGTCAAAACTCCTTGTTTCGGATGTCATGTCTGCCATAGTAACGACTGTAACAGATTGTTCTCAGCCGCTTGAGTTGTCCTAGAACGATGTGCGGGCTAACGTTTGCTTGAGCGGCGGGCGGGTGGAGAGACTACTTTCGGATTCACCAGAAACTTAAAAATGCCCCGATCTCGCCCGTCCGCTCCAAGCTGTGTTAGACGGTGATTGAAGCGTGAAACTGAACAGCTATTGCTCATTCTGTATTAAAAATCAACTGATCAATTTCATGAAGAACCTCGCTTAGATCAGAGGCTTGGACCGGCTCAACGGCTGAACCAACATGTTTATGATGTGGGTGTGTAGGGAGATTGGGATAATGGGGGGCGTTATCGTAACGGAAAATCAGTTCACCTGATGCGTTTTGATAATGGTAAACGTAACGGAGTTTTACTATCTGCTCGTTCTGTAAGATGATCACTTCACCGAAATCCAGCAAAGAACCATCATGAAACCTCAGCCGTCCCTTAATCGTGCCGCGCCGGTTTGACCGGTTATCAAAGACGAGTTGCTCAACCTCAATATAACTACGAGAGACAACTGTGTCGTAAAGACGGTGCAAATATCTGTTTACCATCAAACCGCTACAGATGTTTCAGTTAGCTGACTGGCAATTTCCTGCTTGGCTTCAAGGTACGATTCGTATTGTCCGGCCCACATAATGAAGGGTAAATCATCCCCCATTTCGCCACGCATGAAACGAGCGTAGAAGACATCACTGCCCATGCTGTATTTCTCTTCATAGGCAACTAATTCCCGCAACAAGCCTAGAATGTCCTCCAATGTTGAACTTCGCGCTGTTGTTTGCTCTAGCAATGCTTTGAATTCATCAAGAGTGAGTAGGTTATCTTTCGTGATCGTTATTTTCGCCATGAGCTGTTCCTTTATTTAGTGATCGTTTCAGTCATCTAATTCTAATTCATCCTTCAACAGAATATCAATATCTTTCATCACTTCTTTCGCCATCTTGGTCTTATCCGGCTCACCATGCTTAAGACGTTTGACACCTGTATCTTCAAAGTGGTTTACTTGTTCAGCTAACTCGCCACACTCTTCGAGCAAGCGCGTCATAATCATGAATGGCGTATTGCCGTTGGGGAAACAGCGTGCTAAACCTCTGCTGATAGCCTGGAGTTTATCCATCATAGGGGCAAATTCCTAGGCAAACAATGCCTTTACATGTTTTGGGTGTTGCTCTTGGCCTACCGTACCGTCTAACTATTAATTATACGGAATCATTCCGCATATCTCCCAATCTGGGGGTTGATTGCGGAAATTTTTCCGTATATAATGTAACATAGTGATGGTATGTGGATGAATTTCTGTATATCACCCATTTTAGCTTAGAAATTGCCTTATATACAGAAAAATGGCATCACGCTAGAATCAATCAGTCGAACTGATAGATACATCATACAACGCTTTTCTACGCCAGTCAAGGAGGCAAAACCATGGCTCAACGCCCCAATAAGCTGCTCGATCGAGTCTCCAAATATAATCACGGGACGAAGGTTATTGTGTCAGCCAGGCCCGCGCCTATACCAGAGCTTCGGCATGGGATGAAGTTGCCCACCTGTTAGCTATCTCTCAAGGACAAGCCTACTGGTGGCACAAGCGCTGGCGGCAAGAAGGGCTGGAGGGTCTAAGCGACAAAGAGCGAAGCGGACACCCCCGAGTCGATGATGAAGCCTATCGCCACAAGCTGGCCGAGGTTGTGGAAACGGAACCCCACGCCTTAGGCTATGGCTTCAATGTCTGGGACACCCCGCGCCTGATGGCCCTCCTATTGTTATGGTTATGGACCATGCTTCCTACCATCATAGCCAGGTCTCAGAAGCGATGTTGGCTTTCTTTAAAGACCGTTCGATGGCCCTTTGGTTGCCGCCTTACTGCTCTGACCTCCATCCCATTGAGCGCTTCTGGCGATACCTGAAAGACAAAGCGTGTGCCAATCGCTTGTTCAAAGTGATGGATGAGGTTATTGATTCGGTTGAAAAGGTGCTGGCTATTCAGAATGATTTGTCCCATCCTGCGTCGGCAGGTGGGACAGGTAATCTGACTATGGCGGCACAACGCTTGATGGCACACCACGCATTCCCCCATCTCAGCTGCGCACAGCTGGCAGAACAGCCGCTTGCAATCCACACAGGCCGGGCTCAGACAGCTCTCGTGAGCCAGATGTCCATTGTGACACAACACCAGGCGCGACATAGGCTGACCGCACACCGCGCAGGGCAACAGTTCCAGCCGGTGCAACAGGGGGTCCCACACAGCGTAAGCGGTGGTCTGGGTGCTGCGGTTTTCCACTGTCATCGCCAGCGCCAGTTTGGGCTGTTGGATAACCAGCACGTTCAGCAAGGCCAACTCCACCCCTACGGTGTAACGTTCCGCCAGGTCCGCCATTTTGTGAGCGCGCTCGATGGCGACCGCCTGCAGTTTCTCTTCAAGGCCAGGCTGACGCTCAACGGCAGCGTTTTGCAAGCGTTGCTGCAAATCACGCTCCAGACCATCAAAATAATCGGTTAAACGATCTTCATCCTGGGCGCGAAAACGACACATCCGTTTGTCCAGCGCCATCAGTTTGTCTTGCAGGACGCTTTTAGCCGCCTCCTGGGCGCGTTCCAACAAGCCCATCAGGGCAGCCATACCGGCCGCCGTGGTCGCCTCATCTTCACTGCGCAGCCATATATCCAGCAATAGCTCCTCAAAGTCCCCCTCTTCCGTCAAATACCCCACGATCATCTCCATTTCGCCGATGACCAATTCAAACATGTTCAGTTTGCGGTCAAGGATTTGCAACAAATAATCCTCAATTGTGCCTTGCGCCGACAAATTAAAAATATCCACCCGCCTGGTCTGACCAATGCGGTGCAACCGTCCAACACGTTGCTCAATACGCTGGGGGTTCCAGGGAAGATCGAAGTTGATCATGGTGTGGCAAAATTGTAAATTACGCTCTTCGCCGGCCGCTTCCGTGGGAAGCAAAATGCGCCCATCTTGCTCAAACCGTTGGATCGCCTCCTCCTTCTGCACGGCCGGCAACCCACCGTGATAGACATTAACCTCCTCATCGACGGCCGCCAGTTGTCCGGCCAGTGCGTTTAATGTGGCAACGACGCAGGGTTGTTTGGGCCGCCTTAATTTGATGGGGGAAGGGGGTAAAGGCCAATTCGTCCAGACAGAGCAAGTTGTCAAAGCCGCTGATCAACGCCAGACGTTCAGCCATCAGCTGGCGTTCATAAGCTGACGGAGAAGTGAAACGACCTTCAGCCGCCAATTGCAGGATTCTTTCCGCCCCGGCTTGCAACCGTAACTTCAAGTGAGTCTCAGGAAGGGACACAGTTATGCCAAAGGATCACCCGGCGCTGTCATAAGCCCGGCGCATCCAGCCAATTAGTTCATCATCCACCTGGGCCACGTCGGCCACCCGGACTTTGTAGTTGCACATGCCCCCGGCCGGAACCTGGATCAGACGCTCGACTGCACCCAGGTCTTTCACATTCAAGCCCAGTTCCACCTGGGTCTTGGTGGCCGGCCCCAGCATGGCAAATTGCTTTTTGCGCCGCAAGCTGATGTACCCCTTCTTAGGGGCTATCTCAAACGGGCCAAAGGTTTCAATCGCCGCCATCAACCGATCATGGATCGGGCGCAGGGCCGCTTTAGGTCCACTATACAGGGCGTCGATCACGTCTGCCTCCATCGCGCCGGCCTCATCTGACTGCAAAACGTAATGCACCAACGAGTTGGCATCCCCATGACCCAAACCAAGCTCGCCCATCAACATGGCTCGAATCTCGCTATGTTTGGTCAGCCTGCTGGAGCGCACCAGCGCGCTCAGTTCCTCCAGTGTTTTGCCCGTCTTCGTCTGAATGTTGCGCAATTGGGTCGCTACCCCCTGATCTAAGCTGCTCATCACATCACCTCACCAAAGTCAGGGATAATCCTGCCTGGATCATCCTTGCCCTTCATCATAACAAAAGGCTACTATCTCAACGACCACCCCCAACCGAAGTCAGGTCACCTTCAGGCCGGCCGGCGTATAGCGCCGATAGCTACCTTCCTGCACCACTTCGCGCATCCGCTGCACCGCCACGAAAATGTCGGTAAACCGATTGTAAAGCGGGGCAAGGCCCAGGCGCAAATTGTCCGGGGCGCGGAAATCGGGCAAGACCTGCTTCTCGTGGATGAGCGCCAGATCGATGCCCAACGCCTGCGGGTGGCCGAGCGCCACATGGGAGCCGCGCCGTTCCGCCTGGCGGGGTGAGTTGAGTGTAAAGCCAAGGGGCTGCAGCTCCTGTTCCCACAGGCTGATCAGGTACTCCGTTTGCTGCACCGACTTGGCGCGGACACGCGCCATGCCCGCCTCCAACAGCAAGTCCAGGCCAGCCTCGATGGCGCACAGCGCCAGAATAGAGGGCGTGCCGGTGGCAAAACGACGCACGCCGGCCGCTGGCGTGTACCTTAGGTCAAAGTCGAACATAGCCTGTTGCCCAAACCAGCCAGAGATGGGGTTGCGCAATACCTCTTGCCAATCACGCCGCACATAGAGAAAGGCGGGCGCGCCGGGGCCGCCATTGAGATATTTGTAGGTGCATCCCACCGCGCCATCCGCCTGCGCTGCCCGTACATCGATGGGCAACGCCCCGACTGAATGGCTGAGATCCCACAGCATGATGGCCCCGGCCGCCTGCGCCGCTGCGGTCAGGCGCGCCATGTCATAGGTGTAGCCGCTTTTGAACGTGGTGTGCGAAAGGGTGACCAGGGCTACATCCTCCCCCAAACAGGCGATAATCTGTTCGGCCGGATCGGCCCCCGCCTCATCCGGCGGCATAGCCAGTTCCCACCCCTCCAGCAAATCCAACACCCCTTGCACAACGTAGAGGTCTGACGGAAAGTTGAGCCGATCCGTCACCACCCGTCGGCGTTGCGGTTGTGTCCGCCGCTGGTGTTGTAAAAACGCGGTCAGCAATTTGAAAAGATTAACCGAGGTGGCGTCGGCGATCAAGACTTCATCTGGGTCAGCTCCGATCAGCCCGGCCAGCTTGCCTCCCAAACGTTGCGGCAACTCCAACCAGCCCTCATTCCAACCCCGCACCAAACGCCCGCCCCACTCCTGGGTCGTCGTCGTCAGCCGCTCCACCGCCGCCTGCGGCAGCCGGCCGAGCGAATTGCCATCCAGATAAATCAGATCTGGGTCATGAATGACAAACCGCTCCCGAAAAGCTGCCAGGGGGTCCGCCTGATCCAACCCCTGGGCATAGGCCCATGTCCCAGGCTGAGAAGGCCAGGTGTCAGTTATCATCAGCCGATCCTCTTGCGCACTATCGCTGACGATCAAGTCCTTGATCGTTGCACACACAATCATCAGGGCTGCCGATGCCCTCAAATCGACGCTCAATGCGCTCGATGGCTATGACGATGTTCTCCAGTATCGCCCGCACCAAGTGCAAATTAGACGTAGATGGCTTCGGCATCTATACGACTTCTGAGAAAGCGTGCCATCCAGCAATCCGGGAGGGCAGATATGTCACCCACCTTGACCGCCTAACTTGCGCTACTTCCAGCTTCACTCGCTTACTACAATGCCCCGGCCGTTCACGCCACGCTTCATACACATGATCAGCCGGTCAGCTTCCTTGTATAGACATTGCAAGCCAGGCCGACCCTCATGATATACCACAAGAGAATGAACGAGATGCTGGCTGGACACGCCGTGTTCCCGATACTTTAATCCAGCCACCTGTTGTTCTATGGAATCAATGGTTACCCACGAGAAGCATAGCTACAGGTTGTCGTAGACGTAGAAGATGTAATCTTGGGAGGTTGTCTGGACTCCCATATCGTTCAGCAGCCGGAGCAGTTGGGCGCGGTGGTCTGTGCCGTGGTTCACCACATGCAGCAGCACCTGCCAGAGGATGAGATTTTCGTCCTCGCCATTCAGGGGCTTATCGAACAACCTATCATCTTGCAACCCGGCCAGGTAGTGGCGCATGGTTTGCTCAACCTGATCCCAATGCGCCCGGATGCTGGCTCGATCCTGAAAATCGGCCAGATTCACTGATTCGGGGATTTCGACGCCGCGCAGGTCGCTGAACCACGCCTCATCCACCCTCATGAGGTGAATGATTTGATCCCGCACAGAGCCATGCGAGTAGTTCGCCGCTTGCGTGAACTGATCATCCGATAGCGGTATGATATAGGTATCCCAGATTTTGCGGTTTTCGCTGAAGTGATAATCGTAAAAATGGCGAAAAGCGTTGGCATTCATGGTATCCTTCCTCTGCTATCTGCGGTGAACGACATGATAGCACAGGTGTTCGGATAAAACCAGGGGGCGTTATGTTCATGTCTACACCAGACCGGCCGGCGCGCCCGGCGCTGTTCTTAATTCATGGGGCCGGTGGCAGTCAAGCGGATTGGCCGGCCGCTCTGCGAGCGCAACCAGATGTCATAGCCCTGGATTTGCCGGGGCATGGACGGGCGGCCGGCCCTGGCTACGACAGCATTGCCGCTTACGCCGATGCCGTTCTGGCGCAGATCAACGCCTGCCAGCGCCCGCGTTGGGCTGTGGCCGGCCACTCGTTAGGCGGCGCGGTTGCCCTGACCTTGGCTCTGCAAGCGCCGGCCGGCCTTGTCGGGCAGGTTTTGATCAGCACCGGCGCCCGGCTGCGGGTCAACCCCTTCTTGTTGGAGGCCATGACGCAACAATCAGACCTGGCGTTGGATCAGATCGACGCCTTCTGCTGGGGGGCGGGGGCCGACCCGGTCGTTCGCCAGAACTGGCGCGCACGGCTGGAACAGACGCCGGCCGCCATCCTGCATGGCGATTTCCTGGCCTGCGACCGCTTCGATGTGCGCCCACACCTGAGCAGCATCACCCTCCCCACCCTGGTGCTGTATGGCACAGTCGACCAGATGACGCCGCCCAAACACAATCTCTATCTGGCCGGGCAAATTCCCGGCGCGCAGTCACAGGCCTGGGAAGGGGCGGGGCACATCCTGCCTCTGGAACGCCCCCAGGAAGTAACCGAAGCTATCCTGCGTTTTCTGGCGACGCTGTAAAAGCTCCGGGCGCCGGCCGGTTGAGATGTTGCGCCAGCCGGGGCGCGATGGCTCGCAAGGCGCGCCCCCGGTGACTGAGGCGGGCCTTTTCCTCGGCCGGCAGTTGCGCCATCGTTGCGCCAGCCTCCGGCAGGTAAAAGATGGGATCGTAGCCAAAACCCCCATCGCCGGCCGGCGCTCGCGCCACTTCTCCTTCACACACCCCCTCCGCTACTTCCACCACCACCCCGGCCGGATCGGCCAGAGCCACCACACAACGGAAGCGCGCCGTGCGCGGCGCATGGGGCCGGGCATTCACCTGATCCAGGAGTAACTGGTTGCGCTCTGGCTGCGACAATCCCTCGCCGCCAAAGCGTTGGGTGTACACCCCCGGCGCGCCCTCCAGGGCATCCACCTCCAGACCCGAATCATCTGCCAGCGTCCAACAGCCCGTCAGGCGCGCATAGGCCGCCGCCTTGAGCTGCGCATTCTCGTGGAAGGTACTCCCCGTTTCCGGCACCGTTTCCGTCACGCCTGCTTCATCCAGCGACAGGCAGGCAATCTTCCAGGCGCGCAACATGGCGCTCAACTCCCGCACTTTGCCTGAGTTGTGGGTTGCAATCACTAGCGTCATTATGTCTCATCCTTACAGCTCATCCTATCCCATTTTACCCCGCTATCACGCCCAGGGCCTCCAGGCCGGCGACAAAGGCGCGCCGGCCGCCATGGGCAGGATGGCGCACCACAACATGAGGCCATCCCAGATAGGTCAGCTGCCGGGCCGCCACCTGCCCCACCGCTACCAGATGCACATCGGGCAGCAGAGCCACCAGTTGACGGGTGAAAGTTGCGCCCGCTTTCCACTCAGCGACGGTGGGGGGGCGATTGCCGGCCGGCCGCCCCAACCGATGGGGATGAAAGGGATAAGCATTCCACAACACCGGTAGCGGGTGAGCCTGCGCCAGCGCCTCCCACACACAGGTCGCCGTCGCTTCGGCCGGCGGCGTAGCAAGGTTGCGGTCGGGCTGGCACCCCCAGGCGTGCAACGGATCGCGCCACAACCACGCTTCACTGGTGAACGGAACGCCGCTCCAACGACAGCCCCGGTAGCCGGCCGCCTCCCCCAGCAACAACCAGCGTGGAGCCTGGGCTATAACCTGGGTTATGTAGTAGGTCAGATTGTGCCGACGACGCTCATTATCCGCCGCCGCCAGGCTATACTGGTTAACCACCTGGGGCGGGGTCACGGTTGTCGCCAGGGCCATTATCAGCGCAGTCAGAGCAGACGCATCTACGTTAAGCGGAGATGACCCCATATTGACGTCCATCAGGTTTATGCTACACTTTTCATGACGCCGCCACAACCCCAGTCTCGCACCCTCTGGAAACTGCCTGCCTGTCAGGCTATCTGGTGTTGGGGCGGCCTCCACAACGGGTAAGGGCTTCCACCAGATGAACGCACATAAAACTTCCCAACTCCGCTTCAATTTTGGCTTCTTACTCGAATCCCCACCTGGAACCATTCGAGATATTGACCTGGATTACCCCTCCGTCCGTCTGGGCGGGGGTGTTCAACTGGCACCTCTCCAGGGCAGCTTTCAAGTCACCCGCACCACCCAGGGTTTATACCTCAAAGGGGCCTTGCACAGCCAGGCCCCGGCCGAATGCGCCCGCTGTCTAGAGACCTTTGTCCAACCCGTGGTCGCTGTGCTGGATGATCTCTTCTACTACCCGCCAGCCAACGCGCCCGAAGGGGAGTATACAGTGGCGGCCGATGGCATTCTCGATCTGGGGCCTTTGGTGCGTGAACTCACTCTGCTCGATGCGCCGTTGCAAGCGCTGTGCCGACTCGACTGTAAGGGTTTGTGTCAGGAATGCGGCGCTAACCTCAACGAGGGAGAGTGCGGCTGCCAGGATGAGGAACTCGATCCCCGTCTGGCGCGGCTCAGATATTTGTTAGATCAGGAGACGGGTCTTTTCTGACCCGCACAGGCCGGCCGATGTTTTACGACGAAGCGCGCATCTATGTCAAGAGCGGGGATGGCGGGGATGGGGCGATCCACTTCCACCGCGAAAAATATATGCCATTTGGCGGCCCTGATGGCGGGGATGGCGGCCACGGAGGAGATATTGTCTTCAAGGTCAACCCCAAACTCAACACCCTGGCTCATTTTCATCGTCAGGTCCATTTCCGCGCCAGCTCAGGCCAACGGGGCAACAAAAATAACCAGACCGGAGCGAACGGCGAGCACCTGATCCTGGAAACACCCCCCGGCACGGTGATCCGCGACGGGGAAACGGGGACTGTTCTGGCTGACCTGACCACTCCCGGTCAGGAAATCACCCTGCTGGCCGGCGGTCGAGGGGGGCGAGGTAACGCGCGCTACGCCACCAGCCGCGATCAAGCGCCGCGCATGGCGGAAAAGGGCGAGCCGGGCCAGGAAAAATGGCTGGCGTTGGAGCTCAAACTGATCGCCGATGTCGGCCTCGTGGGCGCGCCCAACGCCGGCAAATCTACCTTGCTGTCAGTGATCAGCGCTGCCCGTCCCAAGATCGCCAACTACCCCTTCACCACCTTGCAACCTAACCTGGGCGTGGTGGAACTGGACGACTTCGAAACCCTGGTCATCGCCGACATCCCCGGCCTGATTGAAGGGGCAGCTGATGGGGCCGGCCTGGGGCATGAGTTCCTGCGTCACATCGAACGAACCCGCGTCTTGATTCATCTGCTCGACGGGGCTGCCTCAGAGCCATTGCACGATTGGGAGGTCATCAACCATGAGCTGGCGCTCTATCCGGCCGCGCTGGACCGAAAGCCCCAATTAGTGGTCTTGAACAAACTTGATCTACCCGATGCCGTAGCCTGGGAACCCATTATTCGCGAAGTGGTGGAAGCGGCCGGTCACCCCTTCTGCGCCATCTCTGCCCTGACGGGACAAGGGGTGCGGGCCATGCTCTATCGCGTCCAACGCCTGCTGCAAGAACACCTGGCCGAACCACTCACGCGCCCAACCCAACCACCCGTCATTCATGCCCGGCCAGACCCCAACCATTTCACCATCGAGCGGGAAAACGGGCAATGGCGCGTGCGGGGAGAACGCATTGAACGCGCAGCGCAGATGACCTATTTCCACGTCCCCGCTTCCGCCTATCGCTTTCAACGGCTGTTGGAACAGCTGGGCATTGACACTGCCTTGCGCGCCGCCGGCGTGGTGGATGGTGACCTGGTGTCCTTTGGCGATATTGAACTGGAGTGGCAAGACGAAGATGCCCGACGCTGAGGGAGGCGTGGGTCTGCTGGGTGGCTCCTTTGACCCACCCCACATTGGGCATCTGTTGCTGGCGCAGGCCGGCCGGCGCCAGTTAAAGCTCGACCAGGTCGTGTTCCTGCCTGTGGGTCAACCACCCCACAAAGGGCTGGCCAACCTTTCCCCCCTCGTTCATCGGGTTGCCATGACCCAATTAGCCATGGCCCATGAACCGGCCGGCCACGTCGATTTAACCGACGCTCACCGCCCACCGCCCCACTACACCAGCACCCTCTTGCCCCTGATGCAGGCCCGCACCCCCGGCCCGCTGTGGCTCTTGTTGGGAGCAGATTCGCTACGCGACCTGTTGAGTTGGCACGCCCCGGCCGAGATTGTGGCCCAGGCGCGGCTGGCTGTCCTGCCCCGGCCGGGTGTGGTGGTAGATTGGGAGGCCCTGGAAAGGCATCTGCCCGGTCTACGCGCCCAGGTTGTTTGGCTGGAAGGGCCCCATCTCGCTCTCTCCTCCACCCAACTACGCGCCTGGGCGCAGGCGGGACATCCCCTGACGCACCTCACCCCGCCGGCCGTCGAAGCCTACATCCAGACACATCGTCTCTACCTGGCCGGGCCAGAGGCAACCGCCTGACCAGATATGACGGACAATCCCCTAACCCCCTTCTTACAACGCCAGGGGTATCTGGTGCTAGATGGCGGCCTGGCCACCGAGTTGGAGCAGCGCGGCTTCGATTTGCGCGACCCACTGTGGTCGGCCCGTCTGTTGCTCGAAGCCCCCGACGTCATTCGTCAGGTACACCTCGATTATCTGTTGGCCGGGGCCGATTGCATCACCACGGCTACTTACCAGGCCACCATCCCCGGCTTCATGGCGCGGGGCCTGAGTCAGGACGCAGCCGAGGAGCTACTGCGCCGCGCTGTACAGCTGGCCCAGGCAGCTCGTGCCCAATTCGCGACCCACCCGGCCGCTCAGGGCCGGTTGCGCCCCCTGATCGCCGCCAGCATTGGCCCCTATGGGGCCTATCTGGCGAACGGAGCCGAGTACACCGGGGAGTACGATCTGGCTCTGGATGGTCTGCTGGCGTTCCATCGCCCACGCTGGCAACTGCTGGCCGCCAGCGCGGCCGATTGGCTGGCGTGCGAGACGCTGCCTTCCTTCATCGAGGCGCAGGCTCTGGCGCAGTTATTGCAGGCCACCCCCGGCCGTTATGCCTGGTTCAGCTTCAGCTGCCGCGACGAACGCCACCTCAGCGACGGAACCCCTTTAGCCGCCGTAGCTGCCTGGCTGGATGACTATGCGCAGGTGGTGGCGGTGGGGATCAACTGCACCTCTCCCCGCTTCATCCCCGCCCTCATCGCTGAGGTGCGCCAGGCCACCCGCAAACCCATCATCGTCTACCCCAACTCCGGCGAACGCTATGATCCTGTCACCCAAATGTGGCAAGGCGAAAGCCTGGCCCCGGCTTACGCCGAGGCCGCTGACGGCTGGCGAGCGGCCGGGGCGCAGGTGCTGGGAGGCTGCTGTCGCACCACACCGGAGCATATTGCCCGGCTGCGGCTGGCGCTGGCCGCGTCGCCGGCCGGTTGAGCAGGCGCGTCATGAGCCTGGCCCTGGAAACACATCGCCTGAGCAAAACCTTTGACGCCTCCCAGGGCTGGTGCCCTTTGGCGCGTCCTCGCGCCATCCCGGCCGTACAGGATGTCACATTCCAGGTGGCAACAGGGGAGATTTTTGGCCTGTTGGGGCCTAATGGAGCCGGCAAAACCACCCTGGTGAAACTTCTCTGCACCCTGATCCGCCCCAGTGATGGGGAAGCGATGGTGGCCGGCTATCCCCTGAGCCGGCCAGCGGCTATCCGCGCCGCTGTGGGGTTGGCGGTGTCTGACGAGCGCAGCTTCTTCTGGCGGCTGACCGGCCGGCAAAATCTCGACTTTTTTGCCACCCTGTATGGTCTGAGCGGCCGGCCGGCGCAACAGCGTGTAGCAGAACTGCTGGAGGCTGTGGGGCTGTCTGACCAGGCCGATGAGCGCTTCAGCCATTACTCGTCGGGTATGAAACAGCGCCTGTCGATTGCACGGGGGTTGCTCCACCGTCCGCGCCTCCTCTTTTTAGACGAACCGACCCGCAGTCTCGACCCAACCACCACCCAACGCCTGCACCGGCTGATTCGGCAACTCCAGGCCGATCAGGGGTTGACCGTTTTTCTCATCACACATGATTTGAGCGAAGCGGAGAAGTTATGCCAGCGAGTCGCCATAATGCACGCCGGCCGTTTGTGGGGGGTGGGAGCAGCAGCCGAACTACGCCAACATGTCCCCCTGCAACGCCGCTACACGCTGGTGGTGGATCAGCTGCCCCCGGCCGCCCTGGAGGCCTTGCAACATCTGACGCCAGACCTGACCCACCTTGCCCATGAGATTCAGTTGCGCGCCGCCCCTGGCAGCCCCACGCTGACCGAAGCGCTCGACATCCTGCGCGCCCACGGGGTGCGTCTGCTCGATGTCGCCGGCGACCTGCCCACCCTGGAAGATGTCTTTGCCGCCCTCACCACCCATGAGGCGGGTTAACGGCCGGCCGGTGACACCCTCAAAGCGTCACGCAAGCGCACCTGGGGGCCAACCTCAGCCAGGTAAAGGGCGGTGAACATGCCAATGCGCCACGGGAGCAAGAGAATCGTTGCACCGGCCGCTGCCCATCCCACGCCGGGACGGTTGATGAAAAAGAGGGACGGGCTCAACAAATCCAGGCTCCGCCCCTTCAGAATGGTGACCAGGACTGCGTTGATGGGGCGGTCAGGGGCAAAGTAATCCCCCGGCGCGGTAGGGCCACTGTTACCCGCCAGGAAGTTACCTTCGGCCATTTCCGGCGTGACGGTGTAAATAAAGGTGGAGTGATAGGAGACCGCGCCCGAAGTCATCAGCAGACCCCACACGATCAGATCCAACGCCCCAAACAAAATTGCCAGCCGCAACACCATCCCCCAGCGGCGGCGCAACGTCTGCCAGCCCAACGCAATGGCTTCCCCCATCGTCACATGGTGCACCAGCACGCCACACACGGAGAGAAACGTCCATATCTGCACCAGGCCGCCCAAAACCAGACCTACCCCGGCCGCGCTGTAACCCAACCACGGAAAGCGTACCAGGATCGGGCTGGTGAGAAACACCACCAACACCAAACCGGCAAAGAGGGTCAGGGGAATGTAGTTAGCTCCCGCCAGCCCCCCAAACTGGCTGATGGGCGTCATGAAGCCATCGAGAAAGGAGAGGCGTTTGCCTTGCTGAAAAGCGGTGAAAGCCACAATCAGGCCCGCCTCGGCGGCCACGCCGACGACCGCCAACAGCAAAATCGCAGAGCGCAAGGCCACACTGTGGGGATCGTAGAGCAACGTCGCCGCCATGTCGCTCAGGCCGGCCAGCAACGCCAACCCCCAGACGGCCGGGGTTTGGCGCACAAAGCGCCCGGCCTCCCGCCCCAGAGTTATCAGGTGGATAGGTGGGCGGCCGGGCGCTGTCACAGGTGATACATCCATAGAAGAAGAAAGGGAGCGGGGCTACACCCGCATAGCCACCATAGCTTCAACCTGGCGCAGGCGGTCGCGAACCTCAGGCCGTTGCTCTGTCTCTGTCACCAGACGGCGCACAGCTTGCAAAAATTCCTGATTGACCAGCTGAGCGTTTTCATCCAACAGGCGGCGCATCGTGCCATCGTCGGGTGCGACTATCAAGCTGTTCAACAGGCGCACCTGGGGTGGCAGCTGCGCTTGCAGCGTCTCCATAATGATGGCCTCAAGCTCTTCCAGGGCGTCAAATTCATCGGTGTGCCCGTTGCGTTCAGCCTGATCCATAGCGTGACCCAACAATTGCATGAAGGTATCGTCGATGGCTTCCAGGTTTTCGTACACCGCCGCCCGCCTGTCTGGCGCAGTCAGCAAGGTTTGCAATGTCTTGGTGGCCTCCTTGAATATGCGCTCGGACTCCGCTCGCATGGCGTCGTAAAAGGCCAGCAGTTCGGTGCGCATGGTGGTCAGTTGCTCAACCAACAGCTTATCTTTGGCGCGGGCGGCGCGCTCCACCTCCTGCGACAGCAGACTGAAAAATTCATACGACAACCCACCTGAGGCCGCTGTCGCCAGCGCTTTCCAGACGCCTTCATTATCCTTGTGAAGCAAAAGATGCTTTAGCAACAGCGCCGGCGAGAGGCCATCTGCCCGCGCCTCCTGTTGCAGGCGGCTCAACGCCACATGCTGCTTGAGTTGCCGCTGGCCGGCCGGGGTCTCTGCCATCAATCGCGCCTGCAGGTTCGTCAGGGTCACCAGCTCTCGCTGCTGGTTGCCTTGGGAGACCGTTTCCAGCGCCGATTGCAACATCTGCAAGAAAGTCTCATCGATTTTGTCCAGATGGGTCTGAATCAGCCCGGTCAGAGCGGCATCATCAACTGTGGTCATCTGATTGAGCAAATCCATCTGTTCCCGTTGCCGGGCGATCATCTCTGGCGTGATGCCTTCTGTTTCCAAAACCTTTTCCAAAAAGGTCTGCCAACGAAAAATCTGTTGAGGCTGCAACATATAGGCCCGGCGCTGCTCGGCTGGCGTCCGATCCACCACTCGCCGTACCATCTGACCAATGAGTTGCTGTTGCTCCAGGTGGGGCAGATTCAACTCCATGGGCACATAAACCATCAACAGATCGTGCGCCGCATCATGATATACCAGAGGCGCAGCCAGCTGTCCGCTCCAGCCACACTTTTGACAATAGGCCACATTCAACGCCCCAGCCAGCAACATTTGCTTCAATTCTGGCTGTTGCCCCACATCCACCACCGGATGGACATTTGCCACAAGCGGGGTGCGGCACTGGGGACATGCGATTTGCGTTTGCATACAAACTCCTTGAGTAAAATGGGTCAACAACCGGGCCACAGCCCATCGGCCCGCTAAAAGGCGGTGCGCTCAGCATCTGGGTTACGGCGGGGTAGAGAAAAGGTAAACGTTGTGCCGGGGGCCTGGCCATTGTCGCTGAACCAGATGCGCCCCTGGTGCGCTTCCACCATGGCCCGCGCCAGAAACAACCCCAAACCGGTGCCTTCCGTCTTGCGGCTAAGGGCGTTATCCAGGCGGGAGAATTTTTGAAAAATACGATGGCGCTCATGCTCTGGGATGCCGATGCCCGTATCTCGCACAGAGACGGTCACATGCTCCGGGTGCGTCTCCCCCCAGATGGTGATGGGGCCGCCGGCCGGGGCATACTTGATGGCATTGCTGACCAGATTGTTCAACACCTGCGTCAGGCGGCGCTCATCACCGCGCACTGTTGGGAAGTCAGGGGGAAACTGCACCGCGATCTGATGTTGGTCGCTTTGCTGGCTAAATTTACGGGCCACACTATGCGCCAATTCCGGCAGGACAATGTCGTCGCGCAGATTGAGGCTGAAGGTCTGGGCTTGCAGGCGTGAAGCTTCCAGCAAATTGTCGATCAAATCGTTTAGCTGATCCGCTTCTTCTTCAATGGTGGCCAGATATTCGTCGATGACCTCACGCGGCCAATTGGCATCCTGTCGGCGCAATGTCTCGGCATAACCTTTGATGATCGATACCGGCGTTTTTAACTCGTGACTGATGACGGAAATAAACGTCTTTTGCAGCTGCTCCTCTTCACGATAGCGCGTCAGATCACGCACATTGGCAATGATGTCGGTCATCGAACCGTAATCAGTCAGGCCGGGAGCATACGTGATCCCCAAACTGATGAGCGAACCATCCGCCCGCTTCAAATCTCCCTCCACATACAGCGGCGCTGCGCCAGGCAGCGGCCAGCCGTTTTCCAGCGCTGTGGGCAGGTCGAGATCGGTGCGCAACTGATGCCAGCGAAAAATGTCGTGATGCGCCCGGCCGATAGCCGCCTCAGCTGACCAACCTGTCATCCGGCTCAAGGCGGCATTGAAAATGGTGATGGTCAAGCCTGGGTCCAGGATCATCACTCCGTCAGCGCTTTGCTCCAGAATGGCGTTCAGCCGTTGCTTTTCAGCCATCACGGCCTCGTAGAGACGGGCATTGCGCACCGCGGTGGCGGCCTGAGCCGCAAAACTTTGCAAAAAGCGGGCGTAGCCGCCGGTGATGAAGTAGCGATTGGTATGGAAGACAAACAGCGCCCCAATCAACGCGTCGCCATCGAACATGGGCAGCCCCAGCGACTCCGTCAGGGAAGGGTCGGTGGCCTCCGCCATTTGCTTGACACAACGCATCACGTCATGGAGCGCCTCACGCTCCAATCCTTCCTGGTAGGAGATGGCCTGCACCAGGGCGTTGTATTTTTCCAGCACCCGGCCGGGAACGCCATAGATAGCCGCCACTCGAAACGATTGGGATGTCGGTTCAGCCAAAATGACCACCCCGGCCTTTGACGACACCAGATGGGTCGAGGCGCGCAGAACAACGGTCAACACCTCATTGAGTTCCAGCCGGGCCGTGAGCGCCCGGCTGATCGCCAACAGATATTCGCGCTCGCGGGCGCGGGGGTCGATAATAGCATTGACCACAGGGTCATCCAGCATGTTTGACTGTTCCAAATGGGCCAGCGTCAGCGCCGGCCGCTAATCCCACATCATAACCAATGAATATAAGAATTGTAACATACCCCAGTCGGCGTGCGCCAAACACACCGACCGCCCCCCCCCTTTCAACCTCAGACAAAAGGGCCACGGGCAGTCAGACTACCCGTGGCCCTCTCGCACCAGCTGCTAACCAGGTTGAATCAACGGTCTACGGTGTGACCTCCACCGTTCCCGACATGCCCGCGCCCCCGGCCCCGCCGTGGAAACGACAGTAGTAGTGATAGACGCCGGCGGTGTCGAAGGTGAAAGCGAAGGTGTCTGTTTCACCCAACGTACCGCTGCCAAACAGATCATCGTCGCTGGTCACCGTATGCCCAAAGCCATCCTCATTCACCCAGTTCACCCGCGAACCGACAGGAACTGTCAACGCCTCCGGGCCAAAGGCAAAGTCGCGCAAACGCACCGTGGCGGTAGCCGCCTCACTGTCGCTCTGGGCGTCTTCGGCTGTCAGGTTAAAAGGCGGGGTGACCACATTGCCGGCCGGGTCGACGGCCGGCCCATCCTCGCCGGGAAATTCATACACCCCGGCCGTCCCGGCGTCGATATGCAACATGGCGTACAGGGTGTCCGTCACGCCGGCCGGATCAACAGCCACCACGACAGCGGCGTTCCAACCCGGTACCACCTGGGTCTGACCCAAGACCGGCCCCGGCCCTCCATTAGCCTCAGCGTGGATGACCAACCAGCCTGACCCTTCGGAGTACACCAGGTCAATGGTGACGCTGTTGTCGGCGCTCAACGCCTGGTCGGACACCCACACCTGATTCACGCCCGACAGCGTAAAGGGAGGGGTGACCACATTACCGGCCGCATCCGTCGCCGGCGCGTCTGGGCCGGGGAACTCATATTCCCCAGTCACACCGGCGTCGATGTGCAGCATGGCGTAGAGCGTCTCCGTAGCCATACCGGCGTCGATCTCCACCGGGACAGCGCTGTTCAGACCATCCTTCACCGGCGCAAAGCCAATGATTGGCCCCGGCCCGCCATCCGCCTGAATGTGAATGACCAGCCAGCCCGGCCCGTTGGAGACCACTTCGTCAATCATCACCGTGCCATCTGCGCCCAACATCTGGTCAGAAACGGTGACGCTATTCTCCACCGCCACACCCGTTGCCAGGAGTTGGAAGGGGGGCGTCACCACATTGCCGGCCGCATCCATCGCCGGCGCATCTGGCCCAGGGAATTCATATTCTCCGGTCACGCCAGCATCAATGTGCAACATGGCGTACAGCGTCTCCGTTGCGGCGGCCGCGTCAATCGTCACCACGACCTGACTGTTCTCACCGGCCGCTACCGGCGCAAAGCCAATGATGGGTCCCGGCCCCCCATCCGCCTGGGTGTGAATCACAATCCAGCCCGGGACATCGGAGACCACTTCGGCGATGGTCACGCTGTCTCCTTCTCCCAGACTTTGATCCGCCACAGTCACAGCATTGGCGGATGTCATGGGCGGCTCTTCCACCTCAGCCTCTTCCGTGGGGGCCGGGCCATAATCATCCACAATCGTAGCCTCGGGCTCGGCCGCGGTGGTGGGGGCGGCCGCCTCTTCCGGCTGGCCGCCACAGGCAGCCAGCAACACGACAAGACACAGCCCCATCAACATCAACAACAAGCTCTTGCGGTGCATCATCTTCTCCTCCAGGTTGTAGAGTAGGTAAATGCCCCGGAACAACACACCCCAGGCCGGTGGGATGCCCTGCTCGATCAGGGCGGCGGCGCAAGGCGCGCCACGTTACTGATGGATACGTAAACCTCGTTGGGCTGGATCTCTTTTAGACTGTGGAGAAATGTTTCTAACCCTGGCTTAACGTGGCACAGAGGTTACAAACCATGGCCCAAGACACGCGGGCCAGTGGGGCCGGGGCTGCCGCCGGCCGGCTCGATGGTGATGCCAAAAGCCTGATATTCAGCTACAGGACGCGGCGCTTCAAAAGAGACCGTCTGCTGACCGGAGGAGGAGACAGAGAAAACGGCCCCGCTGGTACGTTGACCATCGGCAATCAGCCACAGTTGATATTGCTGCTCTGGCGGCAGGGAGGGCAAATCGTCAGTAATCAAAGCCGCCAGGCGACCATCGACCTGGACGACAATCACTCCCTGCGCTTCAGGCGCGTATTCGGTGGGCGAGAGCACAATCGTTTGCCAGGGGCTGCTCTCAGCGGCGCGCTGCCACAACCACACCTGCCCCAGCCCCACCAGGATAAGCGCCACCACCAGCGCCGGCCGCCAGATGGGATGGAGCCGCGCCGACCGCCAGATGGCCCCCATCCGCTGCTGCCAGGAAACGGGGGCCGGGTTCGGCGCATCTTGCTGCACCCGCGCCAGGAGCCGCGCCTTGAGGGTTGGCGGTGGGGTGCGCAAAGGTACACCCAGAGGCAACTCGTCCACCACCCCCTGATAGAGCGCCACTTCACGCTGGCACACAGGGCAATCCGTCAGATGCGTCTCAACGGCCTCCACCTCATTGGCATCCAGACAACCCAGAACATAGGCCGGGATGAGGTCAGTAACATGGGGGGGGTCTACATTCATCATGACTCAGTTCAATCACTTGTTGGGCCACCCAGGCTGGTCTCCCAACACCTGGAACAGTCAGACCAGGAAGGAGAAACTTGGACACCGCCAGAAGGCCCAGATCGATCTCCTGGTTATTATAGAGAATAATACGCAGGCGATCAGGTTTTAGATTTATGTCATTCGTACCCCTGGCGGGTGCTACCCTTCCTCCTCAAGCAGCCAGGAACGCAACTTTTGCAGCGCCAGACGCACGCGCGTCTTGACTGTGCCCAGGGGCAGGCCCAGGTGGTCGGCAATTTGCGCTTGAGTAAGCCCTTGAAAATAGGCCAGCAGCACCACCACCTGTTGCTCCGGTGGCAGCCGGCTCAGAGATGCGCGCACCTCCTGCCGCCGCGTCTGCTGTTGCAGAGCCACCTCGGCCGGCGGCGCGTCGTCCGCCATCTCACGCCCGGTCAAGGTCTCGTGGGAGGGGCGCACTCGTTCATAGCGCAACCGGTCGATGGCGCGATGGCGCGTCAATCGCAGGAGCCAGGCGCGCACCGGGGCGCGTTCGGCGCGATAGGTGTTGGCCTTCTGCCACACCTCGGTGAAAACATCCAGCGTCACTTCTTCCGCCATCGAGGCATCCCACACCGTGCGCCAGGCCAGGGTGTAAACGAGTTGGCTGTAGCGGTCGTACAAGACCTCCAGGGCCGCTTCATCCCCCTGCGCCAGCCGCGTCATCAGCTCTTGGTCGTCCGGTGTCAGGTGCGTCACATCATGTCAATGGGGTCGGCACAGCGCCGTCAGACCCCGGAACGCAAACGGGTGCGCCAGGCGCACCCGTTCCATCCCATCATCGTGTCTAGCCGTAACTAATCCAGGTTCACACTGGCGGGATCGATCCCCAACTCCTTGAGTTGCTTCTTGTAAGCGGAGACGGTTTTGGCGTTGGCAATCCGCGCCTGCCGCATAGCGGCCGGGTCCATGCCCTCGGTGATGGGGATCAAGTCGGGTGGGGGAGGCAGGTTGGCGGCCGGCGCGGCGGCAACCGGCTCCGGGGCAGCGGCCGGGGCTGGTTCAGGCGCGGTCGCTACGGGAGCGTCTTCATCGAGTGCGCCGGGGTCATAGCCGGCCGCCTTGAGCGCTTTGGCATAGGCCGCTTTCGCTTTGGAGTTAGCAATGACCGCCTTGCGCTTATCGGCCGGCGACATGTCATCGGTGATCGTAATCAGTTGGGGAGGTTCAACATCGGCCGGCAAAGCCGGGGCTGTTGGTGTGGGGGGCGCCGCGACCGGCGCACTGGTAGTCGCCTCAGCTGTCGAAACCGGCAGTCCGGCCGCCTTGGCCGCTTTAGCAGCCGCTGCCTGTATTTTGGCATTGGCAATGACGGCCTTGCGCTTATCGGCCGGCGACATATCGTCGGTGATGGGGATCAGCTCCACGGCCGGGGCGGCCGGCCCCGCGGCGGGGTGGGGGCGCGCCCCCCCCGCCCCCCGCCGC
>DAOTXO010000025.1:0-35255 GCA_034435495.1 Anaerolineae bacterium
GGTGCGCACCATCTACCACCCCTTCCCCGGCTATGAGGAGGAGATTCTCCCCCTGCCTCCCACGCCGACGCCGACCGCCACGCCGACTGCCACGCCTACCCCCAGCGTCACTCCCACTCCCTCACCGACGCCGTACCTGACGACGCCAACGCCGCTGCCCACTGCTACCCCAACGCCGTGTGGCATCGGCCGGCCGGCCGGTGCGCCCGCCGTCCAGCCCCAGACCAGCACCAGCCTCATCCGCCAGACTTACTTCGTCAGCACACAGCCGGTGGCCCTGCGCGTGATTAGCAACCCCCCGGCCGGCAGCGACGGCCTCGACTACCTGCACACCGACCACCTGGGCAGCCTGACCCTCATGACCCTCCCCAGCGGTGCGCTCCACAACGACGGTACAGCTCGCTACCAACCCTTCGGGGACTTCCAGCAAGCCCCCCCCACCAACCCCGGCCTCACCCGCCACGGCTACACCAACCACCAACACCACAACACCGGCGACATCGGCCTCAGCACCATGCCCTACCTGTTCGGTAACCGTTTATGTTGAGGCCATACGCTAGGCGGCAGGAAAGGGGGCCGGCCGACAAAAAAACCCCGGCCGTTTGCCGGGGTTGATGCCGAAGGTGGGATTTGAACCCACATGGGCGTATTGCCCACTACGCCCTGAACGTAGCGCGTCTGCCAGTTTCGCCACTTCGGCAGTAGGAATAACATTGTACCAGGAGCAACCAAAATGTCAACTTTCGCGACCGCCCCGCCGTTATTGTATTCCCCCCTAACTTCTGGTAACATGCGGAAAACCTGACCCGGCGCAGCCTGAAGCAGCCTGACCTGGACGACCACCAGGGCAACGGCCTGATACCTGATAAGCGAGAAAAGGCGGAGCGTAGCGCCGGGGTTATCAGACAAACATCGATTGAGGTTGGCATGAAAAAAAGATGGTTTCCGGTTGTGGGGGTGGCGCTGTCGGCCCTCTCCCTGTTACTGTTGGCCCAACTGAGTCTGGGCTTCGCCGTTGCCCCGGCCGGGGCAGCGGCGCTCCGCCCCGGCTTGAGCCTGGCTGAGCTGCAGGCCTATTGGAACACGCTACACGCTGCGCCCCCCCATCTCAACAGCATCACCTACGAGCTCCTGCTCAAGGCGCAACCGGACGAATGTTACGACGACATTGGCCTGCCTTATCCTCCTGGCCCCCCTTGCGATGTTGGTCAACCCAAAGTCAATCAAGGCTACATCTGGAGCATGACCCAGCATGGGGATCGCATCTGGTTCGGCACTGTCGCCAACACCATGTGCATGTTCGGGACCGACCTCGTTGGTCAAGGCCCCAACGAAAATGCCTACTGGGTGTGCGAATTTGGCGAAAGCCAATACGTCCCGCCCATGCCGGCCGAAATCGGCGATTGGCGCCCACCCCACATTTACACCTACGATGTCGCCACCGGTGAGGTGGTGGACATGACGCCGGCCGATCCGCTGGTGGAACGCACCCTGGGCTTTCGCTCCGCCGGAGCGATTGGCAAAGCCGTGATTCTGGCCGGCCCAGATGTCTACTACGGGGTCAACTTCTTCGTTTTCAATGGCGAAACAGGTGAGTTCCTGGGAGCGAATCGCAACCTGCGCTTCACCAACATCCGTAAATGGTTGGAGGTGAACGGCGTCCTCTACACCGCCGTCAGCAACCCCGACGGAACCGGCAGCGTTCTGCGCTGGAACCTCGACCCGGAAAACCTGACGCACTTGCGGCGCTATGCGGTGGTGGGCAACCTGGATGGAGAAGGCGCGGAGCTGGCCTATCACGACGGGCGCATCTACGTCTCAACCTGGCCGGGCGATGTGGAGCTGGGTAACGACAACGGAGCGCTGGCCGGCCTATACATGAGCCCTCCTGTCCCCGCCGAAGGGCTGACACGCGAGGATGCCGACAGCTGGCAAAAGGTGTGGCAGGTGGACGACTACGAGCCAGACCCCCTGATTGCCGGGACCTACGGCGGCGGGGCCTTAGCCTCCTTTGATGGCTATCTCTACTGGGGAACCATGCACGTGCCCCTGCAAGCGCTCAACGTTTTCTACGACACCTACGGCAAACCGGCCGACCCGGCCGATCAGCTGGCAGCTACGATTGGGTGCAGCCGGGCGCTGGCTGTCTTTCGGGGGCGCAACTTCGACACGGAACAACCCGAAGTGGAGTTGCTCTACGGTCTGAGCGTCTTGCCCAGCTACACCCCAGAGGCAGGCTGGACGCTGGTTCCCAACAACATGGGCGTCGAGCCAGGCTATGGCCTGGCCGGTCTGGGGAACGTCAAAAACAACTACACCTGGGCGTTGACAGTGTACCAGGATGATCTCTATTTGGGCACCATGGATTGGGGAACCATCACCTCTGTTCCGACCGAAACGTTGTCGCTTAACGCTGATCTGACGCTGGGGGCCGATCTCTACCGCTTCCCGTCAGCTGCTGAGCCGGCCGTGGCAGAAAACACAGATGGCTTCGGCAATTTTGCCAACTATGGTGTACGCAACCTGTTGGCAACCAGCGATGCCCTCTACGTCGGCACGGCCAATCCCATGAACCTGCTCACCGACCCGCACGACGAGCTGCCGCCAGGGGGTTGGGAGTTGCTGCGCATCACCCAACCCTCGCCCCCTTAAATGGCGACCGCCTCTTCTGGCTGGAGACGCCAATCCGCTATCTCCAGCCATTGCGGCTCGACGATAGGCAAGACCCCGGCCCGTAACCGGCCGGTGGGCGTCAGCGCCAGGTATTGGTTGTCCATCCACATCACGCAGCCCAAAGGGCCATGTGGGGTGTGGGGCGTTGTCAACACCAGCGCCCCATCCACCCAGGCGCGGCAACCATCCCGCCCCCACAGCAGGGTATAGGTGCGCCACCCCGTCAGGCTGAAATTGACCGGTGCAAAGGATATTCCCAACCGGCGTTGAACCCAGGGCCACACCCGTCGCCGCCAACGCGACCAACGATTCGCCAGCAGCACGCCCGGGGCGAGCGGGGCCAGACTCCAGGCGGCCGGCCGGGCGGCGTCGAGCGTGCTGACAAACCAGCCTCGCCCCGGCCCGGCCGGGGCCAGGGGTAAATCCGTCGGTGGCGAGGCCAGGAAAAACCATACCGCCTGGGGCAGAGCCGGCCAGGGTGCGTCGGGATCGCCAAAGGGCGCGTTCCAAAAGCCAAAACCAGCTGTGCCGCGCAACATCGAGGCCGGATGGGAAAAGCGCGCCCGCACCGTCAGCGCCACGCCGGGACGCCAGGGATAGCTACGGCGTGGCCGGCCGCTATAATCATCGATCTGGGCATTGGTGTATCCCTGGGTCACGAGGCCGGGCTGCAGCTGCCACCCACCCTCCAGGGTGGGACGCACCCGACCACCCCGAACCTCCAGCCGATGCCAGGCGGATTCCACCATCTGTCACCTCGTGGGCAGGCTTGACATCTGCCCCTCCAACCAGGCGCTAAACGTTCAATGAATAGGAACGCGCACCCATCGCGCCGATTCTGGCGCTTGTGCTATACTACCGACCGCGCTGGCCCATTCTTCAGGCTCATGGACAAGCAACATCTGTTCGGTCAATTATCTCTATCCCTACCCGTCAAGCAAAAAATGGCGCGCCTCATGGCCTGGCCGTTGATGCAGCCGTTGATGAGACTGGGCATTGCCCTGACGATTCCCCGCCGGCCGGTGGGGGTCTCACTGGTAGCTTTCAACGCTGCCGGGCAGGTGTTGCTGCTGCGTCACGTTTTTCGTGGGCGCATTCCGTGGGGTCTGCCGGGCGGCTGGCTCACCGGCCAGGAATCCCCTCGCGATGGCGCCTGGCGCGAACTGAAAGAAGAGACTGGGCTGGAGGGCGTCATGGGGCCGGTCATTCATGTCGATTTGACGCGCCCCTACCGCGCCATCAATATCGCCTATCTTGTTACGCTGCCCCCTGAACCCATGCACCTGAGCAATGAAATTATCGAGGCGGTCTGGTTCCACCCTGACCACCTCCCTTCTCCCCTGCTGCCCTTTGCCTGTCAGGCCATCGCGCTGGGAAGAGCGCACCAGGCCCCCGGCCGGGTGGCGTTGCGAGTAAATGTATGACCCAACGTACCTCTCCCGGCCTCTGGCAATGGTTGATGGTAACCTTTTCCATCATCGGCGTCAGCCTGCTGCTCTACAAACTGTATCAATATGGGAGTGTGCGCCAAAACTTTCCGGCCGGCCTGGAAGTGGCCGGCGTCAATGTTGGCGGTTACAGTCGCGCCGAGGCGGAACAACTCCTGAGCAACCGCTATCTAGCCGCCCCGGTGGTGGTGCGTCATGGCAACGACAGCGTGGAGATCAGCCCGACGCAAATTGAGTTCACTCTCGACTTTGAAACCATGCTCAGCCAGGCCCAATTTCAGCGCGACCAACAAGATTATTGGGCCGGCTTTTGGGGCTTTCTGTGGAACCGCCCCGTCGCAGTAGAACCGGTTGACCTGGTTGCCACCCACAACTCCCAGGCGCTGCGCGAAGTGCTGGAAACCATTGCTGAGCAAATGGACACCCCGCCCCAGGAAGCGCTGCCCGAAACCACCACCATGAGTTTCAACCCCGGCAGCACGGGGATGGTGACCAACCTTGAAGCCAGCCTGCCGAATGTCGCCGCTGCCTTCTACCGTCCCCGCAACCGCACGGCCGACCTGATGATTGATAGCCTGACCGCCCCCCAACCAGAGCGCAATCTGCTGGAGAACATGCTGCTCAACCAGATGCAAGAGTTCGAGAACAGTCAGGGAGGGGTCGGCAGCCTCTTCATTTTAGACCTCAATAGCGGCGAGGAGTTCAGCTACAACGCCGACCTACCCATGTCGGGCATGGAGCTGCTCAAGATTCCAATTGCCCTGGAGGTGGTGCGCCTGCTCGACGATGCCAGCAGCGCGCAACAGGCCAGCGCGCTCCAGGCCATGTTGACCGAAACCGGGCAACACACCAACGCCAATACCCTGCTAGGGCTGATTGCCGGTAATGGCGATCCCTTCCTGGGGGTGGAAATGGTCACAGATACCTTGCACAAGCTGGGGCTTATCAACACCTACCTCGGCTGCCCCTACGACGAGGGAGGTGCGCGCTGTCGTCCCTTCGAGCCATTGACAGAAAATGAGCGCACCCTGCCCGACGAATATCGCCAGACGACGGCCGAGGATATGGGCACGCTGCTGGCGGCGTTGTATCAATGCGCCGAGCTGCAAGGCGGGGTGTTGGTGGCGCTATTTGGCGACGCCATCACCCCCACTGAATGCCAGCTGGTGCTAGACGCCTTGCACGACAACCACATTGGCAGCCTGATCGAAGAAGGGGTGCCGCCGGACACGCCGGTGGCCCACCGCCACGCCTGGCAAAACGATACCTACGCCGACGCTGGCATCGTCTATTCACCTAGCGGGCCGTATGTGTTGGTGGAGATAGTGCATAAACCTGGCTGGCTGGCCTGGACGATCAGCTCGCCTTTGCTGGCAGACATCTCCCAGGCAGTGTACAACTTCTTCAATTTTAGCGCCCCCTATCTGAATGCGCGCTCCAACTAGTTGGGGCGAACAGTCGGGGCACACCGCTGACGTATGATCAAGAAACTTCTCTTCCTTCTCCTCGTCGTGTGCGGCTTGTGGCTGCTGCGTGAGGCGTATGGCTACCTCCAACTGCGTCAGACGTTGCCCATGGGCGCGACGCTGGGGGGGGTGGAGGTTTCGAACCTGACGCCAACCGCGGCCGGTGAGGCGTTGTTGGCGGCCTATGCTCAACCGGTCGCGATTGTCTTTGAAGGGGAACGGGTAGAGATTGCTCCGGCCGATGTCAGCTTTGCCATTGATGTCAATGGAATGCTCAACCAGGCCTTGCAAATCCAGAACGGGATACCCTGGTGGGAAGGGTTCATCGGCTATGTGTTGCGCCGGCCGCTGCAACCCATCGACATCCCCCTGGCAGCCACCCACGACGAGGCGCAACTGATGGAACTGGTGCGCCTGGTGGGAGACCTGTTAGACGCCCCACCCACCTCGCCCTATGCCGAACCCGACACCTTGCGCTTTGTGGCTGGCCGGGGCGGCTACATTGCCGATGTTGCCACCACCGTCGACGCCTTGGGGCGGGCGCTTTACGATCCCATCGAGCGCACCGTCCCCCTCAGCATCATCCAGGAAGACGCGCCGCCGGTCACGCTGGCGATGTTACAACAGGTGTTGGAAAACAAGCTGCAAGATTTCGACGGCTATGGCAGCCTGTTTGTGATGGATTTACAAACCGGGGAAGAGATCGCCGTCAACGCCGATATAGCCGTCTCCGGCACCAGCATCCTCAAGATCGCTATTCTGGTGGAGGTGTACCGCGCCCTGGATCAGGCCCCCACACCTGACCAAAGCAAACTGCTGGCCGAGACCGCTATTCAATCGGGCAATTACAGCGCCAACTTACTGTTGGACGTGGTGGCGGGTCAGGATAACGCTTATCTGGGGGCAGACATCATGACCACCTCCATGCACCGCCTGGGTCTGGTCAACACCTTCATGGTGACGCCCTACGAAGAACAACAACGCCCCGAAAAAGCGACTCTGGTCACGCCGGCCAACAGCGACGGCGTCAACACCTATCCCGATCCCAGTATGCAAACCACGGCCGAGGACATGGGAACCCTGCTGGCGATGATCTACTATTGCGCTCAGGGGGGCGGGCCATTGCTGGCCGTCTACCCGGAACAGCTGACCCCCCAGGAGTGCCAGACGATCCTCGACCTGTTGCAGCAAAACATCGAGGGCAATCTGATCCGCTTCGGCGTGCCAGAAACCGCCCCCGTGGCGCACAAGCATGGGTGGGCCACCAATACCCATGGCGACGCTGGCATCGTCTTTTCTCCTGGCGGGGATTATGTGATTGTACTCTACCTGACCCAGCCGGAGACGGATTGGCTGGTAGCGGATTACAGTTTCCCCATCTTGCGCGAGCTATCGCGCATCGCCTACAACTACTTCAACCAGGCTGCACCCTATGCCGGCCGGCCGCAAGAAGCTCTGATCGACCCCGCTGCTTCCGAAACGCCGTCCCGCGCCATCGACCCACCCCTGGACCGCCTGCCCTAAGCCCGACCGGGCGTCAGACAGGTCGGCCCACCTGTAACTGAAGAGAGAGAAGGTATGGCATACAAACGTCTGGGCCGCACCGGCCTGAAAGTTTCCCCCATTTGCCTGGGCACAATGCAATTTGGCTGGACCACAGATGAAGCTGAAGCGCATGAAGTCCTTTCGGCCGCCATTGATCTCGGCTGTAACTTCATCGACTCAGCCGATATTTACTCCCGCTGGGTGGAGGGCAACCCTGGCGGAGTGAGCGAAAGGATCATTGGCAACTGGTTGCGCGCCAATCAGGTGGCGCGTGACCGCGTTGTTGTGGCGACCAAAGTGCGTGGTCAGATGGGCCCCGGCCCCAACGACCAGGGACTTTCACGCGCCCACATCATGCAGGCCGTCGAAGCCAGTTTGCGCCGGTTGCAAACGGATTATATCGACCTCTACCAGGTGCATTGGCCCGACCAGGAAACACCACTGGAAGAGACCCTGACAGCGTTGGACGACCTGGTACGCGCCGGCAAAGTGCGCTATCTGGGATGCTCCAACTACCCGGCCTGGCTGTTGACCAAAGCGCTGTGGATCAGCGATGTGCGGCGGCTGGCCCGCTTCGATAGCCTGCAACCCCACTACAACCTGGTACACCGGGCTGAATTTGAACGAGAATTACAGGCCGTGTGCCTGGATCAAGGTCTGGGCGTCATTCCTTACAGCCCATTGGCCGGCGGCTTCCTGACCGGCAAATATCGGCGCGGCCAGGAACTCCCCCCCACCCCCCGCGCCCAGGGCATCCAGCGTCGCTATATGCACGACCAGGGCTTCAACGCCGTGGAGATGTTGGAAGCTGTCGGGCAGGAGTACAACGCTTCCATTTCCCAAACCGCCATCGCCTGGCTGCTGGCTAACCCGGCCGTGACCTCTGCCATCATTGGGGCCAACAGCGTGGCGCAGCTGCGCGATACCTGGGTGGGGGCAGAGATTCAGCTGAGCGCCAGCGACAAAGCCCGGCTGGACGCCGTCACCGCCTGGCAGTCGAGCTGATCACCCCAAGCGGCGGCCGGCGGTTGTAGCTGGCCTGAACTTCGTTATAATCAGCCGCACATGGTCAGGGGCGACCGTGGTGTGCGACACCCCTGATCGCATTGTGTTCGGTCTGGGCAACTGCGGCTGTCGGCATGGCTTTCGATTCTGTTCCTCCCCATGAGGTAGACCCCGTCCCTCAACCCGACAACGGGAAGCACGAGCGCGACCTGCACGCGCTGCGGAACATTTTGCTGCGCGGGGCCCAGGCGCAAATTGCCGCTCTGGAAGCGGAAACGGCCACTCAGGCCGCCTACATCCAACAGCTGGAGCAGGAGCTGAGCGCTCTGCGACAGCGCCTGGAACAAACCCAGGCCCAACTCCTGCCGCAGGTGGAGCAGGAGTTGCCCCACCTGGCACACACAGCCGCCGAAAAAGACCCCGAAGCCATGGCCCGCGCCATTGCCCCCGTCCTGGGCAAAGCGGCCCGGCTCAACACCCAACAGGCCCCCGGCGAACTGGTGGGCGCGCTGGCCCCCATCATCTTGGAAACGGTGGCCCAGGTGATTCGGGACGCCATGCACGACTTGCAGCGCCAGATTGACGCCCGTTTACAAACCTTGATAACCCAACGCCGGGGGTTACGCACCCTATACGCCCGGCTGCAAGGGGTGTCACCGGCCGAACTGGCCCTGCGCGACGCCCTGCCTTTTGCCATCCGCGAAATCTTTCTCATCCAAAACGGTTCCGGGCTGCTGATGGCCCACTATTCGGCCGGGGCCGAGAGCACCGACTCCGATCTCATCAGTGGTATGCTGACCGCCATCCGCGACTTTGTCCACGACTCTTTCCAAACACAGCCCCAGGCGGCCGCGGGCGAGTTGGATGAAATCCAATATGGCGATCAGAAAATTTTGCTCCGCAGCGGCCCTTATGCTTATCTGGCCGTTGTCATCAGCGGCGTAGAGCCAGAGGGGTTCCACACCCGCCTGTACCAATTCATCCTGGCCCTCCACCACCAGGCAGGCGCGGCGCTGGCAGCCTACACCGGCGATCCAGCCAGCCTGCCAGACCTGGGGCCCGCCCTGAGTGCGTGGGCGCAGTGGGCCGCTGCGCCCCCCTCCTCCCCCTCTTTGACGCCAGCCTCGCGGCGTGTGCTGGCCGGGCTGGGGTGTCTGACGCTGTTCGCGCTGGGGTTGGGCATCTTCTACCTGTGGTTCACGGTGCGCCTGTTGCCGTTGGCCTGGCCGGGACCGGCCACCGCCACCCTCACCCCAACACCCACCGCCACTGTCACCCCAACGCCCACACCCACCCCGATGCTCACCGCGGCTGCCACCCCAACGCTTCGCCCCAGCGCTACCCCCAGCCCCACGGCAACAGCCACCCACCGGCCCAGCCCCACCCCCAGCCGGCCGCCCACTCTGACGCCATTCCCCACCCCGTCGCCCGCCCCGTTGTACCCCATCGCGCCCGTTTTCGTGCGCGCCGCCCCTGACCTGGCCGCGCCGATTGTAGGAGCGATTCCGGCCGGCACATCGGTGCGTCTGCTGGCCGTGCAGGACGACTGGGCGCAAGTGGCGTGGGACGCCGGTTTTCTGGGCCTGAAAGAAGGTTGGCTGCGGAGCCGCTATCTCAACCAACCTCCGCCGACAGCAACAGCGCAACCTTGATCCTTTCCCGCGCTTTATATGATAAAATAGGCGAGAGAGATGTAAAAAAGGAGCCTCAACGTAACTGTTTTAAACGTTGGGCTGATCCAGGTGGGGCTAGATGGGTGGTAGCTCACCTGTTATTCCTAATCACGAGCACAAGCCAGGTCATGTGGACGGGGTGTGACGCCGTTAGGTTCCCCCTACCCATAACCCAGGCTACTATCAAACGGTTCAGACGACGAGATCGCCATGAGCGTCATCCAGAAGAAAATCTGCATGTTGGGAGATTTTGCCGTGGGCAAAACCAGCCTGGTGCGACGTTTTGTGGAAGGACGCTTCGATGATCGTTACCTCAGCACCATTGGCGTCACCATTTCGCGCAAAACCATTGTGCGTGAAGGGGTGCACATTCTCAACCTGATCATCTGGGACCTGGCCGGCGGTGACGAATGGATTCACACCAACCATGGGTATATGCGCGGCGCGGCCGGGGCCTTGCTGGTCTGCGATGCCACCCGCCCGGCCACCTTCAAACATGCCGCCCTGTATGTGGGCCAAATACGTCAGATGAACCCCTCAGCGGGTCTGGTGCTGGCGGTCAACAAAAGCGACCTCGATTTTGATGCGCCGACCCTGGAGGCGCAGATGCGCCAGGTTGGCGCCGAATTGGATATTCCGTATGGGTTCACCAGCGCCAAAACAGGACAGGGGGTCGAAGGATTGTTCCACATCCTGGCAGCATCGCTGGAAAAGGTTTAACTGTGGCTACTCTGGCGCAACATGATTTCCTGGCGCTGCATTTGGAACGCGTGACGCAACGTATAGGTTATATTCATCTGGGCCCAGACCTGGTCGTGCGGGCGACTACCCCCAACCTGGAGCAACTGCTGGGAGTCAAGCCGGTTTTGGTGATCGGCCGGCCGCTGACAGAAACGCTCTATCAGTTTGTGGGCGCGGAGGCGTACATTCTGGACGTCTTGCGGGGGGTTTTGCCTGTTTACCGCGTGGAACGCATCCACCTTATTTTACCTGACCAAACAGCCCACTACTTCGACTTTGAAGTGATGCGTTACACGCCAGAACAGCCAGAAGAGGGGCTGCTCATCAGCCTGGAAGATACCACCCGGCTGGGGCAATTGGAGCAGGCGTTGGTGCAAGAGCGCAACGAGCTGCGGCTGGTGCGACAAGAACTGGCGCACACCCATGAGGCCTTAAAGCGCACCCACGAACTCAAATCAGTCTTTCTCTCCCTGGCGGCCCACGACCTGCGTTCCCCCCTGGTCACCATTCGGGGCTACGCCGAATTGCTCGCGTCCCACCTCGACAGCCTGACCGACCTGGAGCAAGACGACCTCATCCTTCGTTGCCTCAACACCATTCGCGTCCAATCGGACTGGCTGGATCATATCATCAACAACGTCATCGAACTGGATCAAATTGAACAACAGCGGCTGAACGTACACTTTGCCCTGTGTCACCTGAACCAGATCGTCGAAGAGACGGTCGCTGTCATGGAGCCAATGTCGCTGCTGTACGACCAAACGATGCGGGTGGAGATAGCGCCGGAAAGCATCTTCGTCCATGGCTCCCATGCTCGTCTGCGCCAGGTGTTGCAAAACTTGATCGGCAACGCCATCAAGTACACCCCGCCTGGGGGGCGCGTGACCGTTCGCCTTTTCGGTGACGCAGACAGCGCCGTGTTGGAAATCAGCGACACCGGCTGCGGCATCACACCCGAAGCGCTGCCCAACATCTACCAGCTATATTACCGTTCGACCGACGCCCAAAAAAGTCGGGTGCGGGGGGCTGGGCTGGGGCTATACATTGTCAAGAATCTGGTGGAAGCCCACCGCGGCCAGATCGAGGTGGTCAGCGCCCTCAACCAGGGCGCAACCTTCACCGTTCGCCTGCCCCGTTTGACACCACCCGTCTTTGAAGCATGACGTTCCCCCACTGTTCATCGAGCGTAGTCCGGCCTCTATCATTTTGTCCATTTTTTGTCTATGAATTGTTGATTTTTTGGGGGACTATGTTAAACTATCCGTTAGACTACGTCTATAGAGCTTTCCATAATCTATCCAACCATGAGCGGCAACAACGGGCACGCACCAACCTATAATCTAAAAGCCGTGGTTCAGGAAACGGGCATCAAGCCCGATACCCTGCGCGCCTGGGAACGGCGCTATGGTCTGCCCACCCCCCACCGCACACCCGGCGGGCATCGCCTCTACTCCCAACATGACATCGAGATGTTGAAATGGCTGATCGCGCGCCAGGAAGAAGGGCTGAGCATCAGCCGCGCCGTGGATATGTGGCACGCTTTGGAAGAGGAAGGCAAAAACCCCTTGCATGAGTTGCATACACCCCCCGGCGAGCCGGCCGAGCCCACTCCCCTGACCATCGGCGAGACGATTGTCCAGATACGCCAGACCTGGGTGACGGCCTGCCTGAGCTTCAACGAACAGCAGGCGGAATCAATCCTGGCCCAGGCCTTCGCTCTCTACACGCCGGAAACTGTTTGTCTTCAGGTCATCCAGAAAGGGTTGGCGGAGATCGGTAGCGGTTGGGCGGAAGGGCGCATCAGCGCCCAGCAAGAACATTTCGCTTCCGCCCTGGCGATGCGCCGGGTGGAAAACCTTATTGCCGCCACGCCCCTTCCGACGCGCCCCGGCCGGGTGCTGGTGGGGTGTCCGCCAGAAGAAGAGCACACCTTCGCGCCTCTATTGTTAACGCTGTTGTTGCGCCGGCGCGGCTGGGACATCTTGTTTTTGGGGGCCAATATTCCCCTAACTCGTCTGGAGGCAACCATCGAGGCGGCCCGGCCGCAGCTGGTTATTTTGACCGCCCAAACCTTGCCCACCGCTGCCAGCCTGCTGGACATGGGGCGCCTGCTGGAACAGGCGGGCGTCCCCATCGCTTATGGCGGCGGCATCTTCAACCTCAAGCCAACTTTGCGCCAGCGCCTCCCCGGCCATTACCTGGGAGAAGATCTGGCCCACGCCCCGGCCGTGGTGGAGCAGCTGTTGACCAACCCACGCGCTTTGAAACCCGGCGCCCCGGCCTCGCCGGCCCATGAAATAGCCTTACGCCACTACCGCGAGCGCCAATCCCACCTGGAGGCGCTGGTGTGGGAAGCGCAGTGCAACCTCAACCTGCCGCCCCAGCTCCTGGCAGCCGCCAACCGCGACCTGGGGCGGTATATCCAGGCCGCGCTGATGCTGGGAGATATGCACCTGGTGGGCGAGAATCGGGCGGAGCTAACCCACCTTCTCAATAGCCACAGCGACCTGGAGCCTTACTTGCAGCACTACCAGGCTGCCATGCACCAGACGCTGGACCAACGGGCGGAGCCGATCTTGGCGTGGATGGAGCAGCTCCTCCACCCTACCTCCCACACCTGAAAAGGGCCACGTTGTCAGACATCAAGGAGAAACAAACGCCATGCGGGTGATCATAACTGGCGGCACAGGCCTCATCGGACGAGCCCTGGTCGCCGATTTGCTGCGCGATAAACATGAAGTGATTGTGCTGAGTCGCCGGCCGGCCCAATATCAGGGTCAGATGCCCCCCGGAACGCGGCTGGAGGCGTGGGACGGTCACAGCGCCGCCGGTTGGGGGGGGCTGGTAGAGGGAACCGACGCCATCGTCAATCTGGCCGGGGCCGGTATCGCCGACCAGCGCTGGAGCCGCAAGCGCAAGGAGCTGATTTTGCAAAGCCGCCTACAAGCCGGCCGGGCTGTGGTGGCCGCCATTCAAGCCGCTGCCCACCGGCCGGCCGTTCTGCTCCAGGCTTCAGCCATTGGTTACTATGGGCCGCGCCAGGATGAAATGGTGCTGGAAACCACCCCGGCCGGCCACGATTTTCTGGGCCAGGTCGTCACCCAGTGGGAAAACGTGGTCGCTCCGGTGCGCGACCTGAGGGTGCGGCTGGTCATCATGCGCACCGGCCTCGTCTTAAGCCCAGATGGCGGCGCGTTGCCCCAGCTGCTGCGCCCCTTCAAGTTCATGGCCGGCGGCCCTCTGGGCAGCGGTGAGCAATGGTACTCCTGGATTCACATCACCGACCAGGTGCGCGCCATGCGCTTTCTGCTGGCAACCCCCACGGCTGAAGGCGTTTACAACCTGACCGCGCCCACACCGGTGACAAACCGGGTGTTCGCCAACACACTCGGCCATGTGCTGGAGCGTCCGGCCCTGGCCCCGGCCCCGGCCATCGCCTTGAAACTGCTCTTGGGCGAGATGTCCACCGCCGTGCTGGAGGGGCAACGAGTGCTGCCGCATCGGCTGCAACAAGCCGGCTTCCAGTTCCGCTATTCAACCCTGGAACACGCCCTGCGCGACCTGTTGACCTGATAGCCGTGGGTTATCTTGACCTTTTGGAGCTTAACATGGACGAATCCAAGGCCCCCTCTTCCCCACTCCAACACAGCCGCCTGATACAGATGGGGCAGCTAACGATCCTGTCTGTTTACGATGACATGGTGGATGCGGCTGCCACCCTGACCTTGCTGCTCTTTCCGCGCCAACCTCAACCGCAGCCGTGCTATTGCCATGCCGCCCCACCATTGCGCCGGGAGGAGCGTCACGTCTGGATCGGCCTGGAGTGAGTGACGCGCCGACACAGTTTAGATGACCTCCATCTGGTGGATACGGCGTGATGTACGCCTGCACGACAACCAGGCCCTGAGCGCGGCCCTGAAAAAGGGGGCGCCGGTGCTCCCTCTTTTCATTCTCGACCACCATATCCTGGCCTCGGCCGGCCACAGTCCCCGCCGCTACGCCTTTCTGCTGGCCGGCCTGCGCCAGCTGGATGCTGACCTGCGGGCGCGGGGAAGCTATCTGGCGGTGCGCGCCGGTGACCCCCTGACGGAATTGCGCGCCGTGGCGGCCGAACTTCAGGCCACCGCCCTTTATGCCGAAGAGGATTACACCCCCTACGCCCGACGACGGGATCAGGCGGTGGCGGCCCATTTGCCGCTGCGCCTGACGGCCGGTGTGACCCTCCTGCACCCCGACCAGGTGCGCAAACAGGACGGAACCCCCTACACTGTCTTCACTCCCTTTAGCCGCGCCTGGCTGGCGCAAGCCCGGCCGGCCGCTGACCCCTTGCCGGCCCCAACGCGCCTGTTCACCCCACTCCTGACCGGTCTCCCCTGGCCTGATGCTCCCACCTGGCCGGCCGACACCCCTTTTCCGGCCGGCGAAGCAGAAGCGCGCTGCCGGTTGCAATCCTTCCTGGCGCAGGGGGTGGCCGCCTACCACACCCGACGCAACCGGCTGGACGTGGATGGAACCTCCGCGCTTTCTCCCTATCTGCGCTTCGGGATGCTCTCAGCCCGCACGGCCGTCGCCGCCGCCCTGGCGGCCCACACCCAGGCCCCGGACGCCGAGGCGGCCCAGGGCGCGCACACCTGGCTGTTGGAGCTGATCTGGCGGGAGTTTTATCACCATCTGCTCTACCATTTCCCCCAGGTGCGCCGCCACAGCTTCAAGCTGGAGTACGACCGCCTGGCCTGGAACAACGACCCGGCCGCCTTCGACGCCTGGCGCATGGGGCGCACCGGTTACCCGGTGGTGGATGCTGCCATGCGCCAGCTGCAGGCGGTGGGCTGGATGCACAATCGGGCGCGCATGATCACCGCCTCCTTCCTGACCAAAAATCTGTTGATCGATTGGCGCTGGGGGGAGCGCTGGTTCTGGCAACAGCTGGTGGATGGCGACCTGGCGGCCAACCTGGGTGGGTGGCAGTGGACGGCCGGGGTGGGGGTGGACGCGGCCCCCTACTTTCGCATCTTCAACCCCGTGACCCAGAGCGAGAAGTTTGATCCGGCCGGCCGCTTTATCCGTCGTTGGGTTCCCGAACTGACACAGGTACCGGATACTTACATCCATGCCCCCTGGACGATGCCGGCCGCCAGCCAACACCGCAGCGTCTGCCGCATCGGCCACGACTACCCGGCCCCCATCGTCGACCACGCCGCTGCCCGCCAGCGCGTTCTGGCCGCTTTCCAGGCCGTGCGCCGCAACGATTGACCTTCGTAGTTACGGCTTATGGTTGAACCCCCATGAAAACGGGGGAAAGAACATGTAGGGGCGAACCTATGTGTTCGCCCCTATGTGTTCGCCCCAGCCTATCCACCTCCTGGCCGGTTTATTTTCTGAAACGCCCTCAGCCGTTTTGCCTGGCAAACAGTTACCAGCCATGTCATCTGACGAGCGGTAGGGGCGCTTGCACAATCCCCGGCCCCGACTATACTTCCCTGCTATGAGCCTGCGCAATTTTCTGGATGCCGCCCAACGTGATGGGCACCTGGTGGTTATCGACCGCCCCGTCAGCGTGCAGTTTGAGCTGGCCGCCGTGGCCCACGCCCTGGGGGAGCGCGCCGTCCTCTTCACCCATATCGTGGAACACCCCGGCTGGCGGGTGTGCGCCAATGTGTGCGCTGACCGCCGCTATTTCAGCCGCGACCTGGGCGTGCCCCGGCCGGCTCTGCTCGGTCATCTGGCCCAGGCGTTGGAACATCCCCAGCCCCCACCCCTGACCACCACCGCTCCCTGTCAGGAAGTGGTGATTGAGCGCCCCAATCTGCTGGAGCTGCCCTTTTTGCTCCATCTGCCCCAGGATGGGGGGTATTACTGCGCCAGCAATGTGGTCATTGTGCACGACCCCGATCTGGGGCGCAATATGTGTTACCATCGCTTGCTGCGGTTGGATGAGCGGCGCGTGGCGGCCCGCATTGTGGAGCAGCGCGGCACCTACACCGCCCTGCACAAAACGACAGGCGATCTGCCGGTGGCGATCTGCATCGGTGTCTCGCTGGCGACCCATCTGGCAGCCTCCATGTCGCCGCCGCCGGGGGTGGATGAGCTCAGTCTAGCCCACGCCTTACAGCCCACCCCCCTGGTCAAATGCCTGACCCATGATCTGGCTGTGCCGGCCGCCGCCGAGATCGTTCTGGAAGGGCGCATCACCCACCAGCTGGTGACGGAAGGCCCCTTCATGGATTTAACCGAGACGATGGACTTTGTGCGCCAGCAGCCGGTGATCGAGATCGACCTCATCACCCACCGGCGCGATCCCATTTACCACGCCTTGCTGCCCGGTGGGCTGGAACACAAGCTGTTGATGGGCATGCCGCGTGAACCCACCATCTTCGCTGCCGTCAACCAGGTGGCCCGCTGCACCGGCGTCCTCATCACCCCCGGCGGGGCTTCCTGGTTGCACGCCGTGGTGCAAATTGACAAACAAGGGCCGGAGGACGGCCGGCGCGCCATCGAGGCCGCTTTCCGTGGCCATAGCTCCCTCAAGCATGTGTGGGTGGTGGATCAAGATGTGGCTATTGACGATCCCGCCCAGGTGGAGTGGGCGTTGGCGACGCGCTTCCAGGCGGATCGTGACCTGGTGATCTATCCCGACCGGCCGGGCAGCTCGCTCGATCCCTCCGGCATCCACGTCCCCGGCCAGAAAAGCCGCACCGCCAAAATGGGCCTCGACTGCACCATCCCCTGGGGCGCCGACCCCAACAAATTCACCCGCGGCCACTACCAGCCCGTTGATCTAGGCCACTACCTGACCAACCAGGCATGAGAGGGAAGAAGAGGATTGACAGGTCAGTCAACGCGGTATACACTAATGGTATATACCACGTCTTAATAGCAGGAGAGCTAGATGGATACAGCCAGGCTTTTTCAAAATGGTCGCAGTCAGGCCGTTCGTTTACCCAAAGCGTATCAGTTTGAGGGTGACAAAGTTTATATCAAGAAGCTAGGCCATGTTGTTATGCTGATTCCAGAATTGAGCTCCTGGCAATCGCTTTTCGATAGTTTGGACCTCTTTTCCGAAGATTTTCTGGCTGAGCGCCCGCAACCGGCTCTTGAAACACGCGACGGGTTTCTCGAATGAGATATATGCTTGATACGAATGTGTGTATTTACATCATTCGTCAAAAACCACCGCAAATCCGCCACAAGTTCGAGAGTCATCCCATCACCGATTTTGCTCTCTCCTCCATCACCCTGGCAGAGCTACAATACGGTGTCGCCAAAAGCAGCGATAAGGTGAAAAATCAGCAGGCGCTCGATCTTTTTATAACCCCCTTTACCCTGCTGGATTTTGACTATGCGGCCACCCTGGCCTACGGCAACCTACGCGCCGCTCTCGAAACGGGCGGTTCACCTATAGGAGCTATGGATTTGCTCATTGCCGCCCATGCCCTCAGCCGCAACCTGACTCTGGTTACGCACAATGTCCGTGAGTTTGGCCGGGTGGCTGGTCTGGGAGTGGAAACGTGGTTCAGCCTTTAGCCGCCGCCCCGCTCACAGCTACCATCTTCACCGCCCGCAGACGGCCGAAGGTGTGCTATTGAGAATAACCGGCGACGCAGGCATGGATTAAGTCATCTATCAACTCGTGAGGGCTTCACCCAAAGGTGAAAGGCCAGGCTGATTTAAAAGGTGGAAGCAAAGGGGCCGGGTGGATGCTAAAAAATGTCTTCATCCCGTCTGTCATCATGGCTGAACCTCGTCTCGCGCCATCGTCGCCCCGCTGTATTGGCCCACGGCTCGCGCCAGGGCGGCAGTAATGGTAGCGTTGAGACTGACGCCTTCCTGGTCGGCCATGTGCACCAGGTCGCGGTGCAGGGTACGCGGCAAGCGCACGACAAATCGACCACTATACTCCTGAAGAGGCCGCGGTTCAGGGATCACCTCCCCATCATTCAAGGCATCTTCCAACCAGGTTGTCATGGCATCCTGAATCATAGCCTCTAATGACTCGAAGCTCTCAGCTTCCGTCATGCAGCCCGGCAGTTCACGCACCCGCGCAAACCAATAACCAACCCCCGTTTCAGGCCGGGGGTGATGAACGATCTCAATGGTGTAAGGTAAGGTGAGATAATAGCTTAAATCTTTGGACATCTACGAGCCTCCACGTTTAATCCACCAGACCCAACCCCTGAGCTTCCAATTGGTCAATGGCCTGGAGTACCTCTGTCACAGCTTCAGGACTGACATACTTGCGTCTACCGTGCGGTTTGACAATTGTAAAACGAAATGTTTGCAGAGGTGCCTGCCGCTTATAAATGTTGTGGGATCCTTTGCCTGGCCGTTTACTGAACTGATACCAGGTTAGCACTTTTTCCAATGTAGCCAGGGTTACTTTTTGCGGGTTCTGCCGCATAGCGGCGATTGTCTTCTCTTTTTGGCCCATTGTTTATACCCGAACAGTACCATACCTAGTATCGTTTGTCAACCAAACGCTTGTATGAAGCCATCAACCGTTTTCAAAAAATTGGGCCGGCCCGCCGGCAGCCATTCCTCACACCGGTCACGCCGGAGGCTACCAGGCAGCCCCGTCGGCCGGGCGGCGGCTACGCCGCCGTTTTAGAGATCAGAGGTACCAGAGGACAGAGAAGGCAACGGGGACAGCACCACACGAAAACCCCAGTTGTAGTCCCAGTGGTAGGGATAGAGCCTGTCGCGGGCCCCGCAGCGCGCGGCCGAAGCATTATCGTAGCAACTGCCGCCGCGCAAGACACGCGGCATCTCCCCCTCCAGCTCTTCGCGGCCATCATCCGCCCGATAGGGTGGGGAATATTCTCGCCCGTTTTCATCTTGCCAGCGCGTCTGGCACCACTCCCAAACATTGCCGCTCAGGTCGTGCGCCCCTTCCACGGAAGCCCCGGCCGGAAAGCAGCCCACCGCGACCGGCCGGTCCAGACCAGTTTCCTGCGTATTGCACACGCCCTCGCGCCAGTCGTCCCCCCAGGGGTAGACGCGGCCGTCGGTGAAGCGCGCCGCCCGCTCCCACTCCGCTTCCGTAGGCAGGCGGTAGGGTTTGCCCGTCTTACGCGCCAGCCACCTGACGTAGGCCAGCGCCTCGTACCAGCTCACCCCCACCACCGGCAAATTGTCCAACTTTAATCGGGCGTCGTCCCAAAAGTGCGGCGTTTTTACATCATATTCCTCCCTGTAAGCACGCCCGGCCTCTGTCCAACAGGTTTCCAGCCACCTCTTCTCCGTGTAGCCGCCATCTTCCACAAAGAAGCGGAACTGCGCGTTGGTGACCGGGTAACGGCCAATGGCATAAGGTTGTGCAATGGTCACCTGGGTTAACGTTTGCTCCCCCATTCGAAAACGCAAACCGGTGGTGATGGGGATGAGGTCGGGTTCGAGGGAGCGTACGCCGGGGCGGGGGTCGCCCAGCAGGCCCAGGGCGTCGCCGGCGCTGGCGCGTTGAGCCGGCGGGGCGGCCGGGTCGGCCAACACCTGCGCCAGATGGCGTCGCAGGGCGTCCGGCTTGTGTTGGATTTCGGCCGGCAACCGTTCCATAGCGTCCTGCACTTTGGCCCAATCGTTGCTCAGCAGCGCCTCCAGGTCCACCCCTGTCACGCTCGCCACCGGCGCTGGCTCGGCCGACAGGCTACCGGCCAGATGCACATACACCGCCATTTGGTCGGCCGTTAAACCTTGAAAGCGTCCTCGCTCGCCGTCGGTGGTGATCGCTTCTGGGTAGCCTAACATGCGCTCCAACAGAGCGTACTCTTCGCGATGGCCTAAATAGGTTTCAATCAAGCCGCCGCGGCGCGTCCCGCCCCCGGCCGGCCCCGCTTCATCCGGCGTCTCGGCTGGCTGCACCCAACCCCGCAACCGCTCCTGCTCCGACAACGGCCGGCGTACCACCTCTTCCTCCAACGTGCGCACCAGGGTGGGGTAGCGCCGCCAATCCTGATACAGCTGGGGGTATTGGGTCTGGATGATGACCGTCTTGGCCAACAGGGGATCGGCAATCGCGTCCGCGGCCAGGCGCGCGCGCCCCTGAGCGTCTGGCCGGGTGCGCCGCGCTTCGGCCACCTCGCGCAACAGCTGGAAGATGTTGAGCGCCTGTTTGGCCTGACGCGGGTTGGGGAACAACCCCCGGGCCAGGACGCCGCGCGTGACCTCGCTCAGCTGCAGACGGCTCTCGGTCTCCACCTGGGTTAAAAAGCTCTCCAGCGACGACAAAGATAAAGGGGGGAGGTGGAAGGGGATTTGCACCAGCTTTTGCAGATAGTTGTCGCCGCGAATGGGAAGTTCCGGCCGGGGGGCGTCACCGTCAGACGCCCCATATATCCGGTAATGCGCTTCAATGCCGCGTTGAATCACTTCACGATCCATACCCAGAACAAAGACAGTTCCAGGAGCGGAAAGAAAGAGCTTGATAGCCTCCAACACCTGCACCGCTTTTTCCGGCAGGCAGCGGTCGAGGTCGTCCACAAAGACAATCAACCGTCCTCGTTGGCCGTCCGTTCCCAGCAGACTGGCAATCGCTTCCGCAAAGGCATCTTCAAACTGTTCCCGCTCCAGCAACTGCTGGCGCTGAGCGGTGTGGATGTGGCGCTTAAGCAGCGCCCGGTCGTCTGGGGCGAGTTGCTTACCGGCCGCCAGCAGTTCCGCCGCCAGGCCCGCCCCAGGGATGAACACTTTGACGACTTCGGCCGCCAACCCCAGGCCAGCCTGGCCCATCTGCAACCAATCTACCATCCAGCGCCCCATCTCCTGCCAATCCACCGGCTGGTAAACGCTCGTTTCCAGCTGATCCAGCAGCGCGATCTGTTTCTTCTGGGTGGAATCGGTCGGGTTGAGCAGGCGGGGGCGCTGGTGGCGCGGTTGGTCGCGCGGTTCGTTCTCACGCGGGTAGAGGGCATCTATGACGCGCAACATGAAGGCGCGCCACAGGGAGGGGTGATGATCGTACTTCCAGGCGGTGAACCATACCGGGCGTACATAGGGCCATCCCTGGGCCTCAATGGCATCGTGCAGCATACGCAGCAGGCTGGTCTTGCCACTGCCCCAGGGGCCGTAGATCCCCAGCGTCAGGGGGGTATCCGCCGTCAACAGGATGCGTTGCAGCGCCGGCTTGAAATCGGAGAATTCCAGATAATCATCTCGGCTCCAATGATCGATGAGATAAACAGCCTGTTGGTTCATATATACCTTACCTGACATACTGGCTGGTCGTGTCTTTTTTGTAGTACCCGTTTTAGTCGCCATTCAAGGCCCCCGCTAAAGCGGGAACTACGAACGAAAAACGCCCCCATTGTTTGTTGTAGCGGCTTTAGTCGCTTCTCTTTCTTGGTGTTCTTACCCCCATTTTCACAGGGGCTTTGCGGTTTGTCACTCCCGTGAAAACGGGGGTATTTTGTTCTCACCGCGAAGGCGCAAAGAGCGCGAAGGTTTTCCCTTTTCTTTCTTGGCGTTCTTAGCGCCTTTGCGGTTTGTCACTCCCGTGAAAACGGGGGCATTTTGTTCTCACCGCGAAGGCGCAAAGAGCGCGAAGGTTTTCCCTTTCTTTCTTGGCGTTCTTAGCGCCTTTGCGGTTTGTCACTCCCGTGAAAACGGGGGCATTTTGTTCTCACCGCGAAGGCGCAAAGAGCGCGAAGGGTTTCCCTTTTCTTTCTTGGCGTCCTTTGCGCCTTTGCGGTTTGTCACTCCCGTGAAAACGGGAGCATTTTGTTCTCAACGCGAAGGCGCAAAGAGCGCGAAGGGTTTCCCCTTTTCTTTCTTGGCGTTCTTAGCGCCTTTGCGGTTTGTCTCCACGCCAAAACCTTGTGGCTGACGTATTGTCTTTTGATAAACGGTCACTACCACCGCACGGGCGCTGACGGATTTCATGGGCGAAGGTCGTCATTTATATATTCGCTGAAATCGAGGGCGGCGTCAAGTAGCCGGGCGGTGATGGTGAAGCGGTGGGCTTTGGGAAAATGGTGGGTGGCCGGCACCAGCCAGACGAGAAAGTCAAAGGTGCGGGTGAAGATGGGCATTTCAGCGGCCGAGCACAGAGCGGCGGCTGCGCCGCCGTTTTAGAGATCAGAGGTACCAGAGGCCAGCGAAGACAACGGGGACAGCACCACACGAAAACCCCTGAAGTTGTACCAGTGGTTGGGAACGCCCCCGTGGCGGGCCCCGCAGCGCTGAGAAACTTCATGGTCATACCAATCCCCTCCCCGCAAACGGATCCAGGTGGAATTTTGGACGCGCGTCACCTCCTCCCGGCCGTCATCAGGATTGTAGGGCAAACGACCATCCTGGCTGCGTGTCCACTCCCAGGCATTGCCGATCAGGTCGCGACAATCGTAGGGAGAGCGGTTGAGGGGATAGCACCCCACAGCGGAGGTGCGGCCAATGTGTTGGCCGTAGTTGGCGTGATCGGGCGTCAGGCGGTCGCCGGCCGGGGCCTCCCCCCAGGGATGGCGGCGGCGTGGGTGGGGGTTGTCCTGAAACTGGCCCAGGGGCGTCACCTCCGGCTCCCATGCGCTCAAAGGGCGCACCAGCGGGGCCGGGGGCAGCTGCAACCCACCGCGGGCTGCCTTCTCCCACTCCGCTTCTGAGGGCAGGCGCACCTGCCACCCCGGCGGCAAGCTCAACTGCTGCGTCAGCCAGCGGCAGAAGGCCAGCGCCTCGTACCATGTAATCCCCACCACCGGCTGATTGGGCAGGTTAAACGGCGCGCCGTCATCCCCTGGTCGGGAACGCCACGCCTCGTCAAGCCACCCTTTCACCCGATAATGCTAAAATATACGCAAAAGATGGATGGCATGTCGGGAACGCCACGCCTCGTCAAGCCACCCTTTCACCTCTCCATCACGCCACACATTCGCGCGCCTGGCTTCTGGCCAATAATTCGGGCGGCGGTAGCCCCCGGCCGACACAAAGCAGTCAAACTGGGCCTGGGTGATGGGGTAGCGGCCGATCCAGTAGGGGTAGTCGAGGAAAGTCTGGACGCGCCCCACCTCGACGCCTTTTTCTTCCCCCTCTGCCATCCAGAAGGGCCCGGCCGGAACGTAACACAGCTGCAGATCGGGCAGCTGGACGCCGTTGCGGCTGAAGCGCTGCGCCACGCCGGGGCGAGGGTCCCCCAATCGCCCCAGGGCCGCTCCGACAGCCACGCGCCGGGCCGCAGCGGCCGGCGGCGTGGGGGCACTCTCCAACAAAGCGACTAGCCGGCCGGCCAGTTCGGCCCGTAACCCGGCTTCCCCCTCCCGCTGCCACTCCAGAAAGCCCAGGGCCGCCACTTCCGCCGCTGCCAGCTGGACATCGGCCGGCAAGGCGGCGGCCCGCGACGGGGCGTCGGCGTCCAGGCCCGCCAGGCGGCGCACAAAATTGGGCGCGCGCGTCAAGGGGTGGCGCAGGTAAAGATAGCCCGCCAGAAGCAAAATGGGTTCGCGCCACCAACTGTCGAGCACAGGCCCGGCCTTCAGGAAAGCCGCCATCTCCTTCACCTCCCACGTCACCTCGGCCAGGTAGCGCGCTGCCAGAAACTCCTGAAAGGTGAGATGCACAAAGGTGTAGGTCGCCAACTCCTCCTTGACGGCCGTGCCGCGCAGGCGGGTCAGGGTGATGAAAGCCTCTACGTGCGGGGCGTAAGCCGGGTTGCCAGCCAGAATCGTGCGTAGTTCCCGCTCGTCGATGCGCTGCCCCTGTGGCTCACCGCGTTGGTGCATGTGAAAAGCAAGGTGCTGCACCAGCTCCAGATGCGCTTCCACCCCCCCGCCCACATAGCTGCCCAGGGCCGAGGCCACCTTTTCATCCGGGGTGTAGTCGGGCAAGAGCAGGGCGTTGACCACCCGCTGGTAGAGATCGGCGCGCTGATCGGGCAGCTCGCGGTCGCTGTAATGCACAATCAGCAACAGGCGCACCATCAGCGGCGAGTCAATCAGGCGTGGGGCGTCATTTCCCAGCCGTTGGCGGCGTTCCGCTTCCAGCCGCTGCACCCCTTCAATCAAGGCCGCCGTCTTACGCTCACGCTCTACCGCATCGTGGCGGTAAATGTGGGCATAAGCCAGGCGAATGAGTTCGGTCGTCTGCGGGTCGTCCAGGGGCTGGACGCGCACCTCGCGAAAGTCTTTGCCCAACGCGGTGCGGTCGCGGTAAGCGGCGGCGCGGCAGGTGACCACCACCCGCAATTGGGGGTAGCGCGTGACCAATTGCTCAATGGCTTCGCGCACTGCCACACGCTCTGTTTCATTGGGCACTTCGTCCAGGCCATCCAGCAACAACATGACCGGCGTCTGGGCCTGCAGCAGTTGGGCAAAGAAATCCTCCGGCAAGTCGAAGCTGGCGTGGTTTTCGATCAGATAGCGCGGGATAAAGGCATCGAGCCGGCCGGCCTGGGGCGCAGTCAGATCCGGCGTGGCGGCCAGCTTACGTAAGTGAGTGGCGTACACCCCCAGGGGCAACTGAATGGGCAAGGGCAGAGGGTCGCTGCGGGGGAAGCCGAGGCGCTCACGGGCCAGACCGACGTTGGCCTGGGCCAGAGCCTGGGTCAACGTCCAGGCGATGTACAGCAAGAGGGTGGTTTTGCCACAGCCCGGCCCGCCGGTGACGATCAGGCGTCGCCCCAGCGCCAACACCTGGCTCATGGGTATGGGGCGTATCGCCTCCGCGCCTTCTCTGCGCCGGCGGCCTTCCCGTTCCGGCGCCACCGCGGAGAGGGGGACATAGACGGCATCGAGGTCAAGCTGCACCACCTGCTGATCTTCGCGCTTGATGCCGCGCAGTTCAAGGGTGCTGGAACGGCCGGCCACCCACCCGATGTACTCGGCCAGGTGGGCGCGCAGCCGGGCTGGGTCGGGGGCGTTGGCGGCCGGGGACGGGTAGGCGCGCAACAGGGCGTTGACATGGGCGTTATCCAGGCGTGTAGCGATCAGCTCTTTGATCTCCACCAGGATTTCAGCCGTGCGCCGCGCTTCCAGATGGATGACCTGGAGGTCGCCGCGCATGGCGTCGGTCACCTGCAACAGGCGATCTACCTGGCCGACCAGGGCATCCAGCCGTTCGAGCTGGATCACCACCTGTAAACGGGGATCGTTTTTGACCGCAGCGTAGAAGCCGTGGGTCAGGGCGGCCACAAAGGCGTCGAAGTTGAGGCCAGGGATCTGCTGCGGCGCGTACCCCTGGGTGATGGTGGTGAAGACAGCGCGCAGCTTTTCAAGATTGAAAGGCTCATGCGGATCGAGAAAGACCGCCAGCTCCTCCTGCACCACCTCGCGGCGCAAGAAGTCGGCCAGACAGGTCAGGTAATAGTCGTTGAGCGGATCCGCCTGGGGCACTGTCTTGAAGGCGGCTGTCAGCGCCGTCTCCAGGGCATTCTGCAGGGCGGCTTGCTGCGGCGGCGGCTCGAAACGACGGGCCACGCGCCGGCCGGCGGCCCCAAGCAACCCGGCCAGCAAACCGCCGCCGGCATCGCCGGCCGCGCCGAGAAGGATGGTCTGGATAATCTGTGCATCAGGCATAGCGATTGACCCCTGCGCCAGAGATGTCTCCATTATAACCGTTCTAGGGCCACATGGGTGTATTGTGTGCGGTCATATACCAACAACCGTTGACATTTAACTTGGGTTGTGCTATCGTATTGATATATCCCCCCAAATTCTTCGGAAGATGGGTGCGAGGCCGTACATAGTACGGCCTCTGCTTTTTCAGGAGCTTTTCAGTCGCATGAACACCATCATTTACATTGATGGCTTCAACCTGTATGACGGGGCCGTCAAGAAAACAGGTTACAAATGGTTGGACCTGCAGGCCTTGTGTCAGATGTTATTGCCCAAGAAACCCTCACAAGTACCCCAGTTCCAGTTTGAAACAACATGCCACCTTCGTAAAACCTATTCGTAAGGGTGTGTTAAAGCAATGCCAATTTCCTCCTATTCTAAAGGATGGAGCAGGCAGTTTTCATAAACCTTCCACCTGGTAACTCTTTAACCGAACACACGGTATTTCCTGTTTAGTCTGGATAAACTGGTATGGGGGGAGTGGAGTTTGACAAGCTTCAGCAAAAAACATGCCATTAGAAAAGGCCTCATTGGGCAGCCTGGTTCAGGATGATAACGTTGTGACCTGGGTTCATGCCTCGCTATAATATGTCCTGATTGTCCAACCTTATATTTCCTGTCTATCTGTTGAACCAGTCTGTGAGGAGCCTGTATGCGTTTGATCCCGCGTAAACTGTTCCTGACGCGCGGCGTCGGGGTGCATCGAGAGAAACTTTCCAGCTTCGAGATGGCGCTGCGCGAGGCGGGCATTGCCCAGTTCAACCTGGTGCGTGTCTCCTCCATTTACCCACCCAACTGCCGCATTGTCCCGCGTGAGGAAGGGTTGCAACTGTTGCAGCCGGGGGAGGTCGTCTTTGCTGTGATTGCCGAGATGGCGACGAATGAGCCGGGGCGGCGGGTGGCGGCGTCGATTGGCGTGGCGCGGCCGGCCGACCGCGATAAGTACGGCTATCTGTCGGAACACCATAGCTTCGGCCAGACAGAGCAGGAAGCCGGGGATTATGCCGAAGACCTGGCGGCCACCATGCTGGCTACCACCCTGGGCATCCCCTTCGACGCCGACAAAGATTACAACGAGCGGCGCGAGCAGTACCTGATGGGCGGGGAGATTGTGGATACCACCAGCCTGACTGTGGCCGTCACGGCCGAGTCGGGCGGCGTGTGGACGACGGTGGTGGCGGCCGCCATCTTGATTTAAGCCTTGAGGTGAAACCGATGGCCAGCCCCGATAACTTCCTCGGTTTGCCGCCGGCCGCCAGCGACCCGGCCACGGCCGGCGTGGTCATTCTGCCCATTCCCTACGAGGCCAGCGTCAGCTATGGCCGGGGGACGGCGCAGGGGCCACGGGCCATCCTCACCGCCTCGCAACAGGTGGAGCTGTACGACCGCGAGTGGGACAGTGAACCGGCGTTGGCGTGGGGCATCCACACCCGGCCGGCGCTGAGTCTGCCGGCCGAACCGGCTGATGTCATGCAGACCATTGCCGCCGCCGTCGCACCCCTGGCGGCCGCCGGCCGGCTGGTCGTCGGTTTAGGCGGTGAGCACAGCCTCAGCCTGGGACTGGGGCGGGGTCTGCTGGCAGGCGCGGGCGGCCCTCTGACCATTGTGCAGATCGATGCCCACAGCGACCTGCGCGACCGGTACGACGACTCTCCCTACAGCCACGCCTGTGTGGCGCGCCGCCTGTTGGAGGAGCCGGGGGTGGAACAAATCTTGCAACTTGGCATCCGCTCCATCTGTCCAGAGGAGGTGGCCTACGCCCGCGCCCACCCCGACCGCGTCCAGGTGTGGTATCGTGAAGCGGTGGCGGACGGGACCTGGCGCGCCCCTTTCAGCGAACGGGTGCACGGCCGGCGCGTCTACCTGACCCTGGATGTGGATGGCCTTGACCCCGGCCTCATCCCGGCCACCGGTACCCCGGAGCCGGACGGCCTGACCTGGGGGGAGACCCTCGACATCCTGCGCACCACCACCCGCGCCGCTGCGGGCATCGTAGGGCTGGATTGCGTCGAGCTGGCCCCCATCCCCGGTCACCACGCGGCCGATTTCACCACCGCCAAACTGATCTACAAAGCCATCAGCTACGCCAGGGGCATCCCAGCGCGCGCCCCCTTTTACCGGCCGGAGTAGCGCGCCCACTCAAGGAGAGACCGCATGGACAACGCCGCCGCCGTTTACGCTTTCATCCGCCATCACTTCCGCCACTTCAACGCTGCGGCCCTGGTGGACGCGGCCGAAGGGTATCGCGCTTTTGTGGCTGACGGAGGGCAAATGTTGCTGGCTATGGCCGGGGCCATGAGCACGGCCGAGCTGGGCCTGTCGCTGGCAGAGATGATCCGCCGGGACAAAGTACACGCCATTAGCTGCACCGGGGCCAACCTGGAGGAGGACATCTACAACCTGGTGGCCCACGACCATTACGTGCGCCTGCCCCACTGGCGCGATTTAACGCCGGCCGACGAGCACGCTCTGTTGCAGCGCCATCTCAACCGCGTCACGGATACCTGCATCCCCGAAGAAGAGGCCATCCGGCGCATTGAGGACGCCATCTTGCAGGCCTGGCTGGCGGCCGACGCGGCCGGGGAGCGCTATTTCCCCCATGAATTCCTTTACCACATTTTGCGCCGGGGCGAGCTGGAACCCTACTACCAGATCGATCCTCGTCATAGCTGGATGGTCGCGGCGGCCGAGAAAAACCTGCCCCTCTTCGTGCCCGGCTGGGAAGATTCCACCACCGGCAACATCTACGCCTCCCACTGTCTGCGTGGCGCGCTGCGCAACGTCCACACCGTGCGCAGTGGCATCGAGTACATGCTGGCCCTGTCGCAGTGGTATATAGCCCACAGCCTTGACCACGCACCGGGCTTCTTTCAAATTGGCGGCGGCATCGCCGGTGACTTCCCCATCTGCGTCGTGCCCATGCTGCGGCAAGATATGCAGCTAACCGACATTCCTCTGTGGGGCTATTTTTGCCAGATCAGCGACTCCACCACCAGCTACGGGTCCTACTCCGGGGCCGTACCCAACGAGAAAATCACCTGGGAAAAGCTGGGGGTGACAACGCCCAAATACCTGATCGAATCAGACGCCACCATTGTGGCCCCCTTGATCTTCGCCTGCGTCCTGGCGGCCGCGTAAGAACCGCTATAGAACCGCTAAGGCGCGAAGAACGCCAAGAAAGCAAAAACCTTCGCGCCCTTCCCCTCGTGAAAACAGAGGCTTGGCGGTGACAACAAAATGATAGAACCGCTAAGGCGCAAAGAACGCCAGGAAAGTAGAAACCTTCGCGCCTTTCGCGCCTTCGCGGTGAAAATACAATGTAAGCTCTGTGAGGACTATGTCTCTTCTCATCGCCCCGGCGGCGGCCCAGATGATTTACCGCGCCTTTGAGCGTTACCGCGCCCAGTTCAAGGCCATCACCCACCGCGCCCAGCGCCACTTCGAACAGTGCGCCTGGACGCGGCTACAACACGACAGCGTGGCGCGGCTGGAGCTGTACAAAGTGGTGGTGGATCAAACCCTGGTGGAGCTGCGCGCCCTGTTAAAAAGCCAGCTGGACAACCCGGCCGTGTGGAGCGAGATGCGTCGCCACTATGCCCAGCTGATCAGCGCCCGCAACGACCACGAACTGGCGGAGACCTTTTTCAACTCCATCACCCGCCGCATCTTCACCACGGTGGGGGTGAACGCCGAGATTGAGTTTGTCGATTCCGCCTTTCAACCCCCCTCCATTCCCCTGCACTACCTGGATCAAACACCCCCTATCTGCCGCGCCTACCGCTTGCAGCGCCGTCAACCGCTGGCGGCCGTGATTGCCACCATATTGCAAGAGGCGGGCTTTCAAACCCCCTTTCACGACCTGGAAGGGGATGCCGCCCTGGCGGCTGAACGCATCCAGAGCCAGATCGCCCGCATCGAACGCATCGACGTTGTCAACGCCATCTTTTACCGCAACCGGGGCGCCTATCTGGTAGGGCGCATGTTGCACAGCCACGGCATCACCCCCATCATCCTGGCCCTGCAAAACAGTCAGTGCCAGCTGTACATCGACGCCGTGTTGCTGACGGAAAATGAGGCCAGCGTTGTCTTCAGCTTCACCCGCTCTTACTTTCATGTGGAGACAGAGCGGCCGGCCGACCTGATCATGTTCCTCAAATCCATCATGCCCCGCAAACGGCTGGCAGAGCTATACATCGCCATCGGCTACAACAAGCATGGCAAGACCTTGATGTACCGCGACCTGGTGCACCACCTGATGCACGCCCGCGACCAGTTTGAGATTGCGCCGGGGGAGCGGGGCATGGTGATGCTGGTGTTCACCTTGCCCAGCTACGACATGGTGTTCAAGGTGATCAAAGACAAGTTTGACTATCCCAAGAACACCACCCGCGACAAGGTCAAGGCGTGTTACGATCTCGTCTTTCGCCGCGACCGCGCCGGCCGGCTGGTGGACGCCCAGGAGTTTGAGTACCTGGAATTTGACCGCGCTCGCTTCGCCCCGGAGCTACTGGCGGAACTGCAATGTCAGGCTTCACGCAGCGTCACCGTCACCCCCCACAAAGTTGTCATCGCCCATCTGTACATGGAGCGCCGCGTCACCCCGCTCAATCTCTACCTGAGCGAGGTCGGGCCGGAAGCGGCCCTGGCGGCAGCGTTGGACTATGGACAGGCCATCAAAGACCTGGCGGCCACCAACATCTTCCCCGGCGACCTCTTCCTGAAAAACTTCGGCGTCACGCGGCATGGGCGCGTCGTTTTCTACGATTACGATGAGCTGCAGCTGTTGACAGAGTGCAACTTCCGGCGCATCCCGCCCCCGCGCCACGACGCTGATGAGCTGGCGGCCGAGCCGTGGTTTTCAGTGCAGGACAACGATATTTTCCCGGAGCAGTTCCCCAACTTTCTGGGGTTGCGCCCCGATTTACGGGCGGCGTTTATGGCCCGCCACCGGGAGCTTTTCGAGGTGGATTTCTGGCGTCAGGTGCAAGAGCTACACCGCCACAACGTCGCCCCGGCCATCTACCCCTACCGTCAACGCCAGCGGCTGCACCCCGATCTGGAACCTGGCCCATTGCCCCTATGACTTCGCTCACCCTCAACGCCGAACAACAGGCCATGCTCAACGGGGCGCATGGGCGCGCCCGCCAGATGGCTATGCGCCTGGTGCTGGACATGGCGGCCGCGGCCGGGGCCACAGAACTTATCCCCATCCACAGCGCCCACCTCTCCGGCGTCTCCCCCCTGACGGGAGGGCTGGGTTTGCGCCTCTTTCTGGCGCGTTTAGCGGCCGATCCCCAGGCGCGGGTCGTGGTTCCCACCACCCTCAATTCGGCCGGCTGTGACGAAAGCCAGTTTGACCAGATGCACATCACTGCGCCCGATTTTCTGGCCCACAACCATGAAATCGTGGAGCTGTACACTCGCCTGGGGGTGCAACCCTTGCAATCGTGCGTGCCTTACGAGTGGGATGGGGTGACAACGGCCGGCACGGCCGCCTGGGCGGAGTCGAACGCCATCTGCTTTGGCAACTCCTACTGTGGGCTACACACCAACCGCGAGTCGGGTCTTTCCGCTCTGGCCTGCGCCCTGACCGGCTACACGCCGCGCTATGGCTTGCTGGTCGAGGGAGCGGATCGTCCTAACCTGCACGTGACGGTCACCGCGTCCCTGGATGATCCAACCGACTTCTCCATTTTGGGCGATTGGATTGGCGCTCAGCGCCGGCCGACCTGGAAGATGCCGCTGGGGCCGATTCCCCTGATCGTCGGGCTGCCGGTCGATTTAAGCCACGAACAACGCAAAGCCCTGACAGCCGCAGCGGCCAACTATGGCTGCCCCAGGCTCTATCTGGCAGATGCGCCGCCAGGGGAGTTCCAAGACCGGCTGGTCTTTACGCCGGAGCTGCTGGCGCAGCGCTACGCCCAACTGGCTCCGGTTGCGCCTCCCTCGCTGGTTGTCTTAGGTTGTCCGCAGGCCTCGCTGGGCGAGTTGCGGGCCATTGCGGCCCACCTGCGCGGCCGGCGGGTGCTGCGCGCCATCGGACGAGACACCCCGCGGCTGTGGGTCTTCACGGCACGACAAACGCGCCAGCTGGCGGAAAAGCTGGGGTTGGCGGCGGTCATCACCCAGGCCGGGGCGCTGTTGCTGGCCGACACCTGCCCGGAAGTGGTACCCTACGATCCCGCCTGGGTGCACCAGGTGTTGACCAATTCCATGAAAGCGGAGCATTATATCCGCTCCGGCCTGAACGGCATCCCCACGGCCGTTATGCAGCTGGCGGATTGCATCGCCGTGGCGACCGGGGAAAAGGTGATCACGGCCCGGCCGGCCATCACCCACACCTCCCAAACAGCCAGACCAACTCGCACGCCTCCATTGGCCGCCCGGCCGGCCGCTCCCCTCGCAGCGGCCGGCCCCTTCCAGGCCCACGGCTCCGGCCTCCCCTCGCAGGCCGATTTCAGCCTCAGCGGCGAGGCGCTGGTGACCGATGCCCCCATCACCTTTCTGGGGTACGTCAACCGCGTCACCGGTGTCATTGAGGAAGAGGGACACCCTGCCGACGGTCAAAGCCTGGCGGGCAAGATTGCCATTTTCCCCAAAGGCAGCGGCTCCACCGTCGCTCCCTATGTGTTACTGGAGCTTTTCTACCGTGGCCGCGCTCCCCTGGCGATTGTGAACACCGACATCGACCAGCAGAGCGCCCCCGCCTGCTCGCTGGAAAACATCCCCTACGCCTATGGCTTTGACGCCGATGTCATCGCCGGCGTCCAGACCGGCGACCGGGTCAGCCTCAGCCGTCAGGGAGAGCGCGTCACGCTGAGGGTGCTGGATCGCCCGTAACGCCTATATACGCTGGTTATTGACACCGCAAAAGCTTATTTTCACCGCCAAGGCGCGAAGGTTTCTGCTTTCCTGGCGTTCTTTGCGCCTTAGCGGTTCCATGATTTTGTTTTCACCGCGAAGGCGCGAAGGTTTCTGCTTTCCTGGCGTTCTTTGCACCTTAGCGGTTCCATCATTTTGTTATCACCGCCAAGCCCCCGTTTTCACGGGGGGAAGGGCGCAAAGGTTTTTGCTTTCTTGGCGTTCTTGGCACCTTAGCGGTTCCATCATCGGGCGGCGGTGACAAAAGCGGCCGGCCAGGCGATCCCCGGCTGGCGCAGGCGGGTTAGCGCCAGCGCCCCAACTTCCGGCATGGAGGCGTTCAAGGTGCGCAACAACCCGGCAATCGTAACCGGGTTGGCGGCCGGCCCGGCCTGCGCCTGTTGCTCCAACTGATCCAGCACCAGGTTGACCACCGGACGCAACGCCGCCTGGGGGTTCACCAGCGTCGCGGCGCGTAACTCTTGCAACAGAGCGGCCATGGGGTCGGGGGCGGCGCGCACAATATCCTCACCCGCCACCTCGCCCCCAATGGCGATCTGCCCGCCGCCGGTGGCCCCCAGATGTACCCCACCCGAAGGGCCAGAAGGCGAGGGGAGCGCGCCCCCTTCGATAATGCTACCCCCGGCGACGCTGCCGCCAATGGAGATTTGGCCCTCATCCGTGGCCTGAAGATGGACGCCGCCGCGGCCGGCCGGCGCATCAGCAACATCCGGGGCCGGGGGTGGCGCAGCCAGCAGGCGGCCATCTTCGGTGCGCATGACCAGCACCGGTGCGCTCCAATCCCAGGCGTCCTGGCTGAAGGCACGGGCCTCGCTCATGGCGCGGTCAACCACGCCGTGCAATGCCAGTTGCTGGTAGAACTCCCCGCTGAAGCGGCGCGCTGTGGTCATAGCGACAGTCTCCGCCATGCTCACCACCGCTTCCACGCCGCCCGATTGCACCAACAACGGCCCCAACGGCAAAAAGTTAGGGTGCGTCGCCGCCTCTTTGCCCGTCTCGCAGGCCATCAAAACGCAGACGGCCGGCGGCCGGGCCAGGGAAGCAAAATAAGCTGTGATCGCCTGGGCTTCCCAGGCAGCGGCCGTCCCGTCCGGCTGTTCCAGATATAGGTAGGTCTCTGCCCCGGCGCGCAACCCGTGGCACAAAAAATGGACGATGTGGTAACCGTCGTTGAGGGCTGTTTTGACGGCGTCCAGCGTCGGAGGTTGGGCCGAACCCGAAGCCAGAACGGTTAGCCGGCCGGCCGGCAGCTGATCCAACGTCTCCAGCAACGCCTGGCGATCATCTAATGGAATGGGTTGCAACATCAGCGCCCCCAGGTTGGTAGGGGAGCTGATGACGGCCAGGATACGCAGAGGGCGTTCCGTAATAGGCTGGTAGGGTTGCAGGCTGGGCACGCGCACAAAACGGGAGAAGGGAAAACGGCCGGCCGCTGCCAGCGGTCGCCACGCCCCCTGGTAGAGATGGTGGAGACGCTCCCAACGCACGGCCGCCAACACGGGATCGCCTGGCTCCAGACGCAACCGCCAGCGCACCCCCTCGCCGACCGCTTCGGCCGCCGCCAGCACCTGGGCATGAGCCACCCCCAGCCCGGCCTGGCTGAAGAGCCACTCCCCCAATTGCCGGCCGTAAGCCACAGGATCGGCGCTGAGGGCCGCCAGATGATCGGGCAACAGGGAGAAAGCTCCGACCGCCTCAAAGCTATCGGCGCGCAGTGTGGCTTCGTAGCGCCCATCCGCCAGACGGCGCACGGCCAGTTCTGCCGGGCGAAAGGTCAGCGGAGCGGGCGGCGGGAGGGGTTGGCCCTCTGTTGGGTCAGTGATAGGCGCGCCGGGGGCATGGGGAATCTCACCGGAGGCAAGCGTGACGGTCAGCGAGCCGCCTGCATCGGGAGCGGCCGGCGTGGCGGCGTCGGTCGTCACCGCCGCGACCGGGGTGGGGGTCTCCAGTGGCGGCAGGGGCGGCCCCAGGCGCAGGCTGACGGCCGGGTCGCCCAGAACAATGTAGCCCCGCGCATCGTTGTGCGCCGTCCATAACCCCCCCAGGCGCACCACCTCCACCCGCGATGGCTCCAACCCCGCCTTGACCAGCGGTTTGTACGTTTGCAACGCCTGGGTCAGCTCCGTCGCCAGTTCGGCGTAACGCTCGTTGAAGGTTTCCAGGGCGAACCCCACCGGGTAACCGGCCAGGAGTTTGTGCAACAGCTCCTGAAAGGCTTGCAGTTGGGCCGGCGCGCCGGCTATTGCCAGGGTCATCGCCGGGGTCGCCACCTCCCCACGCTAGCGTGATAGT
>DAOTXO010000026.1:0-11656 GCA_034435495.1 Anaerolineae bacterium
CCACCCCGACACCCACCCAAACCCACACCCCAACCGCCACGCAGACACCCACGCCTACTCCCACGGCCACCCCAACGCCGACGCCCACCGCCACTGTGACCCCGAACCCATCGGCCACCTTAACCCTGACACCGACACCCAGCCCTACACTGGAGCCATCCCACACCCCCTCACCGACGCCGACAGCGACGGCTACACCGATACCAGAAATTGAGCTTTTCCTACCCATCATCCGACACCCTTGAGCGAGGAAAGGCGTTCGTCATGCTGACCAACAGCGACCGTCAAAAGCGGCAACTCTGGTTTGGCCTCAGCGTCAGTTTGATCTGTCTGGCGTTGTTGCTGATCCTGGTGGAGCCGGCCGAAATTGTGGCGGCCCTGCGAGAGGCGCGACCGATCTACCTGTTGCCCGGTCTGGCAGCTATGCTCGCTTTTCTCTGGCTGCGGGCAGTGCGCTGGGGGTACATGCTCGGTCATGGTGCCCCCATCAGTCAGGTTTTCCACATCCAAAACATTGGCTACATGCTCAGCCAGCTGCTCCCCTTCCGTCTGGGAGATGTGGCGCGCGCCATTTTGGTGGGTAACCTGCCCGGTTTGAGTGTCGCGGAGGGGTTATCCACTATGGTGGTGGAGCGTATTCTGGATATGTTGGTCGTCGTGACGCTGTTGCCGTTCACTATTGCCGGCGCAACGCACCTGCCAGATTGGATGCGCAACTACGCCCGACTCTCTGGCTATGCGGCCGTGGGGCTTTTGTTGGCGGTCATCGTGGCGGCTAACTATCGCTCCCAGGTCTTGCGCCTGGCGCAGCGCCTGTTGGGACGGCTCCCCTGGTCGGGGGCGCTGGCGTGGGCCGGCCGGCTCGATCAGCTGTTGGCCGGCCTGCACACCCTCACGCGTTGGGACACCGGCCTGCGCTTGCTGGGGTTGAGCTACCTCACTTGGGTCCCTATCATCCTGGCCTACTACGCCTTCTTGTTGGCGGCCAATCTGGAGGCAACGCTGATCATGGCAGCCTTCGTCACCTGCGCCGGCGCGCTGAGCATCGCCGCCCCCTCCTCTCCCAGCGGCGTGGGAGTCTTTCACGCCGGTGTGACTATCGCCCTGGTGGAGGTGGCCGGCCAGCCAGAAGCGCCGGCGGCTGCTTTTGCTTTCATCTACCATACCTTCAATGTAGTCCTCCTGATTGTGATGGGGCAGGTGGGGTTGTTGCGCACCGACATCACCTTCCAACGAGTGGTAACCACGACGCGGGCTTTTCTCAGCCGCACCTGAGATGTCGTGTCTCCTTCTCTCTTTGACCAGTTATGAAAATCTTGCAAGTTCTGACTTACTACCGACCGCATATCAGCGGCCTGACCATCTATGTGGAACGACTCAGCCAGGCGCTGGCGCGCCAGGGACACGAGGTGACCGTCTTGACTTCCCAGACGGAAAAAAGTTGGCCGCGTGAGGAAGAACGTCACGGCGTGCGCATCGTGCGCGTTCCGGTGCTCTTTCGGGTCAGCAAAGGGGTGATCATGCCCACCCTGGGCCTCTACGCCACGCGCTACACCTGGAACACTGACATTTTGCATCTGCACCTGCCACAGTTCGACGCACCGGGTTTCGCCTTGCGCGGTCGGCTGTTCCAAAAGCCGGTTGTGCTGACCTATCATTGTGATCTCCAACTGCCCCAAGGTTGGTTCAACCGCGTGGTCGATCGTGTGGTGGGGGGCATGAACTATCTGGCGGGCGCGCTGGCCAATGCTGTTGTCACCTACACCGAAGATTACGCCCTGCACTCTCCCTACCTCAAACGGTATGCCGGCCGCAAGCTGAGCATCGTACCGCCTCCGGTTGAACTCCCTCCCTGCAGTGAAGCGGATGTGGCGGCTTTTCGCCAGCAATATGCGATTGGCAACCAACCCATCATCGGCATAGCCGCCCGATTGGCAACCGAGAAAGGGGTGGAAGTGTTGCTCAAAGCGTTGCCGCTGGTGTTGGAAAAGTTCCCCCAGGCGCGGGTATTGCACGCCGGCCCTTATCAAAATATCCTGGGCGAGGAAGCGTATTACGCCCGGCTGGCCCCCCTCTTCGAACAGTACCGTCAGCATTACACCTTGCTGGGGCCGCTGGAGGGGCCTCCGCTGACCGCTTTTTACAAAAATCTGGATGTGCTGGTCGTCTCCAGTCTGAACAGCACGGAAAGTTTTGGCCTGGTGCAGATCGAGGCCATGATGAACGGCGCACCAGTTTGCGCCAGCAACCTACCGGGCGTGCGCCAGCCGGTGACAATGACCGGTATGGGCGAAGTGACCCCCATCGGCGATCCTACGGCGCTGGCAGCGGCGCTGATCCGCATCCTCAGCCAGCCCGAGGCGTATATCCGGCCGGCCGGGCCCATTGCCGCTGCCTTTGCACCCGACCAGACGGCGCGTGAGTATGTCAAACTGTATGAACATCTGCGTCGGGGCACGCTGATGCAACGCTGGCAGGAGCCGGAAGCGTATGAACGGCTGCGCCAGCTGCGAGGCAGGGCATGAGCCAGGATTGGTTGTGGTATTACCTCAAACGGTTGCCGCCTGACCAGGCGTTGTTGGAAGCCCAGGTAGCACGCCTTTTTGAGGCGTTGGCGCCGCCGCCGACCGCGCTCATCCTCGACTGGCGCACGGCGCGCCCGACCCCAACTACGCCGGCCGCCTACGATGTGGCCCTGGTGAGCGCCCATGCAACCCCGTTGAGCGCTGCCGATTTCCGCCAGCTCAATCAGGCGTTGCGTGTCGATGGTCAGCTGGCACTAACAGCCCCGGCCGAACCGCCGGCCGAAAAGTGGGCCGAAGAGCTGGGTCTGGCGGGCTTCATTGTGACGCAGTGGCAACCCTTCCTATCTGAAGCAGCCCAAAGCGTCCAGGCAACCTTGGATACGCGATGGAACCAACTCAGCTATGATCTGACTGGTCACTACGTCCTGCGTCCCTGGCAACAGGTGCTGACCCCCCTGGAGCAACGCCTGCGCCCCTGGTATGAGGAGCAGATGCCAGAGCAGGGGCGTTATCTCTTCATGGTGGCCCACAAAACGGGTGAGGAGCCGGTTCCGCCGTTGCTTCCAGCGCCGCAGCCCTTGACAACAGCCCCACCAGTCGAGACGGGGGAGCAGCCAGCTGACAGGGAAACCCAGCTCAACAACGCCCCTGAAGCGGCTCCCTCCTCGCTTTCTGAGCAGCCCGACGCCTTTCCGGCCGGACGGGTCTACCTACCCTGGCTGTTGGTCGTCGGTACGGTGGTGGCCGCTTTTGCGGCGCAAAATGCGCTGCGCGCCGATCCTACCCGGCCGGCCGCTGGTTTGCGCTGGTTGGGGTTGGCTCTGGCCGGCCTGTTGGGGTTGCGCTGGTGGGCGGATCGCGCCGACCGGCCGGCAACTGCACCGCGCCGCTGGCAGTGGCCTTCCATTCCATCGGTGCGCTGGCTCTATCTGGCGTGTCTGCTGCTGGCGCTCCTGGCGGCTGGAGTGGATGCCACGCCGATCCTGGCCTTGCTGCTGTGGGGGGCGGCCGGAGTGGGCGCTTTTTATGCTCTGGGTGGGATGGCGGCCGGCGGCGACCCCATCACAGACATGACGGAGGAGAATCCGCCCGCGCCAACTGGGGGCGAAGACCAGGGTCAGACACAGGCGGGGCCGGCGGCCGCGCCGTCCCCGGCCGACAGCTTGCCCTATGGTTGGTTAGCTTTGGGTGTGATCGGCCTGGCCCTGGCAACACGGTTCATCAGCCTGACCACCCATCCTTTCATGCTCAACGGCAGCGAGGCCAGTCTGGCGCTGGAAGCATGGCGCATCACGCTGGGACAACTGCGCGATCCGTTTAGCACCGGTTGGCTGACCAACCCCACTCTGCCCCTGTTCCTGAACGCTCTGCCGGTGCAGTTGTTGGGGCGAACCGTCTTGGCGGCGCGGTGGCTCTCCCCGCTGGTGGGAGCGCTAACCGTCTGGACTACCTACGCTTTCGGCCGGCGCTTGTGGCATCCGGCCGTCGGTTTAATCGCCGCTCTGCTGCTGGCCGGCTCCCATCTCCACCTGCATTACAGTCGCCTGGGTCTGACCAATGTTTGGGACCCCCTGCTGCTCCTGCTGGCAGTGGGAGGCGTGGCAACAGCCTGGAACAAGCCAACGCGACGGGGTTGGTTGCTGGCCGGGGCAGCCATTGGCCTCAACGCCTATTTTTTCACTGCCTCTCGCCTGTTGCCCCTGATTCTGGCAGGTGTGGCGGGTCTGATGCTGGTATCATGGACAACCGGGCGCGCCCAGGCGCGCCACATCCTGGCGGGTGCCTTGCTGGCGCTGGTTATCGCCCTACCCCAGCTGCTGCACTACCAGAGTCACCCCGGCCTCTTCATGGAGCGGGCCAACGCCCTGGCGATTCAGCGCAATGGCTGGCTGGCGCAAGAGGCGGCCGGGCGTCAGGCGTCCCAGGCAACCATTCTCAGCGAACAGCTGACAGCGGCTGCCCTCGGATTCACCGCCACCCTCGACCGCGACACCACCTACAACCCAGGCATTCCTTTCCTGGGCGCAGTCGCCAGCGCCTTCTTTTATCTGGGCGTGGGCATGGCGGTTTTCCACTGGCGCCGGCCGGCCTATGGCGGATTACTTGTCTGGCTGGCGGTGACGGTGGTTTTCGGCGGAGCGTTGCTGCTGGAACCACCCTACAGCCGACGCTTGCTGGCAGCTTTGCCGGCCGTCTACCTGTTGACCGCCCGCGCTCTTTATTGGTTGGGAGAGAAAGGGTTTACGGCCGGGGTGACCGCGCCGTTGTCTGAACGAGCGCTGGCGCTTTTCCAGCGCTACGGCGTGCCTGTTCTTATTCTGCTGGCGCTAGGGGTTGCTGCCCTGGATGTCACGTTTTACTTTGGACGCTACCAGGCGGAGCGTCGCTTTGGCGACCGCAACACGGAGATCGCCTATGTGATGAGCAACTATCTCAACAGCCTGGAAGGGGAGTGGAGCGCCTACTTCTACGGCCCGCCCAGCATGTACGTTGGCTTTTCCACGTTGGCTTATCTGGCGGCCGATTTTGAGGCTAATCTGAACCTGTTCGATGTCATCGATCCTGCCGACCTGCCTCACCCGCCGACGTCCCAGGTGGTGTATCTTTTCCTGCCTGAGCGCGCCGATGAATTGCCGGCTGTGCAGGCCACCTGGCCGGCCGGTGACCTGCGCACTTTCCAGGGGTATTTGGCCAATCCGCTCTTCCTGGCCTACGAGGTGCGACCCTAAGCCGGCCGGTTTGCTCAAAAGCACCCAATAGAATAAGATTTTGAAAGTTCATCCAGCCAATCGAAAGAGGTGGAAGGAGACCTTAAAACCATGCTAAACACCTTTCTCAGTCGTGTGCGACGCAACCACGGGCTGGAACATGCCACTATTCATGTTCTTAGCCAGCGGCACAAAAACGAGTTCAGCGCCCAGGGCAACTCCAATCATCGCGGCTTCTACCTGAACATCTACGGCAATGTGACGCCGGAAGCAGTCGAGGCAGCAGTGCAAGAGGCTTTTCGACGCCTGAAAGCAGGCGAGCATAGTCTGGCGGTACATCCCAACTGCGGCACCGTCCTGTTAACCACAGCCGCCATGACCACCCTGGCTACCCAGGCCGCCTTCAGTGTGGAGCAAAAACGACAGGGCCATAAGCACACCTCCCTCTCTGTACTGATCAACGGCTTACCATCCGCCATTCTGGCCGCCGCCCTGGCCATGATCGCCTCGCGCCCATTGGGGCTGTATTTACAGGCCCGTTTTACCACTCAGGGCGATCTGGAAGGGTTGCAACTGGTGCGTGTCCGTCCTATCAAACCGGCCTGGGTGGCGCACTTTTTCCAGGTGTTGTTGGGGGTGCAACAGGCCCAGGCGCGCTCCTACTTTATTGAGACGGCGGGCTGATCCCCCCCAGACGCGCACCGTTTCGGAGAGGTTACGCCTCTGACCGGCGCGCCGCGAGACCATGTTTTACATCTTTCACGGGAATGACGCCTACTCCCAGCAACAGGCCCTGACCAGCCTGCAAGCCAAACTGGGCGATCCCCAACTCCTCTCTCTCAACACCACCCATCTGGACGGCAAAGGGCTGACGCTCAGCCAGCTACGCCAGGTGTGCGACGCGGCCCCCTTTCTGGCTCCCCGTCGGCTGGTGGTGGTGCACAACGTTCTGGCAGACGCCCCCAAAGGGCTCCTGCATGAATTGAGCGCCTATCTGCCCCGTCTGTCAGAAACCACCGCCCTCGTCTTTCTAGAAGAGCGCGCTCTGGGAGAGAAACATGCCCTGCTGGCTGTGGCGCGGGCTAACCCGCAGCAAGGGTATGACAGGCTCTTTGAACGCCCCACTGGCGCGGCGCTGGAGCGCTGGATTCGTCAGCAAACGGTACAACGCGGTGGCGAGATCGCGCCGCAGGCCGCTGCCTGGTTGGCGGCAAATGTAGGCAACGATCTGCGGCTGTTGACGTTAGAAATTGAAAAGCTAACGCTCTATCGGGGAGCAGAAAGGATTGAGCCGGCCCATGTCCAGCTGCTCAGTCCGTATGTGGCCGAAGCCAGTATCTTCGATCTGGTGGACGCCCTGGGGCAGCGCCAGGCGCAGCGGGCGGCCGCTCTGTTGCAGCACAAACTGACAGAGGGAGCCGACCCCTTTTATCTGTTTGCCATGGTGGTGCGCCAGTTCCGTCTGCTGATTCAGGTGCGTGATGGCCTGGATGCCGGTCTGCGGCCGGCCGCCATCGCCAAAGAGCTTAAACTTCACCCCTTCGTGACCGACAAGCTCAGCCGCCAAGCGCACAGCTTCTCTCTGGCACAGCTGGAGAGCATCTACCAACACCTGGTGGACATTGATGCTGGCGTCAAAACGGGCCAGCAAGATATGACCACGGCCCTCTTCCTGCTGATAGCCGGCGTTGGCTAAAAGGCGTCGCCGACGCTAACCTGAATTTTTTGGCACCTCCAGGGAGAGAGGCCTCCGGCGCGGTAAGGATACTACGGCTACGAACTACGAACACAAGACCCCACCCGCAGCGGCAAGGTTTTCCCCTTTTCTTTCTTGGCGTTCTTTGCGCCTTTGCGCTTCAACCATGAGGGGGCGAACGCAAAGGGGCGAACACATAGGTTCGCCCCTACACGTTCTCACTACGAAGGCACGAAGGTTTCCCTTTTCTTTCTTGGCGTTCTTTGCGCCTTTGCGGTTCAACCACGAGGGAGCGAACACATAGGGGCGAACACTCCCGTGAAAACGGGAGTTCGCCCCTACCTACGATTCTAAATTTTCCGGTTGGGGTTCGTTGATCGTAATCCGCCGGTACATCTCAGCGTGGGCAAAACCCACTTTGCGCCCAACCATAGCGCTCCACTCGCGCAGGCGTGGAGCCGGGTCCCAATCCTTCATCTGGCTCTTATGTTGGCGCAGCGCCTCAATTTTCAGGTCCAACGTTTCGCTGATGTCCACATAGTAATTCGCCTCCCCGTTAGGGTAGGAGATGTAGACATAGTTCACTTTGTGCGGGTGAAATCCTTCCTCCAGTAGATCGGGGAAAAGTAAAGGGGAATCGGCCGAAGGGAAAACAGCGTCAATGGCAGCCTGGGCAGCGGCGCGATGGTCGGGATGGTTGATGCGCGTTTCACTGGCGAAGACCAGGGTCGGGTCGCCGCACACCACCACATCGGGGCGGTAACGGCGAATCATGCGCACCAAATCCTTGCGCAGTCCCAACGATGGCTCCAACTGCCCATCCGGGTAGCCCAGGAAGACACACTCCTGCACCCCCACCACCCCGGCCGAAGCGCGCTGCTCTTCTTCACGGATAGCTGCCAGCTGGGCGCGGGTCATATCGGGGTCGTGGCTGCCAATGCTGCTATCCGTGCACAACACATATACGATCTGGCTGCCATGTCTGGCCCAGAGAGCGGCCGTGCCGGCCACGCCAAACTCAATGTCATCGGCGTGGGCGTAAATGAACATCGCCCGTTGAGGTATATACAGGTTGGTCATAGCGTCGGTGAGGTACTCCGTCGGTAAGATGGGTTAAGCGTTGGATAGGGGGGCGGCCGGCCGGTAGCGCACCGGTTGAAAAAGAGTGTGATCCAGCTCGCCCAGGCGCGCCTCCCCCAGTTCCAGCAAGGTTGTGTAGACTCGTTCGGCGTTACGTCGCAAATCTGCCACGTCAACGCCGCGACAGGTTGGGGGCAGCGGGGCCAACCACTGCTGCACGCGCAAGAACATTTTCATGGCCCCTCGATAGTTGTCTCGCTCGATTTGCAGGTAGGCCACCGCGATCTGCAAAATGGCGCGGTAGAGATCGCGGCCGGGGCCGGCATCCTCTTTCCAGGCCAGTTCCAGCTCCTCATGGGCGTCAAAGTAGCGGCCTTGATTGAAAAGATCAATCCCGTGACGCGCCGCCTCCGAGAGAGGCGACTCACAAGCGGCCGCAACGCCAGCGTAATCGAGCCGGCGCGCCTGCTGCTGAATCAACTCCGGTAGCGCCTCGGCAAAGCGCCCCCGCGCCACCACGGCATCCGCCCCGGCGCGGCGCGCCGTTTGCAACCGCTCTCCTTCGACATGCGCCCCATAGCACAAGATGGGAAAGCGCCGTGTCGCAGGCGAGCTTTTCAGTCGGGCAATCCAGTGCGCCCAGGGAATGGCGTCGTTGTTGAGATCGAAGATCAATAGAGCCGGCTGCTCCTCCGCCACCAGCCGCGTCAGTCCCCCTGCCCGACCAAGTAAGGCTTCGCCAGGGTCGTCGCTAACCTCTTCGCCGGCAAAGTAGTCGGCGCGTTCAATCCAGCGCACGCGGTAGCCCAGAGCCTGGGCCGTGCGTTCGATGCGTGCGGCAAAGAGCAAGTCAGCCACAAAGGCCACGATCAAAGGGGGCAGGCTGGTGGAGGTCATGAGGTGATTGTAGCCGGCCGGCGCAACTCAGCCCAGACGGCCGGTGCACCCTTTACACAATGTTTACTCGCCGGGGAAAGCTACCTTCACTTGCCCCAGGTCTGCACCAGCGCTTCCAGAGGGAGAGGGGCGGTGCTTTGCTGCCAATTCCCCAGCTGCACCAGGACATTGTGGGCCCCGTTGTGGTAGACGAGCTGGGTTCCATCTGGCGACCAAACGGGATTGCTGCCTGGCCCCAAGAACTGCTCCTGGCTACCATCAGCGGCTACCACCCAGACGCCGGCTGTGGCCGCCTCGATGGCTTCGGTGACCAGGGCCAGCCAGCGCCCATCAGGACTCCAGCGGGCCGCCGGAAACCAACCGTCGCGGCCGGCCATCTGGTAAGGATGGAGCAGGCGCGCCGCCTGCGTCTGCCAATCAAAAAGGGCCAGCGCAGCGTTGTCGTCTGTGGCAGTGACGATGTTCACCGACCACACCAGTTGCCTCCCATCAGGCGACCAGGCTGGGCTGCCCAGGCGCGCGAGTTCCACCTCCGTTGACCAGGTGTAGGCGGTGGGGTCGAATGGGGTTTGGGTTCCTTCCAGGCGGTACAGGAAAGGTACACCCGCCTGATCGTAAGCCACCTGCTGGCCGTCGGGCGACAAGGCAGGTTCGCCAAAGGCCACTGTGTCGGGCGGGTTGATGGGGCGCGTTTCACCGGTGATGGGGTGAATCAGGCGCAACGCTCCCAGATTGAATGTGACCGCCCCGGCCGGATGCGCCCCCACTGTCAACCAGTCGACCATCGGCCACGCCAGCCAGCAACACTCCTCCACGGCCGGGGTCTGGGTCAGGTTACGGGGGCTACCGCCGGCGAGCAGGTCAACCACCCATACATCCCCCTGATCGAAGTACGCTCCTTGCGTTGCGCCGGGGGAGACCACCACCCGATTATCGGGCGTCAACTGACGCAAGCGAGTCAGCGACTCCACCAACCATACGCCCTCTTTGGTGACGTACACCAGACCGGCTAGACTCCCCTCCTCTGGCGTGACGGTCGGGGCGGGGTAGGCGTCGCCGCTGCTGGATGGAAAAGCGGGCGTGGGAGGCGGATAAGCCCCGGCCAGCGTGGGGGTGGCGGCCGGCAGTGGGGGATAGGCTTCGGCCGGGGTTAGGCCGGGGGTAGCGGCCGGCGCAACCGTAACCAGCCCTGGTGGGGCGGGCGTCTCCGGGGCAGGTGAGGGGGTGGGGCCGGCCGGTGGAGAGGCGCAGGCTGTCGCCAGTAGTCCTAGCCAGGCAATGAATACGCCTCGCCCATAAACCCGCCACCCTGGGCGCGATTTGAGGCTGTCTGGCGAATGACTTGCCGGATGTTTCATAATGTTCCTATCGTAGGGTTGGGTTGAGGCCCGGCGGGGCTGACAAGCCAGAATCCTGGCCTACATTTTCCCGTCATGGGATGGTAACAGCCAGACTCAAGGTGTTGCCGCTGACGACAAACAGACGCAGAGGCGTCTCCGCCACAGCTATATCACGCACCTGACTGAACAACTCCGTCCCATCTTCGGCCGTGGCCTTGTACTCCGCCAGCGGAATGCCCCCCAGACTGACCTGGACAATACGCTGGCTGCCGGGATCGGCCACAAAAATGGAGGCGTTCAGGCCGCTGCCCACAATTTTAACCGCTGTGGGGGCAACAAGCGGGGCGCTGAGGCCATTGGTCAACAAATCCTCCTCACGCCACAGGGCGCGACCGCTGGCAAAGCGACGCAGCCCGCCGTGAGCATAGACTACCACCACACTGCCATCGTCACTGTAAATGGCAATGTCCACCGCCTGATCCAACTCTTCCAGGACAATAGATTGGTACTCCGCCTCGATGGTGAAACCATCGCCATTGGGCAGGTAGCGCCAGATTTGGGCTGTGGCCGGGTCGAGAACATAGAGACGCTCACGGTAGGCCGCAACGTTGAGCGGTTGTCGCCACTGACTGGAGAGATCCAGCGCCGCGGCGCGGCGGGTGGCAAAAGCGGGATGGTAGGAGATGAGCGCGCCGCTGGCGTCGAGCATGGCGATGCCATCCTGCGACACCGACAACCCACGCGGTCGCCACAACAGGTCTTGCAGATCGCCGGCCACACGGTTGCTGATGACATCCCCCCCGGCCAGAACTTGCTCCGGCGGCGCATCGGTCAGGTTCACGTAAGCGGCGTCTGTGGCTAGAAAGGTGACGCGGTTGTGGGCTGCATCCAGGAGGTAGATGCCCCCTTCCGGGCGCAGCGCCACGCTCGTCAACTCTGCTCCCTCTTCAAAGGTGTAGAGAGTGCGTCCGGCCAGTCGGGTGACGCCAGCCAAGCGATCCAGGGCGGCCGAGGCGCGTTGGTTCAACTCAATTGCTTCTGGGTCGCCGGGGCGCAAGACCAGCGCCTCCGCTGCCAGACGCAGGGTCTCCTGGTAGTAGGGGCGGGCGTCGTTCTGGGCCGCTTCGGCTGCCTGCCCGTTGTCAAAGGCCACCCGCGCCGCAATGCGCAGCTCCGCCAGGCGTGAAACCTCGTTGCGTTGAAAATACACACCGGAGAAAATGAGCGCCACCACCACCGGAATGAGAATGGCCAACACGGTAGCGAACAGGCGCTCGCCGGGCGGGGGCGTTTCCTCCGGTTCGGGTGTCTTCAGGCGCGCCAGCAAGCGCGCCAGCCAGCCAGTGAGGCGGGAGAGACCGCCCACCACCTGGGCCGCCCCCTGACGCGCCTGCGTTCCCAGTCGGCGCG
>DAOTXO010000027.1:0-9364 GCA_034435495.1 Anaerolineae bacterium
GCGTTCGTCTCGTGGTAGTAGGCCGCCAACATGGCCGCCATGATGAAACTATCGCCGACAGCTACTTTGAGCAGCCAGAATAACAGCAGCAGGGCGGCAGCGACCACGGCCGCCAGTTGGGTCGCGCCGGTTGCAGCCAGCCCCAGGGCGACCGGGGCGGCTACCAACAGCGTGATGACCGCCAGGGGTAGGAAACTGAGCGCCATGAGGACAACGGCATTGGTCAGGAGGGGTTTCCAGGCCTGACCGTAGAGGACAATTCCCTCAGCGGCGGAGGCCCACACATTTTTGTCGTAGCGCCAGAAGGAGCGGGCCAGGATCGCTTCGTCAATATAGGTGGTGGCGTACAACAGGGTGCGCTCCACCATGCGCGCCAACCCGCGCCCTACATCCCCAGGGATCCAGCGCAGGATGCCGCCGACGGTGCGGGTGAAGACGCGCACGACACCACGCACCAGCTCATCGACCAGGAATAAGGCGCTGATCTCCCCAAAGCGTTGTTGCACCCGTTCTTTGCCCCAGGCCAGCTGGTTCGCTCCTTTCGGCAGGGCGCCGCTGAGAAGCATTTCTGCCATGACGGCAATGTGCGCGGCTTTGAGCAGATAGAAGATGTAGCGATACGCCAGGCGGTAGAGCGGCGCGGTTCCTACCAGGCCTATCAGCGCCACGATGATGCCGGCCGGCGGCCAGAGATTGCCCACCAGCCACGCCAGGCCGAACACCAGGGCGAAGTAAAGGAGAGATACCAGCCAGAAAAGAAGGTAGATGCCCAGACGCACACCCAGGATAGGTAAGGTGCGGGCAATTAAGGAGGCGGCGACGCCCAGTTGCAGTGAACGCAGGTTCATAGTATGCTCCTGATACAGACCCATGATCATGATCATTGAACGGAAGCGGGCAGAGGTGGATGGCGCACCTATGGGTATGATGACGGATATTGCCCGAAAAATCAAGTTGTTCGGCCGGCCGGCCGATGGGCGCAGGTGAGAATGTCCGCTCCCCAGTTCCAGGCTCACCTGGGCCATGTCCAGCGTATGGCCGACGCAGCGCGTCGAGCGGCCGATCCCATGCGTCTGACATGGCCGGCCGTGCGACTGGAAGCGGGCCATTTGATCTGGCCGGGGGGAAGGGTGAATCTGACGCGCCGCCGCGTCTGGCTGGTGAGTGTTGGCAAGGCGGCCCCGGCCATGGCCCAGGCGGCGGCGCTGAGTCTGGGCCCGGCTCTAACCGCCGGCCTGGTCATCAGCAAAGCGACCCGGCCGCCGGCCTTGCCTCCGCGCCTGACCTACTATTCGGCCGGCCACCCTGTGCCCACCGTTGCCAGCCTGGTTGCGGCGCGCGCTGTGGCCCGCTTCTTGCAGCAGGCCACAGCTCAGGATGTGGTGCTGTGTCTCATCTCTGGGGGAACCTCTGCCCTGCTCTCCCAACCCCGCCTCCCCTTGCCCATCTGGCAGGCATTGAACCGCGCTCTGCTGGCGGCCGGTTGCCCCATCCAGGCGGTCAATCAGGTGCGCCAGGCGCTGGACGAGGTCAAAGGGGGCGGATTGGCCGCCTGGGCTGCGCCGGCCGTCTGTCTCAGCCTGATCATGAGCGATGTCATCGGCAATGACTTGAGCGCCATTGGCAGCGGCCCCACCGTCCCCACCCGGCGCGACCCCGTCGCCGTGCGGGCCATTCTGGATGCCTACCAGGTGTGGGCGCGCCTGCCGGCCGGGGCAGGCGAAGCGGTGGAGCGCGTCCTGACGAGTCTTCCCCCGGCCATCCTCCCCCCAACCAGGCGCTTTCACAACCACCTCATCGGCGATGTGGGGGTAGCGGCCCAGGCTGTGGCCCAGGCTGCCCGTCGTTTGGGTTTTGCCACCCAGGTTGTGTCCACCCACCTGACAGGCGAAGCACGCCTGGTGGGGCAAGAGCTGGCAGCAGCGGCTCAAAGCCTCTCCCCCAACACCTGTCTGGTGTATGGTGGCGAGACGACTGTTACGTTGCAGGGTCAGGGTTACGGTGGGCGCAATCAAGAACTGGCTTTAGCGGCCGCTCTGGCGCTGGCCGGCCGGCCCGGCTGTGTCGTCGCCAGTTTTGCCACTGATGGTGATGATGGCGTTCCGCCGCCGGGCGCGCCCCCGGCCGCCGGCGCTGTCGTGAGCGGGGCAACTGTCGCCCAGGGAGATGACCTGGGGTTGGCGGCCGGGGCCTTTCTGGCGCAGCAAGATAGCTACACCTACTTTGCCGCCCTGGGGCGCGGCCATCTCTGGCTGCCTCCAGGCGCTAATGTCAACGATGTGGCGGTTGTCCTGCGCTATGGGGTGGAAGGGTTCACACCTGGCGCATGAACCCTGGCCGCACCTGGTTATTGCAGATGAGTGGAGAGGAAATCCAGAATATCGATCTTGGTCAGGATGCCCTGTACCCGTCCTTCCACTGCCAAAATCACCGCGTCGTGATGACTGAAAATGCCCATCAACGACTCCAGCGGGGTGCTGGGACGCACCACTGCCACGTTGCGTTCGATGATCGCCTCGATGGTTTCATCACGGGTGTGGGTGTGTGAGCCTTCCAGCAAATGTTGCAACAGGTTGACCTCGTTCACGATGCCTACCAGCTGCCCCATCTCGTCCACCACCGGAACCTGGGAGATGTTGTGGCGCTTGAAAATTTGCACCACATCCACCAGGGCATCGGTGGGCCGAACGGTCAGCACTTCCTCGGAGCCTTTGGATTCGTGGATGTCGCTGGCGCGAAAGTCAACCCAGACGCGCTCCAGAAAGCCATTTTCTCGCATCCAATCGTCGTTGAACACCTTGCTCAGGTAACGCGAGCCAGAATCGGGCAGGATCACCACCACCACATCCTCCGGTCCCAGGTTGCGCTCGCGGGCGTATTTCAGCGCCCCGGCCACCGCCGCCCCGCAGGAACCGCCGCCAAAGATGCCTTCCTCGCGCACCAGCCGCCGCGTCATCAGCAGCGACTCACGGTCGTTGACCTGAACAATCGTGTCCACCACGCTTAAATCCGTTGTCCCCGGCAGAAAATCCTCACCGACGCCTTCCACTTTGTAACTTTCAGCTTTGGTATATTGACCAGAGCGATGAAGTTCATACAGAATAGAGCCGATGGGGTCAACCCCCACCACCTGCAGATTAGGATTTTGTTCTTTCAGGTAACGGCCTGTGCCAGAGATAGTACCGCCCGTGCCCATGCCGACCACCAGATGGGTGAGGCGGCCAGCTGTTTGCTCCCACAGTTCGGGCCCGGTCGAATCGTAATGTGCCTGCGGGTTGACCGGATTGTAATATTGGTTAGCCAGAATGGTGTTGGGCGTCTCCTCGGCCAGGCGGCGCGCCACTGAGTAGTAACTGCGAGGGTCTTCTGGCTCCACAGCCGTGGGAGTGACGACTACGCGCGCCCCAAAGGCGCGCAAGAGCTGGATTTTCTCCTGGGACATCTTGTCCGGCATGACAAAGACACATTTATACCCTTTGATGGCCGCGGCAATGGCCAGACCGACGCCGGTGTTGCCCGAGGTGGCTTCGACAATCGTGCCGCCCGGTTTAAGCAGTCCGCGCCGTTCCGCGTCTTCCAGGATGGGCAGGCCAATGCGATCTTTAACCGAACCGCCGGGATTGAAAAATTCCACCTTGACCAACACCTGGCAGGGCAGGTCGCGGGCCACCGAGTGGAGACGAACGAGAGGGGTGTAACCAATGGTATCCAGGATTGTGTCACAGACATCCATGCGAGCGGGAGCTGTGGCGGTGGAAGGGTGTGAGAGCGCCATATCTTCTTCTACCTCAGAATGGTTTGGCTGGAGGCATGGGCCGATGGGATCGGTGATTGGGAATGACGGCCTGACCCCCATGCAAAAGTATGCTGTGTTGCCCAAGTTTCTTCTAGTATACTGCAACTCTGGTGAGACGGTATAGCTGTTGGAGCCGGCCGCCTAACTGCTTTGTGATTGGTTGCAGGCGTCTTATAATTACAGGGATAGGGTCGGTAAGCGGGCATGATCGATTCGATTTCGTATTCTGCAACATAAGGAGTAGGGCATGATCAAACACCGCTGGCTTTGGCGCAGTATCCTCTTCATCATCTGTTGTCTTTGGTTCACCGGTGTGGCCCTGGCTGACACCACCTATGTGGTGGTGGCTGGCGATACTCTGAGCGAAATTGCGCGCCGATTTGGTACAACTGTCACTGCTCTGGTGCAGGCCAACAACATCGTCAACCCCAACCTGATCTTCGTGGGGCAAACGTTGATCATTCCTGATGGCAGTACGCCGCCGGCGACACCCCCACCCGGCGGCAACATTACCTATGTGGTGCAGCCCGGGGATTACCTGTCGCGCATTGCGGCCCGCTTTGGCGTCACGGTCACGGCCATTGCCCAGGCTAACAACATTGTCAACATCAACCTGATCTACGTGGGACAGGTGTTGATCATCCCCGGCGCTGCCACAACGCCTCCCCCGGCGCCCCCCCCAGCGCCGCCACCTGCACCCCCGCCACCGGTCACCCCTGGCAGCTTTTCCCTGGGGGGACAAACCCAAACCTTTGCCAATCCGGCCCGGATGCAGGCGGCCGGGATGACGTGGGTCAAATTTCAGCATAAGTGGGGGCCTGGCGATGATCCCGCCGATCTGGCCGGGGCGATCAGCAACGCCCATGCCCAGGGTTTCAAGGTGTTGTACAGTGTCACCGGGGCCAACACCTACCCGGCCCCTGGCAGCCTTGATTTCAACGGCTTTGCTGCTTTTGTGGGGGGGCTGGCCGGCCTGAGTGACCCGCCAGATGCGATTGAAATCTGGAACGAGATGAACATTGACTTTGAATGGCCGGCCGGCGAGATCAACCCCACCACCTATGTCAACAGCATGTTGCAGCCGGCCTATAGCGCTATCAAGGCAGCCAACCCCAATGTGATGGTCATCAGTGGCGCGCTGGCGCCCACCGGCTTTGATAATGGCTTCAACGCCTGGGCGGATGACCGCTACATTGCCGGCATGGCAGCGGCCGGGGCCGCCAATTACGTTGATTGCATTGGCGTGCACCACAACGCCGGGGCCACCTCCCCCAACGCTACTTCCGGTCACCCCGGCGGCAGCCATTACAGCTGGTATTTTGGCCCCACCCTGGATGTCTATTACAATGCCTTTGGCGGAGCGCGCCAGGTATGTTTCACCGAATTGGGTTACTTAACGGGCGAAGGCTTCCCACCGTTGCCACCCAACTTTGCCTGGGCCGGTGATAATTCGCTGGCGGAACAGGCGCAGTGGTTGGCGGAAGCGGTCAGCCTCTCCGCCAACGGCGGCAAAGTGTTAATGTTGATTGTTTACAATGTGGATTTCACCCTCTATGATCCAGCCGGCGATCCGCAGGCGGGTTATGCCATCATTCGTCCCGATGGCGCCTGTCCGGCTTGCGATGCGCTGGCAGGGGTGATGGGGCGCTGAGCGCGGTGGGCGTCAGGCTGGCCGTCTGTGTGCGCCAGCCTGACCCCCTTGGAACCTGGGGTGGTAAGCCGCCGCCCCAGGTCACATCTCAGGACGGGGAGCCGCCGCCTGATACTTGCCAACAAGAAAATCTGGCCGACCGGCCATACGCTGGCCTGCCTTAGCTTGAGTTGAGAGATAGATAAGGGAGCACATGATGAGTGAGAGAAAACCGATTGTCGCTGTGGTGGGGGCTGGCCCGGCCGGCCTCTATGGTGCCCAGCAGTTGGTCAACGAAGGTTGCCATGTTGTCCTGTTGAACCGCGACATCAAACCTGGCGGCCTGGCGGAATATGGCATCTTCTTTGACAAATACAAGATGAAGGGGGGGCTGCGCAAGCAGTTCCAATCGATTCTTGCCTCAGACGCCATTGATTACTATGGCAACCTGACGGTGGGGACACAGGGCGATATGACGCTTGATGAGCTGCGCACCTGGGGCTTCGACGCCATTTTGGTCACCGTCGGGGCGCAGGGAACCAAGTGGTTGGGGTTGCCAGGTGAACAGTTGACGGGCGTTTACCATGCCAAAGACCTGGTTTACTATTACAACCACCTGCCTCCCTTCAGCAGCCAGACCTATCCCATCGGCCGGCGCGTCGCTATCATTGGGGTGGGCAACGTTATGCTCGACATCGCCCATTGGGCCGTCCGCTATCTGAAAGTGGACGAGGTGTATGCCATTGCGCGACGCGACCCCGGCGCGGTGAAGTTCACCAAGAAAGAGTTGGAAACCGTCGCCGCCAACCTCGACCTGACTGACCTGGCGCAGGAAATGGAGCGCGCCGCCCCTGTTATGGCGGCCGTCGGGCAGGATGTGAACACCGCCTATCAATTTATCCGTTCCGCCCTGCCTAAGGCAGACCCCTCGGTATCCGACACCATTTTCCGCCTGCGCTTTTTGCTTTCTCCCAAACGTATCCTGGGCGACGACCGCGATCAGGTGGCGGCGTTGGATCTGGAGGAGAACAGCCTGGTGTTGCAACCCAACGGCGATACCAAAGCGGTGGGTCTGGGGGTGATGCGCACGCTGCCTGTTGATACGGTTGTCTTTGCCATTGGCGACACGGTGGATGAGAGCTTCGGCCTGCCGGTCAAGTGGAGCGCCTTTGTCAAGCATCCGCAACCCCGTTTTCCGGTGGAGGGTGTCTCCTACGAGGTGCTGGACCCGGCCACAGGCGCGCCGTTGGACAATATCTTTGTGGCCGGTTGGTCGCGGGAGGCGAGTTCCGGCCTGGTGGGGGTGGCGCGCAAAGATGGGGTGCGCGGGGCGACGGCCCTGGTGAGTTATTTGCGCACTCAGACATCCTGTGGCAACCTGACCCCTGTAGAGGTAGCCGGCCGGCTGCGCGCCTTGAAGCCTGACCTGGTGGACAAGCAAGAATGGTTGCTTCTGGAGGCGCACGAAGCGCACCGCGCCGCCGTCCTGGGTGTGCCAGAGTTTAAGTTTGATACCAATGAGGCGATGCTGGCGGCTATTGCCCAGGCGCGTGTTCCTTCGGCCGGGGCGTGAGCCGGTACACCTTGCCCTATGGATGACGTTGTTATTTACACCGATGGTGCCGCCGATCCCAATCCGGGTTTCGGGGGATGGGCGGCGCTGTTGCGCGCCGGCCGGCATGAGCGCATTTTAACCGGCAGCGCCCCTCATACCACCAACAATCGCATGGAGTTGACGGCCGCGGTTGCCGCTCTGGAAGCGCTCAAACGCCCATGTGTGGTTGACCTCTACACCGACTCAGCTTATTTACAGCAGGGAATCACCGCCTGGATTGACAAATGGGTGGCACGGGGTTGGGTGCACAAAGGCGGCCGGGCTATTCCCAATCTGGATTTATGGCAGAAGCTATGGGAGCTGAATCAGCGCCATCAGGTGACCTGGCATTGGGTGCGAGGGCACGCCGGCAACCCACTTAATGAACGGGTGGATCAACTGGCCTGCGAAGCGCGGCTGGCGATCACCCCCGGCCGGACTGTAGCCGAGGATGTCCCACGCCTTTACTTGCGTGCTGTCTGTCGCGGCAACCCCGGCCCCGGCGGTTGGGGGGTGGTGCTTGTCCGGCCGGGGCAGGCGGTGTTGCACGCCAGCGGCCATGACCCCAGCAGCACCAACAACCGCCTGGAGTTGCAGGCGGCCATCGAAGCGCTGCGCCTCGTGCCGCCGGAGGAGGAAGCGCAGCTGATCACTGTTTCCGACTATCTTTACCAGGGGGCCACGCGCTGGCTGCCGGACTGGCGGCGACGTGGCTGGCGGCGTAAAGATGGCCAACCCATCGCCCATGCCGACCTGTGGCAGCAGCTCGACTTGTTAACGGCCGGCCGGTCGCTCAATTGGGTCAACGCCAAAGGGGAAACCTCCCCCGCCCTGGAAACCGCCGCTCACCTGGCGGCCCAGGCCGCCCCGGGCTAACCGACTGATACTCCATTGTCGCCGACACCACCCCAAGCTGCCTGTCCCCTCACCCCGGCCAACCCGCCGCGCCAACACCTGCTCAAATTTAGTTTCAGAGAGCTTCCCTACCTTGCTGGAACTGCCCGACAACCTGATCAGAATCGCCCTGGATAGCGTCACCTTGCGCCAGCTGACGACCGAACAATTTTGTCATATCTCTTTATCCCGCAAAGCATCTAAGCTGTTGTTGAGCCTTGCGAATTCGGGATAATACCGCTGCTCTATAGCTTGAGCGATTGCTTTATATACTGGCTCCGGCCTGTGTCACCCTCCAGGTTGGGTGCTTTCGGGGGCGCGGTCAGTGGAGGTCTGGTTGTTTTCGTATTCCAACCGATGAATGCCGTTGCGCACGATGGAGAGGGTGCGGGTCAGGTCTTGCTCCAGCTGGGACAGGACGCGCATGATGTAGTCGTCGGCATCCTGCCGTGTTTGGGCCGCTTCGTGTTGCGCCAGCTCCATAATCTTTTGGGCGTGGGAGTGGGCATTGGCGACAATGTTGTCCCGATTGACCAGATCAATCGCCTCCTGTTTGGCCAGTTCACGAATGCGGTCGGCTTCTTCTTTCGATTGGGCCAGAATGCGGTCCCGTTCCGCCTCAATCCGGCCGGCGCGCTTGACCACTTCTGGCACCGAGACGCGCATCTGATCTAAGATATTATAAATGCGGTCTTGATCCACCAACAGGTAAGCGGTCATCGGCAGATGACGACTCTCTTTTAACACTTCTTCCAGGCGGTCTATTAAATGTTGGATGTCCATCACATCACCCCGTTTTGCTTATTATAGTGCAGTCGCCTAGTCGCGCAATGAGACGGCGATAGCCTCGTGTTGCGAGCGGTGGCGGGCGTTGAAGTGCGTCTGCAGGGCTTGCGCTACGTGCGGCGGAACCATGCTGCTGACGTCCCCTTGAAAAGAAGCAATTTCACGCACTGTGGAACCACTCAAAAAGGTGTGTTCGCCACGGGTGATGAGCGTCACCGTCTCAATTTGGGGGGCCAGGCGCTGATTGGCCAGCGCCATGCGAAACTCAAACTCGAAATCGGAAAAGACGCGCAAGCCGCGCACAATGACCCGCGCCCCCACCTGCCGGGCAAAATCCACCAACAGGCCGCTGAAAGGCATCACCTGAATTTCGGTGTGGGATGGAATGGCCTGGCGAATCATGTCGCAGCGCGCTTCGATGGAGAAAACCACGCTTTTGATGGGTTGCCCGTGGTCGTAAACAGCCACGATCAGATCGCCAAAAATGTCGGCGGCGCGTAACATGATGTCAATATGCCCATTGTGAACGGGATCAAACGTTCCCGCATAGACGGCGCGGATTGGCATGGCAACGCTCCTGTCGGTTATGTCACGATCTAGGTTGCACCGGGGGCGTTTCGGTGTGCCCTGGCGCAACGAGCGGGCGGCCGGCCGCCAGACCGGA
>DAOTXO010000028.1:0-3996 GCA_034435495.1 Anaerolineae bacterium
TCTGCCGGCGCAACACTGGGGCGTTTTTGTCGATCGCGTTGAATTGCCCGCGTATGGGGCAGGGACTTTTTTCGTTTTGGTTGTTGTTTTTTCTCAGTCATGCTCTCAGCATAGCTGATTTTGTTTATAAAAAGGTCTTGACAATTGTCTCATGGCCTTAACTTGTCACCAATACGTTGAGTGTATGCTAAAGGCAATTATCAACGAGGGCGGGCAAGTGAAGGCTTGTGGGATTTGCTCCGAAGCACGCGGGATAAAAGGGCTTGCCTTGCTTGAAGGCATTGAAATCAACACAATGAGTCAACTGACAAAGTGGACTAGCGTGCACTACGGCGGTTTAAGCGCGAACGCCTGATTCTAACAGATTGACTTCAGAAGGTGGGCTAACCAGATCGTTGGGTCAGGTAGTTGCCCAGGGGGTCGTCATCGTCGTTGGTGATGTGGGTGCGGCGAGTTCGGCCGCCGGTTTTGGGGTCTTCCACCAGATCCATCTCGTACAGGGTTTCCATCAGGCGCGCAGCGCGAGGAAAACCAACCCGCAAACGACGTTGGAGCAAAGAGATGCTCAGGGTGTCGTGTTTCTGGCATAAAGCAATGGCCTGCTCTAACAAATCGTCTGTTTCCTCAATATGATTGATACGGGCCAAAAGGCTCTCCCACGGCGCCGGCTGTGCCGCCGCTGACGACACCTTTTGCCAATAGGCTGCCAGCGCTTCCACCTCCTCATCGCTAATGAGACAGCCTTGCAAGCGCACCGGCATACTGGCATCGGAGGAAAGGAAAAGCATATCTCCATTGCCCAACAACTGCTCTGCGCCGCCGTGATCTAGAATGACACGCGAGTCAACGCTGGAAGCGACAGCAAAAGAGATGCGGGCCGGGAAGTTGGCTTTGATCAAGCCGGTCAAAACATCGGTCGAGGGGCGCTGAGTGGCAACCACCAGATGAATGCCGGTGGCACGCGCCATCTGCGCCAGCCGGCAGAGGGTGCGCTCCACCTCGGCTGAATATTGCACCATCAAATCCGCCAGTTCATCGATCAACACCACGATATAAGGCAGCGGCGCTTCCCCCTGGCGTTGCCGGCGGATGTTATAGGTGCGCAACTGGCGCGCTCCCAAGGCCTCAAACAGTTCATAGCGGCGCTCCATCTCCGCCACCAACCAGCGTAGCACCCCCACAATGCGTTCCCCCTCCACCTCCACCGGCCCAACAAGATGGGGCAGGCCATTGAAACGTAACATCTCCACCCGCTTGGGATCGATTAAGATCAGCTGCAACTGGTCAGGGGTGTGCTGGATGATCAGGGAAGCGATGAGGGTTTTGATGCACACCGATTTGCCTGTGCCGGTAGCCCCGGCGATCAACAGGTGGGGCATCCGCGCCAGATCGATGGCGTAAGCTTCGCCGGACACGCTCTCCCCCAAACCCACAGCCAATGGAGCCTGTAACCGGCGGTAGACGTCCGACTCCAGCACATCCCGCAAGTAGACCGGGGCCGCCTGGGCGTTGGGAACTTCTATCCCCACCAATCCACGACCAGGAATGGGGGCTTCAATGCGCAAGCGGGGCACAGCCAGGGCCAGAGCGAGATCGGCGCGCAGGCGGGCGATCTGCATGACGCGCACCTTGTAAGCGCGCGGCTGGCCGTCGGGGCCGGGGCGTTCGACGTAACCCGGCTCCACCCCAAATTGGGTGATGGTCGGCCCCTGACGAATCTCCACCACCCGGCCGACCAACCCAAAATCCTGCAGGGTTTTCTCAATGATAGTGCGGTTGTGTTCCGCTTCGGCCGGCGACAGGCGCAGGGGTTGCCCCTTTTGCAACAGGTTCAAAGGTGGCAGAAGAGGGCTACGGCCTTGGGATGTCGGCTGGCTCGTTTCAACCAGGCGTAACCGGGCCGGCCGGGTGGTCGGACGAATGACGCGCACCGGTTCGCTGTCGGGATCAGACGCCAGCTCATCGGCCCAGCGGCGCAGATGGCCGGAGGTATACACCAACCAACGCACCACATCCTCCAAACGCACCTGCGCCATCAGGGCTGCACCAGCCGCCAGGCTGCTCAAATACAGCAACGTGGTCAACACCGGCCCCAAGAAATTCGCCACCGGGGCGGCCAGCGCCCAGCCCAGCAAACCGCCAGCCTGGCCCAAATCAGCTGCGGTAAAGTCCGCCCCTGTCAGCCAATGGGTTACCGGCAGCAGCGTAGACAACACCAGTTCCAGCCCTAGAATCTGCTGCGGCTGGATGCGATAACGTCCTGGGGTGCGACGTAAGACAAGCTGCCCACCCCCCACACCGGTCAGCAGCGCCAGGGCATACGCCCCCCATCCTGTCAAACGACGTACCCAATCCGCCCAAAGCGCGGCCAGTGTGGCCTCGCCGGCCAGACCCAGCAGGCCCAGGCAGGTGAAAACCGCTATAACCACCAGGAGTGCGCCGGCCAGTTCCATCCGCCACTGCATCAGACGTGGGATGAGCCACTCATCCCAAGTGGAAACAGGTGGAGTGGAGTCCGTCGAAGGAGGCGAGAGGTCTTGGCGCGCCATGATCGTTATTATACACGACACGCCGCCCCAGTAGCGTAAGCTGTTGTGGTGCAGGCTGAACCAATGACGCGAACGCTTGTCCGACTCAGAATGGCAGACGTAGCTAGCCTATAAACTGCCTCACTCACACTCTCGCCCCTTCCGACGCCGGGGGAGCAACTGGGCTACCGTGATCCAGGAGATTTGTGGCCGATCCTGCGAGCCAGGGCCAGCTTGCAAGCGGCGTGGAAACCTCTCTTGTTGGCTACCGCAGAGCGCGTTATCATGGGTGACCATAGGCAGCTTGAGAGGGTCGGCGAAGGGCGCCGGCCAGCAATGCAGCAGGAGCGGATATGAACGAAGAACAGGAGCTGGTGCGCATCCTGGTACACCATTATCCAACTACCCAGGCGATCTACCTCTTTGGAACGTATGGGACGGAAGATATGTGGCCGGAAAGCGATGTGGACATCGCGCTGCTGTTGCCGCCGGCCGAAGCCAGACTCGCCCCTCCTCTGGTTCTAAGTCAGGCGCGCCTGGAGCTGGAACAGGCGTTGAAGCGCGATGTTGATTTAATCAACTTACGCCAGGTTTCAACGGTGCTGCAAAAAGAAGTCATCATGGCGGACAGACGTCTGTTTTGCGCCGATGTCCGGGCGGCCGACGAATTTGAGATGCTGACGCTGGCCTCGTATCAAAAGCTCAATGAGGAACGGGCTGACATCATCGCTGAAGGACTACGTAGCGGGAGATTCTACGATATATGAATGATGCGATTCTCAACAAAAAGGCCAGCATCGAACGGTGTATTCAGCAGATTAAAACCTATTATGCCCTGGATACAGGTGTGCCCTTTGCCAGCGATTACCTGAAACAGGACGCCATTGCCCTCAACCTACAGCGTATCTGCGAGATGACCATCGACATTGCCAATCATCTGGTGCGCCGCAAAAAGCTGGGATTGCCTCAGGGAAGTCGGGATAGTTTCGCCTTGCTACACCAGGCTGGCCTCCTTTCAACCGCACAAATGCAACAACTACAAGCCATGGTGGGCTTTCGCAACATATTGGTGCATCAGTACCAGGCGCTCAGCTTACAAATTATGGTGGATGTGATCGAAAATCACCTGGGAGATTTGCTGGAATTTGCTGATCGCGCTCTAGGCTTGGTCGATTGAGAAGGGCGCCATCTGTACGCGAGCGTCTCAAAATAAGTTCGTTGTACCGACTCCAAACTTCTAAGGCAGTTACTACGAACCAAAGGGGACATCGTTTTTAGACGATCCCTAAGACACAATCTCCAGATTGGCAAAGCTGGCGGCCAGGCGCTTAATGCCCACTTCTTTGAAGGCCACCGTCACTTCCTCATCGTTGCCGGTTACTTTGGATTCGATGACGATGCCCGACCCAAATTGGGGGTGGCGCACTGTCTGACCTGTTTTGTAGCGGGGAGCAGCCGGCCGCGCCGG
>DAOTXO010000029.1:0-1630 GCA_034435495.1 Anaerolineae bacterium
GGGAGGCGAAGCGGGCCAGGCCGGGGAGGTAGTAACGAGCGTTCATGTAGATGAGGCCGATGTCGCCGTCGCCGGTGTTGCGGAGACTTTCATAAGGTTAAACCAGTTCAACTTAAGATCCTACAGTAACATATAAGAACCGATAGCTTTTGTCATAACAAAATACATGACCGAAAGATTTCCCCAACCTATCTCTAAAAAGCAGGAGTATCTCACAACATTCAGAGTGGCACTCGATCTGATCGTCTGGAACGATTTGCGCCTTGATATGTGGATCGATTGTCTGCAAGATTGCTACCACCTGCTCACGCGCCATACCAACCTCAAAATAAGATTTCAACTGGGTTTCCACTTCATACCAACTATGGGCCTGCTCGCCGCCCAGATGAACGCTAACGTAAGAGATTCTTAAGCAGGTGTCTATTATCAGACCTAGCACGATAAACAGCGGAACAAGGAAAAATGCTACCAGGGTTCTGTTAAAAACCTTCATCTGGCCCTCTAAACTTGTGGCGATTATGGTTCACGACAACTAATCTGAAGCCAAATCGGTACGCAAACTCCATGCAAGCTCAGGTAAATTGAGAACTCCTCTTCTGACAGCGTCTCCGGCCCAGATTCCCCAGTTACCAGATCGGTAATCAGGTATAGAGTTCCCACTATCAAAGACTTCATGCTTGACATTGCCGAGCCAGGCGATGAAGTCTCCATGATAATAACCGAGTTGGAGATAGAACCAGGTATGATGTACCTGGTTGTTGGCGTCATCTGGGTCTTTGTATTTTGCACTGAACCCGGTTGTCGTCAAGCCATAACCTGCAAATGTATTGTAGGGTCCAAGCGGGGTTGGTTGTAAACCATCCAACCCATCCCCTTCATGACCACTCAACACAGCAATCAGATCGCTAATATGTCCCCCAAGAATGAAAGCGTATTCCACCGTTCTAGCCGAGACTTCTAATGAAGTCTTACGCCCGGCCCAATAGCCAGTATATTCTTGCAGGGCCGATCTGATTAGATGGGGGGCAGGCAAAGCTCCTTGAAATGTAAAACCGTTCTCGACCAGGAAGCGGGTCCCTTCAAGGAACGCTTCCATCTGCCACGAATACCACACGCCCTGTACTGGATAGCCAAGAAGATTGCCCAGGTCACTGCGTAGCTGACGACACCGATTTCCCTGCTCACTGGCCGCCGCAAAATCGTATGCCCTATTGCTGAACTCAGCACCACAATGCCCTGAAGGATCTTTGAAAGCAAGCGGGTTATTGCCGACGTATGAAAACCGGTTGAGGGCCTGGGGGTTGGTGGGGTCGGGGATGAGGGTGTCGGGGGAGGCGAAGCGGGACAGGCCGGGGAGGTAGTAGCGGGCGTTCATGTAGATGAGTCCGATGTCGCCGTCACCGGTGTTGTTATGCTGGTGGTTGGTGTAGCCGTGGCGGGTGCGGCCGGGGGTGGTGGGGGTAGCTTGCTGGAAGGCCCCGAAGGGTTGGTAGCGGGCCGTGCCGTCGTTGTGGAGCGCGCCGTTGGGGAGGGTCATGAGGGTCAGGCTGCCCAGGTGGTCGGTGTGCAGGTAGTAGAGGCCGTCGCTGCCGGCCGGGGGGTTGCTAATCACGCGCAGGGCCACCGGCTG
>DAOTXO010000030.1:0-33962 GCA_034435495.1 Anaerolineae bacterium
AAGAACGCCAAGAAAGAGCAAACACATAGGCGGCGATTGATCAGCGTCATCAGCGTCCCATCAGCGTCATCAGCGTTCCAGCGGTGAGAACAACATGATGGAACCGCGAAGGCGCGAAGAACGCCAAGAAAGAACAAACACATAGGCGGCGATTGATAAGCGTCATCAGCGTACCATCAGCGTCATCAGCGTTCCAGCGGTGAGAACAAAATGATGGAACCGGGAAGCCCCCGTGAAAACGGGATCAAGAGAACGGAGACAAGGGCGGAGCGCCGGCTATCGGCCGGCATCAAGGAGGAAACCAGGGCTTGATGGGGGGTGGGGCGTCACACGCAAGCCATGGCGGTCAAGGCCAGGGACGAGGGTTTGGGCTGCGGTCAGACCGGCCGCCTGAGCTGATTGATGCCAGACCTGCGCCAGTTGCGCCTCTTCTCCCGGCCGAACCAGGGCCACAACGGAGCCGCCACCGCCGGCCCCGGTCAGTTTGGCCCCATAGGCGCCGTGAGCCAGGGCCGCCTCGATGAGCTGGTTGTTAACCCGGCCGGCGCCATCCTCCAAACCACATTGGCGCATCATCTCATCCACCAGGGCATGGTTGCGGTTCATCCACGCCCCAACCGCCGGCCAATCGTGGGCCAACAGGGCCAGCTTGCCCCGCCAGGCCGTCTCCCAGGCGGCCTGCATCAGCTGCACCAGGCGGGGCGGCGCGCCGCCGTTCTGCTCCCAGGCCGCTTGTTCCGCCAGATAGCGCGGGCGCATCTGCCCATGCACATCCCCGGAGTCATGGGGCACTCCGCTACTCATCACCACCAGGGGAACATGGCCCACCCACTCATCCAGGCGTTCATAAGTTGCCAGCGGTTCCTCGCCCAGCGGGCGCTGCTGTAACTTGCCCCGATAATCCACATAAGCCAGGCCGCCAAACAAGGGGACATAGCGGTCGGCATAGCCACAGGTGATGCCCAACGCCTGCGCCTCTACCCGCTGGGCCAGTTCCGCCAGGAAATAGTTGTGGTAGGGGGTTAAGTCCAGGGCATAATGGGCGCGCAGGGCCGCGAGAGTTAGCAGGATGAAGAGGCTGGAACCACCCAGACCACTCTGCGGCGGCACATCGCTGCCCAGTGTCAGGCGGAAGCCCCCCTTGGCCAGTCCGGCCTGTAACGCCGGACTGGCCCACCGAAAGGCGTTGATGGCGGCCAGGGCAAAAGACAAGAGAGGCGTGGCCGCATGGGTTTGGCCCCAGTTGGAGGCGTTGACCGCGCCTATGACAGGCGCATCCGGCGCACAACCGGCGCGCACGATCACTTCGTGGCCATCAGCCGGCGTGATCTCCGCCTGGGCGTAGAGGTCAATTGCCAGCGAAATAACCGCAAAATCTCCCTCATTGGCGTCCGTGGGATTACCCAGAAGGTTGATGCGCGCCGGAAGGCGTAAGGTGTAGGTCATTTTCTATATTTCCATGTTGAGCGCCTTGTGTGTTCCTTATAGCGCTGCGCCGGCAACCCAGGCCCTGGGTTCAGGGCGTGGTCAGGAAGTAAACGCCGCCGCCGGTCAGGAATTCACGGCCAATGACAGGTTCGCGCGGCGTGGCGAAGGGGGGCGGGTAAGGGCCATCCGCCCAGGCGAACTGGTTGACGCGCAGGGCGCGGTGTAAGCCGCCGGCCTGCATATTGTCCCCAATGCCTTTGTTGATCAAGAATAGCTCATTGGAGGCCAACGCCACAGCCAAAACCTGGGCCGTACCCTGCTCACGGTGTAGATTGGACAGCAATAAGATGGATTCGTCCAATGTCAAGGCTACACCGGCCAGCCAGGGATTGACGCGCAAACCGTCGACGATTTTTTCGGCCGCGCCGGCCGCCAGACGTAAGATCGCCCCGCTCCCATCCAGGCCGGCCGCCAGGTCGGCCACATACACCACCCCGCTTTGGGTCACGGCCAGACCGCTGGGAGCAACCAGCGGCGCGCCCTGGAAGAGTCGAGTTGGTTCGGCGTTGGCCTGGGGATCGAGCTTGAGAACGGCCGGTTGTCCGTCGGCCACGCCAGTGAAGTAAAGCTGGTCAGCCCCATTTTCCACCACCAGCTGGACGCCCTGCGGTTGCCGGCCGGCCGTCGCGGCCAGAGGTGTAGGCGTTCCGCCGGTCGTCGGCAGGGCAAAAATCACATTACCGGCGTTGGACCCGGTCAATCCCCGGTCGGCAACGTAGAGTGTCTGACCGTCGCTACTAATGGTGATGCCCCAGGGTGCTGTCAGCGGCGCGCCCCCGGCCAGGGCTGTGACTTCACCGCCGGCCGACGCTACCTGAAACACGCCAGGGCCGGCCGGGCCGTTGGCAGTAAAATAAACCCACTGCCCATCCGGGTCAGGAGTAGCGTCCCAGGGACTCCACGCTTCGGCTGGTGCGACCGACGTTACCTGGTCAATGGCTTCGTTGAGGAGGGGCCAGGCAGGTTGGGTGGCGGCCGAGGTCGAGGTGGGGGTAGGCGCAGCGCAGGCCACTGTCAGCCCCATCAGCCAGCCAATCATCAGCCAGCCAACCACACGGACGCGCCATTGTCTGCTAAAAAGAAGGTTCATGGTTCTATCTCCCTTTATGAATGAAGTGAATAGATGGGACACACCTTGCCATGCCAGGGCTGACCGCTACTTGCCAGCAAGGGCGTATCTCCATCATACCATACACCCGGCCGCCCATCAGACGCCACGTCATTTTATGTTCAATCTCTGCTCAAGAATAGTTGGGCGCGAGCAAGAAAGAATCTTGCTCTACACCTACAGACATTGGGGCGCGCCTTTGCCTGCGTCCGCTACCCGACAGCAGGGCAACTTTAGGGCTATATACCAGGTCATTTCACCTCTTCACCCATTCCCCATTGTCCAGTAGAATAAGGTGGGGTGGATTTGCGTGTCCCCCCGATGAGGTAATCAGTCGCCAACGGATGGCGATGGTGATGAAGGGCCTGGATGATGCGTCTGGCTCGCAAGCCGGCAACTCTGCTGTGATGAGGAAACGCGTGGAAGACAGCCAACTCTTAAGCAACGTGCGTCTGGCCGAACTGTGCCGCCGGGAAAATGAGCTGTTCAAACACGAACAGGTCAACGACGAACGCTTTTGTCTGGAGCTGATTCGACGAGCTGTCCGCCGCGTCGAAGGGGCGGATGTGCTCGTCTATGAGATTTACCATCCCTGGCTGGAGCGCAAAATCGCCCGGCGCTGCCCCCATGAGGATCCGGATACGATCCACGACCTGGCCCAGGATGCGCTGGTGCGTTTTTTCCAATATATTACGGCCGAAACGCTGGCCCATTTTGACTCGCTGGGGCAGCTTCTCTCTTACCTGATCAAATGCGGCGAGACGGCTATCATGGTCTACTATCGTCGCCAGGAACGCCAGCGCCGCATCCACCACGCCTTTGCCGAGGCGACGGCTCATCATCAGCCGGAACAAATGGAAGACCGGTTGGCCGGTCACCAGCTGCATCAACAGCTCTGGGAGTGTATTCGGCGCAATTGCGGGGACGAGGAAGACTTTTTGATGGCTGAGCAACTCTGGCTTTTTGGTCAGAAGCCGGCCGACATTGCACACCATTTTCCCCAACAATTTACCCAGGTAGCCGACATATATAAAAGGAAGCGCAATTTGCTTGATCGCATCAAACGAGATGCTGCCTGTCGTGGCTTGTGGGATACTTTATAAAGTTGGCAACTCTGGAGAAGCCGCCGGCCGTCCAGCTAATTAGAATGATCATTTAAGCCAATCCAGGCTATTTCATCTTCTCATGCCCCAAAACAGCTACGAATCGCGTTTATAGGATCGATTATCATTTACCTGGCGCTTATCCTGTCATCTGTCCGGTGCCACTGCACTGATTGGTTCGCTTCGCCGTTTCCAGGAAGCCACATCCATACCAGAGTTTGTCCTATGAGTGAATCATCTCCCTCCCATCCTATCCCTTTGTGGGCGCTTGACGCTTATCTGGCCGGCGTGTTGACCCCGGCCGGCCTTGATCTCGCCGACCAGGCCACACAGGAGGCCCTGGCAGCGCTACGCCAGGAAAATGAACAGTTGACGGCTGTCCTGTTTCGGCTGCATTGCCCTGATCCCGGCCGCTTGTTGAACTATCAGTGGGGTCTGGCCGGGGTGGAAGAGCGACAGGTCATCACCAACCACCTCCTGCGCTGCCCCCATTGCGCCGCCGATGCCCTTCAATTGGGCCCTGAAGCTGTCGACCGGCCGGCCGCCGGCGGCCTGGCGCAGCTGCTGGAAGATTGGCGCGCCCGCTTCAAGCGCTTCATCGCCCGGCCTCTGCCGCCTCATCTGGCCCCGGTGCCTCTGCGCCACGCCCTGGCCCACAAACAGGAAAGCCACCAGCCAGGCGAGGGGGTGTTTGTGGACAGCCGCACCCACGCCTTTGCGGTGGTCGAGCTAGAAGATGCCGCCATTATCCTGACTCAGTGGCACAACGCGGACGGGCGCTGCACCGTTCAAGGCCAATTGTTAGGCATCGAGCCCGAGCAGGCGGCCGTCCTGGGGGATGAGGGGCTGCTGGCAACGACACCCATCGGCGAGGCTGGCATCTTCCAATTCAGCGACCTCCCCAGCCGGCGACTGGTCACCTTCTGCTTCTCGTCTCCGACGCTGGAGATTTATGTGCCGCTGTATCATCCCTGATCCATGCCCGATCGATGACGATGGGCCGGTTGCGCCCGGCCCCATCCGTTGCATCCATACTCAAAGTCATATCTATTCAGGCATAGCGCTTTCCATTCATTTCTGTTAGGATAATCAGATAGGTGAACGAGATGACACGTCGGCCGGTTGGCCAGGCGCAGATGCCGGCCGGCCCGGACACAGCATCGTCAATGGACAATCCGACACTTTTGGAAGCGCTGCTGGAGCGTTCCAGTCAGGATAACCTCTTTTCCCTTTTGCTCACCCATCCTCGCGACCTGGCGTGGCGAGATATTGTGACGGATTGGCGCGACCAGGCGGCGCAAAAGGTGTCCTGCGGTGAAACCGAGGAGGCGCTGCGCATCGCTCAGGTTATCTACGACCTGGGGCGCGCCCTGGAAGATGAGGCCATCATTGCCCAAAGCCATTGGACATGGGGCAACATCTACGCCCTGGCCAGTCGCGCCCGCGACGCCCTCAGCCACTTTGAAAAAGCGGCGGCCACCTTCACCGCCCAGGGCGAAACCCTCAACCTGGCCCGTCTGACCATTGGCTGGGTTTGGGCCTTGCACCTCGTCGGACAATATCAGCTGGCGCTGACCAAAGCCCAGGAAAGCTGGAAAACCTTAGAGGCCAGCCCTGAAGCAGGCGACCGCCGCCGTCTGGCGGGCCTGGCTAACAACATGGGCATCCTCTACAAACGCCTGGGGCGCTATGATGAAGCCATTGCTTTATACGAGAAGAAACTGGCCCTCTGGCAAGATCGCCCCGATGACCCCGGCGCGGTGGTCGAGATGGCGCGCGCCCATATTAATCTGGGAGCTTTGAAAAAGCAGCTCAACCTATGGCCCGAGGCGCTGGCCCACCTGGAAGAGGGACGCGCCAGGTTGCAAAGCGCCGCGACGTCCCATCGCGTTGAAATAGCCCGGGCCGAGATGCACCTGGCCGAGCTTTCCATTTTGCGCCAGGCCCCTCGTGACAAGGTGCAACGCGCCTTTGCCCGTGCACGCCACAGCGCGGCTGACTTTCCAGGCCTGCTGAGCCTGGAGATCAGCGAGTGCGCCTGGCTGCTGGAGCACGAGCCGGCCGCGGCCGAGATTGGCCCCAAAATTGCCGCCCTGCGTCAGGCAGCGGCTGAGCGCGGCGCGCTGCGAGGGCTGGTGCAGGTGGAGTTGTTGGCGGCCGCCCATGCCGCCCGTCAAGGCGCGTTGGGAACGGCCATTGCTGGCTATGAGGCGGTGGAGCGCGCCGCCGAAAGCATTGATGATTGGGAGCTGATGCGTCAGGCCTGGCAGGGGCTGGGCCTGGTGTGGCTGCAACTGGGCAACTACACCGCAGCGCAGGCGGCGCTGCAGAAGGCTGTGGAAGCGATTGAGCGGGTGCGGGGTGAACTCGGGAGTAAGGAGCTGCGCAATGGCTTTCTGGACAGTCAGATGGCCCCTTTCCACGATTTGATCCGGCTCAACCTGGGGCGAGGCCATTTTGAAGAGGCCTTTTACTGGAGTGAACGCGCGCGAGGGCGGGAGTTGGTGGAACGGCTGCATGGTCAGAGGTTGCGTCACGCTAACCCCCGCCCGACGCCGGAGCCGGTCTATGCGGTGGCCTACGCCGATGCTTGCCAGATGTTGCCCGATGACACGTTGATGTTACATTACACGGTGGTGAGAGACCAGGTGTGGTGCTTTCCCATGACGCGGCGGGGGCCGACAACTCCCGTGGGCCTGGGGCCAGCCTCCAGCCCCCAAGCCGTGGAGGAGGGACTGGATTGGGTGTGCAATGTGCGGGCCTTGCCGGCCTGTCTGATCGAGGCCCACGCTTCATCTCTGACAGCTGCCGCACGTTTGCCCCTCGCACGCTGGTATGATCGTTTTCTGGCCCCGCTGGAAGGCTGGCTGGAAAAGTATCCCCGTCTCATTCTGACGCTGGATGGGGTGTTGCTACACCTGCCTTTTCATGCCTTCTACAACCAGCGGCGCCATGCTTATGTGTTAGAAACCCACGACGTCAGCTACACCCCCAGCGCCACTGCCTGGTACACCCACAAGCTGACCCGGCCGCCGGCCATGACGACGAGCGCCGCCACAGGCATGATCCTGGCCTACGCCGGCCGCACTCTGCCCTACGTCGCCGCCGAGGTGGAAGCTATTCGGCAGGCCTACCCCAACTTTACCGTCTTCTTAGGCGAGCAGGCCCGCCCAGAACGGCTGGCGGATGCGCTGACCCAGACCTGCGCTTATATCCATCTGACAGCCCATGCCGTCTTCCGCCCGGACAACCCCCTCTACTCCTACATTGAGCTGGCGCATGGTCGCCTGGAGACGAAGGATGTCTTGGGCTTGCAGTTGTCGGCGCGATTGGTGGCGCTGAGCGCCTGTGAAACCGGGCGCGGGCTGCCACGAGGAGGGGAACATGTGGGGCTGGCGCGGGCCTTTCTGCTGGCCGGGGCCGGGGCGACCCTGGTCAGCCATTGGGGGGTGGATGATCGGGCCGCGGTGGAGATGATCGGCCGGTTTTACCGCGAGATGGCCGGGGGCCAGTCGTTAAGCGCCGCGTTGTGCGCCGCCCAGCGCGCCTTCGTCCACCATACCAACCCTGCCTATCAACACCCTTTCTACTGGGCCGCTTTCTTCCTCTTCGGCGCAGCGTAGCGGCATGGCCTGGCCACGCTCCTACTCGCGCAGGCCGATTCGGTTCCCTTCTGTATCCTGGATGATGGCGAAAAAGCCTTGCGGTAGGGGCGATTTGGGGGTCAGCACCTGCCCGCCGGCCGGGGCCACCCGCGCCAGGGCCGCGTCCAGCCCATCGGTGACGCGCAGATAAAGCGTCACCCCGATATGGGCTGGGGTGTAGTTGGCCCCCACCCCAATCGCGCCGCCGATGTCGCCGGGACCGGCCGGAAAAAGAGCGTAAGGTGAACCGGTGTACGGGGACACATCGCGCAGCTGAACCTGCAACACCGCCTGGTAAAAGGCCACCGCACGCGCAAAATCAACAGCTGGAATCTCAAACCATGCTATAGGACTGGGCATCACTTCTTCCTGACTGAAATTTTTGAACGGTAGCCAACATGCGGCGCACCGTTTCCATATCCTCCGCCTGGACTGCACCGGGGGGTATGGGCACATTAAAGAGGTTCTCTAGACTGACAATGAGATCGACCAACATGAAGGAGTCGATTAAGCCGCTGGACACCAGGGGCGTATCGGGCGTCAGTGTCAGGCCGGGACGACGGATGACATCGTGGAGAATGTGGTGGATGAGTTCGGTCGTGGAGACCATTCATGCGCTCCTGTGTGAGATGGGGCCGGCTCTGATTGGAGTTCTGGATGTTCCCGCACCAGCCGGGCGCGAGTATCGGCGCGGGCGGGCTTGCCGGCCGTACTTTTGATCAGCCAATGACGCGGTTTAAGGTAAATGGTTTTGACAGCCACATCCAGCTCGGCCAGAATGGCCTGGCGCAAGGCGAGCTCGATCTCCAAAGGAGATGAGGCGGGTGTACCTTCCTCCTCCAGCTCGGCCACAACCACCATCTCCTCTGTTCCCCGGTCAGGGTTAAAAAACCCCAAGGCCACAACCCGACCAGCGTGGATGGCGGGATGGGCGCTGACGATCTCCTCAATATCCTGGGGGTAGATGTTCTTGCCCGCCACAATGATCAAATCGTTGCGCCGGCCGGTCACCACCAAACGCCCCTCCCAACATAGGCCGAGGTCGCCGGTGCGATACCACTCCCCATCCCAAACAGGTCGTGTCAGATCGGGCCGGTTGTCGTAACCGGTGAAAAGAGAGTCACTGTAGATCAAAATGTCGCCCACCTGGCCAGGGGGCACATCCTGGCCGGCCGCGTCCACAATGCGCACGCGGTTGCCGGTCAGGCAGACCCCGGAATCTAACAGCGCCAGGGCCTGGGGATGTACGGCCGGAACGGGTTTAACCACCTGCGCCTCTCGCCAGCGGTCACCATGCACCCACAGGGGCTTCAGAGGGCCGGCCGGGTAAGAATGGGTCACGGCAAAGACATTTTCCGCCAGGGCGTAGCTGGTATGCAACGCCTCACGGCGTAGACCGTGAGGGGCGAAGGCAGCGTAAAAGCGCTCCATGCTGGCCGCCCGCACCGGTTCGGAGCAGTTGGTGAGGATGCGCAGACAGGACAGATCGAGACCCTGGCGTTGCGCCGGCCGCACTCGATCCGCCAGAAAGGCCAGGGCGAAGTTGGGTAACCAGGCCAGCGTGCAGCGGTAACGGCTGATGAGTTGCAGCATGACGGCCGGCTGCATCACCCAACTCGTCGGCGACTGCATCACCACCTCTAGATGATAAACCAGCGGCCCCAAGAAGCAGGCAATCAAGCCCATGTCGTGATAGAGGGGCAGCCAGCTGTAGATGCGGTCGGCCGCGGTGATGGCCAGCGCCTCGGCCAGATGCGTCAGCTGCGCCAGCGCCGCCTGGTGGGTCAGCGCCACCCCTTTCTGCAACCCGGTTGCGCCTGAGGAGTGTTGGATAAAAGCTATATCGCCGGGGGCGGCAACATGGGGCGGCGGGACACAGGTAACCGCGCTTTCCCAACCGCCCTCGTCCGCCACACGCAGGCGCGGGACACGGTCGATCAAAGCCGGGGGGAAAGCCCCATCCACCACAGCCAGCCGCGCCTGTAAGTTGTGCATGACACCGGTCAGACCGGCGCTGTACTTGACGGGGTCGATCTTAAAGTTAGGATAGGCCAGAATGGCCGGAACAGCCCCCAGCCATAGCGCGCCGAGGAAGGCTGTCAACAAGGGGAGGCCCTGGGGCAAAATTAGGGCCACGCGGTCGCCGGCCGTCACCCCCTGTGTCTGCAGCCAGTCGGCCGCGCCGGCCGCCCGCACCGCCATTTCGCCAAAGGTGAGGCGCTCTTCCTGCCCCGCCCCATGCCACAGCGTGACACACGGCTGATCGGCCGGAGCGTCCAGGAAGCGGGTCAGCAAAGTTGAAGTGTTCATATTTCACGGGAGTGACGAACCGCTAAGGCGCAAAGAACGCAAAGGGATTTCACTCGGGCGCCCCGTTACAAGTGCACCGCCAGGACAACATAGGTCAGCCGCCGCCAGCGCACCACCAGGTCTACCAGGCGTTGCTCCAGGCGATATTTACGTTTGAACAAATCGTACACCCACGCCATTTCACCCACCCCAAAGAGCGTTACCTCCCCCTCCACCCAGTTGCCCAGAGGTTTGCCGACAGGGTCGGATGGGGCCAGGCGTACCTGGGGGGTGTGGCGCAGACGTTTGATCTTACCGCTGGTGAGGCTGGTGCGCAGATAGATCTTATCCTCATGGATGACAAAGCACATGGGCGTGACAACGGTTGCGCCGCTGCGCCGTCGGGTTTCCAGCGCCAGGTAGCGATGTCCCTCGAATAGAGCCAGGGTGGCCGGCCGGCTGGGGCTGGTGGTCAGGGAATGGGCCTGGATGGCGTCCATGCTATCTCCTTCAATCCTTACAATCTGCCGTGTATTCCGTTCCTTCCGTCGTTTCCTCCCTGATGTCGGCTGGTAGCCGGCGCTTCAGAGAGCGTCACCGGATGCTTCAGCGCCTGACGGGATGCCACAGCATCAGAACCCTTGATAGATAAAGGGGGGGCCAGCGTTGACCAGAGAAGCGGCTACTATCAACAACAGCGCCAGCGCCAACCCCACAGCGCGCACCGGTTCGGGCCAGCGCGCCCCCAGCGGTAACCCCGTCGCCTCAACCTTATCCAGCCAGAGAGAGAGGAAGACGGGCGCCAGCACCCACAGGCCCGGCATGAGCGAGAGGGTGAAGGGAGAGGGTGGACGCAAAACATCCAGGGTGAAGAGCAAATCGAGACGGAAGAAGGCAAAGGCCACAACCGTCAACAGGTAGACCCGCGCCATGCCCACAAGCTGTCGCCAACGCGGCCAGGCATCGGGCGGTGTGGCCGCGTCGCCACGTCGCCAGCGCTCAACAAATAGATACAGGCCGTGCAACAAGCCCCAGATGAGCATATTGGGGCTGAGACCGTGCCACAGACCGCTGGCGGCCATGGTCAGGAGGGGGGGCAGGGCGAGATAGGCCAGACCGGGGCGGAAGGGGGCGCCGGCTGGCGCCCGTCGCTCTGCCCGCCGCGCCGCGCGCTGGCGCAATCTTAAACTCAGGGGCAGGTAAATGTAATCTCGCAACCAATGGCTGAGCGTGATGTGATAGCGATCCCAATACTCCGTCAGGTTGCGCGCAAAATAGGGCTGGCGGAAGTTGGGGGTCAGTTCAATGCCAAACAGGCCGCTGACGCCACGGGCGATGTCGGTGTAGCCGGCGAAATCGTTGTAGAGCATGAAGGAGTAGAGCATCAACCACACCACAACTTCGACGGCCGGCGCGCCGTTCCACACCTGCCAGCCGTTGGCGGGGATGACCAGGGCCAGCGAGTCGGCGATGACCAATTTACGGAAAAGGCCAACTCCGATCTGGCCGGCGCTACGCCCAATATTGACCGGGTGGGGTTGGGTCAATTGGTTCAGGAAGGAGGCCGGCCGTTCAATCGGGCCGGCCAGTAGCTTGGGGAAGTAAATCAGATACAGCGCCAGATCGGGAAGAGAAGCCGGCGCAACCCGCCCATGGGCGACATCCACCAGGTAGGCAATGCCCTGCAAAGCGACATAAGACAACCCCAACACCATCACCACGCTCAGGCCAAAGCTGAGCTGGGGTTCGAGACCAATATCGGCCAGCAGCCCGCGAAACTCGGGGAAGAAAAAGCGGGTGTATTTGAAAACCACCAGGCTGGCCAGATTGAGAAGAACGCCCAGGCGCAACCAACCCCGGCGTGGCTGCTGGCCGGCCGGGTCGCGCACGCGTCGTCCCAGGAAGTGGTTGATCAACGTCACCCCCAGCAAGAAAAGCAACAGTCGGCCTGACCAGGCGGCGCAAAATAAGATCGAAAGCAGCAGCAACCATTGATTGTGTCGCGGCCGGGGGAGGCGGCCGGCTATCAGCGCCGCTACTGCCACCGCCAGCAAAAAGGTTAGGGTTGTCATAGACATGATAGCCTCTCCTGTTCATGGCAGAGTTGCCAACTCCATAAGACGGCCAGAGGTGGCAAATCTACGTGTTCGTCCGAACCGCGGTTACCGCTATTCCAGCACGCCGACTAACCACGCCCCCACCTGGGCGCTAAACTGGTCAGCGCCAACCGTATTGAGGTGAAAGCGATCTGACCAGCCGGCGTCAGGGATGCGTTGGGGCAACGTCCCGCCCCACAAAAGCGGAACACCAGCGCGCTCGCCAATGGCCTGGGCCTGGTCAGAAAAAGCCTGGTAATCCTCTTCACCCTGAGGCAAAAAAGACAGGATGGAGGGGTGCATGGGCGCTTCCACCAGCAAGACCTGTCGGCCGGTCGCTTGCAAAGCCACCAGCTGCTCCAGCCCCGCCAGCGCCGCCGGATGAACCGCATAATCAGACAGCATCCAGACATACAGCTGCTCTTCAGGGGAACTCAGATCAGGCGGCGTAGAGACATTGCCCAGCCCCGTCTCGCGGTAGTAGCCATCCGTCTGGGTATAGCGGTCAACATCCATCACCTTCTGCACCCATTGATTATCCACATGCACACGGTTGACCAGCGCCCCCAGAGTGCGCAAGGCCACTGAGTGTTCTACCAGCCAGGTGGCCGGCGTGGCCCGGCCCGACCGATTGGACACCCAGGGGTTGTCCAGCAATTTAGCCGCTTCCGGGTCCGGCAAATAGTCACGCGCCGCTGTCGTGTAAATCAAAATCGGGACATCATAGGCCTCCACCAACAGCGGCCCCAGTACCCCGGCCGTAGCCGCGTCCATGCCCCAGACGCCAAAGTTAAAACAGCGCAACGGCCGGCCGGTCGCTTCGTTGTAGGTCTGGCTGACAACGGTGGGGTTGATGCCCAGATGCACAATCGAGGATCCGATAAAAAGACAATCCACTCCGCCCCCGGCCGCGAAGCGTTCCAGGCGGTCTAACTGCACGTCAAACTGAAGGCTACGGCTGCCAACACTGGGCGGAGGTAGCCAGGCCTGCACCGCCGACCAGCGCGCCAATCCCTCCAGACTGCCGGCGAGGGCCACGCTGGCGACAATCGTCCACACCACCAGGGCCTGGGTGGGGCTGAGGCGGCGCGCACCTACCCAAGAGCGGCCGGCCACCGACCGCGCCAGAGCGTGGGCTTCCTGTTCAGGTACAATACTGGTCATCGAAACCTCCTTAACTCATCCGGAGGCGCGGTTGGGAAACCGCGGCTACGCGCTAAGGACACGCCACTCACACCCGATAGCCCAGGTCTACTAGCGTGTGGATATTACCTCGCACCATCGCCCGCTGGAGACTGCCATCGCGGGGGCGAATCGTCACCGGCAGGGCTTTCTTGGGCTGTAGGGCGAAGGTCTCTTTGCAATCCACCTTCAGCCCGTCTGGCAACTCCAGGCGGTAGCGCTGCAATAATTTAGCAATCACCACCTTGACCTCCATCAGAGCAAACCCCATCCCCACGCACATACGCGGGCCGGCCCCAAACGGGATATATTCATACGGCCCCGGCTTGATGCTGAACCAACGCTCAGGCACAAACCGGTCAGGGTTGGTGTAGAGATCAGGGCGGTGGTGGGTGATGTACTGGCTGAAAGTGACAAAGGTTCCGGCCGGCAACTCGTAGCCCCCCACCGTGAACGCCTTCTGGGCAGCGCGCATACTGAAAGCGCCGGGGGGCAAGACGCGCAGGCTCTCCTTCACCACAGCATCTAGCAAGGGCAGATCATCGAACTGCTCCACGGTGGGGGACTCACCGCCCAACACCGCGTCCAGCTCCTCCAGCAAGGCCGCCTGAATCTGGGGATGTTGCGCCAGCAGAAACAGCGTCCAGATCAGACAACTGGCCGTCGTTTCATGCCCCACGCCAAAGAGCAAGGTGGCGTGTCCTACCAGGTCCTGATCGGTCAGGCTGTTGCCATCCTCATCATGGGCCAAAATCAAAGCGGTCAGGGCATCCCGCTCGCGGGTGAGGTTGCGGCGCTTCTGCTCCACCAGGGCCAAAACTTCCTGCTCCAGCGTGACAGAGAGGTTCAGCAGTCGGCGATAGGGCAGGCCGGGCAGATCAATCGGAAAAACGGCTACCAGCGGATTGAGGTTGAGCGCCATCCACTCCTGGATAATCTCCACCAGATTGCGCGCCTGAGGGGTGACGTCCAACCCGTACAACACCTTACTGACCACGCGCAGGGCCAGGTTCTGCATTTCGCGCACCAGATCAACCTGAGACCCCTCTTGCCAGCTGTTCAAAACATCATCCGTAATGGCGTTGGTCTCGTCCCGATAGCCGGCGATACCTGAACGGTCAAAAGCCTTCATCATCAGCTGCCGGTGCTGACGGTGCTTCTCACCGTTCATGGAAAACAACCCCGCCCCCACCCGCTTCAGAGCCGAGCCTTCTGGGATGCGGATAAACTCCTCCCGTGTCCAGAAGGTGTCGGAGTTAGACATGACCTGGCGATTGTAATCAGGATGAAAGACAAAGATGACGGCCGTACTCTGATCAGTCAGAGCCACCAGGTCACCGTAGTTCTCATACAGGTGGCGCAAATATTTGCTGGGAAAAGCAAAAAGTCGCGCCATATTCCCCCGCCAGCCAAGAATGGGCGTAGCCGGGGGGCCGGGAATGGTGGGTCGGGGGACGGACAAGGTGGTCATGCACTGCCTCCTCAATCATGAATAGCGCGTTGGTTGCGCGCTGATAGACCAATATCCTTCACAGATTAGCGCAAAGCCCGCCCTGGCTCTTCTTTGGGGTTGCTGAAACGGGTTGGGGGATTGAACAGAGGGCCGACTTCACTCGTGCACGGTTGGGAAGCCTGTGGCGAACACATAGCTCCCGTTTTCCTCCCGTTTTCACGGGAGTGACAGAGTGACGAACCGCGAAGGCGCAAAGAACGCCAAGAAAAACCTTCGCGCCCTTCGCGCCTTTGCGGTGATAACAAGGTGCTTCCGTTTTCACAGGAGTACGGCGCGGTTTCCTAACCGCGGCTACGACGAACAGGCGTGGTGTATATCGAGTTTTTTTCACAAGCTCTAAAAGAGAGGCGAGTGGCATTTATCTTTGTGAAAGTAGCAACAGATGCTCACCGTTTTGACCAATCTGGTTGGTATTGGCTGATCTACATTCATCGGCCAGGTCATAAACGTCCTGGTGGCGTTTACTGTCCGATCAAGGAGATGAAGAGAGATGAAACTCCAGGGCAAAAAGCTCGTCATCATGGTATGTCTCGTGTTGGCTCTGCTATCTCTCGTTTGGGCAACGCACATGCCATCATTTGATGGTGCGTTGTCAGGTCACAACACAGTCTGTGGCGAAAATTGTCCTGATATGGGGGAGACGCCCGACAACCAGTGCGATGAAGATTGTCCAGATGTCGGGGAGACACCCGACAATCAGTGCGATGAAGATTGTCCAGATGTCGGGGAAGCGCCCGATAATCAATGCGACGAAGATTGCCCGGATGTGGGGTTCCGTCCCGACCATCAACTGGCCTTCTGGCCCGCACGCCCTCGGTTGTGATCCGGCCGCGCCGGGGCGTGTTTTAATGCCTGCTATCATTCCTGTTGACGCTGGCCACCCGCCCATCTCCTCCTAACCTGGCCCAAGCTCTGCACCTCCGCCAGCCTCCCCTCCCCTTCTGGCGGTATGACGAAAACACACCTCCTTGTCCTCCAAAAACGCGGGTGGCCAGCATTTATTTAACCGATTCTGGTTTCAATCTGACCGGCCCGGCCGGCTTTGGGTCAGGTAGTTGGCAATGAAGGGGACCAGGCCCACGCCAGCGCCGCTACCTGCAACGCAAGATGGTGTTATGTTGCTGACAAAATTACACCAGACCCTGTTTAGCATCCCGCGTGACGAAGCTACCTTTGCCGCACGTGGTTTTTCGGCCGGCGACCCGGCCATCCAACAACGCCTGGAACACATAGGGTTCACCTTCCTGGAAGGGTATCACCTGGCCTTAAAAAGCGACTCCCCGGCCCCTCTGGCGGCCGGGCTGGCGCAGGTAGATGTTGAGTTTGTGGGCTTCGCCTACGAAGGGGCCGGCATGGCGCTGGCCTTGCGCGACTTCTTCACGCCTCCCTGGCCTCATCGCCGCCGCCGCCTGCAGGCCCTGCTCGAAGGGCCAGGAGACGCCCACACTTACATGATCCACGTCGGGGCAGGCTGGATGTATGCCCGCCTGCGCCGGCCGCTCACCACCCCTCCCGCCCACCTCTCACCCCTATTAGGCTGGCTGGCGCTGGATGGCTACGGCTTCCATGAAGGGTATTTCCATTGGCCGCAAGCCATCACCCGCCAGACCCCACCCTCCCGCCTGTCGGGATATGCGCGGCGCGCCTTTGACCAGGGGTTGGGGCGCAGTCTATGGTTTGTGTTGGGGGCGCAGGTCGATCCTATTGTACAAACCATTCATCGCTTCCGGCCGGAACGACGGGCGGATTTGTGGGCCGGCGTGGGGCTGGCCTGCACCTACGCCGGCGGTGTGCGACTGGCGGAAGTGGATCGACTACGGTGGCTGGCCGGGCCGGACAACGCCCCCCACCTGGCCCAGGGCGCAGCTTTTGCCGCCAAAGCGCGCCAGCGGGCTGGCTATCTGGCGGCCCACACCCAGCTGGCGTGCGAAGCGCTGTGTGATGTGACCGCCTACGAAGCCGCCGCCATCACCGACGAAGCCTTGCTGAACCTGCCGCCCGATACGCCGGCCGAACCCGCCTTCGAGGTGTGGCGGCAACGTATTCGCCAACGTTTCACCCCGGCCATACGCCCCGTTACGACGAACCACAAAGCGGTTTCCTCCCGTTTTCACGGGAGTGACGAACCGCGCCAGGTAGCCGCGGTAAAGGCCAACACACACGTTCGCCCCTACCCCGCCTCAAAGAGAGATGCTCCATGAAATGGAACGCGCTACACCGTCAGTTACCTCGCCTAGTAGCCTTCGTAGCCATAGCAGCGACCTACTCTCTGGCCCGGCTGCCTCATCTGGCAGCTGCGGAGCGGTTAGACCTGAGCGCCAGCTTCGCCTTCGAGCGCTATGCTCTGCCCAGTTTGGGGCATCTACCCCGCGAGAGCGTGCGCGCCGTTCATCCCGACCTGGAGCGCATCTCCGCCTGGATATCCTCCGTGGGCGCGGCCGTGGCCCTGGCCGACCTGGATGGTGACGGTCTGCCCAACGATGTCTGCCTGGTGGACACCGGCATCGATCAGGTGGTGATCACCAGCACACCAGGATCAGGGATGCGGTACACGCCCTTTGCACTTGATCCCACGGCCCTACCCTACGACGAATTGACCATGGCCCCCATGGGATGTATTCCAGGTGACCTCAACGAGGATGGTCGCAACGATCTGCTGGTCTACTACTGGGGGCGCACCCCCATCGCCTTTATGGGCCGGCCGTCAACGGGCGACACACCTTTAGGCAGCCAGGCTTACCGGCCGGTGGAACTGGTTCCCGGCCGTCAACGCTGGTTCACCAACGCCGCCACACGCGCCGATGTGGATGGAGATGGGCAACTCGATATCATCATTGGCAATTATTTCCCCGATGGGGCGCACATTTTGAACCCCCACGACGACTCGCCCCAACAGATGCAAGATTCCATGTCGCGGGCTTTGAATGGCGGGACCAACCGTATCCTGCTCTGGCAGGGAGCTACCGCCGGCGCTGACCCCAGCGTAACCTTTGTCGAAGCGCCGGGCGTCTTCACCCCAGAGGTGGCCCATGGCTGGACTCTCGCCCTGGGGGCAGCCGACCTGGATGGAGATGGGCGGCCAGAGTTGTACTTTGCCAACGACTTTGGGCCAGACCGCCTGCTGCACAATCGCTCCCAACCCGGCCGGCCGGCTTTCACTGTCTTAACCGGTCAGCGGCTCTTCACCACACCCAAATCCAAAGTTCTGGGGGAGGACTCCTTCAAAGGCATGGGGGTGGATTTTGCCGATGTCAATGGCGATGGCTGGCTGGACATCTATGTCAGCAACATTGCGGCCGAGTACGCCCTGGAGGAGAGTCACTTCCTTTTCCTGAGTACGGGAGATGTGGCGGCGATGCAAGAAGGGTTGGCCCCCTACCAGGACGCCAGCGAACAGCTGGGGGTGGCACGCAGCAATTGGGGTTGGGAAGCGCGGCTGGCGGATTTTAACAACGATGGGCGGTTGGAAGCGATTCAAGCCACCGGCTTTGTGCGCGGCGAAGCGAACCGCTGGCCAGAGCTGCATGAACTGGCTATGGGCAACGACACGTTGCTGCGCTACCCGGCCCTCTGGCCCCGTTTTGCACCCGGCGACGGACTGAGCGGCCGGGCCTACACCCCCTTCTTTGTCCAGGCCCCGGATGGGCGCTACTACGACATCGCCGCCGAGGTGGGGTTGGATGATCCGCAGATCAGTCGTGGCATTGCCGTGGCAGATGCCGACGGCAACGGCACATTGGATTTCGCCGTCGGCAACCAGTGGCAAAGCTCCTATTACTATCAGAATCGCTGCCCGGACTGTGCTGCCTTCGTCGGCCTGCGTCTGTGGCGCACGACAGCAGAGACAGGCGTCACTGTGTTACCCGGCCGGCCGCCGCTGACATCCGGCGCGGCTGCGGTTGGGGCGGAAGCGATCATCACCCTGCCTGACGGCCGGCGTCTCGTTGGTCAGGTGGATGGCGGCAATGGTCACTCCGGCGTGCGCAGCCCGGAGCTGCATTGGGGCCTGGGCGACTGGCCGGCCGACGCGCCCCTTTCCATCAGCCTGCGTTGGCGCGACGCCGCCGGGGTGCTCCACACAGCCACGTTATCTCTGACCCCCGGTTGGCATACCGTCATCCTGGGCAACAACGGCTAATGAACTTTCAAAAATTAGATCGGCCATCACCCGCCGCCCAATGAATTCGACGACTGAGCCTGGCAACGCGCTTGAGCGTGTTGCCGGGCGGGTCTTCCAGGGAGCTTCAGCGACGAACCGCGAAGGCGCAAAGAACGCCAAGAAGTGTTGGGACGAACCTGTGTGTTCGCCCCTGTGTGAAAAACCTTTGCGTCCTTCACGTCTTGGCGGTGAAAAAGGGCGAACACATGGGTTCGCTCCTACAACCGTTTTCACGGGAGCGCGGCTACGAGCACAAATGATATAGGTACAGGAGAGTGCAATCATGACAACACCTACCACCAACCCCTCCCTGACGTTGCGCATTGCAGCGCTCCGTCGCTTCGCCATCAGCATTACCCTGTTCAATGTGCTAGGCCATACCCTCTTCGGGTTCGAGCAGGCCTGGTTTTATCCCCTGGCCGCGCTAGGTCTGGCTTATACGTTAGAAGTGGGGATAGAGTGGCTCACAGCCCGCGGAAAGGCCCAACAGCCACGCTATGCCGGCCGGGGCGTGATCGGCCTGGTGGATTTCCTGTTGCCGGCCCACATTTCAGCCCTGGCCATAGCCATGCTCCTCTACCCCAACGACCGGGTGGAGCCGATTCTCTTTGCCGTAGCCGTGTGCATCGGCTCCAAAGTCTTGCTACGCGTCCCCTCACCCAAAGGCTCCCACCATTTCTTCAATCCCTCCAATCTGGGCATCGCCGTGACCTTGTTGGCTTTTCCCTGGGTGGGTATCTCTCCCCCCTACCACTTCACAGAAAATCTGACAGGCGTGGGAGATTGGATCGTGCCGGCCTTCATTCTCATCTCAGGCGCTTTACTCAATGTCCAGCTAACGCGCAAACATCCCCTCATTCTGGGGTGGGTAGGCGGCTTTATCGCCCAGGCCATCATCCGCAGTGCGATCTTTGATACACCCCTGGCGGCGGCTCTGCTACCCATGACGGGCGTCGCCTTCGTGCTATACACCTTTTACATGATCACAGATCCCGGCACAACCCCCACCGCGCCCTGGCCTCAGGTGCGTTTTGGGCTGGCGACGGCCGCTGTTTATGGCTTGTTGGTGGCATCCCAGGCCGTCTTTGGGCTGTTTTTTGCTTTGACGGTGGTGTGTGCCGGCCGGGGACTGGCGCTCTATGCCCAACACCTGCTGGCGCAGCGCCAGGCCGGGGCCCTCATCACCCCTATGCCCCAGCCCATCGCCCCGGCGCTGCCAACGCCGTCACAGGATTGAACCGCGGCAGTAAGGGATGGAACCGCGAAGCCTCCGTTTTCACGGGGGTGGCGAACCGCAAAGGCGCGAAGAACGCAAAGCAAGGGAAAAACCTTCGCGCCCTTTGCGCCTTCGCGGTGAGAACAAAAAGCTCCCGTTTTCACGGGAGCGCGGCTACGAGGATAAGCAAGATGGAAAAAGACAGGCAAGACAGAACAATAGCCATTGTCGGCATGGCCTGCCGCTACCCGGACGCTGACTCGCCCCAGGCCTTGTGGGAAAACGTTCTGGCCCAACGTCGAGCTTTTCGCCGTCTGCCAGACGAGCGCCTCAACCAGGCAGATTACGTCAGCGCCGACCCGGACGCACCAGACACCACCTATGTCACCCAAGCCGCTGTACTGAAAGATTATACCTTCAACCGTGTCAAATTTCGGGTGGCCGGAGATATGTTTCGCACCGCCGACCTGACACACTGGCTGGCCCTGGATGTGGCGGCCGAGGCGCTGGCCGACGCCGGCTTCGAGAATGGGGCCGGTCTGCCGGTCCTGACAACAGGCGTGGTGGTCGGCAACACCCTGACCGGGGAGTTCAGCCGGGCCGCCCTGATGCGCCTGCGCTGGCCCTATGTGCGCCGGGTGGTAGAGGCGGCGCTGGCACAGCGGGGGTGGACAGACCAGGAGCGACGTTCCTTCTTGGAAGCCCTGGAGCAGACCTACAAAAAACCCTTTCCTCAGGTGGGGGCCGAGTCCCTGGCCGGTGGGTTATCCAACACCATCGCCGGCCGCATCTGCAACTACTTCGACCTGAAAGGGGGGGGGTACACCGTCGATGGGGCCTGCGCCTCTTCCTTGCTCAGCGTCGCCCAGGCCTGCTCCGCTCTGGCGGCCGGTGACCTGGATGTGGCCCTGGCCGGCGGCGTCGATTTAAGCCTTGACCCCTTCGAGCTGGTGGGCTTTGCGCGCACCGGCGCCCTGGCCCGCCACGCCATGCGCGTCTATGATGCTCGTTCGGCCGGCTTCTGGCCGGGGGAAGGGTGTGGCTTCGTGGTGTTGATGCGCCAGGCGGACGCCCTGGCTCAAAAACGCGCCATCTACGCTCTCATCCGCGGCTGGGGAATCTCCTCTGACGGCAGCGGGGGTATCACCCGGCCGGAAACGGAAGGGCAGATTTTGGCCCTGGCCCGCGCCTACCAGCGGGCGGGGCTGGATGTGGGCAGCGTGGCCTATTTTGAAGGGCACGGCACAGGAACGGAGGTGGGGGATGCCGCCGAACTCCAAACCCTGACGCGGGCGCGCCGGGAAACCAGGGTGACAACCCCGGCCGCTATCGGTTCCGTCAAAGCCAACATCGGCCACACCAAAGCGGCGGCCGGGCTGGCCGGCCTCATCAAAGCCAGCATGGCCCTCCACACCCAGGTGCTGCCCCCCACCACCGGCTGCGAGCGCCCCCATCCCCAACTGGTGAACAACCCTCAGGCGGCTGTGTACACCCTGACGCAAGGGCGACTGTGGGACAGCCGCGCCCCCTTGCGCGCCGGCGTCAGCGCCATGGGCTTTGGCGGCATCAATACCCACCTCGTCCTGGAGAACGACGCTCCCACCCGCCGCTCCCAGTTGACCCCCCAGGAACAAACCTTGCTGCACACCGCCCAAGACGCTGAGCTCTTTCTGCTGGCGGCCGACGATGCCGCTACCCTACAGAGGCAGATCGACCAGTGGCTCCGGCTCAGCCAACAGCTCTCCGTGGCAGAAATGACCGACGCCGCCGCCTACCTGGCGCGCAACCTGGACCCGGCTGCGCCGCTACGCGCCGCCGTGGTCGCCGCCACGCCTGTGGAATGGGCTATCCGCCTGCGCGCCCTGCACACCTGGCTGGCGGCCGGCCTGACCACCTGGCTGGATATCGAAGCCGGTGTTTTTCTGGGGACACGCCGCCAGCAACCACCTCGCCTGGCCTACCTCTTCCCCGGCCAGGCCGCGCCCGCCCATGCCGACGGCGGCGCGTGGGCCAGGCGCTTCCCCTTCGCTGTCGCCCGTCTGGCCGAAGTTGACACGCCGGCCGGAGCCGATACAACCCACACGGCCATTGCCCAACCTGCCATCGTGGCTGCTTCCCTCATCGGCCTGGAGGCGCTGGCCCATTGCGGCCTGACGGCCGAGGTGGCCATTGGCCACAGCCTGGGCGAACTGACGGCTCTCCATTGGGCCGGGGCGCTAGGGGCTCCGGCCGTGCTCGCCCTGGCGCGGGCCCGGGGAGCCGCCATGGGGCAGCTGGGTGACCCCAGCGGGGCCATGCTCAGCATCAGCGCCAATCGGCAAACGGTGGAATGGCTGCTGGGGCAAAACGACAGCTCCCAGGCTGTGATCGCCTGCTACAATGCCCCGCATCAGACCATCATCTCTGGCGCCGCCGAGGCTGTGGAGCGGGTGGCGCAACGCGCCGCGGCCCAAAATCTGCCGACAGCTCGCCTGCCTGTCTCACACGCCTTTCATTCACCCCTGGTGGCGGCTGCCAGCGCACCCCTGCAAACCTATTTGCAACAACACAGCTTCGCCCCGCTGCAACGCCCGGTTATCTCGACTGTCACCGGCCGGCGTCTGCCGGCCGACACCGACGTGCGCGATCTGCTGGTGCGTCAGGTGACAGCCCCGGTACGTTTTACCCAGGCGCTCCAGGAGTTGGGTGATGCGGCCGACCTGTTGATCGAGGTGGGGCCGGGGCGCATTTTGGGGGGATTGACCCGCAGTATGACGCACCTTCCCGTCGTCTCTCTGGATGTGGGCAGCGAATCACTGGTTGGTTTGCTGAAAGCCGTGGGGGCCACCTATGCTCTGGGCGCGACGCTCCACCCGGCCGCTCTACTGGCTGATCGCTTCACCCGCCCCTTCGACCCGGCCCACACCCCATCGTTTCTCGTCAATCCATGCGAGCTGGCCCCACCCTCAACCACTCCAGGCCCGGAGTGGGAAGGGGGCCCAACAGAAACCACGGAGGCCAGGGAACACACACCCACGCCAGGCCAGCCACAGCAACATGGCACGTTAAACAACACCCAAGTGCACAAGCGCACCGGGGCAACGGTGGGAAGCAACGGCGCAACCGAGGCAGCGACAGATACACCGTTAGGCGTGGTGCGACGGTTGGTGGCAGAGCGGGCCGAACTGCCCCTGGAAGCGATTGGCCATGAAGACCGTCTGTTAAGCGACCTACACCTCAACTCCATCACTGTCAGCCAACTGGTGGGGGCAGCAGCGCGCCAGCTGGGTCTCGCGCCGCCCGCCTCCCCCACCAGCTATGCCGACATCACCGTGGCCGGCCTGGCCCAGGCGTTGGGAGAACGGCTTAATCTGGAAGGCCGGGGAGAGCGGCCCCCATCCTCAGAACAGCGGCACACCCCGGCCGCCCGGCCAGAGGCCCCGGCCGGGGTGGAGGCGTGGATTCGCCCCTTTGGTGTGGTGTGGCGCGCCGATAGGACGGAGGAGGGGCCATCACGCCCGGCCGGCGAGACGTCGGTGCTGCGTAGCGGTGAGGCGCTTCCGGCCGGTAAGTCGGGTTGGCACATCCTGGCCCCGGCCGATCATCCCCTGGCAGCCGACCTGCGCCGTGCTGTGGCGGCGCGCCGGGGAACAGGCGTGATCGTCTGCCTGCCCCCGGAGGTGACCACCCGCCACATCCCCCTGTTGCTGCAAGCCGCCCAACGCGCTCTGGAAGAACGGGTGGCCTGCTTTGTCCTGACACAATACACCTCCCACGCCGCTTCCATCGCTCGCACTCTGTTTCTGGAAGCGGGTGACGATGTGGCCGTGTGTGCCATCACCCTGTCGGCCGCCCTCCCCCTGGCCCAGCAGGCGGCGTATGTGCTGGCGGAGATGGACAGGGCTCAGGGATACACGGAGGTGCGCTACACCGCTGACGGCCGGCGCGAAAGGCCCGTGCTGCAACTTCTGCCCCTGACGGATGGTCCGACGGCCACAGAGGAGGATGATTCCTCGCGGACAGACCGTTGGCGGACTCCCGTTTTCACGGGAGCAACGGGGGGACAGCCGGTGTTGCTGGCGACCGGCGGGGGCAAGGGTATTACAGCCGAATGCGCCCTGGCCCTGGGGCAACAGCTGTCGGCTTCTCTGGCGCTGGTGGGGCGCGTTCAACCGGAGGCCGATGCAGAAGTTGCCTACAATCTGGCGCGTATGCGAGAGGCGGGCCTGCCAGTGGCTTACTTTGTCTGCGACATCACCCGCCCGGAGGCGGTGCGCGCCCTGGTACAACAGGTCAGGGCTGAAATGGGGGAAATCGGGGGCGTGTTACACGGCGCTGCCATCAATGAGCCGGCCCTACTCAGCCAGCTGGATGAGGCGGCCTTTGCCAAAGCCCTGGCCCCCAAATGGCAGGGACTGAACAACCTGCTATCCACGCTGCCCGGCGATAGCCTGCAACTCTTGATCACCTTCGGCTCTATCATTGGGCGCTCCGGCCTGGTGGGCGAGGCCCATTACGCCCTGGCCAACGAGTGGCAGACCTGGCGCGTGGAGGAGTTTCAGGCGCAACATCCCCACTGCCGCTGTCTCAACCTGGAGTGGTCGGTCTGGGCCGATGTGGGCATGGGGGCGCGCCTGGGGCGGATCGATGCCCTGGCCCAGCTGGGCGTCACGCCCATTCCTACTGCGCAAGGCGTTGCCTGGTTGCAGCGGCTGGTAAAGGAGTTGGGGGTTGGGCAGGAGGGGGCACCAACTGGCCTCCCTACTTCGGTCGTCGTCATGGGACGCTATGGCCAGATGCCTACCCTGGCTTTTGATTCGCCCGACCTGCCGCTGGGGCGCTTTCTGGAGGAGCCGCGCCTCTACTACCCAGGTGTGGAGCTGATCGCCGATGCCCACCTGGCCCACGCCACGGACCCTTACCTGGCCGGGCACATCGTGCAGGGGGAGCAACTTTTGCCAGGGGTATTGGGCCTGGAAGCCATGGCCCAGGCAGCCATGGCCTTGCAACAAACGGAGCAACGCCCCATCTTCGAGGAGGTGGTTTTTGAGCGACCCATTGTGGTTCCGCGGGATGGCGCTCCCGGTTTCACAGGCGTGACGGTGCGAGTGGTCGCTCTGGCCCGACCGCCAGATGCGGCCGGGCGCACCCGCGTCAGCGTGGCTTTGCGCAGCCAGGAGACAGGTTATTACAGTGATCACTTCCGCGCCACCTGTCTTTTCCGGCCGGCAGACGCCGCCCCACCCACGCCGGCTCTGACACAACCGCCACCGGAGACCGTTCTCTTGCCGCCCGTGCCCTTATCGCCGGCCACCGATCTCTATCACAGCCGCCTCCTCTTCCAGGAAGGCCCCTTCCAACAACTGCGCGCCTACCGTCATCTGACCGCCCTCAGCTGCGTGGCTGAAATCAGCGTCGATCCCCCCGGGCCGTGGTTCGGCCCCTATTTACCCCAAAGCCTGATGTTGGGGCAACCCGGGGCGCGAGATGCTTTCATTCACGCCATCCAGGCCTGCATTCCCCACGCCACACTGCTGCCGGTCAAAGTGGAGCGTATCGTCTGTCGAGGCCTGCCCCCAGCCGGGCAGGTGACCTTGCAGGCGGTGGAACGAGGACAGGCAGGGGCGGTCCTCATTTATGATCTGGTGGTACGGGATGGGGCCGGGGAGATCGTCGAATTTTGGGATGGGCTACACTTACACCGCGTGGCCGGCCTGAGCTTTCAAGGCCCCTGGGCCCCGGCCTTGTTGGGACCTTCCATCGAGCGGCGGCTGCGCGCCTGGTTACCCGGCGTCGAATTCACCGCGGCCGTGGAGATAGCCTCCGACACCGCCCCCCAGCGTCGCCAACCGGCCGGTATAAACGGAACCACCGCAAGGACAGAATACACGGAAGGGATAGGGACAGAGCACCCAGAATCATTAGCTCCCGGCCAGGCGCCGGCGCTGCATGAAGCCGACCGGTTGCTGCCGACACGGCGGGAACGCACCAACCGCGCTCTGCAACGCGCCTTGGGGCAGCGCCTGACCGTTCAGCGCCGCTACGATGGAAAACCCGAACTGCTGGCCCACAACCAGGTCGTCTCAGCCGCCCATGCCGGCGGGCTGACCCTGGCACTCGTCAGCCCGCACACAGTCAGTTGCGATGTGGAAATGGTGACTGCCCGCTCCCAGGAAGTGTGGCGCGATTTATTGGGGCCGACCATCTATCCCTTGACAGCCATCGTGGGGCGTGAGTTGCCAGAGTCCTTCGACACAACGGCAACGCGCCTGTGGGCCGTCCGTGAATGCCTGCACAAGGCGGAGGTCAGCCTGGATGCTCCCCTGCTTTTCACAACGGCTACTGAGGACGGTTGGGCGCTCTTCCTGTGCGGCGACTACACCATCGCGGCTTGGTGCACCCAGGTACAGGGGATAGCCAGGCCTGTGGTGGCGGCCGTGTTGCTCCGCCTTAAACGGGAAGCGCGGTAAGGTGCCCCCGTTTTCACGGCAGTGACGAACAAAATGATGCAACCGCGAAGACGCGAAGAACGCCAAGAAAGAGCCAACACATAGGCGGCGATTGATCAGCGTCATCAGCGTTCCAGCGGTGAGAACACCATGATGGAACCGCAAAGGCGCGAAGAACGCCAAGAAAGAGCCAACACATAGGCTGCGATTGATCAGCTTCATCAGCGTCCCATCAGCGTCATCAGCGTTCCAGCGGTGAGAACACCATGATGGAACCGCAAAGGCGCGAAGAACGCAAAACAAAGAAAGGCAAAACCTTCGCGCTCTTGGCGGTGAAACCGGCGCAGTTGGGAAACCGTCACCACGAACGCAGATGTTTATCGTCTCGTACTCCAAAAAGAGGGGTGAAGTGCGTTTAAGATGACAGGGAGAATCAAACGAGATGCGCGCTTATGAATACAAGCACATCGTCGGATTTGAAGAAACGAACCTGGTAGGCAATGTCTATTTTGCCAACCATGTGCGCTGGCAAGGAGCGTGTCGGGAAATGTTTCTGCGCGAACATGCCCCCTCCATTTTGCAGGATTTGTCCAACGGCCTGGCCTTGATCACCACCCAGGTCTCGTGTGACTACCTGGCCGAAGTGCTGGCTTTCGATGAAATCACCTTGCGGATGCGCCTGGAGAATATCTCCCAAAATCGGGTAACGATGGCTTTTGACTATTGGCGGACCAACGACCGGCCGGCCGAGTTGGTGGCGCGTGGCAAGCAGCAAATTGCCTGTATGCAGCGTCAGGGGGGCCAGCTCGCCCCCATCCCCGTTCCCAAGGCGCTGCGCGAGGCGTTGCGTCCCTATGGGGCGGCCTAAGGAAGGGGTCTTATGTCTCGCCAGATTGTAAAGGGTAGCTCGCTGCCCGTTGCCAGCCCGTTGCTCCCAGAGAGACAGGAGAACGGAGGTCTACCCCACGCCCCGGCTGCCCCGACCGCGAGGGCAACCACGCACCGTGCCAGCACGCTGGTATCCCACTTTCTGGCGATTGAACGGGTCTTGCGCACGGTGACGCAAGATTTGAGCGAGCCGATCAGTTTGCAGGGAATGGCTGAGATTGCGTCCGTGAGTCCTTACCATTTCAACCGCATCTTCCGCGCCATCACCGGTGTGCCTCCCTTGCGCTTTCTTTCGGCCTTGCGCATTGCCGAAGCCAAGCGGCTGTTGTTGACCACCTCGCTGAATGTAACGGATGCCTGCTTTGAGGTGGGGTACAACAGCCTGGGGTCTTTCTCCAGTCGGTTCAAGGAGTTTGTGGGGGTGTCGCCGAACCAGTTGCGGCGCTTGCTGGATACGGTAATCCAGCCTCACACCAGGCTGTGGCTGCAACTGCCAGCACAGGCCAACGGGCCGGCCGGGCCGGGGGCTATCACCATTGGAAAGGTAGTCGGGCCATCGTCATCGGGGCCAATTGTGGTCGGGCTATTTGAGAACCCCTTGCCCCAGGGCCGGCCGGTCGCCTGCGCCGTTCTCAGCCAACCCGGCCCCTGCGCCCTGTCTGCGCCGCCGCCGGACGGGCGTTATTATGTCTTTGCGGTGGCGTTGCGGTGGTCAGAGGAGCCGATACATTATGCCCTGCTGCCTGGGAAAGAGATTCAGGTTGGGATGGCCGGGGGGCCCTTGCTCATCAGTCGTCGACAGGCAACACATAAGGTAGAGATCACCCTCCGCCCCCGACGCTTGATCGATCCCCCCTTGCTGGTGGATCTCCTCACATTGTTGCAGGAAAAGGGTTATCTCCATGATGACAGCCAGGCAGTCGCTGGCGAGGCCAACGCTTCTGCACCGCCGACCGAAGCTGTCGCCGCCCGTTCACCGGCGCTTGTGCGCCACCTACCGCGTTTTGTGCAGCGCGACCGCCCAGGCGCTGCTGAAACTTAAAAGCCAAAACCACTTAAACTGAAGGAGAGAAACCATGGCTATCAATCTTCAAAAACGTAATCTGGACCTGTCGCAGCTCACCAATGGCAACGTCCAACAGTTATTAGATGCTCTGAGCGGGGTCAACACCCCTTCAGCTCTGGACTACGCCGATCCCCGCTACCTGGTAGGCGATCCCGCCGCCTGGGCCAGCGAATATGGCCACGAGATGGATCAGGTGGCCGTTCGTCTGGACACCCGCCCCAGCAGCGAGCTGCGCGAGGTGGCCTTTAACCACGCCGACCCGGTCATGCGCGAGCAGGCGCTGTTTGAATATGCCGACCGCAATGAGACCGACGCCATCGACCTCTTGACTGCCGCTGCCGCCAAAGATAGCGACCGCGATGTCCGCTGGAACACCCTGTGGGCCATCGAGAAGCTGGGCGGAATGCCAGCCGTCAAGGCCCTGCAAGGCTTCACCCAGGACAGCGACCCCGAAATTGCGGAGTGGTCGAACCTCTTCATTTCCGAATTGAAAACGGGTGACCCGGTTTTCGACAAGCGTCCTCACAACTACCTGGCGGATCGTACCTTCGACGAGACGATCTACCTGTTGATCCACTGCGACCTCTACATCCGGCTCGACCCCTCCAACAAATATTGGGGCAAAATGACCCTCTCGCCCCAGGCGCTGGCGCGGGTCTTCGGTCAGGGACACGCCTGCCCCAACGTAGACAACCGCGATCACACCCTGGTTATCGCCAAGATCATCGACGGCCTCTATCCCGATGGCAGCCCGCATGTAGATAACTACCTGTTCAAGGGCTTCACCGAGCGCACCCGCGCCGACCGCGCTAACTTCTACTTCGAGTCCAATGTGCGCCGACACTTCTTCATGTCGGGCAAAATTGGCGACCCCAGCGAGGGTGTGGACGAGACACAGATCGGCTTCACCCGTCGTGGGCGCTGGTATCTGGATCACAACTTCCGCGTCAAGAACGAAGCCGCCATCCGCTATGTGCGTGGACGTTTCCACGGCTGGGCCTATGTCAACCTGGCGCGTGTCATCGGCAAATCGTTGGAAGAGATCATCGTTCCTGGCAACGGCGTCCTCTCCACCCTGCATGACCCCGTCATTGGCCCGATGACCAACGTCTTCCTGGCCGGCACCTACAAGGGCAAACTGAACGACTGGGACAACGACGGCAAGATCGACCTCAACTCCCTGTCCATCTACTCCACCCGCTCCGGCGACGTGGATATGGACATGGACGGCGTGGCTGATGTGCCGGGCATGACGTGCGTGGACACGTGGAAGAAGTTCATCTAAACACAACACCAGGTTGCCTGTGGCCGCAGGCAACCTGGCGTCGTGAAAAAGGAGAAATGTACCGCATTCCGGGGCCTATCGAGCAGCCGGCCCCAGGTCATGCAAGCCATCTCCCTATTGTAAACGCATTGTTGCAAGCCGCCTACCCGGCGGCTTGCCCTTTTTGAGGTTGAAAGCCATGTCAGTGGGCCGATTGCGCTATGCTCTGGCGGCGATAGGGGTCCAGCAATCTGAGAGAAGAAGAACTCTCCAATTCATGGCAAGATGCGGTATCCAATACCACTCAATCAGCAACGAGAAAGGAGAGAAACCATGTCAGCTGCCAACGGAGTTGTAACCCGCCCGGAAGAGAAATACAAGGCCATTGTGCGCAACTTTGTGGACGCCTGGAATCAAGGCAATTTACACGTCGCCTTTTCCGCCTGGGCGCCAGACATCATTCACCACAGCCGCCTGTCTGAAAACAAGATCGAAGGCATCGAGATGAGCTTTGACCTCTTCATGCGCGCCTTCCCCAACATCCGCATCGCCATCACAGACATGGTAGCCGAGGGTAACAAAGTCGTCTCCTTCTTCCAGGTGACCGGAAATCATCTCGGCCCCTTCATGGGCAAACCGGCCACAGGCAAGCAAGTGAGCTGGACCTCGGTGGACATCTCCGTTTTCAACGAAGATGATAAAGTTTGCGAACACTGGGGGCTTTTTGATGAACTGAGCATTTTCGCACAAATCGGCCTGCTGCCAATTGAGTTTTTGGCCTCAATGTCCTAACCCAAGGAGACGAATATGAGCAACAAAGAAGTACAACTTGATGAGCTGGCGCAAGTCACTCGTCAGTGGAGCCCGACCGACAAGAACATTGATGAACAGTTCCGCGAGAATTGGCGCAAATGGAACCCGCACCAGTCGCCAGTACGCGGTAGCGAGGTGGTTCGCCAGTTCATCAATGCCTGGAACGCCGGCGACATAGATCAGATTGCCAGCCTGACCACTCCTGGCACCGTTCACCACACGCGTTACTCTGACTATCGCCTGGAAGGGGTTCAGTTGGTGCGCAATCTTCTGAACACCATCCTGCCGGATTTGCAGGTTACCATCGAGGACCTGCGCGAAGAAGGCAATATCGTGGTGGCTCAGGTGACAGCGCGCGGCACACAAACGGGAGGTCTGTTGGATATCGCTCCTTCCAACAAGGAAGTCACCTTTGCTGCCACCGACATCTTCCGCGTCGTGGATGGCGTCGTCGCCGAGCATTGGTGGGGTGTCTACAATGGCCTGAGCGCTTTGGTCGACGAGAACGGTCTCAACCCCGTGATCGGCCTGATCTTCGCGTGCTAAATCAGGCACCGTTTATCGAAATCCCCCTGCGTTTAATCGTTGTAGGGGCGGGTTTGTAGCCCGCCCCTACCCGAGAGACGCCTTGCGCGGTAAGGAAACCGCCGCGGTTGGTTCGTAGTAACGGCTTTAGCCGTTGGCCGGCTCGTCACTCCCTCCCGTGAAAACGGGAGGAAAACGGGAGCGGCACTCCGTTGCGCCAGGCGCGGTTGGGAAACCGTTACGAACAGGATGACAGGCCGATGAGATGAAAGGGGAAACACGGAATACGCCCCTGTCCCGCCCCCTGTGCAACCGCTTGTTGTTGGGTGTGACGGGCTCGGTTAGCGTCTTGCTGATGCCGTATAACATTTTTCTCTTGCGCCATATCTTCGCGCGCGAGGTGCATGTTCTTGTTTCCCAGGCGGCGCAACAGTTCCTGACCCCCTATGCTTTGCATATCTGTTCCGGCCGGCCAGTGTGGACGGACAGTTTTCAAACAACGGACGACATCCTGGCCCCTCACATTGAGCTGACCAGCCTGGCCGATCTCTTTCTCATCATGCCAGCCACAGCCAATATCCTCGCCCGCGCCGCCCATGGGGTATGCGACGATCTGATCACCACCGCCCTAGTCGCCTGCACCGCGCCCGTCGTCTTTGTGCCCTCGATGAATGAAACGATGTGGACGAATCGGACGGTGCAACGCAATGTGGCGGCCTTGAAAGAGATGGGGCATCATGTCATTGAGCCGGGGCAGGGGTATGAGATCGCCAATATGAAGCAAATGGTTGGCGTTATGGCGTCGTTGGAAAGTGTGATTTTGCGTCTGACGCAAATTTTGCAAAATCGGGAATAGGCGTTACGTAAGCCCAGACGACAAGCGGCGCGGTTCGTCACCCCCGTGAAAACGGGGGCGGCTACGATAAACGAAAGCCGTTACGACGGCGGCAACGAACAACCAATAGGAGAGGAGGCAATGGTTCGCGTACAAAGTGTCCCTGTTTTTGTGGCCGATCAAGAGCGCGCCCTGGCGTTCTACTGTGATGTGCTGGGCTTTCGCGTTCTGATGGATGTCCAGATGACGCCCGACTTTCGCTGGCTGGTGGTGGCTCCGCCGGCCGGGGGCACAGAGATCATTCTCTACTGCCCGGCCCAATCAGTCAATGGCGAGGCAGAGGCAGAAATCCGCCAACGCATTGGCATCTGGACGGGCATCATTCTGTTGACAGACGATATCGAGGCCACGCATCAGGCCATGGCCGCCAAAGGGGCCAACTTCGTTTGGGGGCCGCGGCGGCAGCCATGGGGAGCGCAAGAAGCCTTGTTCACCGATGTGGACGGCAACCAGTTCCACCTGGTGCAACGCCCAGAGCAGATGTCCTTTGCGGCCCAGCCCGAATTGGCCGCCGCAAGCTGAACACACAGCCACCGTGAAAACGTGGGAAGGAGCGCCAAGAAAGAAAAGGGGGAAACCCTTCGCGTTCTTTGCGCCTTCGCGGTGAGAATAAAAGGATGGAACGCTGCTGACGCTGATGGAACGCTGATTTTGTTGTACCGCGAAGCCCTCGTTTTCACAGGGGGAAGAACGCCAAGCAAGGGGGAACCCCTTCGCGTTCTTTGCGCCTTCGCGGTGAGAAAAATTGCTCCCGTGAAAACGGGAGTAGGGGCGAACACACAGGCTCGCCTCTACAGAGTTACGTGCGGAGGTTAAAATGCCTGCCTTACCCAAACCACCTGTTCTACGCGGGTTGCCGCTGATGGGCAATCTGTTGGAATACCAGAAGCATCACGTCAATCTCTTTCATCGCGGCTATGAGCTGTATGGCCCTATTTTCACCGTCAGCTTCGGCCCTCAGAAATCGGTGGTTTTGGTTGGGCCGGAGTACCATCGCTTCTTCTTTTCTGAGGTGGACAAAAAGCTGTCCATGGAAGAGGTCTACAAGTTTGTCATCCCCATGTTCGGCCAGATTTTGAACTCTGCCCCTGAGCTGGCGCGCAAGAACCAGCTGTCCATTCTGCAAAAAGCCTTTCGGGGGAAGAACATGGCCACTTACGTGGACAAGATGGTGCACGAGACGCTGCTGTGGCTGGATACCCTGGGGGATGAAGGCGTCTTTGAGTTGTGGTACAGCTTTGAAAAACTGTCGATGCACATCGCTGCCAGCAGCCTGATGGGACGTGAGTTGCGTGAACACATTGACCAGTTCCTGCCTCTCTACCATGACCTGGCCAATGGCATGGAGTTTATCTTGCCGCCCAATTTGCCTCTGCCCCGTTTTCGCCGACGCGACCGGGCGCGGGTGGCGTTAGCGGAGATGATCCGTCCTCTGATCCAGAAACGACGCCAGCCAGATGATGATTCCTACGACTTTATGAAGACGCTGGCCACATCCACCTACCCCAACGGCGCAGAGGTATCGGAAGAAGTCATGGTAGGCCTGGCGCTGATGATGGTTTTTGGCGCGTATGAAACGACTACGGCGCAAAATTGTTGGGTGCTGATTCAGCTGCTACAAAACCCGGCCTATTTGCAGCGGGTGTTAGACGAACAGGAAGATGTCCTGGGCAACCGGCCGGAGAACATCGCTCTGGAAACCCTCTCCAGGCTGGATGTGCTGGACCGGGCGCTGACCGAGACAGAGCGGATGCGGCCGGTGTTTAGCCACTACGCCCGTGCCAATGCCGTTGATTTTGAGCTGGGCGGCTATCACATTCCCAAGGGGTGGTGGACAACCCTGTGTCCCTCAGTCTCCCATCACCTGCCAGAAATTTTTGCCGATCCTTACCGCTACGATCCAGACCGCTTCGGCCCAGAGCGACAAGAGGACAAAAAGAATCCCTACGGCCTGATCGGGTTTGGCGGCGGGTATTATAAATGTCCTGGCATGCGTTTCGGAACGTATGAGATGAAGGTTATTCAGAGCCTGATCTTGCAACAGTTTGAGCTGGAACTGGTTGATCCCGAACCGCAGGCAGACTTTGGAATTGGGATCATTCGCCCCAAGCCGCCAACTTATATCCGCTATCGCCGGCGGACAGCAGCGGCGAGGGGAAGGGATGCGTTTCAAACCCTCCCTTACACACAACCGCAACCCTACGCCGAAAGGGTATCGTCGGCACCGGTGGTTTCGGCAAGGGGATGAAAACGGAGCACGGTTGGAAAACCGCTTTGTGGTTCGT
>DAOTXO010000031.1:0-7645 GCA_034435495.1 Anaerolineae bacterium
GGGCAGCTAGTACCTCTACTCTATTATTCCCCAGACCGCCTGGTTTGCCCATTTGGCAGAATCTTTCTACAATCCAGCTTATGAATCTTGCCGCCGGCCGATCCCGCCTGGAGCGCCCCACCTGGAGTGTTAGCGAGTTAACCCGTTACATCCGCAAGATGTTCGAGGTGGATATGCGCTTGCAGGATGTGCAATTGGAGGGAGAAATCTCCAACTGGCGGCCGGCTCGTTCCGGCCACCTGTATTTCACCCTCAAGGACAGCACCTCTCAGATTGCCTGCGTCATGTGGCGCTCCGACGCCGGCCGTCTGACCTTTATGCCTGACAACGGGGATGCCGTGGTGGCACGAGGCTATGTCTCGGTGTATGAGGCCAGCGGGGCCTATCAATTTTATGTCCAGATGTTGCAACCGGCCGGGCGCGGCCAGCTCGCTCTGGCTTTTGAGCAGCTCAAACAACAACTGGCGGCCGAAGGGCTTTTCGACCCGGCGCATAAAAAGGCGCTCCCCCCTTTCCCGCGCCGCCTGGGAGTGGTCACTTCGGCGGATGCGGCCGCTTTGCGCGATATTTTGAACGTTTTGCGCCGCCGCTACCCTCTGGTGGAGGTGCTGATCGCCCCCACCCTGGTGCAGGGAGTGGAAGCGCCGCCCCAGATCGTGCGCGCCCTGCAATGGTTGGATGGCCGGGATGATGTGGATGTTATCCTGGTGGCGCGCGGCGGCGGTTCGTTGGAAGATTTATGGGCTTTCAATGATGAAACGGTGGCGCGAGCCATCTTCGCGGCTCGCCATCCCGTCATCAGCGGCATCGGGCATGAGATTGATTTCACCATCGCCGATTTTGTGGCCGATGTGCGCGCTCCCACCCCTTCGGCGGCGGCCGAACTGGCGACGCCAGATGTGGCCGAGTTATGGCCGCTGGTGACCGGCCTGCACCAGGCCTTAGATGACACCTTTCTGCGCCAGGTGGAGCAGCGCAGCCGTCAAGTGGAGGCGTTGAGTCGAGCGCTCCATTTGCTGCGCCCCCAGGCGCGCCTTGACAGCTACACCCAACGCCTGGATGATCTGTGGCGTCGTCTGAGTGAGGTGATGACCCGTCATCTGACGCAGGCCCAGGCCCGGCTGGAGCTGGCCGGCGTAGCTTTGAGAGGGGTAAGTCCACTGGGGACGTTGGAGCGAGGCTATGCCATTGTGCGCGCCGCCGATGGACGTGTGGTGGTGTCGGCGCAGAGTGTGGCGGCCGGGGAGATGGTGGAAGCGCAATTGGTCGATGGCAAGCTGACGCTGCGGGTGGAATCGGTCAGCGGGTAGGCTGAGGCGTTCAGATGAACAACGCCCTGAAAGGCAGGTGTGATGGAATCGTTAAGCTTTGAGGCAGCCCTGCAACAATTGGAACAAACGGTTAGCCAGTTGGAATCGGGCCGCCTTTCACTGGAAGAAGCGCTGGCGCTCTATGAACGGGGTCAACAGCTGGCGGCGCACTGCGCCCGGCAGCTGGAGACAGCCCGTTTGAAGGTGGAGATGCTGGCGGCCGGCGGCGAGATCGCCCCCCTGGCGCTGGGCAATGACCCTATCGTTTAAGTCTAGAGGAGTAGCTGTTTGTTTAAGCGTATTCGAGAATCCTTGACGCGCACGCGTCATTCGGTATTTGGTCAGGTCGCCAATGTTTTGGGCACAGGCGACATCACCGCTGAGACCTGGGAAGACCTGGAGGCGATTTTGATCCAGGCTGATTTGGGGGTGAAAACCACCCTGGAGCTGATCGCTGCTATGCAGGCGCGGGCCAGCCAGGAGCGTTTGTATCGCGCCAATCAGTTGGCCCCTCTCTTGCGGGCGGAGTTGCGCGTCATCCTGACGGAACCTCCCCCATTTCAGATGGAGCAGCCGCGCCTGTTGACGGTGGTGATGGTAGTGGGGGTCAATGGCTCCGGCAAAACCACCACCATTGGCAAACTGGCCTACTACTACAAACAGCGAGGGCGTGAACCGGTGTTGGTGGCTGGCGATACCTTCCGTGCGGCCGCCATCGACCAAATTAAGATTTGGGGGGAGCGTGCTGGTGTGCCGGTTATCTCTGGCCAGCCCGGCGGCGACCCCGGCGCGATTGCCTACGATGGCATCCGTACCACCCGCGCCCGTGGCAAAGGGCTGGTCATCATCGATACCGCCGGCCGCTTGCACACCAAGTTCAACCTCATGAAAGAGCTGGAAAAGATGGTCACCGTCTGTCAGCGCAGCGTCCATGAGGCGCCGCATGAAGTGTTGTTGGTGCTGGACGCCCCTACCGGCCAAAATGCGCTGACCCAGGCCCAAAAGTTCAAGGAGTCTGTTCCTGTCAGCGGCGTCATCCTGACCAAACTGGACGGCACGGCCAAAGGGGGCATGGTGTTTGCCATTTATCGTGAATTGGGCGTGCCAGTGCGCTTTATCGGCGTTGGCGAAGGGATTGAGGACCTGGCGCCTTTTGACCCGGATGCCTTTGTGGATGGCTTGTTTGAAAATGGAAGATAGGTGGCCGGGTATCGGCCGGTAGGCGTGTTCGCCCCGCCTCTGAAACCATTCAGTCAAAAAAGGATATACCCATGGACAAGTTACTCGAAGAACTCACCGCGTTGCAGGCGATTGTGGATCAGTTGCGGAGGCGGCTTTGACGTAGCCGCCAGGCAGCAACGCATTGAGGTGCTGGAAGCGGAAGCCGCCGATCCCACCTTTTGGAACGATTCCGCCCGCGCCCAGAAGATCATGCGCACCATTAACGAGTTGCGTAAGGAAATTGGCGTCTGGGAGGCGGTCAATCAGCGTCTGGGCGACGCCCTGGAGTTGGTCGCCTTAGACGATGAAGGGCTGTATGATGAATTAGCGCAGGAAACGGATAACCTGAAGGCAGAAATTCACGAGCTGGAGATCACCACCCTCTTCACTGGAGAGTATGACAACAAACCGGCCCTGGTAGCGATTCACGCCGGGGCGGGCGGCACAGAGGCGCAGGATTGGGCCGCCATGTTGCGGCGAATGCTGGTGCGCTGGGCCGAGACGCACCAATTTGAGTTGGACCTCCTGGACGAAAGCCCCGGCGAAGAGGCCGGCCTGAAAAGCGCCCTGATGTCTATCGTCGGCCCTTATGCCTATGGCCGCTTGCGATCAGAACGGGGGGTTCATCGCCTGGTGCGCATTTCCCCCTACGACGCTTCGGCGCGCCGCCACACCTCCTTCGCCAAGATCGAGGTCTGGCCTGATGTGGCGGAGGAGATTGAGATTGAAATTGATGAGAAAGACCTGCGCATTGACCGCTACCGCTCCAGCGGTGCCGGCGGCCAACATGTGCAGAAAAATGAGACAGCGGTGCGCCTGACCCACCTCCCCACCGGTCTGGTTGTCACCTGCCAAAACCAGCGCTCCCTGACGCAAAACATGGAAACGGCTATGAAGGTGCTGAAGGTGCAGCTCTATGAAATGGAGCGACGTAAACAGGAGGAGGAACTGGCGGATCTGAAAGGGGAAAATGTGGACGCCGGCTGGGGCAACCAGATTCGTTCCTATGTCTTACACCCCTACAAAATGGTCAAAGACCATCGCACCAATTATGAAACGGGCAACACCCAGGCTGTTCTAGATGGGCGGTTGGACGATTTTATGGAGGCATATCTGCGACAGCAAGTGGGACAAGTGGAAACGTCTTAAGCTGTTGCCGGTCGGCGCAGGAGCAAGCAGATGAACTCAGACGATCAAGATTTTTTGAAGCGGATGCGGGAGCAAATTCGCGGCGGGGCAGGGGTGTCGCCGGCGCAACAGGCCGCCATTCGTGCGGCGCGCCTGGCGCGGCGGGCACGCCGTTTGCAGCGGATGCAGCGCCAACAACAGCGGCAGGCGCGAGCGCAAACCCGACCGCCGGCCGGCCGCCCCACGCCTCCACGCGCTGCGCCTCGCCCCACGGTGGCGCGCCAGAGCGGGGCCGGGTTGACAGCTGAAAACGAGACCTTGATCCATCGCCTGACGGGTCTGGAAGCGCGCGCTCAGTTGGGGTCGATTTACGATGCTGTGGGGCGGCTGGATGGCGATCTGGCGCAATTTCCCCTGACGCTGGAGACATTACGCCAGGATGGTTATGTCCACTCCGGTCAGCTGGAAGATCGCCTCGATCAGTTGGACGAGCAATGGGACGAACTGCGCCCCCGACTCGATCAACTGTTGCAGACCCAGCGCCAAAATGTCCAACGTCTGCTCGATCAAACGCGGCAGCGGGTACGACTGGCGGCCAATCAGAATAACCCGGCCATGATGACCGCTGCTACCGGCGCGCTAGATGGGCTAGAGAACAATGTGCGCCAGGCGGAATCCTCGGCTAACCAGATGGTGGCGGGCCTGCAACAGGAGTTATCCAAAATTGAGCGCGCCATCCAACAGGCGCAATGGATGTTGGCCCGACTGAAGGAAGCGCCCGATATCATCCTGCGAGACAGCGAAGCCCCGATTGCGGCGGTGGAGGGGCGCTGGTTGCAACATGAAAATGAGGGTCCCTCCGGCATTCTTTTCCTGACAGATCAACGGTTGTTGTTTGAGCAACGGGAGAAGGTTACCGTCAAGAAAATCCTGGGCCTGATCAGCACCGAAACAGAAACGGTGCAGAAACTGCTGCTGACACTGGAAGCAGGCGACATTGAGTCGGTGGAAGGGCAAGAGAGCGGCGGCTTTTTAGGGTTGGGCCAGTCGGAGCGTCTGGCGCTGATTGCCCGTCAACCCGTCACCCGCGCCACATTTGAACTGGAGGGGCGGGACTCGGCGGAATTTGCGGCCCTGGTGCAGCGCGTGGTGAGCGGTCAGATCGACGAAGACCGGGCCGATGACTACAGCGAGGAAGCCGAAGAAGCGGTCGCTTTGCAGGCGCAATTCCCGGCCGCCTGTCCCAATTGTCTGGCCCCTCTACCCACGCCGGCGCGCGGCGTGACCAGTGTGACGTGTGACTATTGCGGTAGCGTGATCAAACCGACTCTGCCGACCGCCTGAAACGGCGCGTGGGGTCTGTGCGTGATAACAGATAACGTTTTTGGCTCGCCCGGTGGGCGAGATTCGGAGCTTGGAGAATGAGCGACACTGCCTATGACTTGCCTATCAGTCGTGAGTTGCTGGAGATTTTGCGCTGTCCACTAGCCGTCCAGTCGAAGGAGTATGGGCCTGACCCCGGCCGGCTGGAGCTGGTGCACAACTGTTGGCTGGTATGCGCCGACAGCGGTTTGAAATACCCCATCCGTGACGGCATTCCCATTATGTTGATCGAAGAAGGGATGAAATGGAAAGGTGTGGCGGTCGCGGATTTGCCTGTGCCGCCACCGGCCGAAAGCTGAGAGGTAGCTATGACTGTCCCTGTTGCGTTGCCTGACCGCTACCTTGATTTGTTGGATCGTCCCATCGTCGTCAGTCTGGCGACGCTGTTGCCCGATGGACAACCCCAGGTACATCCGGTGTGGTGCGACCGCCATGGCCATCAGGTGTGGGTCAACTCCGCCAAAGGACGGCAAAAGGATCAAAACCTGCGCCATCGTCCCCAGGTGACGGTCTTGGCGATTGACCCCGACAACCCGTATCGCTGGTTGGAAATCCGAGGACGGGTGGTGGAGATTGTGGAAGGGGCGGCCGCCGAAGCCCACATTGACAGGCTGTCCCACGCTTACTTCGGCCGGCTGTTCAGTCGCCGGCCGGGGGAGCAACGCTGCCTGTATAAAATCGAACCGCAACGGGTGGTGGCGGCCGGTTAGAGGGGGCGGCCGGAGCTTCGCCGTTTGTAGCCGCAGTATCCTTGACGCAACTGAGCGCTGCTCCCGTTTTCACGGAAGTGACGAACCGCAAAGGCGCAAAGAACGCCAAGAAAGCAAAGGGAAAACCTTCGCGCCTGTCCCCCCGTTTTCACGGGAGCAGGCTCTGTGTGTTCGCCCCCGCCAGGCTCATTCCCTGGCGTATCCCCCTCATGGCCGGTTTATTTTCTGAAACTCCATAAGCCGTTACGACGAACCTTACTGCGCGGCCGGGGGTTGTTCGGCCGCCAGACAATGAGGCCACGGGTCCTGGCCGTTCAACAAGGCCCGTAGGGCCGGGCTATGGGCGTAGTGGCCGTGGTAGTGCGCCGGCAGATGGCGGGCAATGTGGATCATGATGTAATGTGTCAGCGCTGGCAGATCAGGTTGCCGGACGCGCCGGCCGAGATCGGGCAACTTGAAGGGAGCGCCAATGTGCACCTCCAGCAAGGTGGGGCGCAAACGACGGAAGTTGTGGAAGAGTCGGTCGGTATTGACAATCGCCACCGGCAAAATCAACACATCGGCCCGGCTGGCGATGTAAGCCGCCCCATGTTTCCCCTCCATCAGCTGGGCGTTGGGGCTGCGGGTCCCCTCCGGCGCAATTCCCAAAGGATACCCTTGTTTCAAGGCCTCGAACGCGCGATGCAGCGCGGCGCGATCCACCTCGCCGCGTTGAATCTCGATCCCGCCCAAAGCTTTTAACAAGCGCCCCCACAACCAGTGACGCATCCACTTTTCGGCTGCCAAAAAACGCATCTCCATAGCCGGGGAGGAGATGATGAGCAAAATGGAGTCGGCCACGCTCACATGGTTGGAGACGACCACATAGGGCGTCCCTTTGGGGGGCAGGTTTTCCAGACCGTAGACGCGTTTGCGCGCCAACAGAAAGAACATGGCAATTTGAGCCAGAATACGGGTCAGATAAATAGTCAACATAGACAGCTTTCTTTGTTGCTCTCGTTTAAGATATCAGGGCGCCGCCTGGCTGAGACCTTGCGCTGTCACCTGAACGGAGACAGTCTGGCCGCCGGGAGGCGCGCTGTGTAAAGTGACACTGGCTGTGTCGGCCGGCGGCAACGCCTGGGCCAGGGTTATCTGGGCAAAGCCGCTGACCGCTCCACCAGCGTCATAAAAGGTGGCAATCACCTGCACCTGGTCGGCAGTCAGGGCACCGGTGTTGGCGACCCGGACGGCAACCTCCACCCGGTCTCCAACCCTGTCCCAACGTTCCACCGCCGCTGACAGGTCAAGATAGCGGTTGCCGGGGTCAAGCATCGCCTCGCCGCTGACAACGGCGGCTGTAACGCGCACCTGTTCGGGTTGGCCGGCCGGTAGCAGCGGCAATTCGTTGATCAAAACCCCGAAAGGGGCGCGTTGTTGCGGGCCAATCACACCGGGGGTAGCCCAGGCCACCGCTTCCCCCACCACCAGACCCGTTTCATCCCACAACGTTAGCCCTACTGCGACCTGGTGCGCTCCCCAGGCGCTGTGGTTGATCAGTTCGCCCATGATCCACCCGCTGCCCAGGGGGGTGCGATAGAGGCGCAGGCTGATCACCTCCAGCTGCACCGGCACAGGTGTTCCCCGGATGTTGGTGTAGACGGGCGTGGCTGGCGGCGGTAGAAGCAGCGTCTGGCCGATCTGAAGCGCTTCCGGGCGCAGGCCGGGGTTGAGGGTTACAATCTCCTCTATGCTTGTCCCATGCAAATAGGCCACATCCCACAGTGTATCACCCGCCTGAATGGCGTAGAAGATAGGGGTGGGGCTGGGTGTGGGGGTGGAGGTGGGGAGGGGTGTTGGGGTAAAGGCGGGTTGCCAATCTATCCCTACAGAAAAAGGGCGGGTAGCCAGGGT
>DAOTXO010000032.1:0-27303 GCA_034435495.1 Anaerolineae bacterium
CCTTAGCGGTTCCATCCTTTTGTCCTCACCGCAAAGGCGCAAATGCTTCCCCCGTGAAAACAGGGGCTTCGCAGTGCAACAAAATCAGCGTCCCATCAGCGTCATCAGCGTTCCATCCCTTTGTCCTCACCGCCAAGACGCAAAGGGCGCGAAGGTTTTTCTCTTTCTTTGCGTTCTTCGCGGTTCCATCCTTTTATTCTCACCACTGGAACGCTGATAAAAAGCCCCCTATGTGTTCACCCTTTCTTGGCGTTCTTCGCGCCTTCGCGGTTCGTCACTCCCTCCCGGAGCATTTTATTCTCACCACCGAAGGGTGAGACGTTGCCATGTACCATCTCCACCTGCTACAATAAGGGCATATCATGATGGCAACGGCCGGCCGGTAGACCTATCTAGGCCACAGCACCCATCCGGCGAGCGGCCGGCCGCTACCCACTCACAACGCCATGGGGGTATTGTATGCGCGTTCACAACGGCAACATCGAAGCGGCTATTCGCAACTACCTTGTCGAAGCGTTTGTTCTGGGGCAGGAAGGTGAGCCGATCACCGATTCCACCCATCTGGTGGAGGCCGGCATCGTTGATTCCATCAACGTGTTGCGCCTGGTGGAGTTTATTGAAGAGTCTTACGATATTCTCCTGGAGCCACAAGAGTTGCACGAACTTGTCTCCATTGCCAACATAGCTCAATTGGTGCGTCGTAAGTTCTCATGATGCCGGGGCAGCCGACTCTCATCACGCTTGTGGGTGCGGCCTTCCATACACCGGCCGGTCACCCATCGCTGGCGGAGGTGTGTGCGGCCGAGGGGATTGACTGCCAGGGGGCGGCCGAACTGGGGATTGTGGGTGTGCCGGCCGGAGAGGGTGAGACACCTTCGGAATTGGCGCTGGCCGCCGCCCAGGCGGCTCTGGCCCAGGCCGGTGTATCTCCCGGCGCGGTGCACGCTATTTTGGATTACTCGATTTTGCCCCAGGAGTATCTGACGCCGGCCTGGAATATGAGCAATAAGCTGCAACACGAGCTGGGGGCGACGAATGCTTTCACGCTGGGCTTTAGCGGTGGCGGCGCCAGCAATTTCCTGGTGGCGCTGAGCGCCGGGGTGGCTTTGTTGCAAACGGAGGAGGCGCTGGAGACGGTGCTGCTGGTGGGGGCGGATATGGCGCTGCCGGGCAATCGGGCGCTGGTAGCGGTTGGGCCGGCGGCGGCCGATGAGGCGCCCGTCACGGGCTTCGAGCCGGCCGGATTGGTTACCATTTTAGGGGATGGGGCGGGAGCGGTGGTCTTGCGCCGGGTATCTGGGAGGGCTGAAGTTGTTGCAAGGGAGCAGGGGGAGGGCATGGCAGGGAGGGAGGCACAGGGCGGCTCACTGGCATCTGATTCACTCCCCGGCCGGCGGGTGGTGGACACAGAGCTTGTGTCTGTGGGGGATCATCATGACATTTGCCTGATCCGTGGCGGAGCGTTGGCCCATCCAGACCGCCCTGATCTTTATCGCCTGCAGCTGGATGGAGGGCGCTATGCTGCCACGCCGCGCTATGCTGACCTGGTCGGGACGGCCGGCCGGCTGCTGGCACGTGCCGGTCTGTCTTGGGAAGCTGTGGCCGGGGTGATCTACACCAACCTTTCCACCCCTGATCAGGTGGCCTTTGTGGCCGCTTTGCAGGCGGCCGGTTGGCCGGCCCCCCACTCCCGTGAAAACGGGAGCCGGTTCTTTTCCCACGGCCAGCAAGCACAACTTGGTCATATCCAGGGTAGCGATCTCGTCATCAACTACCTGGCCGCTGAGGCCAGCGGCCGGCTGCACCGCGGCGACTACGTGCTGCTGTGTTCCCACGGCCTGGGTTTTCTCTACGGAGCCGCCCTGGTGCAATGGTGATTGGTACATGGCTCATCCTAGCGGCGTGTAGCTGCGCGGTTCCTTTATGGTTCGTCGTAAAGACTCATAGCCGCCGTTTCTCCTGGCGGTGCAACAACATTAGCGTTCCATCCGTGTCATCAGCGTTCCATCCTTTTGTCCTGACCGCTTTTCACGGGAGGTAAGAATAGAGAGAGTGACATGAACGCACCCATTGGTATCATGGCAGCCGCGTACTACTTGCCCCCGCTGCGCAAGTCGGTGCAGGCCATCTTCCGTGATGAAACCATCCCGGCCGAACGGCTGGCGGCCGATGTCGACTTCCAACGCGACATCGGCATTGAGGCCGTGCATCTGGCCGGCGATGCTTCGGCCGCCAGCCTCGCCTGGCAAGCCTGTCGCCAGGCGCTGGCGGAAGCCCACCTGGACCCGGCCGACATCGACCTGATCCTAGATTTCACCAGTGTGCCGGAGGAGTACGTCGCCCCCACCTGGTCGGCCGCCGGTCTGATACAACGCGAGTTGGGGGCGCACCGCGCCGTGGCTACCGCCATCAACACCGGCGGCTGCGCCAGCTACCACAGCGCTCTGAAAATGGCCTGCGCCTGGATGCGCGCCAACCCCCGCTTTCAGACCGCCCTGCTCTTTGCCGGCGATAAGGTGCCCCCTCTCAACCATACCTATTACCCCATCACCGTCATTTGCGATGGCGGCAGTGCCGTGATTTTGCGCCGGGGGTGGGAGCAACGCGTCATCCTGGCGGTGGAGATCGCCTCTGTGGGCAAGCTGCATGATGTCTGGTACATCCCCGGCTTCGCCTACCACAACCCCGATGATTTACAGGATGATCGCTGGCTGCACATGACCGCCAACGTCCAAAAGTTCAACGCCGAGGTCATTCCCATCAATTTGTTCATGTTCCGGCGGGTGATGCGTCAGGCGCTCAAGCGCGCCGGCTTAAAACAGGAGGATATTGCCCATTACATCTATCCCACCTTCTCCACCTGGGATCAGCGTAGTTTCTGTCAGGGGCTGCGCATTGCGCCCGAGAAGGTGTACATGGATGGCCTCGGCCGGCATGGACATCTGCAAGAAACAGATATGGTCCTGAACTACGTCGATGCCGTGCGCGAAGGGCGCATTCAGGCCGGGGATATCATCATGGTCACCGGCAACGGGGCCGGTTTCACCTGGGGCGCAGCCATCATACGTCAATAGACAAGACCCCGAACGCCACCGCTCCGCCCTCATTGGTCATAGGGGCGAACCCCCGTTTTCACGGGGATAACGAACCGCGAAGGCGCAGCGGTGCAACAAAATCAGCGTTCCATCAGCGTCATCAGCGCTCCATCCTTTTGTCCTCACCGCAAAGGCGCAAAGGGCGCGAAGGTTTTTTCTTGGCGTTCTTCGCGCCTTCGCGGTTCCATCCTTTTGTCCTCACCGCCAAGACACAAAGGATGCGGTGAGAACAACATGCTCCCGTTTTCACGTGTAGGGGCGAACCTGCGTGTTCGCCCCCGGCTTACATAGGCTATGTATACAACAACTGGCAAACAATACGATGTCATGATTCTGGGGGCTGGGATGTCCGGCTCCATGCTAGGCCTGATCCTGGCCAGACACGGGGTCAACGTCCTCATTCTAGATGGAGACGTTCACCCTCGCTTCGCTGTGGGAGAGTCCACCATCCCCCACACCTCCCTGTTACAATCCATCCTGGCCGAGAAATATCAGATACCAGAAATCGATTATCTGGCTTACCCAGACGGCATCGCCGATCACATCGCCCCTACCTGTGGCATTAAGCGCGCCTTTGGTTTTTGCTACCAGCGCGCCGGCCAATGGTATAACCATCAGGAAGGACTGGCCTTTGGCACCAGTTCCAAAGATGAAAACCACCTCTTTCGTCAGGATGTCGATGCCTATCTTTATTACACAGCCTTGCGCTATGGGGTGACCGGCCGCCAGGGGGTGCGGGTGGCAGGGGTAGCCATTGACCGGCAAGGGGTGCGCGTGACGCTGACCACCGGTGAGGAATTACAGGCCCAGTATGTGGTGGACGGCACCGGTTATCAAAGTGTGCTGGCCGAACATTTTGGCCTGCGTGAGAATCCACCCCCGCTGAAGCATCATTCGCGCACCCTTTTCACACACATGGTGGATGTTGAGCCGTTTGAGGAAGAGCTCAATCCTCTGACGCTTTCCTGGGCGCAAAGTACGTTGCACCACGTCTTCCCACGCGGCTGGTTTTGGGTCATTCCTTTCAACAACTACGAGCGCTCCACCAATCCTCTCATCAGTGTGGGGTTGACAGTGGACAATCGCCGCCATCCCCGGGATCCTAACCTGTCGCCAGAGGAAGAGTTTATGGCTTTCCTGGAGCAGTTCCCCAGTGTCAAGCGGCAGTTCCGCCATGCCCGCGCCGTGCGCCCCTGGGTCTCTACCGGCCGGCTACAATATTCATCCCGCCAAAGCGCTGGTTATCGCTGGTGTTTAATGTCCCATGCGGCCGGCTTCATCGATCCACTCTTCTCGCGGGGCTTGATCAACACAACGGAAATCATCGCCAACCTCGTGGAGCCTTTGCTGGCGGCGCTCAACAGCGGGGACTTTGACGAGGGGGCGTTTGAGCACCTCAACACGTTGCAAAGGCAAATGTTGGCCTATAATGACAACCTGGTCAACGGCGCTTTCATCTCCTGGGATGATTTTGACCTCTTCAATGCCTGGTTGCGCGTCTGGGCCCTGGGCACTATTTTGACTGAGTTTCGCATCATGAACGCCCTGACCGATTACACCCGAACGCGGGATGAGCGGTATTTGCAGGCGGGGGCGACGAACCCCATTTTCTCTAACTTTGAGGACCCTAGTTACCGCGACTTCTTTACGCAGGCCGTGGCGGTGATCGAGGGTTATGACGCCGGCCGGTGGCCGGCTGCGGAGGCGGCGCAACGTATCTTTGACCTGACGCAGGCCTATCCTTTTCCGGTGCTCATTCGGGAAGATTCCATGCACCGCGCCGGTTGGTTGAAGGAAGGGGAGGTGATCAGTCCGCGTAATATCGAATTTGCGCGGCGCGGCTATCGCTGGGCCATCACCAATCCCCATACCCGTGATCTGTTTGGCACATCGGAGACCTTTTTCCGCTGGCGCGCCCAACAGGCGGACCCCCATCTGCTGTGACGTTCTCACCGCTGGAACGCTGATGACGCTGATGGGATGCTGATGACGCTGATAAAGAGCCGCCTATGTGTTTGCCCTTTCTTGGCGTTCTTGGCGCCTTCGCGGTTCCATCATTGTGTTCTCACCGCTGGAACGCTGATGACGCTGATGGGACGCTGATGACGCTGATCAATCGCCGCCTATGTGTTTGCCCTTTCTTGGCGTCTTCGCGGTTCCATCATGGTGTTCTCACCGCTGGAACGCTGATGACGCTGATGGGACGCTGATGACGCTGATAAAGAGCCGCCTATGTGTTGGCTCTTTCTTGGCGTTCTTGGCGCCTTCGCGGTTCCATCATGGTGTTCTCACCTGAAAACGGGAGCACGGCTACCGGCCGGCATGGGTGGTGTTTTAGGCATGAAACTGTTTACTTTCATCCTGCGTTACTCGCCAGGAGTGATGCTCTTGGTGGGCTTCATCAGCTTTCTCAGCGGCGTGGGCATGACCGCTCTCGTGGCTGTGATCACCGACCGGCTGACCCGGCCCGATCCCGTCCAGGCCCTCTTCGCCTGGCAGTTCATCGGGCTGTTGGCGCTCATCTTCATCACCAGCCTGGGATCAAAAGTGCTGGCCAACCATCTATTAGAACGGGCCAACTATGATCTGGCGCTCGACCTGGCCCGGCGGGTCAGCGCTGCCCCCTTGCGCCAGCTGGAACAGGTGGGGGCGGACCAACTTCTGACCGTCTTTACCCACGACTTCCATCAGATCGCCTGGATGTTGATGCGCGTCCCCACTCTGTTGGTCGATCTGGCCACGATTGTTGGCTCCCTCGTCTATCTCGTCTGGCTCTCCCCCACCATAGCCCTGGTGGTGGGAGGTGTGGGCGCGCCCATCATTCTCAGCTATGCCTATTTACATCGCCGTGCCCTGCGCGCCTGGCAGGCGGCGCGCACCCAACGGGCTGAACTCATCGGCCACTTTCGCGCCCTGCTGGAAGGCATCAAGTTGCTCAAGCTGCACAGCGGCCGGCGGCGTGTCTTTCTGGTGGAACTGTTCCAACGCACGGCCGCTGACCTGCGCCACTTCAGTGTGGTCGGCCACACCCTGCACGCTGTGGCCGCCAGTTGGGCCCAGGTGCTTTACTTCATCTTTATCGGCGTGATTTTGATCGGTTTGGGGCGGTGGGACGCGGTCGATTCTCGCCTGCTGCTGAACTATACAGTCATTCTGCTGTATATGCGCGGGGCGGTCCTCTCCTCACTGAATATGCTGCCCCACATCGGCTACGCCAGCATCTCCCTGGGCAAGGTACAACATTTCAACCAGCTGCTGGCGCAATCGGAACCGGCCGGGGCTGATGGCCGGCCGGATTTACCACCGGCCCCGGCCCCCCCCAGTCTACGCCTGCAAGGGGTCACCTACACCTACACCCCAGCCGGGCGCCTGCTGCCACACACCGATCTGGGGAAAAGGGGGAACAGGGGCGAAGGGCCAGACAGAGCGTCAGCCATCGCACAATCTTATGGCGGTACTCCCGCTTTCACGGGAGTGACGGGCCAGGCAGAGGATGAGCGACGTTTCACCCTGGGGCCGCTCGATCTCGACATTCCGGCCGGCCAGCTGCTATTCATCACCGGCGGCAATGGCAGCGGCAAAAGCACCCTGGCCTATCTGTTGACGGGCCTGTATATTCCCGATAGCGGCGCGCTGTGGTTGAATGGGACAGCCGTCACCGATGATAACCGCGAAGCGTATCGTCAAAACTTTGCGGCGGTCTTCACCGACTTTTACCTGTTTGATCGTCTGCTGGGGCTGGAAAATCCCCACCTCGATCAAGAAGCGCAGGCTTATCTGGTCAGGTTGCAGCTGGATCATCAAGTCACCGTGGCAGACGGCCGGCTCTCCACGCTGGAACTTTCACGCGGCCAGCGCAAACGACTGGCGCTTCTGACCGCCTATCTGGAAAATCGCCCCATCTATGTCTTTGATGAGTGGGCGTCGGATCAGGACCCGGTGTTTAAGGAGTTCTTCTACCTGGAGATCCTGCCAGACCTGCGCGCACGGGGCAAAACGGTAGTGGTCATCAGCCACGATGACCGCTATTATCATGTGGCTGACCGCATCGTGAAGTTAGAAGATGGCCGCCTGATGGAACGCTGATGGGACGCTGATGACGCTGATCAATCGCCGCCTATGTGTTTGTTCTTTCTTGGCGTTCTTCGCGCCTTCGAGGTTCCATCATGTTGTTCTCACAGATGGAACGCTGATGACGCTGATGGGACGCTGATGACGCTGATAAAGAGCCGCCTATGTGTTTGCTCTTTCTTGGCGTTCTTCGCGTCTTCGCGGTTCCAGCATGTTGTTTTCACCGCTGGAACGCTGATGACGCTGATGGGACGCTGATGACGCTGATAAAGAGCCGCCTATGTGTTTGCTCTTTCTTGGCGTTCTTCGCGTCTTCGCGGTTCCAGCATGTTGTTTTCACTACTGGTATGAACAGCGATAGCCGGCCGAAATCTGCTGTGGCAAAAAATCAGTTGCCGACAAGCCTCAAGGCCTTTTCAGCGGCGCGGAGGGTGGCTTCGACTTCGGCCGGGCCGTGGGCAGTGGAGAGGAAGCCGGCCTCGAAGGGGGACGGGGCCAGGTAGACGCCGTGCTGTAACATGGCGTGGAAGAAATGGGCAAAGCGGGCGCGGTCACAGCGTTGGGCGCTGGCGTAATCGGTCACGGGTGTGGCGCTGAAGAATAGCCCCCACATGCTGCCGAGGTGGGCTGTTTGCAGGGGCACGCCGGCGGCCTGGGCGATGGTTTGCAGGCCGTCGGTGAGCTGTTGGCCTGTCTGGCGCAGGGCTTCCCATACCCCCGGCACCTGGAGGCCGCGCAGGGTCTCGATGCCGGCGGCCATGGCGAGGGGGTTGCCGGAGAGTGTGCCGGCCTGGTAGACTGGCCCAACTGGCGCTACCCAGTCCATGATCTCGGCCCGGCCGCCATAGGCCCCCACCGGCAGCCCGCCCCCAATCACTTTACCTAGCGTCGTCAGGTCGGGGGTGATGTCCCATAGCCCTTGGGCCCCGCCCGGATGGACGCGGAAACCGGTCATGACTTCGTCGAAGATGAGCAGGGCTCGCTCGGCCTGTGTCAGACGCCGTAGCCCGGCCAGGAAGTCGGGCTGTGGCAGGACGAGCCCCATGTTGCCGGCGGCTGGCTCTATTATCACGGCTGCGATCTGGTTGGGGTACATCTCGAAAAGGCTCTGGACTGCAGTGAGGTCGTTGTAGGGGGTCGTCAGGGTATCGGCTGTAGCTGCGGCCGGCACGCCCGGGGAGTCGGGCAGGCCCAGGGTGGCCACGCCGGAGCCGGCCGAGGCGAGGAATAGGTCGGCATGACCATGATAGTGGCCCTGGAATTTGATAATCTTGGCGCGCCCGGTGACGGCCCGCGCCAGACGCACGGCGCTCATGGTGGCTTCTGTGCCGGAGTTGACAAAGCGCACTTTTTCAATGGCGGGCATGGCCTGGATGATGAGGCGCGCCAGGGTGATCTCGTGCGGATTGGGCGCGCCGTAACTGGTGCCTTGCGCTGCGGCTGTCTGAATAGCTCGCACGACAGCGGGATGGGCGTGACCAAGCGCCAACGGCCCCCAGGAGAGGACGTAGTCGATGTAGCGCCGGCCGTCCACATCGATCACATAAGCCCCCTCGCCTCGCTGGAAGAAAATGGGCGTCCCGCCCACTGCCTTGAAAGCGCGCACCGGTGAGTTGACCCCGCCGGGCATGAGGCTTTGGGCTTCGGCAAATAAGGTGGCCGAGCGGTTGGGACGGGCGGAGGGTGTTGTCTGGCCGGGTAGGTGAGCCGTAAGTTTCTCGTCGGCCCGGATGATCTCGTCTACCAGGGTCTGGATGAAGAGGGGATCATCGTTCAGCGCCGGCGGTCGTTCCAGGCGCATCCCCAACTGGCGGGCGGTTGCCTGGGCCTGGATGTCGATGTCGTACAAAATCTCAACATGCTCGCTGACGAACCCTACCGGCACGCTCACCACAGCTGTCACCCCCTGAGCCGCCAGGTCGGTCAGGTGTTCCGGCAGTTGCGGTCCCAGCCACGGCTCCGGGCTGCGGCCGGCCGATTGATAGCTCCATGACCAGCGTTCAGCCGACAGACCGGCGGCCTCAGCAGTCAGGCGGGCGGTTTCACGCAGCTGTCTGTCATAGGGGTCTCCCATCTTCAAGATGCGTGCTGGCAGGCTGTGGGCGCTGAAGACGACATGTACCTGCTCTCTGGCGGCGGTCGGCCAGCGCTCCAACCCCTGGCGCACCCGCCTGGCCAGGGCCTGGATGTAACCTGGGGCGTCATGATAGCTTAAAATGTGCTCGAAGGTGATGCTCCCGCGGTATAGCTGCAGACCGGCCGCAATGGCGGCGTGGTAACGGGCTACGCTCAGCTGGCTGTAATGGGGGGCCAGGGTCAGGCTGATGGCGTGGGTGATGCCGTCGGCCGCCATCTGCCCGACGACTTCTTCGATCCAGGGGGCCCAATGGCGCATCCCCAGGTAGACACGGAAGCGGGCCGGGTCAAGTCGCGCGGCTACGGCGGCGGCTTGTTGTTGGCTGATAGCCAGCAAGGGGGAGCGCCCGCCGATTTGCCGGTAGTTGTGGCTGATTTCTTCCAGGACGGCCGGGGTTGTTGGCCGGCCGCGGCGAATATCGGACAGGTAGCCGGGGATGTCAGCCAGTTGGTCGGGCCCACCATAGGCCATGATGAAGACGCCATGGGGATAGGTGGTTGTTGGAGGCATAGGGGGCTCCATTAGGGTTAACCAAGGATGGAACGCTGATGACGCTGATGGAACGCTGATGACGCTGATGGAACGCTGATTTTGTTGCATCTCCCGTTTTCACGAGGTGTAGGCGCGCACATAATCGACTACGCGCTGCACCATGTCTATGGGTGTGTTGGGCAGGATGCCGTGGCCTAGATTGAAGATGTGGCCCGGCCGGCCGGCAGCGCGCCGCAAAATGTCCTCCACCCGTGGTTGCACTTCGCGCCATGGCCCTAGCAGAGCCGTTGGGTCCAGATTCCCTTGCAGCGCCTTGTCCCAGCCCACCTGGGCCCAGGCCCAATCGAGGGGCATGCGCCAATCTACCCCTAGCACATCACCGCCGCAGGCGGCCACCGAGGGCAGGTAACTGCTCGTGCCGGCGCTGAAGTTGATCACCGGGACGCCCAGAGGACGCAGGCGCTGGAACAGCTCGCGGTTGTAGGGCTGGACATAGCGCTCGTAATCCATCTGGCTCAAGGCGTGACCGGCCCAGGAGTCGAACACCTGGAGCGCAGTCGCCCCGGCCGCCACTTGTTGGCTCAAATAATCCACCTGGACGGTGACCAATTTATCCATCAAGCGCCGCCAGGCGGCCGGCTCGTGGAACATGAGCGCTTTGGTGTAGGCATAGGTTTTAGATCCGCCCCCCTCAATGGCGTAACTGGCCAGGGTGAAGGGCGCGCCGGCAAAACCAATTAAAGGTATCTCCCGTGCGGCCAACTCGGCCGTAACCAATCGAATCGCCGCCAGCGTGCCAGCCAGCTGGGTGGCAGCGGCCGGCGGTGTTGCCAGTCGGTCAATATCCAGCGTGCGCCGCAGCGGGTTGCTGATGTGTGGCCCTTCGCCAGCCGCGAAGCTCAGGTCTAAACCCATGCCAATGAGAGGGGGCAAGATGTCGGCAAAGATGATGGCGGCGTCGAAACCGAAGGCGTGAATCGGTTGGAGGGTGACCTGGGCGGCGAGTTCGGGCGTGAAGATCACCTCCAACATACTGTGACGGGCGCGGATTTCGCGGTAGGCAGGCATGTAGCGGCCGGCCTGGCGCATGAACCAGATGGGGGTGCGATCCACCGGCCGGCGTTGGCAAGCACGCAGGAAGCGCGCCGTTGCAGGTAAGGCTGGAGCGCCAGCAACGGGTCGGCTTGTGGTCTCAGGCTCAGACATGGACTTCTCCCTGAGCTGCCCTCCCACTTCTGACCTGACGCACTGCCTTGCCCACAAAGAATGGCCCCAAGCGCTCCAGGTATTGCGAGGTTTGTTTGGTCTTGCGCATCCGCTCCACAATGCTGGAGAGGGGGTAGAGCTCTGGCCCCACCAGGCCGACGACAAAGTCGTTGTCGTGACGATCCAGGCCAAAGCAGGCCAACCGGATGTCATGACCATAGCCGGCGCGGCCATAGGCCTGACCAATGCCGCCATGTTCCATCAGAATAACTCGTTGCTCTTGCGCCGACAGCTGCTCAAAGCTGCCTCGCCGCCGCAGAGGATACCAGATGGCCCATGGCAGGGCCGGGTTCGTGACGCGCTCGATGGGGCGGGTGATGAGGGTGCGCTCCAGGTCAGGCTCATAGCCGATGGTGTAGGTGCGGCCGAACATGGTATAGGCGGGCCTGGGGGTTAGATGGGTGAAAGGTTCCCGCGTCAGCAGGGCCCGCACCTGCGTCAGGAAAGTGTCGGGGCGCTCGTCAAAGAAGAGCAAACCGAGACCGTAGGCATCATTCAGGTCAGCGTAGACGACGCCAGCCATCCCGGCCGCATCCAGGGCGGAAAGCACCGGCCGCAGGTCAAAACAGTCGCCAAAGGCCAGGAACTGCATAAACAGCCGCCGATCCAGGCTGATGGTTTCGCCGGCGGCGTTCTTGCCCTTCTCACGTAAATCGAGTTGGGGTGTCTGTTCAGCGCGTTGAATATCAAGTGTCATGTCTGTCTCCTATTGTTCTCACCGCCAAGGCGCAAAGGGCGCGAAGGTTTTTCTCTTTGCGTTCTTCGCGCCTTCGCGGTTCCATCATGTTGTTCTCACCGCTGGAACGCTGATGACGCTGATGACGCTGATAAAGAGCCGCCTATGTGTTTGCCCTTTCTTGGCGTTCTTAGCGCCTTCGCGGTTCGTTACTCCCGTGAAAACGGGAGTTCGCCCCTACCACCATGGTGCTTTGGCGTCTTACCGGCCGGACAGAGCGTCGTCATGACGGTGAACTGCGCAGCCAGCCAGCGGCCTCTCTGGCGTAATAGGTGATGATCACATCTGCCCCGGCGCGCTTGATGCCCATCAAACTCTCCAGCGCGACACGCCTTTCCTCCAGCCACCCCTGAGACGCGGCCGCTTTCAGCATGGCATATTCCCCGCTAACCTGGTAAGCCGCCAGGGGCATGTCGGGAAAAGCCTGGCGCAAGCGGTAAATAATATCCAGATAGGGAAGAGCTGGTTTGACCATCAGCCAATCCGCGCCTTCAGCCACATCCAGGGCGGCTTCACGTCCAGCTTCGCGGGCGTTGGCCGGGTCCATCTGATGCGTCTGGCGGTCGCCGAATTGGGGCGCACCCTCGGCCGCTTCGCGGAAAGGGCCATAGAAACCAGAAGCATACTTAACAGCGTAGGACAGGATGGGGGTATGGGTGTAACCGGCCCCATCCAGGGCGGTGCGCATAGCTCCCACCATCCCATCCATCATGCCGCTAGGGGCCAGCATATCCGCCCCGGCCGCCGCGTGGGAGATGGCAACCTGTTGCAAAACGGCCAGCGTTGCATCATTCAACACCTCCCCGGCTTCATTCAGGAGGCCGCAATGGCCGTGGCTGGTGTATTCGCACAGACACACATCGGTGATGACTACCAGATCAGGGGCGGCCGCCTTGAGGGCGCGGATGGCCTGTTGGATAATGCCGTCGGGGGCGAAATTTTCCTGGCCGATGGGGTCTTTGGTGGCCGGGATGCCAAAGAGAAGGACGGCCGGGAGGCCCAAAGCCTGGAGTTCTCCGGCTTCGCGGGCCAATTGGTCAACCGAGAGACGCATCTGGCCGGGCATGGAGGGAATGGGGTGTCGGATATGGCTCCCGTGCTGGATGAATAGGGGGGCGATCAGGTCGGCCGGCCGCAGCACCGTTTCGCGTTGCATGGCGCGCAGGGCCGGGGTGCGCCGCAAACGGCGCAGGCGGGTGGTGGGGAAGGAAGCTGTCACTGGGATTGACCGTGATGAAATGGCACAGCGCCGCTCCCGTTTTCACGGGAGGGAGGGAGTGACCATCCGGCTGGCATGGCGTCATCGGTGCTGTGTTTGATGTTATAAAAGTTGGCAATAGCAGCCACCAGGGCCGGGATGGTGGTGTGTGTCGGTTGGACGGCAACTGTCAGCCCGTAGCGTTGCGCGGCGGCGGCTGTGGTGGGGCCAAGACAGGCCGTGATAAAGGAAGGAGGTTGCCCGCCGTAAACAGCGCAAAAGTTGTGGACGGTTGATGGGCTGGTGAAGATGACCATGTCGAATCCCTGGGCGAGCTGTGCCGCCATCGCCGGGGTGGGTTGGGTCGGTCGTGTCTCGTAGAGGGGAACATCATCTACCTCGGCCCCTTGTTGCTGCAAACGAGCCACGATCTCTGGCCGGCCGGCGCGTGCACGGGGCAATAAAATGCGCGCCTTCTCTCCCGGCGTCAGCGGCAGAGTCAGCGCCAGTTGCTCACCGGTGGACACTGGGGGTATCCAATCTGGAACCACGCCGACGGCTTGCAGGGCTTCGGCCGTGGCCGGACCCACACTGGCGATCTGTGGCCGGCCGGCGGCGTATAAAGGGGCTTCCAGTTCGCGCCCGGCTCCCCAGAAAAAGCGTACCGCGTTGGCGCTGGTGAATAAAACCCAGGTGTAGGCGGTGACAGCGGCCGGCGTCAGCCAGGCAGGCAGGGGGAGGGGCGCAAAGGTTAACACGGGGCAAATCAGAGGGGTAGCTCCCAGGGCTGCCAGCTGCTGCGCCAGATCATCCGCCTGTTCCAGACTACGGGTTACAACAAGTCGCCGGCCGTGTAGAGGCATAAAACATCTCCAGCACTATTCCTCCCTAGGATGGAACGCTGATAACGCTGATAGAACGCTGATAACGCTGATGGAACGCTGATGACGCTGATGGAACGCTGATGACGCTGATGGAACGGTGAGAACAACATGATGGAACCGCGAAGGCGCGAAGAACGCTAAGAAATGTAGGGGCGAACCTGTGTGTTCGCCCCCTTTGCGTCCTTTGCGTCTTGGCGGTGAGAAAAAAGCGCTCTGTCTCATGGGTAAGCCAGCAGGGTAGCTGCGCCCTGCGCTAGAGCCTGATGCGCCAGGCCCTCGCCTAAGGTTTGGGCATCTGCGCCCTCACCCACCACACGAATTTGACGCGAGCCATCTGGGGCCAGGGCCGCTCCTGTCAGACGTAGCCGGCCGGTATCCCCGTCCAGAAGTTGGGCATAGGCTCCCACCGGCGTGGCGCAACCGCCGCCCAGGGCGTGCAAAAAAGCGCGCTCAGCCGTGACACCAGCGCGCACCTGGGAGCTATCCAACGCCGCCAGATAGCGCAGCGTCACGCCATCATCGGCGCGACATTGGACTCCCAGGGCTCCCTGGCCGGGGGCCGGCAACATCTCTTCCAATGAAAACCATTGTGTAATGTGTTCCTCCAGACCGAGGCGCAGCACACCGGCGGCCGCCAGGACAAGAGCCTCAACCTCCCCGGCCGACGCCTTACGCAGGCGCGTATCCACATTGCCTCGAATGGAGACTGGGTGCAGGTCTGGGCGTAAGGCGCGCAACATAGCCGCCCGGCGTCGGCTGCTGGTGCCAATGCGGGCCCCGGCCGGTAGGCTGGTCAGCGTTTCCCCATGCGGGGCCACCAACACATCGCGCACATCGGCGCGTCCCACAATCGCCCCTAGCGTCAAACCCGACGGCAGCTGCGTGGGCAAATCTTTGAGCGAGTGGACAGCCAGATCGATGGCCCCGGCCAGCAAGGCATGTTCCAGCTCCTGAGTGAAAAGCCCCTTGCCGCCAATGCTGGGTAGCGGGGCGGAGAGGGCACTATCCCCCTGGGTGGTGATGGGGGTCAGGGTGCAGCGCACCTCTGGCCAGGCGGCTTCCAGGCTGGCGGCGATGTGCTGCGTCTGCCAAAGGGCCAGGGGCGATGTGCGTGTGCCCAGTCGCAGGCAGCTCATATCTCTTCCCCCGCCAGGCCAAAGAGGTGGCGCACGGCAGCCACATAGGGGGCGGCCCGGCCGGCGCTGGCCTCTTGTTTCAGGCGTAACGTTGGGGTATGGAGAAGCTGGTTGACGAGGGCCTGAGACAGGTGTTGCAGCTGTTCGTGGGTGCGCTGGTCAACTTCCCCCAGCCGACGTAGGGCCCGTTGCACTTCCTGTTGTCGGATCATTTCCGCCTGTTCACGCCACGCCACCAAGACTGGTTGGATGGTGAGTTGTTGTAGCTGCCTTTCCAGCGCTGCGTACTCGGCGCGCAAGATGGCTTCTACTTCAGGCACAGCCTGTTGTCGTTCCAGCAAGGCGGCCCCCAGTTCCTCACGCACCTGGTCCACGTCTAGCAGGTGGACAGCGGGCAGATGGCGCACGGCCGGGTCAATCGTGCGCGGCAAGGCGAGATCGATCAACGCCAGGCGGCGACCGGGGTGGGCAACAACGGCCGCCACAAGCGGGACATCCAGGAGAAAATGGGGGGCAGCAGCGGCGCTGATGATAACATCGGCCGCGGCGGCTGCTTCGGGCAACTGCTCCAGCGTCCAGCTACCTCCCCGCCGACGGCCGGTTGTGCGCTCAAACCACTCCCAGGTTTCGAGGGTGTGGGCCGGGGTGCGGTTAGCCAGGGCCAGCCGCGTCACCTGGCGAGCCGCCAGCGCTTTCAGGGCCAGGCGCGCCATCTCCCCTGTGCCGATGACCAGGACAGAGGAGGCCTGTAAAGAGCCAACCCACTTTTGGGCCTGAGTTAGGGCCACAGAGCTCAGATTGGCCGCCCGATGACTGATGGCGGTTTCGGTGCGGGCGCGTTTGCCGGCGCGAATGGCGGCGCTAAAGAGCGCCCCCAGGACGGGGCCAGTCTGGCCTTGGGCCTGGGCTGCCTGGTAAGCCTGGCTGACCTGCCCCAGAATTTGTGGTTCGCCCAGAATCAAGGAATCCAGGCCGGCCGCCACGTCTAACAGATGCTGCGCCGCCGCTGGGCCCTGATAGGTGTACAGATGAGGGGTCAGGTCATGGTTGGGCCAAGGATGGCCTGTCAGCGCCCTGGCCAGTATAGCTTGCAGTTGCTGCGACACTGCTTCCCCTGGGCCGACGCCATATAGCTCAAAGCGGCTACACGTAGCCAGGATAACCCACTCCTGTAGCCCCGGTTCACTTCCCTCGGGCCGGGGAACCACCAGGCATTCACGCCAGGCCACAGAAGCCGTGCGGTGATTAAGACCGATGCAATGCAGCTGAGTGAGCGTCATCATATACGGCAGCGACAGCAAGATGAACCGTGTTGAGCAAGTTGTTGATCTTGCTGACCAGGCGCAGGGTGGTCTCAGATTGGACAGGGAGCGTTTCGGGCAGATGCAGCACGGAGAGGGTTAACATATCGCGGAAGAAGAGGGCGGCTTGCAGGGCGGTGGTCAGGGGTAGGCCGGCTTTTTGGGCGCTGTGGCCGTAGGCCCGACCGATGCGCCCGGCTTCTTCCAGAAAGGCTTCATCGCCTGTCTGGCTGGCGATGGTTTGCATGATGAGGGCAATGAGCTGTTGCCCCAGGACGCGGTTGTGTTGCCGCTCTTCCTGGTCAAAAGCGCCCAACCAGGGCTGGCGCAACGCCGCGCCAGCCAGTGTCTGACGCGTCACAGTGAGGGTGTGACTGGCCCAGACCTCTTCCACCGTGTGGGCGCGCGGCGACACCACGACTGCCTGCGGGCGTTGCAGCAGCTGGTTGATGTCTCCGGCCGCAAAGCGGCGATGCCCACCAGGCGTCCAGGAGACAGGCACCTGACCGTTGTCAGCCCAACGGCGCAAAGTGGTGGGATGAACGCCGAGGCGGGCAGCCGCTGCACTAAGGGAGAGCCAGGTATCAACTTCAGTCATTTTATGCTCCAACGAGATTTTGATCGTCGGTTAAAATCTATTTATCCCTATAAAAATATGGGTAAATCTATGTACATGCCATAAGTTTAACCAAGGATCAACTACCTGTCAACGACCTTAGCGCCTTTCCCCGAACGCCAGGAAAGGGGGGAAACCACGGAAGGGACGGAATACACGGAAGGGATAGGGCGGATTTTATGTGCTTACTCCCCATCCTGTTCATTCTGTCCATGGCGCGGTTGGTCACCCCCGTGACAACGGGAGGCGGCTACACACCACGCCTACTCCTTCATGTTGTTCTCACCGCCAAGACGCAAAGGACGCGAAGGTTTTTCTCTTTCTTTGCGTTCTTCGCGCCTTCGCGGTTCCAGCATGTTGTTTTCACTTTGGGTGCGCAGGCGGGTCACCGCTTGCTCTGCCTGGTGGATGCAGTCGGGAATGCCTACGCCATAGTAAGAGCTGCCCGCCAGCGCGATGCCAGCCGGCAGCGCCTGCTCGATGGCGGCCATGCGCTCCAGGTGTCCCACATCGTACTGAGGATTGGCCTGCGGCCAGCGATATAGGCGGTGAAAAATGGGCCGGGCTGTTATCCCCAGAATGGCCTGAAGTTCGCGCCGAACGGCCGCCACAACGTCTGCGTCGTCCCACCCGAAGGTGTGGGGGGTGCGTGACCCGCCAAAGAAGACGCGCAGCAGCACATAACCCGGCGGAGCGCGGAAATCGAACTTGGTGGATGTCCAGGTGATGGCGTTGATGTCACGCCGCTCGCTCCTGGGAATGACCACGCCAAAACCGTTGAGCGGGTGGGCGACGTCGTCGCGCCGATAGGCCAGCGAGATGGTTCCGGTGCTGACGGTGCGCATCTGGCGCAGGTGGTCAGCGGCGCGCGGTGCCATCTCTTGCAGAAGACCGGCGCTGATAGCAGCTGGTGTGGTCAATATCACCGCATCGGCTGTGACCTGCTCCCCAGAGGTGAGCGTCAGGCTATAACCGCCCTGGGGGCACGCTCCCGTTTTCACGGGAGTGATGCGCTGCACACCGGTTTGCAGACGCCCATCTCCTGGCAGCGCCTTCTCCAAAGCCAGGGCTAAGGTTTGCATCCCATCCCTAAAGGACATAAACAAACTGGTGGGGGCGGCCGGGTGGGTGTGTTGGGGGGTGGGCGCGGCGCGGCGCGCTGCCAGCATCCCACGGATCAAGCTGCCATGCTCCGCTTCCAGGGTGCGAAAGCGGGGAAAGGTGGCCAAAATGCTCTGTTGTTCGGCTTCGGCGTTGTAGATACCGGCCAGGAGTGGCTCAGCAATTTTGTCCAGCGCTTCTTGCCCCAGGCGGCGGCGGATGAAAGCGGCTAATGTTTCATCCTGCTGGTCGCGTCGGGCAGGCAGCAGGAGGTCCAGCCCCATGCGCAATTTGCCCAGGGGGGAGATGAGAGGGGAGAGTACAAAGGGTTTGAAGCGGGTGGGAACGATGAGCAGGAGGCCATCGGGCAGCGGAAGCGGCCGGCCGCGATGTAGAACATAGACCTGGCGCTGGGCGTCGTTGGTAGGCAGAAGCTGTTCTTCCAGGCCAAGTTGGCGCCCTAGACGCCACGCCCACGGTTTTTGGGTGATGAAGGAGTCAGGGCCGCCTTCGATGATGAAGGGTTGCGCGCCAAAGCCTGTCACCTGCTCGGTTAAAATCTTGCCGCCCCAGCGCGTTCCCTGTTCCAGCACCACAAGAGAAGTGAGGGGCGGGTGGGCAGGGCCGGCCGGCTGCCCGGCAAACCAGGCGGCGCTAAGGCCGGTAACGCCGCCGCCAACAATCGCCAGCTGGACACGGCTGGAACTCATAACGCCCGGCCCCCAGATTGATATAAGGCGCGTGGCGTGTAGGCACAGAAAGGCTCTTCCGCCAGATAATCGCCGACCATGCCATAGGCACGTGCGCGGCAGCCGCTGCACACCTGTTTGAATTCACACACTCCACACGCTCCCTGAAGCAGATCAGGGTTGCGGAGTTGTGCCAGCAGGGGGGATTCTTCCCATATCTGGCGAAAAGGTTGGCGGCGGATGTGGCCTGCCTCCAGGGGCAGATAGCCGCAGGGGAAAACCTCTCCTCGATGGCTGATAAAAATGACCCCGGAACCGGCCAGGCAACCTTTGGTCATAGCGTGGAGGTTGGGGGCCGCGTCGGCCGTGGCGTGGCCGGGGTGGCCCGGCCGGCCGCCTGCCTCGCGCTGGCGGTGTAGGCTGTGGGGTTGCTGGCGCACAATTCCCTGACGCCGTTCCTGAGCCTGGCGTTGGCGCACGACGCGAAAGTAATGGGGGGCGCAGGTGGCTTTCAGTTCAATGCCGCCCTCGATTTCGGCGTCATAGAGCCAGTTGAGAATGGCCTCGTACTCCTGGGGCGAGATTTGCTGGTCGTCGGCAATTTCCACTCCGCAACCGACGGGCACGAGCAGGAAGAGATGTAGAGCAGCCGCGCCCCACTCTTTGGCCAGGGCCAACATCTGGGGCATCTGGTCGACGTTGTGGCGGGCCACAGTGGTGTTGATTTGAAAGGGGATGCCCTCGGCGCGCAAATAACCGATGCCCTCCAGCGCCCGCTCGAAAGCGCCTGGCCCGCGGAACAGGTTGTGCGTGGCAGCGTCGGCGCCATCAAAGCTGACACTTACGCGCCGAATACCAGAGGCTTTGATGCGGCCGGCGACGGCCGGCGTGATGAGGGTTCCATTGGTGGCGAGGGCGACGATCAGGCCAGATTGATGGGCATAGTCGGCAATGGCAAAAATATCTGGCCGGAATAAAGGCTCGCCCCCCGATAGAACAAAAATAGGGTGGGCAAAGGCGGCGATGGCATCGATCAAGGCGAAAGCTTCGGCGGTGGTTAAGTCCTGGGGCATGAGCTGCTCGGCCACCGTTATGCGCCGACAGTGGATGCAACGCAGGTTGCAGCCGGCCGTGCTTTCCCAAAAAACCAGGCGGGGTGGGGGGTAGGCCTTCGTTTCCATAGGGTTCATCTGCCAACCTCAGACTTATAGGATACGCCAAATTTGTGAGGATTTCTACTCAAAAATTGGCAAATAGGTACATTGTTCCTAACTATAACGGCCGGCCGGCCATCTGTAAGGTGACATTGATCACGTATCACGCATTATTTTCATAACCGGTGGGTGGTTGAACGCGCCGCGGTGCAACAAAATCAGCGTCCCATCAGCATCATCAGCGTTCCATCCTTTTGTTCTCACCGCAAAGGCGCAAAGGGCGCGAAGGTTCTTTCTTGGCGTTCTTCGCGCCTTCGCGGTTCCATCCTTTTGTCCTCACCGTTCCATCAGCGTCATCAGCGTTCCATCCTTTTGTCCTCACCGCAAAGGCGCAAAGGGCGCGAAGGTTCTTTCTTGGCGTTCTTAGCGCCTTCGCGGTTCCATCCTTTTGTCCTCACCGCAAAGGCGCAAAGGGCGCGAAGGTTTTTTCTTGGCGTTCTTCGCGCCTTCGCGGTTCCATCCTTTTGTCCTCACCGTTCCATCAGCGCCATCAGCGTCCCATCAGCGTCATCAGCGTTCCATCCTTTTGTTCTCACCGCAAAGGCGCAAAGGGTGCGAAGGTTTTTTCTTGGCGTTCTTCGCGCCTTCGCGGTTCCATCCTTTTGTCCACACCGCGCCTTCGCGGGGAGAACAGGGGAGGGGAGACGGTTACTTTCATGTAACTTGTGTGTGCTACACTAATGATGGGCTGTTGTCTGATCTTACCTTATGTCGGCCGGATGTTTGAAAGAGGATAAACGTCTCGCAGCCACTTTCCATCGGCTACCGCTCAAGACGTTTAGCCTCATGTTGGGGAGAATGTGATGCACCTGGCTTCCTTGCTCAGCCGCCACGCTCGTTATCGCCCAGACCACCTGGCGGTGGTGTGTGACGATCAGCGCCTGACGTATAGGGCCTTCAATGACCGGGTGAATCGTTGCGCTAACGCTTTGCTGGGCCTGGGGCTGGAGAAGGGGGATAAGGTTGCGGCGCTGTTGCCGAACTGTCTGGAGCTGCTGGAACTCTACTGGGCGGCCGCCAAGACGGGGTTGGTGATGGTGCCGCTGAGTCCATTGCTGCGCGGGGCGGGTCTGGCGCGGTTGTTGAATGACTCTGACAGTGTGGCCCTGGTCACTACGCAGGCTCTGCTGCCGTACCTTGAATCGGTGCGCTCTGATCTTAGCCATCTGCCGGCCGAACGCTGTCTGGTGATTGACTGGCCGTCATCCACGATAGAGAGCAGCGCTCGCTCTTATGAGCGGTTGACGGCCGCTGCCAGCCCGGCCGAACCGCCAGAAGTTGTTATTCACGGCGATGATCCTTATAACATCATTTACAGTAGCGGCACCACCGGCCTGCCCAAAGGTATTGTCCACACCCATGCCATTCGCGCCGGTTATGCGGCTCTTTTTGCGGCCGCCTACCGGATGCGCCCGGAAAGCGTTGTTTTGCATGTTGGCTCAATTGTCTTTAACGGGGCCTTTCTGACGCTGCTCCCGGCCTTTTTCCTGGGGGCGACTTACATCCTGCACCGCCAGTTTGACCCTATGGCGACGATTGAAACCATCGCCCGCGAGCGGGTGACGCATATCAAGATGGTTCCTTCGCAGATCATTGCCCTGCTGAATGCGCCCAACTGGCAGCTGGAAAAGTTGGACTCTTTGGAAATGCTGGGCTCTGTGGGCGCACCGCTGCATCTGGAATATAAACAGGCTGTGCACCGCGCTTTACCCGGCCGCTTCTATGAGCTGTACGGCTTGACAGAAGGCTTCATGACGATTTTGGACAAGATGGATTACCCGGCCAAACCCGGCTCAGTGGGGACGCCGATTCCTTTTTATGAGATGCGCATTGTGGATGAGGAGGGCCGCGAGCGGCCGGCCGGCCAGGTTGGGGAGATCATTGGGCGCGGGCCGCTGATGATGCCGGGCTACTACAAGCGCCCTGACCTGACGGCCCAGGCCATTCGCGATGGCTGGCTGTATAGTGGTGACCTGGGGTATGTGGATGAGGATGGTTTTCTCTACCTGGTAGACCGTCAGAAAGATTTGATCATCTCTGGCGGCGTCAATATTTATCCCCGTGACATTGAGGAGATCGTGGTGCAACATCCCCTCGTGCGTGAGGCAGCCGTTTTGGGTATGCCAGACGAGAAGTGGGGCGAAACCCCGGTGGCGGCGGTCATTTTGCACCGGCCGGGAACCATCAGCGCGACCGACCTGCAGGAGTGGGTGAACGCCCGGGTGGAGGCGCGTTTTCAGAAGATTGCCGCTGTTATCTTGATGGAAGATTTCCCTCGCAGTGTGGCGGGCAAAACCCTGAAGCGGGTTATGCGTCAAGATTTGATGGCTAAATGGTAGGAAGCAAGATGCTGCGACTGCAAGATCGAGTGGCTTTAATCACAGGCGGGAGCGCCGGCATTGGACGCGCCACGGCCGAACGTTTCGCTGAAGAAGGCGCGCTGGTTATCATAGGGGATGTCCACCCCCCGCCTCGCTTAGAGCCGGCCGCTACCTTCTATCAGGTGGATGTGCGCCAGCGTCAGGCAGTGCAGGAGTGGGTGGACAAAGTCCTTTCTGTTTACGGCCATATCGACATTCTCATCAACAACGCCGGCATTCTGCGCGACGGCCAGCTGGTCAAAATGAAAGATGGGGAGCTGGTTAAGCAAATGTCGGTCGAGGATTTTGAGCGGGTGGTGGATGTGAACCTGAAAGGGGCTTTTAACTGCACCCAGGCAGTAGTCCCGACCATGATCCGGCAGGGAAGCGGCGTCATCCTCAACGCCGCCTCGATTGTGGGGTTGGATGGCAACTTTGGGCAGACCAACTATGTGGCGACGAAAGCCGGCCTGATCGGCATGACGAAGGTGTGGGCGCGTGAACTGGGGCGCTATGGGATTCGCGTCAATGCTGTCGCCCCCGGCTTTACGCTGACAGATATGGTGCGCCAGATGCCCCAACCGGTGCTGGATGCCATGGTGGCACATACCCCGCTCGGCCGGCTAGGCGAACCGCGTGATGTGGCCAACGCCTATCTCTTTCTGGCTTCGGACGAGGCGAGCTTTATCCACGGTGTCACCCTGCGCGTCGATGGCGGCATTGTGGTGGGTACCTAACTGTGGACGCCGCCGATCTATTCAATCATCGAGCCCGCTTGACGCCTGACCGCGAGGCGGTGCTGATCGTGGAGAGCGGCCAACGCCTCACCTATGCCCAGCTTAATCAGCGCGCCAATCAGGCCGCCAACTGGTTGCGTGCCCAGGGCCTGGCCCCCGGCGACCGCATCTCCATTCTGGCGCACAACAGCCTGGCTTACCTGGAACTCTTCTACGCTGTCGGCAAAATAGGTGCCATTTTGGCCCCTCTAAACTGGCGGTTAGCCCCGGCCGAACTGCATGTTATTGTGTCCGATTGTCGCCCCCGGCTCTTGATCTACGGGCCAGAATTCGCCGCGGCTGCCGCCGAATGCGCTGTCGGGCCGGATGCGCCCCGCCTGGTCAGTCAGGCCGCTTATAGCGCCGCCCGGGCGCAGATGGCCCCAGTCTCTCCCGTGCGCCCGGCCTTAGATGGGGAGAGTCCCTATTGCCTTTTGTACACCTCTGGCACGACGGGCCGGCCGAAAGGGGCCATCATTCCTCATCGGCAAATTGTCTGGAATTGCATCAACACCGCCATCAGTTGGGGCCTGACGGAACAGGACGTCAGTCCTATCTTGACGCCCCTCTTCCACGCCGGGGGGCTTTTCGCTTTTCTCACGCCGCTCCTCTACGTTGGGGGGCGCATCGTGCTGGCGCGCACGTTTGATCCCGCCCACTCTTTGCACCTGATCGCCCAGGAGCGCTGCACAGTGATTTTGGGCGTGCCGACTCTCTTTCAAATGTGGCTGAACACACCGGAGATCGCCCACACAGACTTGACTGCCGTGCGCTTTTTCATCAGCGGCGGCGCGCCCTGTCCTGTCCCCCTGATGCAGGCCTGGCGGCGGCAAACGGGAACGATCTTGCGCCAGGGCTATGGGCTGACCGAAGTCGGCCCCAACTGCTTTAGCATGACCGACGCTGAGTCAGAACCCAGGTCTGGGACGGTCGGCAAGCCGATTTTTCATACCGAGATGCGCCTGGTGGACGCGGCCGGCCGGGATGTGGGTGTGGGAGAAACGGGCGAGCTGATCATCCAGGGGCCGCATGTCTGCGCCGGCTATTGGAACAACCCTGAAGCGACGGCCCAGGCTATCCGCGATGGCTGGTTTTACACCGGTGACATGGCGCGCCAGGATGCTGACGGTTTCTTTACCATTGTCGGGCGCTTTAAGGACATGATCATCAGCGGCGGCGAGAACATCTACGCCGCCGAGGTGGAGGCAGCTTTTCTGGAGCATTCGGCCGTGGCTGACTGTGCCCTGATCGGCCAACCCGACTCCAGGTGGGGAGAAGTGGGGGTGCTGATCGTCGTGTTAAGAGACCGCCCCAGCCCTTCCCCCGCCGAGTCGGCCGCCTTGACGGCCCGGCTGCGGGCCCACGCCGCCGGCCGGCTGGCGCGTTACAAAATACCCCACCGCTTCATCTTCACCGATGCCTTGCCCTATTCCCCCTACGGCAAAGTGCAAAAGGCTGAATTGCGTCAGGTGTATGGGCAGGTGGAGGCCACGCCATGATCACAGTCAACGCTACGCAGCTGTATGACGAGGTGCATGGCCCAACCGGTGGCAGCGCCGGCCCGCCTCTGCTGTTGATTGCTGGCCTGGGATATGGCTTGTGGCAATGGCACAAAATGCTGCCCGGCCTGGCCCAGCGCCACCAGGTCATCCTGTTTGACAACCGCGGAGCGGGGCGGAGCGCCAAGCCGGCCGGCCCCTACACCGTGCAGATGCTGGCCGCGGATACGGCCGGTCTGTTGGATGCTCTGGGCGTTGGGCCGGTCGTAGTCATGGGGCACTCCATGGGTGGCTTCGTGGCCCAGGAGCTGGCCCTGACTCGCCCCGACTGTGTCAGCCATCTTATCCTCGCCTCCACCAACTTTGGCGGCCCCAACCATGTGCCCGTGACGGCCGAGGCCATGGCGGTGCTGTTAGATCGCAGCGGTGATCCGGTGGATCTGGTGCGGCGCGGCATAGCTGTGGCCACTGCCCCCGGTTTTGTTGAGGCGCAACCCCAGGTGGTGGCGGAGCTCATCGCTTACCGCCTGACCAACCCCGTGCCCCCGGCGCAATACCAGGCCCAACTGGCGGTCGGGCTGGGTCTGCTCAGCGCCGAGGCTTGTTTGGAGCCGCGTTTATCCCAACTGCGTTGCCCCACCTTGATCATCTTCGGCGAACATGATAGAGTGACACCGGTGGCTAACGCCTGGGTTTTGCAACGCGCCATCCCCCACAGCACCATCCGTCTTCTACCCAACGCCGGCCACCTCTTTCCGCTGGAAACGCCGGAAGCGGCGGTGGCGGCGGTGCTGGGCTGGTTGGCGCAGGCGCAGGGAGATGTATAGGAGCGAACCTGTGTGTTTGCCCCTGTGGGAAAGGGTGAACACGTAGGTTCACCCCTACGCGTCCTTTGCGCCTTGGCGGTGAAAACAAAAGGATGGAACGCTGATGACGCTGATGGAACGCTGATTTTGTTGCACCGCTAAGCCCCTGTTTTCACAGGGGGAAGAACGCTAAGAAGGAAAAGGGGAGGGTGAACACACAGGTTCACCCCTACGAAGATGGCGTGGTTGGTCACCCCTGTGAACACGGGGGCGGCTATGGTGTGGCGTGGGTTTTTACTTGCGCTGATTTGATTAGATTAACGGAGGAAAAGAAATGCAACGTTCACTTGGGACCATTGTACTCGCTGTGCTCTTTTTTGGTCTGGCGGCTCTTGTCGCCTGTAGCCCAGAGCAATTGGAAGAAGCCGGGGCTACCCTGGAATCGGTGGTCCAAACCGCCGCTCCTACCCTTGAAGCTGCTGTAACGGAACTGGCCCCCACCATCGAGGCAGCCGTCACGGAACTGGCCCCCACCATTGAGGCGGCCGCCACTCAGGTGCAGGAGGCGCTGGCCACCCCGGCCGACAGCGACATGGCCATGACGGCCAGCTGTGCCGAACCGGTCAAGGTGGGGTTGATCAGTGACCTGACCGGCGCGCTGGCGATTTATGGCGCGCATGTGGTGCGGGGCTTCCCGCTGGGTATGGAATATGCCGCTGGCGCGCCGGGTGTGGCGGGTGACGGTTACACCAGCTATATGATTGACGACTGTGAAGTGCAGGTCACCATCCGCGATGACGCCGGTAATCCTGAAACAACGGCCACTGTCGGCCGCGAGCTCATTGAAGTTGTCGGCGTGGATATTCTGGTGGGCACGGTCAGTTCTGGGGCCACCGCGACGCTGCAGGGCCTGGCGCAGGAGAATCAGATTCCCCTGATCGTTGCCCCGGCGGCCGCCAACGACATCACCGGCCTTAACTTCAACGAGTACACTTTCCGCACCAGCCGTAACAATTACCAGGACGCGGTCAATATCTGTGAATACCTGACGCAGCAGTACACTACTTTTGTACAGATTGCGCCTGACTATGCTTTTGGCTATGGCGGCGCGGCTGCTTTCCGCGATGCCTGTACCGTCTTTGGGGGGGAGTTTGTGGCGGATGATATTTTTGCTCCGCTGGACACGACTGACTTTACCCCCTATATGGAGCAGATTCTCACCTCGGGGGCGGATGCCTTCCTGGTTACCTGGGCCGGCGGCGGCTTTATTCCGCTGGTGACGGCGGCGCGTGAGCTGGGGGTGTTGGATCAGGTGGCGCTGGCCTCCGCTTTTGTGGATAACGTCGTCATGCCAGCTTTCTTTGCCAACGCGATTGGTTCCACCAGCGGCATTCTCTATCATTACACACTGCCGGACAATCCTATCAACGACTGGTTGGTGGAGCAGACGAAAGCCCAGTTTAACACGGTCCCCGACTTGTTCGACGCTGATGCCATGAACGCCGCCCTCTTAATTGCCAGCGCCCTGCGCCACACTAGCGGCGATGCTTCGGCTGCGGCTCTGATCGAGGCGATGGAAGGTCTGGAGTTTGAAGGCCCCAAGGGGTTGATCACCATTCGGGCAGAGGATCATGTCGCGATTCAGGATATGTATATTGTCAAGCTGCTAAATGTGGATGACCCCGAATTTCGCTTCTTCGAGCTGGTGGAAGTGAACCGGCCAGATGTCCCCTGCCTGTTGCCAGAGAATTGGGTGGATCGCTGCGGCGACCTGCCCGTCGGTAGCCTCAGCGGCCAGCCGTAATCAGCTTTTCACGGGGGTGACGAACCGCGAAGGCGCGAAGAACGCCAAGAAAAAACCTTCGCGCCCTTTGCGCCTTGGCGGTGAGGATGAAAGGATGGAACGCTGATGACGCTGATGGAACG
>DAOTXO010000033.1:0-22925 GCA_034435495.1 Anaerolineae bacterium
CCTTAGCGGTTCCATCCTTTTGTCCTCACCGCAAAGGCGCAAATGCTTCCCCCGTGAAAACAGGGGCTTCGCAGTGCAACAAAATCAGCGTCCCATCAGCGTCATCAGCGTTCCATCCCTTTGTCCTCACCGCAAAGGCGCAAAGGACGCGTAGGGGCGAACCTGGGTGTTCGCCCTTTCCCTTTCTTAGCGTTCTTCGCGCCTTTGCGGTTCAACCATGGGGGCGAACACTTTCACCGGCGCACGTGTCAAAAACTTGCGCACCAGGGTAGGTTGATACCTTATGCCGCCTTAAGGCTCCAAACCACACGTCCAGGTGACGATGTTGGAGGTTGTGCCGACGCTGTCCACCGCCTTGAAATGAACGGTGTAAGGGAGCGAGGAGGTTTTGCAGATATAAATTCTGTAGAAAGGCCCGTTACCCGTTCCACCCGTTGACCAGGTGATGCTGCCCCCTTGCGGTTGGTAGCCCCACCAGGCTGTGTAAGGCGCGCTGCCGCCACTGGCTGTACCGGTGCAACGGTAGGATGGGTAGGGTTGTGCTACACAAGACAGCGAAGCGGACAAACAGGCTGAGACGGTGAAGGTTTGCGAGACAGTGTACACATCCTCGTGACAAATCGTTCCATCGCTGGTCAGGGGAGTGACCTTCAGGCTGAAGGTGTGGCTACCCAGAGTGATCCCATTCATGGTGCAAAGCCATGTGCCGGTGGCTGTCGAGGTGTAAAACTCCTGCCGCACGACGCCATCCACGAGACATTGAATGCGTGCCCGTGTGGCGCCGCCGCCCACGGTATAGGTTCCAGACGCGGTCACGACACCGGTACAAGTGGCTGTCAGACTGGTGATGGTTCCTGAAGCCCAGGTGGTTGAACAATCTCCCAAAAGGTGGGGCGTAGCCTGCGCCGGCCGAACCCCGGCTGTCCATATCGCTGCCCCCATCAACGCTGCTAACACGACTGCTATAGCCCAACGTTTCATCATGCACACTCCTATAGGGTAGATTAAGCGGCCGGCCTGAATGAACCGGCCACTTGCTAAAAAGCCGTGAATGATTCACTATCGGCATGATGATGCATCTTGTCGTGAGACGTGGGATAGCTGTGCGCGCCAGGGTGCGTCCCGACAAGAGAAGATAGGGTCGAATGATGCCCGTATCATAGAGGCAAGCCCCCAGTGCCGCCAGACCCGCCTGTCATGTCGCGCTTAGGACTTTGACCCTATTATACACCCCTACTTTTCGCCCCCTTTTCCGATACAATGGAGACACGTCGTGTCCTCCGACGATGGCCCATTCCCGGCCGGTAGACACGACGCCTCAAACATAATGGAGGGCCGCAATGGAACACAAAGCTGGGGCGCAAATTGGCGCCCGCGCCTTCAGGCAATCATTGCTGATTTTGTTGGTCTTGATGCTGGTGGCCGGCGTTCTCACCCGCGTCGTGCCGGCCGGTAGCTACACTCGTGTGCTGCAGGAGGGGCGGGAGATCATCGACCCAACCTCCTACCAAACCCTGCCCACACCTGACTACCCCATCTGGCGCTGGTTCACCGCGCCGTTGGAGGTATTGGGGGGGCCGGACGCTGCCACCATCATCACCATCATCCTCTTCTTGCTCATGGTGGGAGGAACCTTCGCCGCCCTGGAACGCAGCGGCATCTTACAGGCTGCCCTCGGCCGGCTGGTGCGCGCTTTCGGTGGGCGCAAATATGCCCTGCTGTGGCTCATCAGTCTTTTTTTCATGGCCCTGGGGGCTTTCTTCGGCGTCTTTGAAGAGATTGTGCCCCTCGTCCCTCTGATCATCGCCCTGTCTTATATGCTGGGATGGGATTCGCTGGTGGGGTTGGGCATGAGCATTCTGGCCACCAATTTGGGCTTTTCGGCCGCCATCACCAACCCCTTCACCATTGGCGTGGCCCAACGGCTGGCCGGTTTGCCTCTGTTTTCCGGGGCCTGGCTGCGCTTTTTCATTTTTCTATCCATCTACGGGGCGCTGATGCTCTTCCTCACCCGCTATGCCCGGCGCGTGGAGCACACCCCCACCAGCTCCCCCGTCTACGCTCTCGATCAGGCAGCGCGGGCCAAAGCGACGGCCCTGAGTCTGGACCCGGCTCACGCCCCGGCCGGCCTGCGGCGGGCGACGGTGTGGCTCTTTTTCTTCCTGGGATTGATCACCCTCCTGTTGGTGGTTGGCCCCTTTGTCCCGGCCCTCTCTGCCATCGCTTTGCCACTGGTGGGGTTGTTTTTCCTGATAGGAGGAACCGGGGCGGCGCTGCTCTCCGGCGTCGGCCGGCGCACCGTGTGGCGGGCGGTGGGTCAGGGGCTGGTGGGCATCGCCCCCAGCATCCCCCTTATCTTGATGGCCGCCAGCATCAAGCATATTGTGGCCCAGGGGGGCATTCTGGACACCTTGCTACACAGCGCTTCGGGGGCCTTCGCCGGGGTTGGCTCTTTTCCAGCCACCATTTTAATCTACTTCCTGGCGCTCTTCATTGAGTTTTTTGTCGCCTCTGGCTCGGCCAAGGCCTTTCTACTCATGCCCATCCTGTTACCCCTGGGCGATCTCGTCGGGGTGACGCGCCAGGTGACAGTGACCGCTTACTGCTTCGGAGATGGCTTTTCCAACCTGGCCTACCCGACCAACCCGGTGTTGCTCATCACCCTGGGGCTGACCGTGGTAGGCTACCCCACCTGGATACGCTGGACGGCCCGCCTGTGGGCCGGGGTGTTGGTGATAACGTTCATCTTTCTGGGCATCGGCGTGGCGATTGGCTACGGCCCATTCTAAAAGCGCCGCCGTCGCGCCGGGCCCTCCATCATGGAATCATCGTCCATGTTACACTATCCCGAAAGTTATGCTGCTTCCCGAGCTCAGTTTCGCCGTTGGTTGCCGGCCGTGCAGGCGCGCTGGCCGGCCGCCCGTCTGCACCAGGCAACGATGGGCGCGCCGGCCGACCAGCTGACGTTGGATTGGTTAGAAGCCCCGGCCCAAGAGGAGCCGCACCGTCTGTTCATCCTCACCACCGGCCAGCATGGCATCGAAGGCTTTGTTGGCGCGGCCGTCATGCGGCTGGTGGTGGAAAACTTTCTGCAGCAGTTACGGCCGGCCGACACCGGCCTGCTGCTGGTACACCCCATCAACCCCTGGGGGATGCACCACCGCCGGCGCACCAATGCTACCAATGTCGATCTCAACCGCAATTTTATCGGGGAAGGCGCGCCCCCGCCCCCTTTCAACCCCGACGCCAACCCAGATTACACCCACCTGCACCCCTTTCTCAACCCGGCCGGCCGGCTGACGTCCATCACCCGCGCCCAGTTGGCGTTCATGGCCGGGGCGCTGCGCAGCCTCGCCAGGCATGGCGCCGGAACGATCCGCAGCGCCACCCTCTTGGGACAGTACCGCTTTCCCCAGGGTATCTACTATGGCGGGGCCGAAACCCAGCCGGAGACGGCCGTTTTGCAAGGATTGTACCGCGCCGCCTTCGAGCGCTACGCCCACATTTTGCAGCTGGACATCCACACCGGCTATGGGCCGCGCTACCAGATGAGCCTGGTCAACTCCAGCCGCGAGCCGCGCCGGCCGGCCGACCTGCAACGCGCCTTCGACTATCCCCTGATCGTGCGCAGCGACCCGCAGGAGTTCTATCAGATGCAGGGGGACATGATCGAATACATCTACACCCTGGCCCAGACAGCTTTTCCCCAGCGGCGGCTGTATGCCACAGCCTTTGAGTTTGGCACATTGGGAAACTCGCTGGCGGCCGGCCTGCGCAGTTTACGCGCCCTGGTGTTGGAGAATCAGGCCCATTGGCACGGGGCCGCTCCCCACGTCCGCGCCTGGGTGAGCCGGGAGTTCAACGAGCTTTTCGCGCCGGCCGCCCCCGATTGGCGCGCTCAGGCGTTGGCCGACGCCCACCAGGCGTTGACCGGCATCTTGCGCGCTGAAGGTTTTCTAACCCCTTATGTCCCCAATTAACCCGGCCTCCATCCCAGAAATTGGCGTCGGCATGTTGGGCTATGCCTTTATGGGCAAGGCCCACTCCAACGCCTTCAAGAAAATCCCCTACATGTTTGATCCGCCGCCGGCCATGCCCCGCCTGATTGCCATCTGCGGCCGGGATGCCCAGGCGGCCGCCGCCGCGGCGCGCCGCTACGGCTACGCCACCTCCTACACCGATTGGCGGCAGTTGCTTGACGATGAGCAGGTGCAGGTGTTCGACAACGGCGCGCCCAACGCGCTGCACGCCGAACCCTGCCTGGCCGCCGCCGCCGCCGGCAAGCATATCATCTGCGAAAAACCCCTGGCGCGCACGGCCGATGAGGCCCTGGTGATGCTGGAAGCGGCGCAGGCCGCCGGCGTCAAACACATGACCGCCTTTAACTATCGCTTTGCGCCCGCCATCCGTCTGGCGCGACAACTGCTGGAGGCCGGCCGCCTGGGGCGGTTGTACCATTTTCGCGCCGTCTATTTGCAGGAGGGGTTGGTCTCGCCGACGGCTCCCTGGCGTTGGCGCCACGACCAGGCCACGGCCGGCAGCGGCGCACTGGGAGATTTAGGAGCGCACATCATCGACCTGGCTCACTTTTTGGCCGGAGAGATTGGCAGCGTCAGCGCCCTGACTCGCACCTTCACGCCCCAACGCCCTTTGCCCGACGGCCGAATGCGGTCGGTGGATGTGGACGACGCCTTCGCAGCCGTGGTGGAGTTTGCCAATGGGGCACTGGGGACGTTGGAAGCGACGCGCGTGGCGGCCGGCCGCAAAAATTACAACTGCCTGGAGATCAACGGGGAGCACGGCTCGCTGCGCTTCAACCTGGAGCGGCTCAACGAGCTGGAGGTTTATTGGGTGGATGACACCCCCCACGAGACCCGTGGCTGGCGCACCATCCTGGTAACCGAACCGGAGCACCCCTGGGGGGAGGTGTGGTGGCCGCGCGGCCATATCCTCGGTTGGGAACATACCTTTGTTCACGAGCTGCACCACTTTCTTGCTTGCATCGTCCACGATAAACCGGTAGCGCCCCTGGGGGCGGATTTTGTGGATGGGTATCGGGCGGCGGTGGTGTGCGACGCCATCTTGCAATCGGCCGCCCAACGCCGGCCGGCCACTGTACATTACGCCGTGTAAAGAGAACAGGAGAGCAGCATGTACTTTATGGGTCTTGATCTTTCCACCACTGCGGCCAAGGCGCTGCTCATCGATGAGGGCGGGGCGGTGCTTGGCAGCGCCGCTGCACCGCTGACGTTACAAACGCCGCGCCCCCTGTGGTCAGAACAAGACCCGCTGGCATGGTGGGAGGGGATGGCCGGCAGCATTCGCCGCCTGCTGGCGGAAACGGGCATTCCGGCCGGTTCGGTGGCCGCCATTGGGCTGACCGGCCAGATGCACGGCCTGGTGTTGTTGGATGAGCAGGGGCGGGTGTTACGGCCGGCTATTTTGTGGAATGATCAGCGCACCGGCCGGCAATGCGACACCCTACGCGCCCGTCTGGGGCGTTCCCGCCTGATTCAGATCACCGGCAATGACGCCCTGACCGGCTTCACCGCCCCCAAGCTTTTATGGGTGCAGGAGGAAGAGCCGGAGATTTACGCCCAGGCGCGCCATATTTTGCTGCCCAAAGATTACATCCGCTGGCAACTGACGGGCGAGTATGCCCTAGACAAGGCCGACGGCTCCGGCACGATTCTGTTCGATCTGGCAACGCGCGCCTGGTCGACTGAAATATTAGCGGCTCTGGACATTCCGCCTGCCTGGTTACCCCCCACCTACGAGGGGCCGACCGTCACCGGCGTGACCAGCGCCCTCGCCACCGCCGCTACTGGATTGCCGGCCGGCATCCCGGTGGTGGCCGGCGGCGGGGATCAGGCGGCACAGGCGGTGGGAGTGGGAGCGGTGCGCCCCGGCATTCTGGCCCTAACGCTGGGCACTTCTGGTGTTGTCTTTGCCGCCACGGAGCAGCCCTTGATCGAGCCGGAGGGGCGATTGCACGCTTTTTGCCACGCCGTGCCGGGGCTATGGCATCTGATGGGGGTCATGCTCAGCGCCGCCGGCAGCCTGCAATGGTATCATGACGCCCTGGCCCCCGGCCTGGGGTTTGATGCCTTGCTAGCAGAAGCGGCCCAGGTCCCGGCCGGCAGTGAAGGCCTCCTCTTCTTGCCCTACCTGACCGGCGAGCGCACCCCCCATCCTGATCCATTGGCGCGCGGGGCCTGGGTAGGGTTGACGACGCGCCATGGCCGGGGCCATCTGACCCGCGCCGTGTTAGAAGGGGTGGCCTTTGGGTTAAAGGACAGCTTTCAACTGATGCAGCAGGCTGGTCTGGGACCTATTCAACAGGTGCGCCTCTCCGGCGGCGGGGCGCGCAGCTCCCTGTGGCGGCAGATAGTCGCCGATGTGTTGGAGGTGGAGCTGGCGACGGTCAACACCACCGAAGGGGCAGCCTACGGCGCGGCTTTGCTGGCAGCCGTGGGCATGGGGCGCTACAGCTCCGTCCCGGCCGCCTGCGACGCTGTTTTGCGCCTCACCGGCCACACCCTCCCCGGCCCCGATGCCCCCCGTTATCGCCCTTTGTATGCTCTCTATCAGACATTATATCCAGCGCTCAAAGGGCATTTCAGCCATCTATCCGCCTGGACTTCATGAACTTTCAAAAATTAGACCGGCTCAATGCTCCCGTTTTTACGGGAGCATTTTTTCTCACCGCGAAGGCGCAAAGGACATGTAGGGGTGAACCCATAGGTTCACCCCTACGTACCCTTTGCGGCTTGGCGGTGAAATCCCTTTCCCATCTGCGCCTTATCCGCGTCATCTGCGTTCCCTTTCTTCGCGTCCTTTGCGCCTTGGCGGTTCGTCACTCCCATGAAATACGTGTCCTTTACGGCTTGGCGGTGAAATCCCTTTCCCATCTGCGCCTTATCCGCGTCATCTGCGTTCCCTTTCCTCGCGTCCTTTGCGCCTTGGCGGTTCGTCACTCCCATGAAAACGGGAGCTTCGCGGTGAGAATTTCGTTTATTCGTTCCCATTCGTTGCCCCCTTTACCCCCGTGAAAACAGGGGCTGTGTGTTCGCCCTGTGGTTTCTGTCACCCCACCCCCAGCCGCAACATAGCCGCAAATTCATGGGGCATGGTTGTGGCCTCAATCGCCTGGGCGGCGCGTTCCACCGCGTAGGGGACGCGGATGAAGGCTACATCGATCCCCTCGTCGGCCGGCGTCAAAAGGATATACCCAGCGCGTGGGTCACCATCCTTCGGCTTACCCACACTGCCCGCGTTGATCAGGCGTCGGCCACTGGCCAATGTCCGGTCATAAGGCAGATGCGTGTGTCCGCATACCATTACCCCCGCCCCGATACTATCGAATAGCCGTTCCAGACTGCTTTCCGGCCGATCAGCGTAGAGGTATTCATTGATGCGCCGAGGGCTGCCATGCACCAACACCACCCGCAGCCGTCCCACCTGAATGGTCAGGCTGAAGGGCAGATTGCGCAGATACCGTTTGTGTTCCTCGCTCACCGCCTTATTAGACCAGGCGATGGAACGCTCACCCAGGGCGCGGGCGGCCGGCGTCTTGTAGGCGCAGCCGCAATCGTCACGGTTGTGGCCTACCCCCTCATCATAGTTGCCCATCAGGGTGGGAACGACGCGGGCGCGGATGAAGGTGATGACCTCGTTGGGTTGCACCCCATACCCCACCAGATCGCCCAGGCAGAACCGCCTTTCCACAGCCTGTGCGTCCATATCAGCCCACACCGCTTCTAGAGCCGGCAAATTGCCGTGAATATCGCCGAAAACAGCGACGCTATCAGTGGTCATCCTGTTTTTTCTCCATCGCCCTTAGCCGTACCTTGTGGCCTCTGCGCGGTCCGTCACTCCCGTGGAAACGGGAGCACTCCCATGAAAACGAGAGCATGTTGTTCGCACCGCGAAGGCGCAAAGGGTACGTAGGGGTGAACCTATGTGTTCACCCTTTCTCTTTTCTTTCTTGGCGTTCTTAGCGCCTTTGCGGTTCGTCACTCCCGTGAAAACAAGAGCATTTTGTTCGCACCGCGAAGGCGCAAAGGGCACGTAGGGGTGAACCTATGTGTTCACCCTTTCTCTTTTCTTTATACCGATTACGTTGCGCCTGAGTATTGTTTTACAAGGGGTGAACCTATGTGTTCACCCTTTCTCTTTTCTTTCTTGGCGTTCTTAGCGCCTTTGCGGTTCGTCACTCCCGTGAAAACGGGAGTTCGCCTCTTTCGGGGTTCCTTTTCAACGCCCTTTGCGTTCCAGCATCAACAGCAGATATTGGATGCGCGTGTTCAGTTCTCGCGCCGTTTGCAGAAAGGCGCGCAGGCGTACCTCTTCACTCCCTTCGACGGCGGCCGGGTCGGGGAAACTCCAGTGAATCTGTTGTGGATCGTGGGGAAAGACGGGACATGATTCACGCACACGGTCACACACCGTGATGACATAGTCAAAGCGCTGATCAAGATACCTATCCATGTGGTGCGACTCCTGCCCGCTGATGTCAATTCCCAACGCGGCCGCTGCTCGAATGGCCAGCGGATGGACCCGGGTTGGTTGACTGCCGGCGCTAAACGCGGCGACCCGCGCCCCGCCCCGTGCCCGCAAGATACCCTCAGCCATTTGAGAGCGGGCGCTGTTATGGGTGCAAAGAAACAGGACGCGCACCGGAGCCGTCGTCGTGATTGTGTCGCCGGCCGGCTCCGAAGTTGGCCCCACCGCCGGGTGCAACTCCGCCCCGGCCGCGCTGTATAGCCGCTGCACTTGTGCCACATCCAGGGCGTAGTAGACATCGCGGGCGTCGTAGCTGCTGCGTCGTTCATGGATCAGCTGCTGGGCGCGCAACCGGCGCAGATGGTAGGAGATCAGGTTTTGCGGCCGGCGTAGAGCATCCGCCAGCTCCTGCACCCGGCGGTCGCTCAGGGCCAACGTCTGCAACAGTTGCCAGCGAATATCATGGGCCAATAATTTGAACAGAGGAGGAACAGGTGCTGTGGTCATGGTTGGGAAATAGAATATATCAAAGCATTTTGATGTAATCTGATGCGTATTATACCCCCATTGGAGGTAAAATCAAGCCCATGATCGATATACCAAGTTTGCTGGAACTCTCCTCAGCCCGCCATCATCATTTGTGTCCGCGCCAGGTTTTGGGGGTGCGCATAGGGCTGGCCGGCCCAGCCGCTCTTGGCCTGGAGATTCCCCGCCGTGACAAGCGTCTGTTGGTTTTTGTGGAAACGGATGGCTGCTTTGCCGATGGGGTGGAGGTGGCGACCGGTTGCGCTCTCGGCCGGCGCACACTACGGCTGGTGGATTACGGCAAGGTGGCCGCCACCTTTGTGGATGTCAAGACCGGGCTGGCGGTGCGCGTCGCGCCGCGCCCCGATGTGCGCCAGCGCGCTCCCCATTACGCGCCAGAGGAGACGAAACGCTATTACGCCCAGTTGGTAGGCTACCAGCGGATGCCGGCCGAGGAGCTGTTAAGCCTGACGCCGGTGCAGCTGACCACTCCCATCCGTCACATCGTCAGCCGGCCGGGGGTGCGGGCCAACTGCGCCCGCTGCGGTGAGGAGATCATCAACGAGCGTGAGGTCAGCCAGGCGGATGAGACCCTCTGTCAGGCCTGCGCCGGGCCGGCCTACTATGCCATCATTCCCTGAACCCAGCTTGGGCCATTAGCGCGCTAACAGGCGCATATCCAGCCGGCCGCCGACCGGGCGTAGCGCCACCCATTGCCGGGTTTTGGCCTCGTACAAGGGACGCAGGCAGAAGCGTTGCAAGATAGAGGCCAGGACGATCTGCATCTCCATCCAGGCGAATGGTTCCCCTAGACACAGACGCACCCCACCGCCAAAGGGAAAATAAGCGTAACGGGGGCGTTCTGCTACCTGTTCGGGCGTAAAGCGTGCCGGCCGAAACTGCGTTGGTTCCTCCCAATAGGCCGGGTGGCGGTGCATCACCCACGGACTCAGCAGCAGAACGCTGCCGGCCGGAATACGATACCCTCCGATCACATCCTCGGCTACCGCTACCCGTCCATGCAACACCGGGGCGGGTGGGTAGAGGCGCAAGGACTCCGCCAGCACCATGTAGGTGTAGGTCAGGCGCGGAATATCCTCGGCCACCGGCGGCCGGCCTTGCAACACCTCATCCACCTCTGCCTGTACCCGCCGCTCTTCATCCGGGTGCTGTCCCAACAGGTACAGAGTCCACATCAGCCCCACGGCGGCGGTTTCATGCCCAGCCACATAGATGTTCATGACATCATCCCGCACCTGCTGATCCGTCATTCCCTGCTGGTCGCCCTCGGTGTCCACCGCTTCCAGGAGCATGGAGAGCAGGTCCTCCCCCTTTTCTGGCTGGGCGCGCCGTTCGGTGATCAGACCATAGAGCACCTCATCCAGAATGCGCATGTTGCGCAGGTTGCGCCGGCGGCGGCGAGTGGGCAGCTTGTTCAACACAGCCCCGACATGGGTCAGGTCGAGCAGTGACAAATCTTGCCCCAATTCACGTAGCGCTTGATAGAAGCGCTCCGTGGCCGGGCCTTGATCCAGGCCAAAGAGACATTGCCCCACAATGGCCGTGACCAGTTGCTTCATATCTGCATATAGGTCCAGGGTCTGGCCGGGTTGCCAGTTTGCCAGATGACGTTGGGTGAAGTCGCTCATAATGCGCCCATAGGCTGCTATGCGCGTCCGATGAAAGGCGGGCTGGAGCAAGCGTCGCTCGCGTCGATGCGCCGCTCCCTGAAGCATGCCCACACTCTGGCCGAAGATCAGCCGTTGTGGGGCGCGCCCTTGTTTCAGGTAATTGCGCTGGTTGTCCACCAGAACATGTTTGATGTAGTCTGGGTGGCTGATTAAAAAGCGTGGGCGTCCCGTGGGTAGGCGCGCAATGGGGCCATACTCCTCTGCCAGATGGGGCAACATATTCTCCACCTGTCCGGTCAAGAGCAGGTATAACTGATGGATGGGACGCGCGGCCGGCCCGGGTGGTAAGGGCAGGGTTGGGGAGGGTAAGAAGCTGTCAGAGGGTGTTGTCATAGCTGCCATTGAACCACGGCCGCCCAAGACGAAGCCTAGACAAACCCTAGACGCTTCTAACAGCAGGGGCGAACGTCTGTTTTCACGTGTCGGGACGAACCTACATGTTCGCCCCGCGCTGGGGCCAACACACAGGGTGGGGGCGCCCCTTATTAGAGTCAAAGTCACAGCTTAAATCCAGCCCCGGTCATCCCCCTAAAGTGACCCCCCTATCAGGCGTTTCCCGATCCTTTGTCCCATAATATCTCCTAATAAATTAGTGGCGTCCCGGCCACCGCGCCTGCAGTCGGGCCGTGGACGGGCAGGTATGGCGCGGCTGCGGGCGTTACGATAAACAGGGGCCCAACGGCTAAAGCCGTTACGACGAACGACACCTGCCCCTATATTCAAATCCTTTTGCATACGAGGCGTTCTATGGCTATGTTCTCAGCCCTGGATTTGCTGACCTTCTCCACCCACGAACAGGATGTGATCCGTTGCCTGGTGCGGCGTCCCCGCCTCACAGCACCCGAAATCGCCCAGTTCACCAAGATTCCTCTGGAGCAACTAGAATCAGTCTTGAGCAAGATGGTTAGCGATGCCCGCCTGACACAGGAAAACGGTGCCGGTGACGTTCGATTTGCCGTCGGCCGGCACTCCGAGCGTCCAAAACGAGGAGGGAATGGTCTGCTGGATTCCCTCTTCCCCACGTAATCGAGGCGGGGGCGAACACAGGTTCGCCCTTACCACGTTCGTAGCCGCGGTTTCCCAACTGCGCCTCTAGCTTCCAACCGGCCTATTGAACTTATGTCCGCTTTATCCCCGATTGAACTCCTTCAACTCTCAGCGCCGGAGCAGCTGATTCTGCGGCGTCTGACCAAAGCTCCCCACCAAACGGCTGCGGAGATTGCCCAGGCCATCCAGCAACCGGCGGCCGAAACAGAAAGCCTGCTACAACGCCTGGTGCATCAAGGGCGCGTGGTGGAGCAGTTGGAGGGAGGGCGGCGTGTCTTTGCTGCCCGCTTCGTCTTCAAAAACCGAGGGGTGCGCAATATGCCGGCCGGCATTCAACGCTGGCTGGAGACGCGTTCAGAGAGCTTGCTGGATGAAACACCTCTGACAGCACAACTGGCGACTGAGACGAAACAGGCCCTGTGGCAACTCGGTCGCCGCCGCAGCCTCATGCCCCATGAAGTGCTGGCCTGGCAGGGAGATCGGCCGGGTTTCATCAGCCTGGTACAGACCGGGCTGCTGGTGAAGACCCGGCTACAAGGGAGGCCGGCCGCCTCCACCACCTCGCCCCACCAGCATGGCTATGTGCGCCGCGCCGAATGGTTGGGCCTGCACGAGGTGTTCAGCCAGACGCCCACCAATGCCACCACCACGGCCGCTACCCAGACAGTTGTCTGGCAGTGGCCGGAGACAGCCTTCGTCCAATTTGCCGGGCAATATCCCGATTTAGCCCTGGCGCTGGCCCGCCACTTCAGCGCCCAACTCCAGAACTGCGAGCAAACACGGCAACGCGGCCAGGGCCGCGTGTGGGTGGTGGAGGGGGAGCATCCCCAGGCCGGCGCGACCAGCTTTGCCTGGGAACTGGCGCAATTGGCGCGGCCGGCCGGAGATGGGGTAGCCACAAATGCAACAGCCTCCACCCTGTTTTGGGATGCAGTCGGGCGTCCCAATCAAGCGTGGGGGCCGGCCGCAACGCATGCCACCCCTCCGGCGGATGGCATGGTCCTCTTCTCCCACCCCAGCGGCGTGGATATTCTGACACAGCTGGCAGCGACCGATTATCCCTATGCCGTGCAGCTCGATATGGCGCTGGGCGAGTTACGCCGACGCTACGATGTCATGGTGGTAGATAGCGGACACGCCCGGCAGGAACGGCTGGCGCTGCTGCGGGGGCAGGCAGACACCTTGATGACGCTGACCTGTGATCCGGCCGGAGCGGAACAGGCCATGCGGCGCTGGAGCGATCTCCAACCCTACGCCCGGCCGGGTCAAAAGCGGGTCCTGACTCTCAATCGGGCCATCCGGCCGGCCATCGAAGCGGATCCTCGTTTCCACCTCGTCATCCCCGAAGACGACGAGGGCGGCCCCAGCTGGGGGCGTGACGCTGCAACCGGGGAAACGAACGCACAAACACGCTGGAAACAAAGCTTAGGCGAAGTGTACCGCCGGCTCTCCCTCAACCATACATTGGAAATCTTCGTCCCATCCACCCTGGATGTCAATCAACAGGTGGACAACAGCGCCCAGGTGCAGTTGGCCCTTTCTTTTCTAGGTCAGGTCTTTGGCGGAGCCACCAGCAGCAATGCCGAGGGAGTGTGGCGCAGTGAGGATAGCGGCCTGGTGACAGAACAGGTCACCGTTGTGCGCACCTTCGTCTCTCAATCCGCTCTGGATGCCTACCTGGATCAGGTTATCGCCTTTGCAGCTGATCTTAAACGTGACATGAAACAAGAAGCGGTAGCTATCAGCGTGGATCATCAACTGATTCTGGTGTGATGATGACAGGTTCATAGAGGAGCGTGTGTCATGCGTCGAATAACTATCTGGCTCCAGGGATCGATTTATCGGGTGATTGTCCTGGCTCTCATTGCGGTCTCCGTCATTCCCATTGTCATCATCTCAACCCTCTTCATGCGCCAGAGCATGGAGGCCTTAACTCAGCAGATGGAGGAGAATCTGCAACTGCTGGCCCAATCTAAGGCCGAGGAGATCAACCAAAAGCTAACCGAGGTCATGCACAGCACCATAGTGGCCGCTCAACTGGCAAGTGTGGCGCTGCAAGACCCCCTTGCTGTCGATGAAGTCAGCGGCCGGCTAACGCGCTATCAACCCGACCAGCGACAAATCATTGGGCTGGATCATTACTACCAGGCGCAAGGTGGGGCGGCGGCGCTGGGCGAATCTCTCTCCAATGTTTACTGGCCGGGGCCATTGCACACCACCGACCGCGTGGCCCAAGAGATTATACAGACAGAAAGCCTGGATACAGTGTTCCAGGCCATCAAGTCCGTCAGTCCAGATACCCAATGGGTTTATCTAACCACCCCAGAGGGCATGATGCGTCTCTATCCCTGGGCCAGCAACGATCATTACCCGGACGACTGGGACCCGCGGGAGATCATCTTCTATACGGTGGCCGAACCCACCAACAATCCCTCGCTTGAACCGCGCTGGACACCGCCTTATGTGGATTATGCCGGGGCGGGCTGGATGGTGACGGCGTCTGTGCCGGTGGTTGGCCCGGCCGGCGATTTCCTGGGCATTATGTCCCACGACTTTACGATTGAGTCCATCAAGCAAATTGCTTTGGGCATCAACGTACTCGATGGCGTGGGCTACGGTTTTCTGATCGACAGTCAGGCCAGAGTCATCGCCCACCCGGCCTTCCAGGATGCCGACGCCAGCAAGGGTACGCAGGAGGAAGCCATCTTGCTGAATCAGGGCGCACCCGAATACCGTTCCCTGATCCAATCCATGATCGGAGGGCGCACCGGGTTAGGTTATTACGAGGAAGCCAGCGGGGCTTCCCTATTGGTCTACGCCCCTGTGCCTGCCACGGGCTGGAGTCTGGGCATCTCCATTCCACGGGAAAACGTGATTGCGCCGGCCACCGAGATGCGCAACCGCGCCATCGCCATCACAGCCGCCTTGGTAGCTGTGTGTGTGGCGCTGGCCGTTCATATTTCACAACGCATCCATCGCCCCATTGTGCAGCTGCTGCAAGGTGTGCAACAAGTTTCGGCCGAGCAGAAGGCAGATGAGATTCAAATCAAATCCTTCGATGAATTTCGTCGCCTGGCGCAAGCCTTCAACGAGATGGCGGCCAAAGTTTGGGAACGCGAGACACACCTGAAGAAAAAGATGGCGGAGATGAAGATCGAAATCGACGCCCAAAAACGCAGCCGCCAGGTGGAGTCGATTGTAGAGACGGACTTCTTCAAACGCCTGGAGGCCAACGCCAATCAGCTACGGGCCCGGGTAAAAAATCAGCCCCAGGCCCAGGCGACTGACTGACGCACCGCGAAGGCGCAAAGAACGCCAAGATAAGGAAAGGGAAAACCTTCGCGCCCTTTGCGCCTTCGCGGTGAGAACAAAATGCTCTCGTTTTCATGGGAGCGACGCTCGCAGCTTCGGCTGCCAACAGCAAGCAGTTGTTTAAGATACGGTGGGTTCCATCAGCATAGGGCGCGGGAAACACCAGCCTGCACCTCCACAGCGGTGGCATCCAGCCTTATATCAGACCATAACTATAAGCAGAGGAGACAACATCATGGCGCGGATCATATCCACACACTCATTCCGGGGCGGGACGGGCAAATCCAACGTCACCGCCAATATGGCGGCCACCCTGGCCAATCGCGGCTATCGGGTGGGCGTCTTCGACACCGACATTCAGTCGCCAGGGATTCATATCATCTTTGGGCTGACAGAGAACGACATCACCTATACCCTGAACGACTACCTGTGGGGCAACTGTGCCATCGAGGAGGCGGCCCACAACGTCTACAGCCATCCCGGCGGCGGCGCGGTCCATCTGGTGCCCTCCAGCATCAACCCCAACGACATTGCCCGTGTCCTGCGCGAGAAATACGACGCCAGCGACATGCACAGCGCCTTCCGCGATCTGGTGGTGGCGCTGGAGTTAGATTACCTGCTCATCGACACCCATCCTGGGCTGAACGAAGAGACATTGCTCTCCATTGCCATCTCCGACGCGCTGGTCATCGTGTTGCGGCCGGATCAACAAGATTTCCAGGGGACCAGCGTGACAGTCGATGTGGCGCGTCGTTTGCGTGTGCCTGAAGTGGCGCTGGTGGTCAACAAAACACCGGTAAATTACGACTTCGAAGACGTGCAAAGCAAAGTGGAAGCCGCCTACCACATTCCCGTGGTGGCGTTGTTGCCTCTGGCGATGGAAGTCGCCCAAAACGCCAGCGCTTCCCTCTTCGCCATCCACCACCCCACCCACGCCTTTACCGCAGGCATCCAGCAAGTCGTATCCTGGTTGGAGCAGACACCTATTCCGGCCGATTAAGGGGGCTGGCATGGCCTCAAGACTGTATACGGTGGGGATTGCCAAAACGGGAACCATGTCGTTGGCCCGTCTGTTTGGCAACTATGCCGCCGCGCATGAATTTGCTTTTCAAGAAACGGCCGAACACATCATCGCCTATCACCGGGGGCAACTCTCGGAAGCGAGTTGGCGCGCTTTTGTCTTAAAGCGAGATGGTCATTTGATGTTGGATTCATCCAGCACCAACCATTTCTATGCCGACATCTTACAGGAGGCTTTTCCAGAGGCGCGCTTTATTTTCACGTTGCGCGACTGTTATAGCTGGCTGAATTCGCTTCTCAATATGCTCCTGCGTTGGGGATTACATGCCCGGCTGGGTGAGATGATGATCCCGGCCTGGGAAGTAGAATATGCCCAGGTGATGTTTGGCACAGCCTTCACTCCTCAGCCCTTTTATAGCGCTGCCTCTCTGGCGGAAGCGTTGCCGGGGTTGATCGAGGGTATGGTGAGCTATTGGGGGAGAGCTAATCGTCACACGCTGGAGAGGGTGGCGATTGAGCGGCGGCTTATTCTTTCTACGCATGAGATTTCAAACTCGTTGGAAGCGCTGGCTCGCCTGGCCGATGTGCCGGTGGCAACCCTGAAGCGCAACGCCTCTCATTCACACCGGGCGATGAAAAAGTTCAATATGTTAGCCCATCTTGACTACGCCTGGCTGGAAGCCTGTGTGGTTGCGCAGGGCCAGGATATGATGGAAGTGTTTTTCCCAACCCAAAGTTTAGACCGCTGGCAGGCGCGTAACAGCCACTTGCCGCGTCTGCCATCACCGGCCGGCGTCAAAAGGGTGGCTGACTGAAGCTGTTGCCGGGTTCAGATGCGTCGGGCTTCACCCCGGCCGGTTGAATAATCAGGTGGGGTGAAGCCTCTTCTTTTCAATATGCCGCCTGGAAGCCAGGGGCGAACTCCCGTTTTCACGGGAGTGGCGCACCGCGAAGGCGCAAAGAACGCGAAGGAAGCTTGATGTTTTTTGCGCTCTTCCCCCGTTTTCATGGGGGCATTTTTTCTCACCGCGAAGCCCCCGTTTGCACGAGGGCAAAGAACGCGAAGGTTTTTCCCACGGGGGCGAACACACAGAGGGCGAACACATAGCGCCTGCTCCCGTGCAAACGGGAGTTCGCCCCTACACGTGAAAACGGGAGTTGCATGTTCGCCCCTGGACGAACCGCGCAAGACTCCATGCTGGTTGGGACCGGGATTAAATGATGGGGGGCGCGCCGTTCAATTATGCTACGCCAGCTGGCGCCAAAACCGACGCTTCGAAGCCGGCCGGGGGGTGAGGGCGCTTCCCGGCCAGCTCTTCGAGCAGGCTGGCAGCGTAGTCTGCACCGCCATAGCGTTGGAAAGCAGCCTGGATGGCCTGCGCTCGTTGTCGCCTAAAAGGGGAGTGCAGAACATCTTCCATGGCCTGATGCAAGATGGCGGGTGTCACCTCATTGGCAAATAGACGGCGCGCCACCCCTTCTCGCTCACACATCTCACCCACGTAATCATTTTCGCTGCCCACCGTAATCAACACCATCGGAACACCCTGGGTTAAGGCGCCCAACATCGTACTTGTTGTGCCCGTGGTGATCATCATGGCAGCATGGGGTAGGACGAATTGATGTGGGATGTGGGAACGCACAACGATGTGGTCTGGGTATGGCGCTTCTAAAAAGGGTGGATGATCCGTCACAGCCAGGACGCGAGCGGGAAAGGACGCCAGGGCGGCCATCAGATCGGGCCAGAAATCTTTCATAGGTGGCATCTGTCGGCCGTTCTGTTGATAGGGACGTGTCCAGCGCGCTGTGTGTTGAACATAGATGATGGGATGTGGTGCATCGCTCATCCAGGCGGCCACTGTCTGTTGGAGAATCGGTTCGAGGACTGGCGTCGGTTCCCACAAACAATCCCCCACGAAGTGAACCTGGGATGGAAAATCAGCTGCTTCGCCTTCTAATTGGGGAATGGTGCGGAGTAGAAAAAGGTCTCCCAGGAGCGGCGAACATCTGTAATCCATCAGGCTTTCGGCCGGCAGGGGTGTGTTGAACACAAGGCAGAGTTGGGCAAAGTTATCCAACATCTCTCGGTGGCGAACGATGCGTATGTGGCTTAGCTCATCCATCGTCTCGTTGGCGAATGAGGCCGCCGTGGGCCATAAGTAGGTGGAAAAGCCAATAACAGCCACAGGCCACCTCCTGGTGCGTAGAGCGACGATGAGTGGCCCCAGGGTTAATTGGGTAGCTACGATCACGTCCGGTTCAAAGGCAGCGCAACCCGCATCAAGGTGCTGAATTTGATGGTGGACACCACGCACACCGGCCCAGGATTTAACCTCAAAAGAGTCAGCCTGGGGGTTGTAATAAGGCAGGTAGGGAAAGCCGGCCGCCTCTATGTCAGTCTGAAAAGAGCGGCCGGTGATAAACGCTACGCTGTGTCCCCGGCGACGTAGCGCCAGAGCGATGCCCAGGGCGGGATAGACATACCCATGGCTGGCAAGTGTGCAGAATAAGTAGCGCATTGACTCTCTCCTGAAATGTGACGACGAGCCGTTACGACGAACCAACCACGCCTTTACCGTAGGGCGGTTTCCCAACCACCCGTCCGCCATCAGACGGCAGCTTGTGGTTGAGTGAAGAAAGATGGGCGTGAATCCACCTCGCCTTCTTCCAGCAATTTGCTACTCAGGTAATTTTCCTGGACGCTCTCTAAATAAGGGCCGCAATGGGTCTGGACAAAGCGCGTCACAGAAGTATTGACGTCGTAGATCATCCACAAGCCGAAAACTACATCGCTGGCTGCCATCAAGCGCGAACATTCGGCGATGAGCAAAATGCCACAACGCCGGCCGGCCGCACTCTCACGCACAAACAGAGTCGATAAACAGACTGTTTCCGGACGAATACGGTGGGTGATAGCCCAACCGACGATTTCTCCCCGGTAACGAATGCCAATACTGCTGGCCGGGTCAAGGTTGGCCTCAGATTTGAACGGGGACAATACAGAGGGATACCAGTCCACGTTTTGCAACCAGGCGCGTTCGGCCGGGGTTAAGTCGCGCCACAAAAAAATCTCGTAGGGCGGCGCAGGCCAAAAACGTTGCATCCAGGGCATCGTGGCGGCGACATCCCGCCGAATCTTAAACGTGCGGGAGTTCAAAACCGGGTCAGCCCAACCATTGCGTTCCAGCAACCGTTCTAAAAGCGAGGTGGTAGGCTTACCGGCCTGATAAATGCCGGTGAGCCAGATGCAATGGTGTTGGAAAAACTCCACTTCCAGAGCGCGCAATAAAGCAGAGCCAATCCCCAGCCCGCGTGCAGGCGGTAGCGTATATAGGGAAAGGACATGACCTGCCTTGCTATTTGTAGCCTCAATTTCGCCCAGAGCCAACCCTACCGGATGTGACCCCATCCTGGCTGCTACCGCCACCACTCGGGGATTAGTAGCCAGCTGGCTCAGGAGAGGGTAGTAGGCAGGGTAGGTCATCGCCTTATAGGCTGGTTCGTCGGGCAACATGGCGCCGGTTAACACATGCAGGGTAAACATAAGCTGGCCTCCTGAACATAAAACTCAAAGACCTGACTCGTGAGGTTGTGCGGGTGTGTGAAAACGAGGCGGAGACAATCTTAAAAGGGAAGGGAGGTCGGGGCAGGCTGCCAACCGTAACAGTTGGTAACCGATGCCGGCCAGACCTGTCATCAAACCCGGCGTCGCAACACCGAAGGGGGTGCCGCATAGCCAACGCCCCTCAGCTATCGGCTGCGTCATAGCGGCTATGTGTTCGGCTACGACAGCGACCAGTTCTGGGGCTGGGCGCTCGCGACAAACTATGAACAGAAAATCAAGTCTGCCCAGGTCGCCGTAGGCCAGACTATGGTTATGGCCCAAGCCTATTTCCAATACACGCTGCAAAGCGTAAGACACCCCTTGTTGCAACTCGGGAGCCCCATCGACCACCTGCGCGGCTGCCAGCCAGGCAAGAGCACGACGCATGAGACCATTGATAGCCTGGCCGGACGGCGGCCGGGATAGAGCCAGAACATCCAGGGCATCCTGACGGAGTAAGGCAATAGCCGACTCCATATAGGTCGTGTTGGCAGTGAACTGCCCCCACTGCAACAAAGCGTGCGCTGCCTCACTTCTGTCTTGGCCCCACCCACCTGCAGGCGCATCAGAGAGGCGTTTTTGCAACCAACTGGCGCATTGCCCGGCTGATTGTCGGGCAATTTGGGAGCCGCCGGCCGCCAGCGCCAGTAAAGCGAGAAGGCAACCAGAGACACCATCATCCATCCCGGCCGGCCGGTCATCAGTCAACAAGGCAGGGACTCGCCGCGCCAACTCCTCAGCCAGACGCCAGGCCTCCACACCGGCTTCGCCCCACACAGCCTGGAGATGAGCCAGGGCATAGATAGCTCCTCCCAGGCCGTTAAATCCTCCCAGGCTTGTAATCGGAAAATCAGGCGTCTCGCCAAACCAATAACTCACGTTGCGCAAGATGGCCTGCGCCAGCCGGGTGTAACGCTCTTCGGCCAGGATATGGCCGGCGTAAGCGAAGAAAAACATCAACCCCGGCTGCCCATCAAACAGTGAGGTACTCATGCCGTTGATGTCCCAATAGCCCTGCTCCAAGCGGTTCAGGCTCAGCCAGGTGACACAACCATCGGCGCTTTCCAGACGCTGAGAGATAATATAATCAGCAACCGCCATAACGGCTGCCCTCCAATCCGGCGGCCGGTCCGAGACCCGATCCAAAGCCGGCGTATAACGCGGCATGGCGGGGTGATCCAGATCTTCTACCAGGCAGGCAAAAGAGGCGCGAATAAACCACAGCTGCCGTTCCAGGTCGGCCGGCCCAAGCCGCGTCACTACCTGTCGGGCGCTGTGCAAGCCAGATTCAGACAGGTAATTGGGCCAACAAACATCCTGACCCATCCAAAGGTGGCGACTATGGGGGTAAGTTGTGAATAAGGGTACATCCAGACGCTGCAACTCCGCTATTTCGTGCGCAATAAGGGGTTCTAAATGCGGCTTTTTTGCCACCTCCACCCACAGCCGGTCATAATTACGCTGAGCAGCTTCCACATCCCCCAGATAAATGGGGTGGTTACTCTGGCGCAGCAACAGCGTGTAGGCAGTCGTGTCACGCATCACAACTCGGATCTCGTCATTTTGGAAAGCATCCAACCAGCCACCTTCGCGCAACAACCCATCCTTATGACGCTCCAACAAGGCGTAGACCGCCTCAAAGCCAGCTTCAATCATGGCCACATATTCGAGAACTTCGATAGGTTGTCCGTGAAGGGTAGGGCGATGGCGGCCGGGGCGAAAAGGGAGGGGAGCGCGTTCAAAACGCATTTCATCGGTGCCTTGTCCACATAACTGCAAAACATTGCGGGCCACCTGATGAGCCGACGCTCCCATAGCGCCTTGATCTAGCCCGGAAGCTGGCTGCCGTTGGGGCAGCAATTGGGAATATTTGACGGAATCGAGCAAGCCGCGCACCATCAGGTTATCTATAGGGCGCTCTCGCTTGACTCCAAAGACAAACGGGTGGAACAGGGATTCCAAATCAACGACAATGGGTTGTTCACCGGCCGCTATGAGGTTTTCATGATGGATGTCCGTGGCATACAAAACATAAAGAATCGCCAACAGACCCCCTTGTCGCCAATAGAAGCGCTCCACCGCCTGGGGAGATGAACAAGGCTGGGGGGTGACATATTCGACCCAACCGTAACCATCCCCGTCAACCAGGTACAGGGTGCGAAAAGGATGCGCGACGCCTAGCTGGTTCACCCAGGTAAGAAAGGCCTGGAAACGGACCGCGCCCGCTTGGGAACGGGGTTTGTAGACTAACCGCCGGCCGGAGGCAAAAAGAAGTACCGCCACACAGCGCCCTCCCTGGTGGGTGTCTCCCTGGTTGCCTTCGATAGCGATGAGGCGGTCGATGGGCGAAAGTTGGAAGGTGGATTGCAAACGCGGCCAGTCCAGAATCAGGCGCGTGAACATCTCCTCCTGGACAGTTACCCATTGTTGACATAGGGTGATAAGCCTATCCGCGAGAAGGGGGTAGTCGCTTATCAGACGTGCGGCAAAAGCGGGCGTGTGTAATTGGCGGATAAAATCTTGATAGCGAGCCTCGGGCGTCGGTCCCTGCAAACCACCCTGCAAGCGGGCCAGGCGCAGTTCAAAAACCAGGGTTTGCAAAATAACATATTCCAAACGGGACAGAAGATTGGGCAGGGCCAGGGTCGTAGCGGTCGTCGCATCAAAGGGCGTAAAGGGGCAGCCAGCCTGAGTCAGCGCATTCTCGACAGCCTGACTCAATTGTCTGTAGGCCCGGTAAATCAAGGGACGTAGCCAGGCCAGGAAGCCGCCGTCTATCTGATTTTGACTTTCAACGGGGAAATCAGGCGGCAACGGTGCCGGGTGCCAGATTTCCTCCAACCACCTGTCCACCACAATGGTTTGGGCAACTGAAGAGCGCCGGGAAACATCCACCAGAGGAGCTACAGGGGTTGCAAACATAGGTTGACATTAACAAGCTGAGAAGTTAGAGGGGCTCAGGTGGAACACCGGCCGTGCTGCCAACACAAGAAGTAGAACAAGTGCTGTCGCATTTGTCACTACCGCCTGCGATCATCTCCAATTCCTCGTCACTCAATTCAGCCAGCGAGGTCGGAATCTCACGCAGCTGGGCCATTTCCTCGGCGCTCAGAGTCGCCCGATAGGCGGGGTCTTTCCAGGCACGTAGAAGCTGTTCACGGGTTAATTGCGGGCGCATATTTTGCTCCTGGACCGGTGGGAAAACCAGAAGAGGGGGTGTG
>DAOTXO010000034.1:0-76854 GCA_034435495.1 Anaerolineae bacterium
ATCAACCACGGCACGATTCGGATTGAAACGACAGGGGTGCAAGACAGGGACTCCACTCTGACAGTCAACAATGGAGCGCTGGTCAACCTGGGCACCATTGAGAGCAATGTCGGGAATAACCAGGGTGAGCGGAATCTCAACGCTGCGCTGGATAACCAGGCTATACTCCATGTCAACTACAGCCTGACATTGAATCAGAGTGGGGCGACCTACACCAACCATGGCACCATAACCATTGCGAGTGGCAAGACGTTGCGTTTTGATGGCGGAGGTAGCTTTACTAATACGGCCGGGGGTGCGGTGCAAGGGACGGGCATCCTGCGGGTGGATGAGGTGACGCCCAGCAACAGCGGCATTGTCAATCCGGGTACATCCCCCGGCACCCTGACCATTACGGGTAACTGGCCGCAGACTGGCGATAGCATCTTGAACAGCGAGATTGGCGGGTTGACGGTGGGCAGTCAATATGACCGGGTTGCCATCAGCAGCGTTGCCACCCTGGCCGGGACGCTCAACATCACGCTCATTGATGGCTTTGAGCCGGCCGTTGGCGACACCTTCCAAATCGCCACTTTCGCCTCACGGGTGGGAACCTTTGAAACTGTCAACGGTCTGGAAATCGGCAACGGTAAGGCATTCGAGGTCATCTACAACAGCGGCAACGTCACCCTCCAGGTGGTCGCCGTCCCCTAACTGAACCACTATAAAAAAGAGAGGGAGGACATCCTCCCTCTCTTTTTTCATGATACGAGTAAGAACGCTACGCGGTGAGAAGGGCGCAGTGCGGTGAAAACGGGCAAACACATAGGTTTGCCCCTACAACCGTTTTCCTCCCGTTTTCACGGGAGGGAGGCAGGTAGGGGCGAACACTTAAGACTGAGGCAGGCCCAGGCTTTTACGGCTCGAGCCACGCTCCCTGCTCTTCGCCCTTCTCAAATAGAGCCAGCTGACCGTCTTTGGATAGCGGAGCAGGTTCATCAGTTGAGATAGGTTGGGTCACGTCATCTTTCAAACGGCGTTGTCGGCCGCCGTCGGCCGGCAAAGAATCAATCTGGCCTTCTCCCCAGAGTAAGCCGGGGTTAGGCAGGCGATAGTAATTGCTTTCGTCCTCAATATCCACCGCCGGCCGATCCGCTTTGGGTCCGACATTTTCAAAACGTCCTAAGGCTCCCTGTAGATACGCTTCTATCATCTCCACACAGATCCAGTTTCTACCCAGTCGCTCACATACTTCACCCGTTATACAACTTCCGGCAAATGGGTCCAGAACCGTATCATCTGGATCGGTTAACATGCGTATAAAATACTCCGGCAATTCGGCCGGATAGCGGGCTGGATGAACGGGCAGCCCTCGTTCCTGACAATATCGGATGTAAAAGCTGTTGCTCTCAGTATTAGGAATGGCCATCAAGTTGGGAGGAATAGCTGCCCCATTATCAACCCGAAATTTGTCACTAATGTCATGGCCAGAAGGTCTTTTCTTAGCTTTATACCCCTTTTTAAGCAAATCACGCATACTTGGGCTGTAGGGTTGCAAAACACGCCGATTGCTCGCCTTAGGCCAGGGGGTCTTAGACAGCCACCAGATAGTATTCACGGCGTCTTTCACACGAATCCGGCGCACGGTCACCCATTCGGCCGGCGTCGGCAACTTGGAAGGGTTCCACCAGTAAAAATCCTGGGCCAGGTGGAAACCGAATTCTTCACACAGCATGATCAACAATTTGAAATGGTACAGGTGGCGTGTTGGTTGGCCGCGATGCCAGGCCCCTCCAATATCGATCACCAGACTGCCACTCTCTTTCAAGATACGGTGGAAAAGCTCTGCAAAAGGGCGGAACCAATCCAGATACTCATCGGCCGGCACATTGCCGTACTCCTTCTTACGCACCAATCCAAAAGGGGGGCTGGTCATGATGAGATCAATGGATTGTGTGGGCTGGGTACTTAAAAGAGGCAACGAGTCGCCGAGTAGAATCCGTCCCTTGTCAGTCTGGAAAAAAACGGTTGCGTCTTGCACCTTGAAAACCTTTATAAGGCCAAAGCCTTCAACTGCATCGCGTGGCGCGCTTCACGCTGAAATACGTTGATGATAGAAGGGGGATTGGAGATAACATGGGTCAGATCGTCTTCTTCTACAATCACAATCGCCAGGTTAGAGTCGGTCATCACTTTATTGGCGTAACGTCGCGCTTCAGCGCTCACTTTCCCGGTTGTCACGATCACAATCACTGTGCTCTTCAAAAAATGCGTCAATCCCACTTCTTTGGCTATATCATCCAGAGAAACCCGTGAGGTATTCTTGCATTGCACCTGCCAACGTGAATGCACCAGTCTGGCGGACTCAAAGATCAAATCTACTTCTGCCCCACCAGTTGCTTCACCACGCAAACGGGTTGCAACATAATCCATATCCAACAGCCGCATGAGCTTGAAACCCAATGCTTCCAGAGCTAACCCGGCCACATATCGCTCTGATGATTGTAACTCCTGAACAATCTCACCCAGAGGGCGGCGCAGAAGGGTTAAAAGTTTAGGGTCTCCCTGCCGGGCCATTTGCTTGAAGAACGGCTCGATCAATTCAGTCGCCAGTTTGGCTGTGGGAGCCACCAGAAAAGGCTTTGCTCCCCGGCCGGAGGTGGTTTTCGTCGTGGTAATGTAGCCAGAGCGTTCCAGTTCGTCCAAAACTAACTTGGGTAAGCTTTTTTCCGGGAATTTCACTCCGTAAACAGTTTCCGCCAGGCGGACAATTTGACTGGCTGATTGTGGCTCCTGCAAACCAGTATTAGCCAGGGCTCGCAAAAAGGTTTGTTGTTCCAACGTCAGATATCTCAAGTGGAGATAGAAATCTTCGGAAGCACCCAAAATATTTTGCAACTGGTTGGAATCTATCCGCCAGCGAGCGCCGATAAAAATACCCGCCTTGGCCAACCATAAACGCATGATGCTGGGATGTTTACCGCCGGGGGGTGATGAAGGCCCCTGATAGCCAGCGCCTGACGGAGGGTTGTCAGGTTAACCTCCTCACCGGCAACCACCATATCCTGAATACAGCTGACGAAAGCCATGCCATTGAGATAAAGCAATATATGGCGCGCCAGGGCGGCATATAGAGCAACTTCATCTTGCCTGATCTGACAGAGGTGGTTACCCAACTCAGTTAGCCGGGCCTCCCGATCCAGGAGGCCATAAGCTATCATACCCAACCGGGTGTTGTTAGCCAGTTTGCGCTTATTACGGTCACTTGTCTGGTGTGCCTCAAAATAGGTAGCGCGTACCGCCGCCTCAAAAGATTTCCAGTCCCCACTATGTGCGTGCGCCAGTTCCAGCAGGTGCGGTAAATAAATTTGTGAGGGCGAAAACTCACTGCCAAATGGAAGATCGCTCTTGGACATTGCCCTCTAATAATAGGATCACCCCTTTATCTATGCAAGTCAGATACAGATAGTCACCTAAACTGACCGGCCGTCTCGTTCACTACGCAAATACCAGAATACAACGAGCATAGCGGCAGCGCTGCCGATATGCCACCAGGCGTGGCCTTGCCACAGGACGCCTTCGGGATCGCACAGGATGTCATCCGTCTGGGAAAGACCTCAGATCAAGAGAGCCGTGAAAAAGGTGGCGGCAAATCCGAGTAACCAGGGGATGCTGCGCCGCACGCTGGCACCCCAGCCAAACCAGATGGGAACTTCAAAGCAAAGTGTCACGCCAACCATGATAACGAAGAAAATGGTAGCCTGTTCGCGCCAGATCGGGGCGAGGGTCATGAAAAGGGCCAGGGCCAGGATGCCGATCAACCACACCAACCACTCAGGCAAACCCGTCATCTGGCGCAGGTCGTAGGCGATTAAGAAGGCGAGGAGCAAATACATCGAGGTGCTGTCGAGGAATCCGCCCCAGTAGGTCATGGAAGCGTGAAATACCATACTGCCAGGGCCGAGCAAGATGACCACCAGGCCAAAAACAGCAGCGCTCCAACAGCCATTGGTCATGGGGTTGGCATTGCTGGCGCTGGAGCGTCCGTTCCCGTTGCCAACAATAGCTAAAATGGCAAGGCCGACGATAATAAAACCGAAGTCAGCCAGGGTGCTGGCCGGCTGTAAGATGGGCCCGGAGCGCAGCTTTTCGCAATAACAGGTGTCAGTGGGGATGCCATCTATAACTTTGTAGCACGGGTCTTTGCCCAAGCCGAACTCGGGTCAGTCGGCTAGAGCCAGAATGGTAAAGACAACCAAAAATAACAAGGAGAAACTGGAACCAACGATTAAACCCCAATACTGTTTCATACCGCTGTCTCCAAGAGGGTGTAGGATTGGTGGCCCCAGAATGCCGGCCGGAAGCTAAAGGCGCGCTCCCGTTTTCACGGGAGTTGGCTGACTGCAAGGGGCGAACACACATTTCTTTCTTTGCGTTCTTTGGGCCTTGGGCGTAAAGGGCGCGAAGAAAGGGGAGGGGACGCAGATGACGCGGATAAGGCGCAGATGGGGAAGGGATTTCACCGCCAAGGCGCAAAGGGCGCGAAGGGGCGAACACAACGGGAGTTCGCCCTTACTGCGGGTGCTCCGTAGCCGCGGTTTCCCAACCGCGCTGGATGCCGGTGCTCCGGCGGTTGGGGAGGGGCATACCGTATCGTTCGGCCGCCAGATAGAGGATTTCGGTGATCAACGTTTCATAGACCATGCCATCGGCCGCAGCCATGATGCACAGATCACTTTGCTCTGGGTTGAGACCAGGCAGCGTGTTAATCTCTAAGAGGTGAGGCATCCCAATCGCATCCAGGCGAATGTCCACCCGGCCGACATCACACGTTCCAATCGCCTCAGCGGCGCGAATAGCCAGGTCATAGAGCTTCTCCTGCAAGGTTTGGGGGATGTCGGCCGGGCAGAGATAACCCGGCGCGTCAGGGGCCTTGATGTCAATCGTTTTGGCTTCCAGACCGTAGACTCCTTCGGTGGCAATGTCGCGGGTGTCAATCTCCAGAACAGGAAAGAGATGATAACCGCGCTGGTCATATAACTCAGGACGGGGGCGATGGCGCACCGGCCCGCGATTGCCAATGAAGCCAACAGTGAACTCCCGGCCGGACATAAACTCTTCCACCAGGGCGGGTTGCTGGTAGGTGCGCAAAATGTGCCAGATACGTCGCCGTAAGTCGCGGGCATTGGTAGCGATAGATTGCTCGCCGATGCCCATGCCGGTTCCTTCACGCGCCGGCTTGACAAAAAGGGGGTAACGCAAGGCGCGGCTGATGGGTTCAGAGCCTTCGCGGAACTCCTGAAAGCGGGGAGTGGGCAGGCCAAAGCTGCGCCAGATGCGCTTGGTGTGGGCTTTGTCGAGTGACAGGGCGTTGGTGAGAACACGACTGGCGGTGTAGGGCAGATTTAACAGCGCGCACAGGGCCGGGACATGGGCCTCGCGGGCATCGTTGCCCATTCCCTCAGCAATGTTGAAACAGATGTCGGGCTGCCACGCCACGAGTTTTTGCGGCAGGCTGGTGTCGGCCACCAAAATAGCCACGGTGTGACCATCGCTCTCCAGGGCGGCCGCCATACGTTCGACTGTTTTGCGGCTGTCAAATTCAGCCCCGGCGTCGGGGGGAGCGGTCTCATCCCACACCACCTGGCCCTTGATGTTGGCAGTCAGGGCAACTCGCCAGGGAGGGTATTTTTCGGCGCGCTCAGAGGGAATCGACAAGAGATGTTCTTTTGGTTTGGGCATGAATCTGTTTCTCTATGAGGGTTTAGTTGAGGGCCAGGCAGTGATATGGGCGCTCACACGGCGCGCCATCGGTGACAAACATCAGGCGCTGAGACAGGTCTAAAATAATCGAAGTCACCGTGACATATTGTTCATGGGCCGGCTCATTGGCATCCACATGCTGACACACCCCGTTAGGATGGCCGACGTGGTCGCTCAACCAGATTTGTAAATCGTGCAAGGTGATAGCCGGCCGGGGGTGCAAAAGTTCCCACAGTCGCTGCCAGCGGTGGTTCGAGGAGAGGCGCTCTTCCTGCTCCACAATACCGATAACCTCTGGTTGGAGAAAGTGGTTGGTGTGTACTAGGCATTCATCGCCGGCCGGGAACGTCAGGTAATGATGCGGGGCCACTTCCACATTGATCACGTGATCAGGGGCCTGGGCTAATAAAAAGTTGGCCGAGCAGGCCTGGCCGGGGGCAGCCACCACGGCCAGCGCCGCTTCAAAGTTCACCTGGCGTAACACTTCATAGGTACGTACATGAAACGGCACCGAGGGGCGCGCCGCGTCGTCGTAGACGCTGGTCAAACCATTGATGACCAGCCCCAGACCAGCGCTATTCAGGCCAATTTTCCCCCCAAAGATACCCGCCTCGGTAAAGGCTAATCGCTCCAGGCCATCTGGCTCCTGCGTGTGCAGCAAAGCGCCTTTGACTTCGGGGAACCAGTCCCAGTTCTGGCCGATGCGTAAGCGGCCGTCGGCGCTGCGAGCCGGGGGGATGGCAAAAGCAGTGCAGCCATCCACCCAGCTATAAGCCGGGGGAGAGGTGGGGATGGCAGCTATTCCCGAAAATTGGGGGTAGAGAATCTCGTAGCGCACATTGAGGGCTATGATTTCATCCAGCTGGTAACCGGAACCATCGGCAATGCCTTGCATCCCGGCGTAGTAAGCCGGGCTGACCTGGCGGATGACGTCTGTCAGGGCCCGCGCCCGCCGGATGACAGCGGCCCGGTTCAGTTTCCCTTCCTGCGCGAAGCGGGTGAAGTAGAGGTTAAGGTTATGGTTGATGTGGCGGCGCAACATTCGTCCGTGTCGCCGTCCTTGTTCATAAGCTGTACCGCGCAAGCGCAAAATGGGTAGGTTCATCTCTCCCTCTACACCCGGCCCATAAGCGGCCGGGGTAAACAAGCATAACGGTAGCCTGGTGCACAAGTTGCCCACTTACACACCATCGCACTCCAGATTATAGCCATCTCGCGCCGGGGGGATCGGCGTTTCGATGGAAAAAGCCTACGTCAAATGACGTAACCTGGATACAAAGGCCACCATCCTGGCGGCGCTCCATTTCACCTGTTCATCCTTCTGTGCGTAGCCGCGGTTTCCTCCCGTTTCACGGGAGGGAGTGACGAACCGCGCTGTTCTCACCGCCCGTGCGTAGCCGCGGTTTCCCAACCGCGCTGTTCTCACCACCCTGCCCCTTCATAGCGCCCGAATTAGGGCCTCCTTCATCGCCTGGAGGACTGGCTCAACTTTTGCGGCGGTTACCTCGACAAAGTTCTGCAATGTGCCCACCGAATGGCATTGAACAGGTCACATCTGATAGGAACTCACCGGTCGTCGCTGTCCCGCAACAAGGGCATCGAACCCTTTCAGCCTGATGTTCAATCGTCACGAAGCGCAACGGCGACCAGTCAAGTATCTGACGCCCGGCACTATTTGGAATTGCTGCAATTACAAGAAATGTAACTTGACAAAATACCAAAACTGTATACACTTATAGAAACTCTATCTTTCTATACTAGCTATAATGGCTTGAGTTTATGCCACATTACAGATGACAGTATGGATTCTCAGGCTTCTATTCAACATTTTTGTTATATACAATATGATCAAATTTATTGAGTACTATATATAAAAATCGCACGAAATAAGCAAAGAATAGTGATCTTTTAACCTGAACAGCCCAAAGGCATTAAGTATTTAACTTGTTTAGTAGTCGTTCTCAAGTATGTGTAGATTGGGTAATGCGTTAAGTGTTTGCTGACAAACTGTATACATAATTTCGGATCTGTGACGATAATAAACGTTCAGGCTTGCACAACGAAAAAAGACGAGGATGAGAAACGAACAACATGCATGACACAAATGATCCGCACCAACTACCAGGCGACATGAGCCGCGGTGAACCCGGTGGAGAGGGCGTTCTTCCTCTCTATATGCGCTTGCGTAAAATGATTCTTGATGGCGAGTTCCCGCCTGGATCGATGCTCTCCCAGGTGAAGTTAGCTGAATCGCTGGGCGTCAGCCGTATTCCGTTACGAGAAGCATTGCGCATGCTACAGAACGAAGGGCTGATCAAGGCAGAATATAATCAGCGAGCCCGAGTCCCTTCCTTTGAACCGTCCATCGTAGACTCACTGTATGCCAGTCGTATTCTTTTGGAAGTTTTGGGGATTCGTTTGACGGTTCCTCACATTGACAAATCAGCTATACAAGCCCTGCAACAAACGCTGGCTGAGCTCAATGAGGTGGTTTCCCGCAAAGACCCTGATCTGGATGCCTGGGAAGTGCCGCATCGTCGTTTCCATCTCCTTCTTGTGTCCTCTGCAGAGGATTCGCTGCGCCAGAGGATTGCGCGCCTTGCCGACCAATGTGAATACTACCGACGTCTCTATTACCGCCTCGTGAGTCAGCATTACCTGACACGTTCAGCAGAAGCCATTGCGGCCGAACATCACGCCATTGCTAACGCATGTTTTCAAGGAAAAGCTGACCACGCTGCATCTCTTTTAGCACGCCACTATGCTCGTACTGCTCTGACAGTGCTGGGACAGATGTCACCAGAACTCGATCCCGTCGGAATCCGCATGGCCTTGCAGATCACGGGAGCCGATAAATCTCTGGCCGAGGAGCCGCCGTCCATGAGGCAAACGCGAAAAAGGCAGGCTGCTCAGACGAGCGGAAAAAGCAGCCAACACGCCTGACACAAGCAACGACACTCTTTAAGACATGGAAGACACGGAAAAGAGGTCTTCATCTATCATGGAATGAACCAATTCTAACGGACACGACAAAGGAGGCAAACGGTGGAAAACGAAACCTACGATATTGCGCTGGTCGGCTATGGTCCTGTTGGTCAGACCCTCGCAATTCTCTTGGGACAAAAAGGATATCGCGTCGCCGTGTTTGAGCGCTGGCCCGGTGTGTATCCGCTGCCGCGCGCCGTGCATTACGACCACGAAATTGCGCGTGTGTTGCAAGCGGCGGGCGTCGCCGACCAAATCGCGCCGATTCTCAACCAACATGCAGCCGCTGTTTATGAATGGCGTAACGCCGACCGCGAGATGCTCTTGTTATTAGATTGGAGCGGCATAGGCCCATCAGGTTGGCCTGTGAGCAATATTTTTTCACAGCCCGATTTGGAAGAGGCACTTGATGCCAGGGCGTGCTCCTTCCCAACTGTGCAAGTCAATCGCGGTTGGGAGGCAGTCGCGGCCACACAAAACGCTGATGGTGTTGCGCTAACCGTGCGCAGGAGCGAGTCCCTCCAACCGGGCCAATGGACACCGACGGACGAAACGCGCACCATTCGAGCCAAATATCTGATCGGTGCGGATGGCGCAAACAGTAATGTGCGGCAATGGATGGGCGTGACGATGACCGACCTTGGCTTTCGATACGATTGGTTCGTTGTGGACATCAAACCGCATGAAGAACGCATATGGGAGCCGTATGCGTGGCAGTGGTGCAATCCCGCACGTCCGACCACGATTGTGCCGAGTGGGCCCGGCCGCCGCCGCTGGGAATTTATGCGCTTGCCCACAGAGAGCAAAGAAGATTTTAACGCTGAAGTGGCATGGCGTTTGCTTGAGCCGTGGAACATGACACCGCAAAATGCGACCCTGGAACGGAGCGCCATGTATACCTTTCAAGCGTGTTGGGCGAACAACTGGCGCGTCGGTCGAATGTTACTGGCGGGCGACGCGGCGCACTTGATGCCACCATTCGCCGGGCAGGGCCTATGCTCCGGCTTGCGCGATGCAATCAATCTCGTCTGGCGTCTCGATTTGGTGCTCTCGCAACGCGCCCCTGAACACATTCTTAATACCTACACCAGTGAACGCCTTATCAACGTTCAAATGTTTATCGGTTTTGCGGTCGAACTCGGCAAGATGATTTGCATCACCGACCCGCAGGTTGCGGCCATGCGCGACGCGCAATTTTTCGCCGTGCAAAAAGATCCCTCGCTTGCGCCGCCACCGCCGCCGCCAATGCGCCTCGGTCCCGGCATTTTGTATGAAGGTGATCCACTGGCGGGCTTGCTCTTTGTGCAAGGTCAAGTTTCGCAAAATGGTAGCAGCGGATTGTTCGACGATGTGGTTGGGCACGGCTTTGTGCTAATCAGCCACGTTGGCGACCCCGCCACTGTGTTGAGTGCCGAATCGCGTGCCTTCTTTGCAAGCATCGGCGGCAAAACCGCCCATGTCAGCCCGGACGGCCCCGTCGTGGATCTTGCGGGAACCTATACCCAATGGTTCATGCAGCATCAAACGGCCGTCGTCCTCACCCGCCCCGACTTTTATATCTTTGGCGCAGCCCCGACACTCGATGGTGCAAAGTATCTCGTCGCGGATTTACGCCGACAATTGGCATAAACATTTTTTATCTCAATCAAGCAAGAAGGAGAACCCATGTCCAATCAACCTCATCCCACATTACATCATGTAAATTTTAAGACCATTCACCTGCAAGAGATGGTGGAATGGTACGGCACAGTCGTCGGTATGAAACCGCTTTTCATCTTTCCCGGCGGCGCGTGGATGAGCAACGACGCCGCCAATCATCGCGTCGCGTTGCTTGCCGTGCCGGGCTTGACCGACGACCCCGAAAAACTCACCCATACCGGTTTGCATCATAGCGCATTCGAATACGATTCGATAGACGGTCTGCTCGACAATTATGTGCGGCTTAAAGAGCTGGGCATCCTGCCGCATGTCACGGTTGACCACGGTATGACGACTTCGTTCTACTACCTTGACCCTGACGGCAACAGCGTCGAACTACAGTACGACAATTTTGGCGATTGGGCGAAATCGTCCGAGTTTATGCGCTCGTCGCCCGACTTCGTCCAGAATCCCATTGGCGTGGTCATCGATGCGGACAAGCTGGTCGAGGCACGCCGGCAAGGTGCATCCGCCGAGGAAATTCATCACCGTGCCTACTATGCGCGTGAATTCAAACCAACGCGCCCGATGGACCCGCGTGTTCCGCTGCCGCCGCAATTTCACGTGGAATAATCTTTTACCGTTGGGTGGAATGGGTCGTGAATAAGTTCGCGAGCAAAAAAGCGCGTTATACACAAGCAATGCGTTGTTTTTCAATTGCCTTGTGCCGGCGACGAATTCCATTCTATAGATTGACGCAAGGAAACAACCATGCGACTTGTCACTTATCAATTGGATGACGGGTGGCGCCCGGGCGTGCTCGTGGGCGAGACGATTGTGGATACGGAACGCGCCGCACAATTCGCTGGATTGGCAAACGACCACAGCAAGTGGTCGGGAAGCTCGTTCGCCGGTAATCGCCAACTTATTCAGCACGCGCCGCAAGAATTGCAACAACTCGCCAGCGCGGCGCAAACGCTTGCTGCGGAAGGTAAGGGGATTGCCCTCTCCCAAACACGTCTCGGTCCGCCAATTCCCGACCCCGAAAAACTCATTCTCATCGGCTTGAATTATCGCGACCACGCCCAAGAAGCGAACCAGGCGCTGCCCAAAGTACCAATGGTGCTCCCGGTGTACCGCAATGCGCTGGCGGGTCCGCACGACGCCATTGTTTTGCCCAAAGGTCATCGCGACTATGTCGATTATGAAGGCGAGTTAGCCATTGTCATTGGGCGGCAGTGCAAAAATGTGCCAGAGGAGGACGCGCTCGATTGTGTCGCGGGCGCGATGGTCATGAACGATGTGAGCGCGCGTGATCTGCAACAGCAGTCGCCACAGTGGGCTGCAGCAAAAATGATCGATACCTTTAAGCCATGCGGTCCCGCGCTCGTGCTGTGCGACGAAATTCCCAATCTGGAAAACCTGACCGTGATGACGCGCGTGAATGGACAAGAAGTGCAGCACTCAAGCACCGCACAATTTATCTTTTCTGTACGCGCCCTCGTCGCCTATCTCAGCGCGTTGGTTACGCTGGAAGCGGGCGACATTATCGCAACCGGCACGCCGCCCGGCGTTGGTTTTTCCCGCAAGCCGCCCCTCTTTTTGCGCAGTGGGGATTGGGTTGAAGTTGAAATTCCAGGGCTTGGCATAATTGCAAATCACGTTATCGAGCAATAAGGAGGATTCCATGTCTGAATATATGACTCTCGGTGTGCGCCTGGAACAATCTGCCGTCGCGTACAGGGATAAAAAATTTTTGTATTGGAAGGATGAACAAGTTTCATTCGCCGATTTCAATGGTCGCGTGAACCAAGTCGCGCACGGTTTGCAGGCGTTGGGTGTGACGCACGGGCAAAAGGTTGCCCTGTTGCTCAAAAATTGCCCCGAATTCTTGTACAGTTTTTGCGCGTGCAACAAACTTGGTGCCGTGGTTGTGCCGATCAATCCTCTGCTCAAGGGCGAAGAAGTGCAGTACATTCTGGACAATTCCGAAAGTGTCGTGCTGATTGCGGGCGCGGAATTTGCGCCGATGGTGCGCGAGATGCATGCGTATTGTCCACGATTGGGCGCGGTGTGTTTTGTCGGTACGCCGCCCCCAGGTGAAAGCGCGTTTGACGCATTTTGGAAGATGCCTGAAACCATGCCCGACGCCCAGGTTTCGCCCGATGATATTGCCAGCATCATTTACACCTCTGGCACGACGGGCAAACCAAAAGGCGTGCTCCTTTCGCACGCGAATTATGATTTCGATGTGTGGTCAACCATCGAGGGCGGGCAGTACACCGAGAACGACCGCTTACTATGCATGTTGCCCTTGTTCCATGTCAATGCTCAAGTCGTCAGTCTGCTGCCTGCGCTGCGTCAAGGGGCATCCTTTATCTTGTTGGAAGGATTTTCGGCGCGCGACTTTTTGCCAACAGTGGCGCGTTATCGTGCGACGACGTTTAGCTCCGTGCCAACCATCTATGCGATTCTCAACAATCGTCCCGAAGCTGCAGAATATGATTTGAGCAGTCTGCGCGTGTGCATTTGCGGCGCTGCTCCCTTACCATTGGAAGTGTATAACGAGTTCGAGCGCAAGTTCAAAGCGTTTATGCTGGAAGGATACGGCTTGAGCGAGGCCACATGTTCCGTGACGATGAATCCGATTGATGGGCGGCGCAAGATTGGCTCGATTGGCGTGCCGTTGCCGGGACAACAAGTGAAAATTTTTGACGACCATGACAACGAAGTGCCTGTAGGTCAGGTTGGCGAAATCGTGGTGCGCGGTCCCAATGTGATGCAGGGCTATTATCGCAATCCCGAGGCGACACGAGCGACCATTCGCAATGGCTGGCTGCACACGGGCGATCTCGGCACGATGGACGACGAGGGATATTTTTATATCGTCGGGCGTAAAAAGGAAATGATTATTCGCGGCGGCGAAAATATTTATCCCAAAGAAATCGAAGAAGTATTGTATCGCCATCCCGCCATCGTAGAGGCAACAGTGATCGGGTTGCCGCATCCGATTTGGGGCGAAGAGGTCGTCGCCGTGTTGGTGCTGCGCGATGGACAGAGTGTTTCCGAGCAAGCAATCATTGATTATTGCAAGCAGCATCTCGCCGACTATAAATGCCCGCGCCAGGTGCACCTGGTCGCGAGTTTTCCCAAAACGGCAACAGGCAAAGTTCAAAAACGCGAATTGGTCGAAAGGCTGACGAATGCCTAGGAGGAAATGATGACTATCCTTATCTTAATCTTGAAAGTTCTGATCACGCTGGTGTTTGTTGGAGCTGCCTGGCAGAAATTCACCGGTAAGGTCGCCCCGAACTGGGTGCGCTGGGGTTACACGCGACAGTTCATGTACGCAACCGGTGTTGCTGAACTTGTTGCCCTGACCCTCTTCTGGTGGCCGGAGATGGAGCTTGTAGGCACGGCCGCACTTGGTTTAATTCTGTCTGGTGCACTCGTGACCCTCATCCGACACCGTGAGCCGCCATCGCATTTTATCTTACCTGGGCTCACACTGCTCCTGCTGCTGGTTCAGTTCTCCCTGTCCTCTCTCGCGTAGCTCTGAGGATAATCAGAATCTCCAGCACCCTCCAGGGGTCATCTTAACCTATAGCCTGGGACCTCAGCGCAACTATATCGGAGGTAACATGAGTCGGGCAAAACCACTACCACCGGCAAATGGTGACTTTTACGAAATGGCAACGATCTTGCGCGAAGAAGAGCAAGAGCTGCTGCGCCAACTACGAACGTTCCTGGAAGCAGAAGTCACGCCGATTATCAATCACTATTGGACCAGGGAAGCGTTTCCGCACCACCTGATCCCTAAGTTTGCCGCGCTTGGGATTGTGGGGCTGCCCTATCAAGGGTATGGCTGTCCCGGCCAAAGCACGCTTTTGGACGGTTTTGTGTCCATGGAGTTGGCGCGTGTCGATAGCTCGATCAGCACCTTCTTTGGTGTGCATGGGGGGCTGGCCATGGGCTCGATTTATCTTTGTGGCAACGAAGAGCAAAAGCAGAAATGGCTGCCCCCGATGGCCCGTTTGGAAAAAATTGGGGCGTTTGGGTTGACCGAGCCGGATGTTGGTTCTGGGGCGGCGCGTGGTTTGACAACCACCGCACAACGCGATGGCGAGACGTGGATCTTAAATGGTCAAAAAAAGTGGATTGGCAATGCCACCTTTGCCGATGTGGTCGTCATCTGGGCGCGTGATGTGGCAGACAATCAGGTGAAGGGTTTTTTGGTGGAGAAGGGCACGCCCGGTTTTAGAGCTACGAAGATGAAAGACAAAATTGCCCTGCGTGTGGTGCAAAATGCGGAAATCACACTGGAAGATTGCCGCGTTGCAGAAGCCAATCGGCTTCAAAATAGCGATACATTTCAAGGTGTATCGTCTGTCTTGCGGATGACGCGGGCTACTGTAGCCTGGGCAGCCGTTGGCTGTGCGCGAGGGGCCTATGAACTGGCTCTTGCCTATGCCCAGGAGCGGCAACAGTTTGGTCGTCCGATTGGTCGTTTTCAACTTGTGCAAGACCTGCTCGTGCGCATGTTGGGCAACATCACCGCCTCACAATGTCTGGTTGTGCGTCTCTCCCAAATGCAGGACGCGGGCATCATGAACGAAGAACACGCTTCGCTGGCAAAAGCCTTCTGCACCGTCAGAATGCGCGAAACGGTGGGCTATGCCCGTGAACTTCTTGGTGGCAACGGCATCTTACTTGAACAGCATGTTGGTCGTTTTGTGGCTGATGCCGAAGCGCTTTACTCTTATGAGGGTACGCGGGAGATGAACACCCTGATTGTTGGCCGGGCTATCACAGGCTTTAGTGCTTTTGTGTAAATATAAAGGGGATCAAAGATGATGGATGGATATACCTTAAACAACATTGAGCAGTTTGTAGGACAGGAACTCGGCGTTTCCGCGTGGATGACCATCACGCAGGAGCGGATCAATCACTTTGCAGCGTGTACGGATGATTATCAATGGATTCATGTCGATGTCGAGCGGGCTAAGAAGGAAAGCCCATTGGGTTCAACGATAGCCCATGGCTATCTGACCCTGGCCTTATTAACGGCCTTACAGATGGAAATCGGGGTTGTTCCGCCCGGTGTTTCGCAAGTTTTTAATTATGGGCTTGATCGGGTACGCTTTATGGCCCCCGTAAAAATGGGCGCACGCATTCGTAATCGTGTCAAGCTCTTGTCGGCCGACAAAAAGGAAAAAGGGCGTATCTTGCTCAAAACCCAGAATATGATTGAAATCGAAAGGGAAGCAAAACCAGCCCTCATAGCCGATAGCCTGGCCATGCTCATTGTGGAGGAACATCATGAGTGAAAAAACATGGGGAGAGCAAAAACGGGATGAAGTTGGGACGAAAGCCAGCGAAAGTATGCTCGGCCCTAATCCAGTCGTTGGCGTGCGAGGCCAAGATCTTTTGACAACGACCCTGAAGCTGGTTAAAAGATCGATCACACAACCTGAGCTTGTTTTACAACGACATCTCAAACTTTCTCAGGAAGCATTTCGCATCTTGACCGGGGCATCTTCGCTGGAACCGGCGGAAAACGACCGCCGTTTTAACGACCCGACCTGGAAAGAAAACAGCTTGTATCGCCGTGTGTTGCAACTCTACCTTTTACTTGATAAGGACGTGCATGATTGGGTTGAACACAGCCAGAGCGAACCTGATGACAAAGCGCGGGAACACTTTGTTGTGTCGCTGTTGACCGATGCCTTGGCGCCCAGCAATAGCCCGCTCAACCCAACTGCACTTAAGCGTTTGCTTGAAACCGGGGGAAGGAGTGCCGTGAGCGGTGTACGTCATTTCATCGACGATCTTCTGCACAACCAGGGGATGCCCAGTCAGGTTGACAAAACAGCCTTCAAGGTAGGCGAAAACCTGGCCACCACGCCGGGTCAGGTCATCTTTCGTAACGAAGTGTTGGAGTTAATTCAATACCAACCGGTCACGCCAACAGTCAGCGAGCGCCCGCTGCTCATTGTACCACCGCAAATCAATAAGTTTTATGTCTTTGATTTGTCACCCCAAAAGAGTCTGGTCAAGTATGCCGTGGATAGTGGATTACAAGTCTTCGTCGTCAGTTGGCGTAATCCAACCCCGGCCGAGCGCGATTGGGGGCTTGATCGGTATGTTGAAGGCATTCAGCAGGCCATTGAGGTTGCTTGTGAAATTACAGACCAGCAAGATTGCAATCTGATGGGCGCTTGTTCGGGTGGCATCACGGCCGTGGCACTCCTGGGCTATTTGGCAGCACGCCATGAACCGAAAGTTCATGCCTTAACTCTGATGGTGAGTGTCTTTGATACAGGTAGCGACAAAACCACCCTGGGGTTGTTTGCCTCCGAAGAGGCGATTGAAGCCGCACGGCGGCGCTCGCATGAGCGTGGGGTGTTGGAGGGCGAGGAACTGGGGCGGGTTTTTGCCTGGCTACGTCCTAATGACCTGATCTGGAACTATTGGGTTAATAATTACCTGATTGGAAATGATCCTCCCGCCTTTGATGTCCTTTACTGGAATTGTGATACAACTCGCCTGCCGGCCGCCTTTCATAGTGAGTTATTGACTTTGTATAAGGAGAATCTGTTGGCAAAAGCAGGCCAATTTTCAATTGGTGGCACGCCAATTGATTTAGGGCAAGTGACGTGCGATTTTTATGCTGTGGCGGGAACTACCGATCATATTACGCCGTGGGATGCTTGTTATCGCTCTAGCCGACTGCTGGGCGGCAAGTCTAAATTCGTACTCAGTAATAGTGGTCACATCCAAAGCATTCTGAATCCGCCTGGCAATCCAAAAGCAAGCTTTTTTACCAATCCCCAACATCCGGCTGAGGCTACAGCATGGTTTGAAGGTGCTACCAAACACAAAGGAAGTTGGTGGGAAGATTGGAAAGTGTGGATTGTAGAGCGCTCTGGCTCGCAGAAGACCGCTCCTAAAACACCTGGCAGTAGCAAGTATAGCCCCATCGCCAGGGCGCCAGGCAGTTATGTTTACGCCTAAGTCCCATGTATACAACGACGAACACAAAAACAGAAACGATCACAGTCGCCGGAACCCGGTTGTATGTTGCCATACAACCAGGAGATGGCGTGGGGCCGCCCTTACTACTTATCAATGGTCTTGGCGCCAATCTGGAGATGTTCAACCCTTTTCTGAACGCGCTTGCTAATGTGGGGGGACAAAGGATTGGCACCATTCGCTTGGATGTGCCGGGCGTTGGAGGCTCGCCAACCCCAGGTTGCCCCTTTCGCTTTCGCGGGTTGGCGCGTCTCATAAGCCAACTGCTTGACCAGTTAGACTTAAGCGAGGTAGATGTTCTTGGCATTTCTTGGGGAGGCGGGCTGGCGCAACAATTTGCCTACCAATATCCCCACCGTTGCCGCCGCTTGATTCTGGCCGCTACCTCGACAGGCGCTATTTCTGTGCCAGGAAATCCAGTTGTTCTGGCTAGATTATTAAGCCCCCGTCGCTATTTTCAGCCGTCTTATCTGAGTGAGATGGCCCCGATCCTTTATGGCGGTAAGCTGCAACAGAATTCCGATTTCATTCGCACTTATGTCCACCTGGTAAGAGCGCCGGGTGGGCTTGGTTATTACTGGCAATTGATGGCCGGTGTTGGCTGGACCAGTATCCATTGGCTCCATCGCTTACGTCAGCCCACCCTGATCCTGGCTGGGGATGATGATCCACTGGTGCCGGCCGTCAATGCCAGGATCATGGCCCAACTGATTCCGAATGCCACCCTTCAGCTGATTAACGGAGGGGGGCATTTATTCCTTCTTGCGCAGGCAGGGGAATTGGCTCCGCTCGTACATCAGTTTCTCACAAGGGGTCTTTGAAGCCTGGCAAGATTGGACGCTATACAGGATGGTTCAGAATCTGTTCGTGTGGTAGGGGCGAACCTATGTGTTCGCCCGTTCTCACCGCGAAGCCCCCGTTTTCACGAGGGCAAAGGGCGCGAAGGAAGAAACCACGGAAGGAACGGAATACACGGAAGGGGTAGGGGCAAACCTATGTGTTTGCCCCTACTCACCTCCCGTGAAAACGGGGGCTGTGTGTTCACCCTTTCACACAGGGGCGAACACGTAGGTTCGCCCCTACACGTTCTTCCCGCGTAGCCGCGGTTTCCTAACGGCGCCATCATTTTGTTCTCACCGCCAAGGCGCAAAGGGCGCGAAGGTTTTTCTCTTTCTTTGCGTTCTTCGCGCCTTCGCGGTTCGTCACCCCCGTGAAAACGGGGGGAAGGGCGCTAGTGGCCGGCCGGATGGCGGCGCTCTGTTTGGTGAGATGGCACGCCTGGGCTATGATCGGCGTATGACAATAGCCATAGCCTGGTCATCGGGACACGAAGAATATCACGGCCCACCGGCCCTGGCCCGCCCGGACGTGAAGCCGCCGGCCGGCTGGAGCCTGGAACTCGTCACCGCCCTCCACCACCCTCACCACCCGCAACTCTCGCCCGACGGCCAGCAGGTAGCCTTCATCTGGCAACATGATGGGCTGTCGGATGTGGCCATCATGCCGGCCGCCGGCGGCTGGCCGCGCCGCATCACCACCCAGCGCGCCGCGGTCATCGACTGGCTGGATACCGGGCCGCGCTGGTCGCCCGATGGGCGCTGGCTGGCCTGGCAGGCCGGGGGACAAATCTGGGTCGCGCCGGGAGATGGCCGGGGGGCGGCCCGGCCGGCCTCCCCCCACCTCTCCACCGCCTCCACCCCGGTCTGGATGCCCGACAGCCGACAGCTGATCGTCAGTGTGACTCGCGGTGAGTGTGTCAATCTGGCCTTGACAGATTGGCAGCCGGCCGGCCCCATCCACACCACCCTCCTGACCTGGGACGAGGCTGGCGATGCCTGGGACGCTCAACCTGCACCCGACGGCCGGCACATCGTCTATGTTTATCGCCCACTGCACGATCTCAACCGCCTGGAACTGCGCCGGCTGACCCGGCTCGACGCCCCCATGGCCGACGGGGGAGTGGGGGTGAGTTGGCAGCCACCGCTTAGCCTGACAGGCGAGCCGCGTACCAAAGATTGGTCGCCGCGCTGGTCGCCCGATGGGCGCTGGATCGCCTTTCTTTCCCAGCGCTCAGGTTGGAACGATATCTGGCTGATGCGGCCAGATGGAAAGGATTTGCGCCAGCTGACACAGGGCGGGCAGGATGTGGGGGAATTTGTGTGGTCGCCCGACGGCCGGCAGCTGGCGGCGACGCTCAACCGGAATGGGGCCTTTGATCTCGTTCTGGTGGCGGTTGATAGCGGGCAGATCAAGGAGGTATGTGCGGAGGGCAACGAGTGGGGGACGGTAGGAGCGTATGGTCATAGGCCCCTCCTTCCAGCTGGCATAAGGGAAGAAACCACAGAAGGAAGGGAATACATGGAAGGGGGGCGACACGGGGAATTAAGGGGAATGGCTGATGGCGATGCCGCTGGCGGGCGAGGGGTGACCAGCCATCTGGCCTGGGGGCCGGCCGGCGATTGGTTATTGGCCGCCTACGAAGACCCCACCCATCCGCCCGACCTGTATCGCATCACCCTGAAGGGGGGCCGGGAGACGCCGGCCGCCCACCCACCGGCCGATATGGGGCTGATTGAGGCTGAACCTGGCAAAGGGCTTCGGCCGGCCGGCGACCGCAGCGCCACAACCCCCTATCACCGGACGGCGCTGACCTTCTCTCAGTTACCGGCCCTGGAAGCATTGCCTCTGGTTACCCCCACCCGCGTGCACTACACCAGCGCTGATGGGCTGGCGATTGAGGCCTTTCTGTTCCGGCCGGCCCAACCCAATGGGGCGGCTATTGTTTATCCGCATGGCGGGCCAAGCTTTCAATATCTTTACCAGTGGGACATCTGGGCGCAATACTTCGTGGCCAAGGGATATACCTATCTGGCCCCCAACTACCGCGGCAGCACTGGCTACGGTGTGGCCTTTGAACACGCCAACTACTTCGATTGGGGGCAGGGGGATATGCAAGATTGCCTGGCCGGGGCGCGCTTTCTCCACACCTTACCGTGGATCGACCCGACTCGCATCGCCATTGCTGGCGGCAGTTATGGTGGCTATCTCGTCGCCTGTTGTCTGGCGCGCGACCCGGATGATCTGTTTGCCTGCGGCGTGAGCCGTTATGGCGACGCGCATCCGCTGACTTCCTGGGCGCAGTGTGAGCGGGAGACGCGCCTGTACACTGAGATGATGATGGGGCATCCCAGCCGGCAGCGTGAGGCCTATCGCCGGGCAGCGCCGATCTATGAAATGGCCCAGGTGCGCCGGCCGATCCTTCTACTGCACGGCCAGCTGGATGATATTGTCCCGCCTCAAGCCTCGGCCGAGTGGGCGGCCGCGCTGCGCCAGGCGGGCAAAACGTTTGAGTACAAGGTGTACCCGGACGAGCCCCACGGCTTTCTCAAGCGGGCCAATGAGATGGATATGCTGGCGCGGATGGAACGCTTTTTGGATTGGTATCTGATGTGACGAACGCAAGGTGCTCCCGTTTTCACGGGAGTGACGAACCGCAAAGGCGCGAAGAATGCTAAGAAAGAGAGAGGGTGAACACACAGGTTCACCCCTACGCGCCCTTTGCGCCTTTGCGGTGAAAACGGGCGACCTACGTGTTCGCCTCTACAGCGACGAACAAATTTTTACCGGACCTGGAGAACCAAGCACCCTATGCTGGACTTAAGCGATTACACCCCCACCGACGAACTGGCGCGCGCCGCCACTCTGCCGGCGCGCTGGTACACGCACCCCGCCTTTTGGGCCATGGAGAAGGAGCGCATTTTCTGGCGCACCTGGCAACCGGTGGGGAATGTGGAGTGGCTGGCGCGCCCCGGCGACTTCTTCACCTGTGACGTGCAAGGCGAGCCGCTGGTGGTGACGCGCAACCTGGATGGGCAGCTGCGTGCCTTCTACAACGTCTGCCCTCACCGCGCCGGGCCGGTCGCCGGCGGCAGAGGCAATCGGCGTAGCCTGCAATGCCATTACCACGGCTGGACATACGATCTGGACGGCCGGCTGCGGGCCGCGCCGGAGTTTGAGGGGGTAGAAGCGTGGTCGCCGGCCGACATCCGCCTGACCCCCGTCCAGGCGGCCGCCTGGGGGCCGTTCGTTTATGTCAACCTCGATCCCACCGCCTCTTCACTGGAGGCGTGGTTGCAACCGATTGCGGCCGAAGTGGCGGCCCATGGCTTCCGTCTGGACGCTCTGCGTCTGGTGGAGCGACGCGACTACTCTATAGCCTGTAACTGGAAGGTGTACATCGATAACTACCTGGAAGGGTATCATATCCCCATCGCCCACCCCGGCCTCTTCCGCGAGATCGACTATGACCAGTATCGGGTGGAGACTTTTGGTCACTACTCGAAACAACATGCCCCCATGCGGCCGGCCGGGGCCCATCCCCATTTAGAACGCGACCGGCGCTATCTGCGCACCGCGGCGGAGGAGCAAGCGCTCTACTACTGGGTGTTTCCCAACGTTATGCTTAACTTTTACCCGGATAATTTGCAGCTTAACATCGTCTTGCCGTTGAGCCATGACCGCACGCTGACGATTTTTGAGTGGTACTTTGAGCAACCAGGCAGTGGGGCTGGTTGGGAAAGTATGCAGCAGGCCATCGCCTTCAGCGACCAAGTACAACGGGAAGATATGGCCCTGTGTGAAGCGGTGCAGCGCGGCCTGACCTCGCGGGCCTATCATCAGGGGCGCTTCTCTGTCAAGCGGGAGAACGGGGTGCACCATTTCCATCAACTGCTGTGGGCCTATTACACCGTGTAGGGGCGAACTAAACTCTCGTTTTCACGGGAGCCTTGTCACTCTCGTGAAAACGAGAGCACCCCTGTGAAAACGGGGGCTTGGCGGTGAGAACAAAATGATGGAACCGCGAAGGCGCGAAGAACGCCAAGCCGGGGCGAACCTGTGTGTTCGCCCCTTCGCGCCCTTTGCGCCTTGGCGGTGAGAACTTCGTTTATTCGTTCCCATTCGTTGCCCCCTTTGCCCTCGTGAAAACGGAGGGCGGCTACGCGCTAAGCAGGGTGAACCTGTGTGTTCGTCCTTGCGGAGGAAAGAAGATGACTGACTGGATCGCCTACGCAGATTTGACCTGGCCGGAAGAGGCCGCCCTGCCGCGCGACGTGCCGCTGATTGTGCCTCTGGGGGAAGGGTATGCCTGGGAACAGGTGGCCGAAGCGCTGGGCCGGCCGGCGCGCGCCGCTCGTTTGCCGGCCATTCCCTACGGTTGGCGCGGCAGTGGGTTAAGCGTGCCGGAATCGCAGCTGGGCTGGCTGGTAGGCAACCTGCTTGACAGCCTGCGGGAGGATGGTTTCAGCCGCGTCTACGCCCTGACACCGCCGGGGTTGGCGCTGGAATTGGGGGCGGCGCGGCTGGTTGGGCCTCGTTCTACCTGGATGCCGGCCGAAAGCCAAAGCACGGCTGAAGCCGGTACGCCGAAAACAGGTCAGCCCTCTGCCCAGGGGGTGGGCGCGCTGCCGGCCGATGACCAGCGGGGCAAGGTGGTCCTGGTACCCATCGGCCACACCGAACAGCACGGCTACCACCTGCCCTTATGTACCGACAGCGTCATCATCGAAGCTATCGGCCAGGCAACGGCCGCCGCCGTACCCGATCAGGCCGTCTGTTTGCCTGTCTTCCCTTATGGCGTCAGCACGCATCGCGCCTCTTTTGCCGGCACGCTGAACGCCGGCGGACGCGCCTTTGAAGATTTCTGGCTGGCGGTGGTGGACAACCTGGCAGCGCGGGGGTTTGATCGCTTCTATCTGCTCAGCGGGCATGGGGGCAACTGCTCCTTTCTGGTCAACGTGGTCAAATACGCCGGCGAGCGCTGGCGGCGTATCTTCTGCGCCACCGCCTGGCTGCACACGGCCGGGGAGATAGGCGCGGCCGCCCTGGCGCGTTATCGTCGCTCCGGCCGGGGTGGGATGGGGCACGCCGGTGAATTAGAAACCGCCCTGATGCTGCACCTGCGCCCCGACTTGACCCACATGGAGCGGGTGGTGGACGAGGTAGATTTCATTGCCACGCCTAACTACTTCATGGATTGGGTGGAAGGCGGCGCGCTGATCGCCAATCCTCCCTGGGATGACGATACACGCACGGGTGCATACGGGGCTGGCAGTCTGGCGACGGCCGAAAATGGGGCCCGTTGGTTTACCGCTGCGGTGACGGAAAAAGTCGCCCATGTGGCGGAAATTCACGAACAACATACCCGCCGTGAAGCGCGCCGGACGGCCGGCTATGGGCTGTGGGGCCGGGGCTAAGGGATAGAGAAGACAGCCAACTCCCGTGAAAACGGGAGCTAAAGTGGGCGAACACACAGGTTCGCCCCTACTGGCCGTGGGGTGTCAAACAAGGTAAACAGGGTTACAATGTCGGCCGTACTGATACAGGTATTTAGGATGGTCCTGATGGCACTGACACTTGAAAGCTGCGCCAGCTTGAACAATGGGGGGGCGATTCCCTGGCTGGGGCTGGGGGTGTTTCGCAGCGCCGCCGGCCGGGAGACAGAAGAGACGGTGCAGTTGGCGCTGGAAATTGGCTACCGCCACTTTGACACCGCCGCCATCTACGGCAATGAACAGTCGGTGGGGGCGGCCCTGCGCGCCAGCGGCCGGCCGCGCCACGAGCTGTTTGTAACCACCAAGCTGTGGCGCGATGAAGTGGGCTACGACTCCGCCCTGCGGGCCATCGACACCAGTCTGGGAAAGTTAGGGTTGTCCTATGTCGATCTGTACCTGATCCATTGGCCTACCCCCAGCGGTCGGCTGGATGCCTGGCGCGCCCTGGAGCGCATTCTGGCAGAGGGAAAAGCGCGCGCCATTGGCGTCAGCAACTACATGCCGCGCCATTTGCAGGAACTGTTGGCCGTGGCTCACACGCCGCCGGCCGTCAACCAGATTGAACTCAGCCCCTATAATTACACCCATATGCAGGAGACAGTCCTCTTCTGCCGCCAACATGGCATCCTGGTAGAAGCCTATAGTCCCCTGACCAAAGGGCGTCGGCTGCAAGACCCACGCCTGTTAGCTATCGCCGGCCGATATGGCAAAAGCCCGGCCCAGGTGTTGATCCGCTACATTCTGCAGAAAGGGATCGTGGCTCTACCCAAATCCACCAACCCCAACCGCCTGCACGAAAACGCGGCCGTTTTCGACTTCACTCTGAGTGAAGCAGATATGGCCCGGCTCGACAGCTTCAACGAAAATCTGATCACCGGCTGGGACCCTACCCACGCGCCGTAAGGGGTGCGGCAAGAGGTGAAGACAAAATGCTCCCCTTTTCACGGGAGTAACGAACCGCGAAGGCGCAAAGAACGCAAAGAAAGAAAAGGGTGAACACACGGGTTCACCCTTGCGTGCCCTTTGCGCCTTGGCGGTGAGAACAAACGGGAGTAACGAACCGCGAAGGCGCGAAGAACGCCAAGAAAGAACCTTCGCGCCCTTTGCGCCTTTGCGGTGAGAACAAGGTGCTCCCGTTTTCACGGGGGCTTTGCGGTGAAAACAAAAATCTTGAAACCGGCATTCCGCCAATGAGAGAGAGACGCTATGCAAATTGCGATTTTGGGAACGGGAAATGTTGGTCAGGCCTTAGGCGCGGGTTGGGCGCGGGCCGGACATGCCATTATCTTTGGGTCACGTCAACCCGATAGCGACAAGGTGCGCGCCCTGCTCCAGGCCGTTGTGGGCGCGCGTGCGGTTGCGCCGCAACAGGCTGTGGCCGCAGCCGAAGTGGTCGTGCTTGCCACCCCCTGGCCGGCCGTTCAGGCTCTGGTGACTTCTCTACATGGTTGGGAGGGCAAGCTTGTGATTGACGCCACCAACCCGATTGCGCCAGGGCTGCAACTGGCGGTCGGCCACACCACTTCGGCCGCGGAGATGATTGCGGGTTGGGCGGCCGGGGCACGGGTGGTCAAGGCATTCAACACCACCGGGGCCAACAACATGACCAACCCCATCTACGGCGGTGAATCTACCACCATGTTTATCGCTGGTGATGACGCCGACGCCAAAGCGATTGTGACCCACCTGGCGCAGACCCTGGGCTTCGATGTGGCCGATGTCGGGCCATTGAGCGCCGCCCGCTACCTGGAACCGCTGGCCCTGGTGTGGATTCGCCTGGCCATGGCCCAAGGGCTGGGGCGGGAAATTGCCCTGAAATTGGTGCGGCGCTAACCAAACCCATTATGTTCCTACCCGCCTATCCTCCCTTTGACCTGACGGCTGTGGCTCGTTCCCACGGCTGGGTGCAACTGCCCCCCTTCGCCGAAACACCGGATGGGGTCGGCCTGACCTATCTCGATCATCTATCCAGTGGGCGCGTGACGCTGCTGACGTTGCGGCCGGCGGCCGGCGGCGTGGCGATCCACCTGGAGGAGGGGCTAACAGAGGCGGAGCGCCAGGAAGCAGCGGCGCATGTGGCCTGGATGCTCGACGTGGAGCGCGATCTGACCCCCTTCTACCAGCTGGCGCAGGCGGAACCGAAACTGGCGCATGTCGTGGCCGGGGCGCACGGCCGGCTGCTGCGCTCCCCCGGCCTGTTTGAAGACACCGTCAAGACCATCCTGACCACCAACACTACCTGGAGCGGTACCATCCGCATGACCCAGGCCCTGGTGCAACGCTTTGGCGCGCCCTGGCCGGCCGACCCCAATCGACGCGCCTTCCCCACCCCGGCCACCCTGGCGGAAGCAGACGTGGACACGTTGCGCACTCAGGTTCGGTTAGGCTACCGCGCTCCTTACATCCTGGAACTGGCGCGCGCGCTGGCAGAGGGGACGCTCGATCTGGAAACGCTCAAGAATCCGGCCTTGTCCACCGCCGACGTGCGCCGGCGGCTGCTGGCCATCAAAGGCGTGGGCGGCTACGCCGCCGCCAACCTCCTGCTCATCCTGGGGCGTTCCGATTTCATCCCTATCGACTCCTACGCCTACAAGCTCGTCTCCCAGGAGTGGTACAACGGGCAACCGGTCAAGCCGGCCCAAATCGAAGCCGCCTTCGCCCATTGGGGCAACTGGAAAGGGCTGGCTTTCTGGTTCTGGAAGTGGGGTGTTTAACTTTGTCAGCTGAAAATCTTGTTCCACAAGTTGTCAGAGATGACTTCCCAAGTCACCTGCAAACCTTCGCCAGCAGCTTCAACGCCTATGTGGCAACAAAAGATGGTCAATGGACAATCAAAGGGTTCATAGACATATTTCGGCACGTCTATCCGCTTTCACCAGACACGAAATTGGTCTCCAAGATTCTTGAAATTCACCTCTTGCCCGCTATTCTGGCATTTGCCAACGCCCACGGTTACCTGGTTGTGTCGGCCGAGCATCAAAATTACTATCCGGATTTCTCCTTTGTTTCCAAGAGCGACCCCACCATTAAGTTCGCTGTAGACATAAAAACCACCTATCGGTTACCCGGCAATTCTGAGCTTTGCAATGGTTTCACGTTTGGTTCTCACGGCGAATACTTCACCAATCGTCACAGCGCTAAAAACATTCAATTCCCCTACAACAGCTACGCAGCTCACTATTGCCTGGGTGTCATCTATAGCAGGGCAGAGTTCGCCTCCTCCGGTGTAAAAACGGGCGAAGGGGGAGCCATCGAATCCCCCCAAACGCATACCCTCGCCCAACTAGCTTCCATCAATTCGGTCATCGGGCATTTTCAGTTCTTTGCTGCGGAGAAGTGGCGTATTGCCAGCGATAAAAGCGGTAGCGGCAATACAGCCCACATTGGCAGCATCAAGAAAATAGGTGATATTCTGCTTGGGCGCGGTATTTTTAGTCGGCTTGGCGAGACCTGGTTCGATGATTACTGGATGAATGACGGTAAAATAACCATTAGCGACCGCCAGACAGGTAAACCCAAAAAGATTCGCAACCTGCGCGAATTTGTCATCTATCGGAATGGCGATCTCGACCTCATTGTGCCCACGTCCCGTTAGAGTCGGCCCGGAGTCTGTAACGATATGTCAAAAATCCATGTTCCCCCTATCAAATGCCAGGGCATTAAGACCAGACTGGTAGATTGGGTCCGGGGCATGGTGGTGTGGCAAGGAGAAGGCCGATGGATCGAACCCTTTACCGGCTCCGGTGTCGTGGGGTTCAACATCATGCCCCAAAGGGCTATTTTCAGCGATAACAATCCCCATATTATCCGCTTTTACAACGCTATCCAGAGCGGGCACATTACACCCGCCATAACGCAACAGTTTCTAGAGGAAGAGGGGGAAAAACTTTCCAGGTGTGGAGAAAATTATTACTATGAAGTGAGAGAGCGTTTTAATCGCGCCGGCCGGCCTCTTGATTTTCTATTTCTCAACCGTGCCTGTTTCAATGGCGTCATTCGCTTCAACCGCAAAGGTGAATTTAATGTTCCTTTCGGTCACAAACCGCGCCGTTTTGCTCCAGCTTACATCACCAAAATTGTCAATCAGGTTCGCTTTGTGTCCGATTGTCTGTCCATCTATGATTGGCAGTTCGTGCAGCAAGATTTCCGCGCCGCCCTGACCGGGGTGTCTGAGCGTGATTACGTTTACTGCGACCCACCTTACATCGGGCGTCACACCGATTACTACAACGGCTGGGACGAGGCGTGCGAAGTTGACTTGTTTGAACATCTCCGACAGTGCCCGGCTCCCTGGGTACTTTCAACCTGGCACAGCAATCAGCACCGACGAAACGGCTACATAGACTCTCTATGGTCTGCTTTTTACATTGTCACCCGCCAACACTTCTATCATATTGGAGCCCAAGAAGAGAATCGCAAACCGATGTTAGAGGCTTTGGCATTGAATTACCGCCCACCCTACCCAAACCCTGGCGAAAATGTTCGAGGCTTTCAACCTGAATTGTTGGAGCCACGCCGTTCATACATCACACAACAGTCTGGTTGAGCCGGCGCAGATGGCTGACTGCGCCCCTCATGGGCGGACCACAGGTCGGCCCTCTTAAATCAGGTGTAAGGAGGCGTTGTATGCTGATTGTGCATGTTTTTGTTCATGTCAAGCCAGAAGCGGTGGAAGCTTTCCAGGCGGCGTCGCTGGATAATGCCCGTCACAGCGTGCAGGAACCAGGCGTGGCGCGCTTTGATGTTATCCAACAACGGGATGATCCTACCCGCTTTGTGCTGCTGGAAGTGTATCGCACCGCTGAAGCGCCGGCCGCCCATAAGGCGACGGCCCATTATGCCCGCTGGCGCGACGCGGTGGCGGATATGATGGCTGAGCCGCGTTACGCTATTCAATACCACAACCTTTTTCCCGACGATACGGGGTGGTGATATGTTACCCGTCTTCGAGTTTGCCACTGCTACTCGTATCCAGTTTGGGGCCGGTGTGGCGCAGGCGGCCGGCACACACGCCGCCGCGTTAGGCCAGCAAGCACTGGTGGTGACTGGCAATCTGGAACGCGCCGCCTGGTTGTTGGAGGCGCTGGCGGCGGCCGGCGTCCAGGCCACCACCTTTAGCGTCGCAGGGGAGCCAACACCAGACAGCATCACGGCCGGCCTGGAACAGGCGCAGACCGAGGGGTGCGATGTCATCCTGGGCCTGGGGGGCGGCAGCGCCCTGGATAGCGCCAAAGCTATCGCCGCCCTGCTGACCAATGGCGGAACGCCCCTGGACTACCTGGAAGTAATCGGGCGCGGCCGGCCGTTGACCCAACCCAGCGCTCCAGTCATTGCCATTCCGACGACGGCCGGGACCGGCTCTGAAGTGACTCGTAATGCCGTGCTGGGTTCGCCTCAACATGGGGTCAAAGCCAGTTTGCGCAGCCCCTACATGCTGCCCACCCTGGCCCTGGTGGATCCGCTGTTGACCCACAGCCTGCCCCCGGCCGTCACTGCCAGCACCGGCCTGGACGCTCTGACCCAACTCATTGAGCCCTATGTCAGCAACCGCGCCAACCCCCTGACCGACGCCATCTGTCTGGCCGGGTTGCCCCACCTGGCGCATTCATTGCGGCGCGCCTGTGTCGCTGGTCAGGACAGCGAGGCACGCGAGGGCATGGCCTTCGCCAGCCTGTGCGGCGGTCTGGCGCTGGCCAACGCCCGACTAGGGGTGGTGCATGGTTTCGCCGGCCCACTGGGAGGCCTGACAGGTGGCGCGCATGGGGCCTTGTGCGCGGCGCTGTTGCCACCCGCTATGGCCGTCAACGTGCGGGCCCTACAAACCCGCGCCCCTGACCACCCCGCCTATGCGCGCTTCGTGACCATCGCTCGCCATCTGACGGGTGACCCCGGCGCTACAGCCGAAGATGGCGTGGCCTGGGTGGCGCGCCTGTGCGCCGATCTGGCTATTCCTCCCCTGAGCCATTATGGCTTGACGCCGGCCGACATCCCCGCCCTGTTGCCCAAAGCGCGCCAGGCCAGCAGTATGCAAGGCAATCCCCTTCCCCTGACCGACGCCGAATTGACAACCATTTTGGAAACTGCCTTATAAGCGGTGAGAACAAAATGATGGAACCGCGAAGACGCGAAGAACGCCAAGAAAGAACCTTCGCGCCCCGTCACCCCCGTGAAAACGGAGGCTTTGCGGTGAGAACAAAATGATCCAACCGCGAAGGCGCGAAGAACGCCAAGAAAGAACCTTCGCGTCCTATGCGCCTTTGCGGTGAGAACAAAATGCCCCCGTTTTCACGGGAGCAGGCTCTGTGTGTTCGCCCCTTCGCGTTCTTTGCGCCTTTGCGGTGAGAACAATGCGTCAGCCGGCGCGGGCCGGGTAACGACGACCTACTTGACAAATGGTTCAGTTTCGATTACAGTTATGTTACCGGTCACGTGACCGGTAACATGGCTCAATACAACCCACTTGCGAGCCGGGCCGGTTATCTGCCCGCTCATCACGCGCTTTGTCATGACCCATCACCATGTCACCATCCGCGATGTTGCTGCCCACGCCGGCGTCTCCCACCAGACCGTGTCGCGTGTCATCAACGGGCGCGAACGGGTCAACCCGGCCACACGCCAACGGGTGGAAGCAGCCATCGCCGCCCTGGGTTACCAGCCTAACGCCAGCGCCCGCTCTATGTCTCTGGGGCGCACCGGCATTCTGGCCTGCGTCGCCCCCAACCTCACCGATTACACCTTCGCCAGCATCATCGACGGGGCCGAACGCGCCGCCCGGCAGGCGGGCTACCTCTTGCTCTCCGCTTCGGCCGCCCATGCCGACGCCTTCGCCGACCTCATCGCCCAACTGGTGCATGGCCGGCAGGTGGAAGGGTTGATCGTTCTCAACCCCTACGCCGATGAACGCTTTCAACAGCTGCCGGCCGGCTTCCCCACCGTTTTCGCCGGGGCCCGACCGCGTGAAGATGCTGTCAGCTCCGTCTCGCTCGATGATGTGGCGGTGGGGCGCATGGCGGTCGAGCACCTCATCGCTCTCGGCCGGCGGCGCATCGCCATGGTGACCGGCCCCCTGACGGAAGATTGCTCCCAAGACCGGCAGGCCGGCTATTTGAGCGCCTTGCACGCCCACGATCTCCCCTTCGATCCCCACCTGATTGTCGAAGGGACATGGCAGGCGCGGGCCGGCTACGCCGCTTTTCAACACCTGGCGCAAATCTCCCCCTTACCTGATGCCGTCTTTGCCCAAAATGACCAGATGGCGGCCGGGGTGTTGCGCGCCGCCAGCGATCTGGGCCTGCGTACACCGGCGCAACTGGCCGTCATGGGCGTGGATGATATTCCCATGGCCGCTTACTTTGAGCCGCCGCTGACCACCTTGCGGCAAGATTTCGCCCGCATCGGCCGTGAAGCGATCCAACTCCTGCTCCAGGCGCTGGCCGGGCCTGACACGCTGCCTCAACATAAGCGCCTGCCGGCCGAGCTGATTGTCCGACGTTCAACACAAATGAGTTAGACCATAAACCGCGGTAAGCGTCTGACGGCCGGAAGGTGGATCGTCTCCAGCCCAAGACAATAAACATCTGGCACAGCTGGTTAATGCTCAACCCTTAATTTCCTTATGGAGGAGAAAACATGAAGCACAAGCAGTGGTTATGGCTCATCGTTGTCGGTTTGTTATTAAGTCTGGCGCTGGTAGCCTGCGGCGGGACGGAAGAGCCGCCGGCCGACACCAGCGCACCCCCGGCCGCCGAAGAAGAGACGGCCGGCGGTGAAGAAGCAGGCAGTGAGGAAGTGATGGAAGTCACCCTGCGCTGGCGCACACGCCCTGATAACCAGGAAGAGATCAACGTCTACACCGAGGCCAGCATGTTGACCGACGAGCAGTTGGAGGGCATCACCCTGGTGTATGAGCCGGGCGGCAGCGAAAGCGCCAGCTACCAAGACGTGTTGAAGACAGAAATTGGGGCCGGCACCGCCCCAGATGTCTTCTGGATTCCAGGCACCGATGTGGCCGATTTCGCCACCCGCGGCCTGATCCTGAACGCGGCCGAACTGGCGCAAAATACGCCCGATTTCAGCGTGGACGCCTTCTACCCCGGCCCGATGTTCCACCTGACCTACAACCCGGAGACGGGCGCTTCAGGCGCAGATAGCGGCGCGCTGTGGGGTTTGCCACGCGACGTTTCCACCTTCACCCTCTATCTCAACCTGGATTTGATCGAGCAGGCCGGTGCGCCTGATCCGCGGGAACTGGCGGCCAACGGAGCCTGGGATTGGGACGCCTTCCTGGAAGTGGCAACGGCCGTGCGGGCGCTTGGCTCCGACACCTATGGCTACGGGGCCAATGCCTGGTGGGGACCCTACGGCGTGTGGATGAACTCGGCCGGCGGCGGCTTCTTCAACGCCGACCGCACCGCCTGCGGCCTTGACTCCGAAGCTTCGCTGGCCGGTCTGGCCTTCGAGCAAGCTCTCTACCAGGAGTATGAGGTGGCCGTTCCCTACGGGGAGGATAGCGAGCCGCCTTTCCGCGCCGGCAAAGTTGCCATGTTCCAAAACGGCCGTTGGGCCACCCCCGGCATTCGCACCGTCACCTTCAACTGGGATGTGGTGGAACTGCCTCAGGGGCCGGCCGATACCATGGGCAACTGGCTCTTCTGGGGAGCGTATGTCATCAACGCCAACACACAACACCCGGCCGAAGCATGGCAGCTGGTGCAGGCCCTGACCACGGCCGAAATTCAGGGCAAAATCTCCGCTCTGGGCACCAATATCCCCAGTCGCGTCAGCCAGGAAGCGCTGGATGCCTTCCTGACCTTCACGCCGCCGGCCAACAACCAGGCCTTCCTCAACGGTCTGAACGACGAGCCGGCTACGGAAGGGCCATTGTGGGCTGGCAGCTGGCCCGAATATGTGCCGGTGATGGATGCAGCCGTCCAGGCGCTCATGACGGGTAGCACAACTCTGGAGGATTTCGCTGCCACAGTATGCAGTGAAGCCAACAAAGCCTTCCAGCAGTAAGCCATTTGTCGAGTGACGGGGCGCGTAGGGGTGAACCTATGTGTTCACCCTTCCTCTTTCTTTCTTTGCGTTCTTTGCGCCTTCGCGGTTCGTTACCCCCTCCCGTGAAAACGGGAGCACCTTGTTATCACCGCAAAGGCGCAAAGGGCGCGCAGGTTTTTCCCTTTTCCTTCTTTGCGCCTTCGCAGTTCGTTACTCCCTCCCGTTTTCACGGGAGGGAAACGGGGACGAATACACAACCGTCAAGATAAGGAGCGGAACATGACACTTGCACGCTTAGGCAGTCAACCACGGCGCATTTCAGTCCATGCCTGGCTGAGGCTGGCAGTCATCTGGCACGCCCTTGTCACCCTCGTTGCCCTAATCGGCAGCCTCAGCCTGGCCCTGGGCGCCGGGCCGGCCGCTTCCATACCTGCCTGGGCGCGCATCACCGCCGCCATCCTGCTGGCGCTACTGGCCCTGGCCAGCAGCGCCGCCCTATTCGCCATCCGCCGCCGGGTGCATCGCGGGCGCGTCCTCTCCTTACTCGTCAACTACCTGGGGGTAGTAGCCTGCCTGTTAGGACTGTTGCACACCAGCGGCGTCTTCCTGGGCCTGGATGCAGCCGCCGAACGCATGGGACGCGGCCTCCCCTTTCTGCTGCTGCTCTTTCTCGGTTACCTGATCAGCGCCCTGGGAGATCGCTTTCAACACACCCCGGCCCTGGAACAACGCTGGCGGCGCGCCGGCCGGTGGGTGATGATCCTCAGCGGCCTGGCGGCCCTGCTGGCCATGGGAGTCCTCTCCGGTCTGGCCTCCTGGGTGCGCCAGGTAGGATCATGGCAACCGTTGGGATTATTGGTGGCCGGGCTACTCTTCGCCCTCATGTTTTGGGCCTTGTGGCGCGAACCAGGCGCCCGCGCCTTGAACGCCCACATCGGCCACGAGCAGATGTTAAACGGCTTCCTCTTCCTCTCCCCCAACTTGCTGGGCTTTCTGCTCTTCTTCGCCGGCCCCCTCTTCCTCTCCTTCTACACCAGCTTCACCAATTGGGACGCCTTCAGCACACGTGAATGGGTAGGGCTAGATAACTACCGCGAAATCCTTGACCTGACCTTCACACGCCTGGAGACGCCGGCTCAGCGGGCCACCGAGGTTCTGGATGTCACCACCTACGACGAGCTAACCCGCTTCAGCCTGGGCAACAACCACTTCATTATCGGAGCAGCCGACAAACTCTTCTGGCTGGCCCTGAAAAACACCCTCGTCTTCGCCCTCATCGCCGTGCCCCTCAGCTCCGGTCTGGCGCTGATTCTGGCCAACCTGCTCAACAGCCGATTGCCGGGGATGAAACTCTTTCGCGCCATCTACTTCCTGCCCAGCATTGCCGCTGTGGTGGGGATTGCGTTAGTGTGGCAATGGCTTTTTAATTCTACTATCGGCTTCATCAACTATGGCATCACCGGCCTGGTGACCTTTCTCGACGGTCTCGGCCTGGAAGTTGCCGATCCACACATTCGCTGGTTGTCAGAGAGCCGCACAGCCCTGCTGGCCATTATCATCGTCTCCATCTGGCAATCAGTGGGCTTCAACACCGTGCTGTTCCTGGCCGGCTTGCAAACCATTCCCCACGATCTCTACGAAGCCGCCACCGTTGATGGCGCAGGTAAAATGGCGCAATTTTTCCGCATCACCATCCCCATGCTGGCCCCCACCACCTTTTTTGTCATTTCCACCACCACCATTCAGGCCTTGCAACTTTTCGAGCAAGTCTTTATCATGACCAACCCGGTGGGCGGCCCCAACAACGCCACCCTGACGCTGACTGTTTACCTGTATCAAAACGGCTTCCAATTCTTCAAACAGGGGTATGGCTCCGCCATCGCCTGGCTGCTTTTCATCGTCATTTTTGGCGTGACGCTGGCGCAGTTCCGCCGTCAGCGACGCAACACCTTGTACGCCTGAGGGGGTTGATATGCACACATCCACCGGCCGCCCGGCCCGCCTGACCGGCGCCCGGGCCTTAAATCGGTTGCAAAATGGGGCTGTCTATCTGGTTTTGACGTTGTTCGCCGGCGTCATGCTCTTTCCCTTTGTGTATATGCTTTTGACCTCCTTCAAAACGCCGGCCGACACCTTCCGTTACCCGCCGCGTCTGCTGCCACGTGAAGCCCTGACGGTCAGTGTAGCCGGGTTCGACGCCCCCCTGCCCCTCTACCAGGTCATGGTGGATGGGGAAAGCCACACCTACGCCCTGCTGGAGGGCAACATCCGTCTTGGCCGCTATGCTGACCCGGCCGCGCCGGCCGTGGTCTACGAACGCACCTTTCGCCAGGTCAAGCCTACCGGCGGTTTTGTCAACCAGCAGACCCTGACGGTGGCGGGGGAGATCTACAAGCTGTTTGATGTGGAGGTGGATGGGGTTATCATTCCCATGATCCAGCTCAGTGAGGAGAGCCTGGGACGCTTCATTGACCCTCAAGCCCCGGCCGATGAGCTGACTCTGCCCATGAGCGCCAGTCGGCCGGTGGAAGAAGTGACCTGGCAACCGGAGAATTACACCCGTGTCATCGAGCTCAACAACATGGGGCGCGCCCTGACCAACACCACCCTCGTCACCCTGCTGGTGGTAACCGGCCAGCTGATCACCTCCATTGTGGGCGGCTACGCCTTCGCCCGCCTGCACTTTCCCGGCCGCGACACCATCTTTGTCCTTTATCTGGGGACGATCATGATTCCCTTTGTCATGCTCATCATTCCCCTGTACCAGTTAATGGTGTTCATCGGCTGGGTAGATCGCCTGGCGGCGCTGATTGTGCCCTGGATTTTCACTGCTTATGGCACCTTCCTGATGCGCCAGTTTTTCATCACCCTGCCCAAAGAGGTAGAAGAGGCAGCCCTGATGGACGGGGCCACGCGCTGGCAAATCTTATGGCGCATCTTCATTCCGGCCAGCGTGCCGGCCCTGGCGACCCAGGCCACCTTTACCTTTCTCTACGCCTGGAACAGTTTTTTCTGGCCTCTGGTCATCATCAACACCGGCAATGAGCGCAATCATGTCTTGACCCTGGCGCTGAATGTGTTGCGGGGGCGAGCTTCGGATGCGCCCAACCTGATTTTGGCCGGGGCAGCCATTTCCATTTTGCCCCCCCTGGTTGTCTTTATCCTGGGGCAGCGCTTCTTCGTCGAAAGTGTCACCAGCAGCGCCGTCAAAGGGTGAAGGCATTCCATATCTATCTGAAGAAATTCTCACCGCGAAGGCGCAATGAACGCGAAGGGAGAAATTCTCACCGCGAAGCCCCCGTTTCCACGGGGGTGACGGGGCGCGTAGGGGTGAACCTATGTGTTCACCCTTTCTTGGCGTTCTTTGCGCCTTTGCGGTTCGTTACTCTCGTGAAAACGGGAGGAAACCACGGCTACGGCAAAGAAGAGATATGTTCAAAGTCTACATCTTCGATCTTGACGGAACCGTCACCCTGGGTGAGGCCCTGTTGCCGACGGCCGGCGAAACCATCACCCGCCTGCGGCAACTGGGCAAGCGCACTGTCTTTCTCTCCAACAACCCCACCCACACCCGGGCGGCCTACGCGGCCCGCCTGACCCGGCTGGGACTACCCACGCCGGCCGGAGATGTGATCAACTCCTCCTACGTCATGGTCAACTTTCTGCGTCGGCAAATGCCCGGCGCACGCCTGTTCGTGGTGGGGGAGGCGTCGTTGCAGGAAGAGTTGCGCCAGGCCGGCTTTGAACTGACGGAAGAGCCCGGCCGGATCGAAGCCGTCATCGCCAGTTTTGACCGCACCTTCGTTTATCGTAAACTACAGATCGCCTTCGACGCCATTCGGGCCGGGGCGCGCTTCTTTGCCACCAACGGCGACCGCTACTGCCCCACGCCCAGCGGCGGGGAACCGGACGCTGCGGCCATGATTGCGGCCATCGAAGCCTGCACCCAGGTGCGCGTGGAAGCGATTGTGGGCAAACCATCCCACCACATGGCCGAAGCCGTTTTGACCCATCTCCAGCTGCCGCCAGAGGCGTGCCTGATGGTGGGGGATCGGTTAGAGACAGATGTTTTGATGGGTTTACAGGCCGGCATGGCGGCGGCCCTGACCCTGACCGGGGCCACAAAAACGGTGGAGCCAGATGGCATCCAGCCCACCTACATCCTGCACCAGCTGGCCGACCTGTTAGAGCTAGAACAGGGAGCGCCGCCAGCCTGATGGCAGTCAGTCGGAGCGCCGTCCTTCTCATTGTTCTCACCGCCAAGGCGCAAAGGGCGCGAAGAAAGGGGAGAGGACGCAGATGAAGCGGATAAGGCGCAGATGGGAAAGGGATTTCACCGCCAAGGCGCAAAGGGCGCGAAGGGGCGAACCTGTGTGTTCGCCCCTACACGTGAAAACGGTTGTAGGGGCAAACCTATGTGTTTGCCCGTTATCACCGCCTCCGTATGTCGGTACGGAGCGCCACCCGCCTGGCGGCATTCCATGTAGGCTGACAGGGCATCTATGACGTCGACCTTTTTATTGGGCATCGATCAGGGCACGAGTGGCAGCAAAGCTATCATTCTCGACCGCGCCGGCCGGGTGTGCGGCCACGCCTACCGGCCGTTAGCCCGCCTCTATCCACAGCCGGGCTGGGTGGAACAAGACCCCCTGGCCGTGGCGCAAGGGGTGGCCGGGGCGGTGACGGAAGCGCTGGCCCAGGCTAACCTGCACCCCCGTCAGCTAGCCGCCTGCGGCCTCACCTGCCAGCGTAACACAGAGTTCGCCTGGGACAGTCGCACTGGCCGGCCGCTTGGCCCGGCCATCACCTGGCAAGATTTACGTACCCTCCCTTTGCTGGAAGCATTTGAGCAATGGCCCCTGGCGGCCGAGGCGCGCTACCGCCTGGGGTACGCCCCCGGCCCCTACATGACTGCCCTGCATCTGGCCTGGCGTATGCAACATGAGCCAGCGCTGGCGGAGGCGGCGCGCGCCGGCTATTTGCGTCTGGGGCTGTCGGCCGCCTGGTTGCTGACGGCGCTGGGGACGCCGGCCGGCCACCTCATGGATGCTTCACTGGTGCAGGCGATGGGGTTATACGACTTTCGTCACCAGACCTACTGGGAGCCGTGGCTGGAGTGGCTGGGCGTGCCCCGGCCGGCGCTACCTCTGGCCGCTCCCACCCTGCACCCCTTTGGCTACCTGCGCCTGACAGGGCACGATGGGGCTACGGCCGAGGTTCCCGTGCTGGCCATGTTGGGGGACCAGCAGGCCGCTCTCTTCGGGCATGGCCGTCGCCAACCCGGTGACGCTGAATGCACCCACGGCACCGCTTCTTACATCAAAGTTTTTCTGGGAGAGAGCGCCCCGGCCCAAGAGAAGATCAACGTCTACTACGCCTGGCAGCTGGCGGGCCGGCAAACCTACTGTCTGGAGGCTCCCACTTCTGTGACAGGGGCTGCCATTCGGTGGCTATGCGACAATGGACACATGTTTGATACCTACCAGGAGCTCGACCAACTCGCCGCGGCCGTCCCCGACACCGGCGGGCTGACCCTGGTTCCCGCCTTCACCGGCCTGGAGACCCCTTACAACAACCCCGGTACACGAGCATCTCTGTTCGGGATGACCTTGGGACACCACCGTGGACATATCGCCCGCGCCATGCTGGAAGCCATCGGCTACCAGATGCGTGCCATTCTGGAGACCATTGACCAGGAAGCTGGCGTCAACGTTCAGGAGCTCCTGGTGGGAGGCGGGGTCAGCACCAGCGACCTGGCGTGTCAGGTACAGGCAGACATCACCGGCCGGCCGGTCAAGCGCCCCTCCTTCACCGAGACCACAGCCTGGGCGGCCGGTTTACTGGCCGGGTTAGGGGCCGGTTTCTGGCCTGACGTGGATGCCCTGCCTCCCCTACCCGGCGGTCACACCTGTTTTGAACCCACCTGGTCGGCGGTGCAGCGGCAGACCGGCTACGACCGCTGGCAAACAGCGGTGCAGCTGGCCCAGGCCTGGCCTACCCCATAACCCACCCACGCAGCGCCGGCTGTCACATTTTTTGTTCTCACCACGAAGGCGCAAAAGGCGCGTAGGGGTGAACCTATGTGTTCACCCTTTCTTAGCGTTCTTCGCGCCTTTGCGGTTCCATCACCTTGTTCTCACCTCCCGTGAAAACGGGAGGAAGCCCCCGTTTTCACAGGGGTGACAGGGCGGGAAGGGTTTTCTCTTTCTTAGCGTTCTTCGCGCCTTTGCGGTTCCATCACCTTGTTCTCACCTCCCGTGCAAACGGGAGCCTGTGGATCGCTGGCCACCGGCCGGCATCTAGAAAGGAACCCAACATGCACTTTGGCGTTTGCTACTACCCGGAACAGTGGCCGGCCGAACGGTGGGCAGAAGATGCCCGGCTAATGCGGGCGGCCGGGCTGACCATCGTGCGACTGGCCGAGTTTGCCTGGGCCTGGATGGAGCCGGCCGCCGGGCATTACACCTGGGAACCACTCGACCGCGCCATAGCTACGCTGGCAGAGGCAGGTTTGCAAATCATTCTGGGAACCCCCACCGCCACGCCGCCGGCCTGGTTGACCCAGGAAGGCGTGGGGTTGCGGGTGGATGCCAACGGCCGGCGGCGCGCCCACGGGTCACGTCGCCATGTCTGCCCCACCCAGACCACCTACCGCGCGCACAGCCGCGCCATCGTCACCGCCATGGCCCAGCGCTACGGCCAACACCCGGCCCTCATCGGCTGGCAGATCGACAACGAATTTGGCGGCGGCCACAGCGCTCGCTGTTACTGCGACACATGCCGCACCGCCTTTCAGCGCTGGCTATGTCAGCGCTACGGCTCGCTGGAAGCCCTGAACGAGGCGTGGGGTGCCATTTTCTGGTCGCAAAGCTATTGTGACTGGGCGCAAATCCAGCTTCCTGATGATGCCATTGACAAGAAAAACCCCAGCCACGAGCTTGACTTCTTCCGTTTTGCCTCCCAGATGGTGGCCGACTATCAGCAAGAGCAGGTAGACATTGTGCGCGCTCTTTCCCCCGGCCGCTGGGTGACGCACAACTTCATGGGGCTCTATCGTGACCTGGATCAGTTCCAGCTGGCCGCTCCCCTTGATTTCGCCAGTTGGGACAGCTACCCCACCGGCAACGCCGAACGCTGGGCGGCGTCGCTTTACCCACCCGACTATACCCCGGCCTATGCCTACGATGTCGGCGATCCCATTATCACCAGCATGGCCCACGCTGTGACCTATGGTTTGAAACAGCGTCCTTTCTGGATCATGGAGCAGCAGGCCGGACACATCAACTGGGGGAAGGAAAACCCCGGCCTCCGGCCGGGGGCGGTGCGCTTGTGGGTATGGCACGCCGCGGCGGCCGGGGCAGAAGCTATCCTCTACTTTCGCTGGCGCGCCTCCCGCCTGGCTCAGGAGCAATACCACTCTGGTCTGCTGCGCCACGACGCCTCGTTCGACCTGGGCTGGGAAGAGCACCAACGGCTGCTGGCCGAACGCCCCCAGCTGGAGGCGTTCCTGGCCGCCCCTCGCCCGACGCGGGCAGCCTTGTTGCTCAGTTTTGACGATCTGTGGGCGGTGGAGCAACAGCCGCATCGGGCCGGCTTCGATGTGCTGCGCCATCTGTACGTTTACTTCCACGCCGGTCAGCGTTTAGGCATTCCCTTCGACATTCTCCCCTTCTCGGCCGACCTCAGCGCCTACCCCCTCGTCATCGCCCCCACGGCCCACCTGATGGACGAGGCGACGGCAGCGGTGCTGACGGCCTATGTGCAGCAGGGGGGGCATCTGCTGCTGGGGGTACGCTCTGGCTTCAAGACCAGCAGCAATCTGGTGGTCGACGACCCTCTGCCGGGCCGGCTACGCCCACTGGTGGGGGCGCGGGTTAGCGACTGGCAGGCTTTGCCGCTCAATCTGGGGTGGGAGGTGCACAGCCATATCTCCGGCCTGAGCGGGCCAGCCACCTGGTGGGCGGAACGGTTGCAACCTGAAACCGCCCATATCCTGGCGCATTACGCCGATGGGACGGCGGCGCTGGTGGAACAGGCTGTGGGGCGGGGCCGGGTGTGGTATCTCGGTTTTTATCCTACTCTGGCCCAGGCCGGGGCCCTGCTGCGCCACCTGGCGGAAAGGCTCGCCCTTCCCTATTGGCCTGACCTGCCGGCCGGCTTGCTTGTCTGTCAGCGGGGGGAGTACACCCTGTACTTAAATTTCAGCGATGTTGCTCTGATGGGTGTTCCCCCTCGCGACTTACGGCTTATGCCGGCCGGAAGCTAAGAGCGGGGGCGAACACACAGGTTCGCCCCTACATGTGAAAACGGGCGTGCGGCTACGCATGTGGTAAGGGCGAACCTGGGTGGTGGTTCCAGAAGGCCGGCCGGAAGCCAAAGGTGCTGTTGGTTCGTCGTAACGGCTTTAGCCGTCGGCCGGCTGCAAGGGGCGAACCTGGGTTGGCGCTCAGAGCACCCGCTAAAGCGGGAACTACGAGCCGGAAGCGAACCCTGGGCTGGCCCTCAAAGCACCCGCTAAAGCGGGAACTACGAGCCAGAAGCGAACCCTGCGTGGTGGCTAAGGGCGCGCTTCCATCAGGCCATGCAGCAGGCTGGCCCGGCCGAGCAAGCCAACCAGACGCCCATCCCTGTCCACCACCGGCAACCGCTTCACCCCATGTTGCACCATCAGCCGCAAAGCCTCGGCCGGGGAGGCCTCCACCGCTATGGTGATGACCGGCGTGGTCATCAGCTCAGCTGCGGTTTCGGTGGCATTCAACAAAGAAGGCGGCGCGTTCACTGGGCGGCCCGTAGCCAGGCCGCGTAGCCGGTCCAGCAGGCCGGGGTGAGCCTTGCGCTGGCTGCGGCGCAACAGATCGCCATCGGTGATGATGCCCACAACCTGCCGATCCTTGTCCACCACCACAGCCCGGCGGCGCCGGTTTTTTTCCAACGCCTGCACAATCTCTTCCAACGTGGCCTGGGGCAGCACCGTCGGGACATCGCCATACATCAAGTCCCCAATCGTCGCCCCGCCGGTGGGCGGTTCCGGTTCCGTTTCAACGACGGGCTGATGATATTCCATGGTGCGCAGGATATCGACGCGGCTGATCCACCCGGCCAGTCGCCCCCCTTCATCCACCACCGGCAACCGTTTCAAGTTATGCGCCGTCATCCGCTCCACCGCCTGACGTAGCGGCGCGGTCGCCGCGACGGTGATGATGGGGCTGGTCATCAGAGAGTCGGCCGTGTCCCCTTGCGTGCGCAAGTCAGCCACCTGCTGCTGCCAGTCAACTACCGATAGCTCACCCTGCAAATCAAGTCGGGTCGTCAAACCGGCGCGGCGTAGCAAATCGCCATCGGTGATAATGCCCAGGGGATGGCCGTTTTCATCCACCACCGGCAGGCTGCGATACCCCTTTTGCAACAGCAAGGTGACAATTTCCGTGGCCGGCGTGTGCGGCCCAACCGTCAGCACCTCCGTGCGCATCACATCCTGCACCGGTTGAGCCAGCGGGTCTGGGCGGCGGCCCGGCGCATATTGCACCACATCGACCTCTTCGACCGTGATCAGGCCATCATCGACCATCTGGCGTATGTGCGGCAGCAATCGTTCCACCACCGGCCGTTGTTCAACCCACTCCAGTCGAATGGGCAAATCAGCCGACAGATCCAGAATGGTGGCGGTGTGAATGCGGCTTTTGGCCCCAAACCCGGCCAGGCCACGCACCACCGTCGCCCCGGCCGCCCCTTCCCGCTTCAGAAATTGCAACAACGCCATGTAGAGCGCTTTACCTTTGTAATAATCACTCTCGCCAATGTAAATGATGACCCGCAGCGCCTTGCCTTGTAATTGCATCTTCTTTACCCTCCACCTTGCAGCCAGCGGGCCAGCGCCGCCCCCAAAATGACGGCCAGCAAACCCAGCAAATTATTGCCAACGATATTGACCAGGCCACGCCACAGGTTAGCATCTCGCCACAGGTTGATGCTCTCCACCGCATACGAAGAAAAGGTGGTAAATGAGCCGAGAAAACCCACCGCCAGCAACAACCGGACGGCCGGCGACAACTGCAACCGTTCCGTACCCAGGGCCAACACAAACCCCAAGACAAAACTACCGACCCCATTCACGATCAACGTACCATAAGGAAAATCAGCCCCCAGGCGGTCGCCGGCCCAAACGCCCACCAGATAGCGGGCATTAGCACCCAGAACAGCGCCCACGGCAATCAGCAAAAATCGATTCATCAGACCCCCTTAAACGACTCCATCACGGCGCCCGGCGCGACCAACGCCAACCAGCAAGGGAATAGCTGCCAGCTGGCTGGCGACGCAAAAAACAATCAGCGCCGTCAGCGATAAGCTATACAAGACCCCCATCAGAGCGCTGCCGGCAAACCAGGCCAGGCCAAAGCCTGTATGAAAAACACCATAGGCTGAACCGCGCCGGTCGGGCGCAACCATGCCCGCCACAGCCGCCCGGATGATAGATTCCTGCGCTCCCATCCCCACACCCCACAACACCATACCCCCTAAGGCGGTGTAAAACCCGGCCGTGAAAACAAGCGGGGCGAAAAAGGCTGACAACAGCGCCACACCCGGCAAAACCCCCAGCCCGTAACGGTCAAAGAGACGCCCCAATATCAGGGCTGTCAGGGCATCCACGCCCATGGCTATGGCGTAAAAAACAGGTATCCAGTTGGAGGGTACGGCCCCAACTCGTTCAAAATGAAAAGCGATGAGCGGAAAGTCGGCCAGGCCGGCCGCCAGCAAAGCCACGCTCAGCAAATACATCCAGAACAGGCGCGGCAACCCGGCCGTTTCCAGCGGGATAGTGGCCGACTCCAGGTCTTGAGGGCGCGCATACAACCAGCGCGCCAGCGCCAGCGCCGCCAGCGCCAGCACCGCCGGCAGCAGCAAAACGGCAAATCCCGTTTGGTAACTGCCCTGAAAGAACAAAACGCCCGTCACGATCAGCGGGCCCAGCATGGCCCCCAGCTGGTCCATAGCCTCATGCAGGCCAAAGCCCCACCCCCGCCCCACCTCCCCGGCGGCGTGCGACAACAGCACATCCCGCGCCGGCGTGCGCAGCGCCTTGCCCATGCGCTCGACCACCATCAGCAGAGCGGCCACTTCCCAGCGTCCGGCCAGAGCCAAGACAGGCACAACCAGAAGATTGATGCTATACCCCACCCCAATAAAGGCCCAATACCGGCCGGTGCGGTCGCTTAAATAACCCGATAGCAGGCGCAGGCCATAGCCCGTCAGTTCACCCAAACCGGCCACAAAGCCAACCGCCGTGGCGCTGGCCCCCAACAGCGCCATATAAGGCCCAGTAATGCTGCGCGCTCCCTCATAGGTCATGTCTGCCAGGAGGCTGACCACGCCCAGAAGCACAATAAAGCGCACAGCTGTTTTAGCAGTTATGTCAGGGGCATCTGGCCCAAGGCCCGGCTTGAATGGCCGCGCCTTCATGTCAGGGGGCGGTGCGCCACACCCGGCCGCCGGCGTGGGTGACAGAACGGGCCAGCTGACGGCGCACGGCCGGGGGGGAGAGGCGAAAAAGACGCAGCATGGTGGACAACAAGGCGGGCGTCGTGAGGGTGTTGGAGAGATAGCCGGCCCAATCAGTCGGCGGCAACTGAAAAAAAGCGGCAAAAAAGGCGTTCAACAACGCCTCATCCAGGCGCAACAGGGTGTGCAGACCAAACAGATAGAGCCGACGCTTGCGCACTTCGGCCGGCGGCCACAGCGCACGCCAGGCCATACGCGCCGTTTCGGCCGGGGGGCGCGCCGGCCCATCCAGAGCGCGAGCAACCGTCTGGGCCAGATGAGGGGCGCGCTTTAGAACGGCCCCCACCAGATAGCCCGAAGCGGGATGCACCATGCTGGCTGCCCCGCCAAAGCCCACCACTGGCTGGCGCAAATCAGGCAGCGGCAAATTCATGGGAAAGAGGCAATGCTCCACATGCTGCCCCTGGCGCATTTCCACACCCTGGGCGCGCAACCGCCGTTCCAGCCGCCCTTGCAACTGGTCAAAAGGCACGGCCGGGGCGTGGGCCAGCGAGGTCTCCTCCACGAAGTAAAGGTCATCGCCCAGATCCATGGCGTAGAGAAAGGTGGGGGGGCCGGCCTGGCGTTCGGCCGGCGTCAGGTGGTCGGCGCGGTAATCCATCAGCACCAGCCGGCCGGGACCCACCGGCGGCGCAGAAAAACGCCCCACCACGCCATAGGCGGCCTGGAAGGCGGGTTGGGCCAGCGCCGGCCGCTGCACCAACGCCGGCCGATGACCGCTGGCATCCACCACCAGGCGGGCGGTGTAGACAGCGCCGGCCGTCGTCCTTACCTGTGAGTGAGTAGGCCCATGTTCCACCGCCGCCGCCGTCCCCTCATGCCACACCACCCCGCCACGTTCCGCCTGGGCCAACAGATGCGCTTGCAGGCGGTCATTGTCCAGCAGACCGTAGACGCGGGGTAGGGCCAGCTCGCGGCCGGCGGCATAGACGACACAATCGCTCCAGGCGTGGCCGAGCAAGTGGGTCAGACTGAGCGGCTCCAGCTCGTCGCGCCAGATACCGTAGGTGTTGATCCAATGGGTTGTGGGGGGCGTGGGTGTCAGGCCTTGCACACGCAGGCCGTGTGACGCCAGGGCAGCCGCCAGGGCCAGGCCGGCCGGCCCGGCCCCAATGACCAGAACATCCATAACAAAAAAAGAGTTGCCAACTTTCTGACTGCCGGCCGGTAGCCGGCGCTTCGTCAGTTGGCAACTCCATTACCAAAAAGCGTCAGAAGGGGCAGGTTGAGAGTTTAATAACGTCGACCACCACCGCCGCCGCGCCGTTGTTGGCCGCCGGGCCGGTTGCGCCCGCGATCATCGTCATCCCAACCGCCGCGCGAAGAACCGCCGCGCGAAGAACCACCGCTGCGCGATGGCCCACCGCTGCGCGATGGCCCGCCGCTACGCGGCGGCCCGCTGCGTGGTGACTCTTCACGCGGACGGGCAATGTTGACCGTTAGGGGGCGATCATCCAGTTTGTACGTATGAAAAAGGCTGATAGCTTTTTGCGCCTCAGCCGCCGTGCCCATCTCCACAAAGGCGAACCCTTTGGAGCGGCCTGTTTCGCGATCCTTGATCAGAGCGACAGAACGCACATCGCCCGCCTGTGCGAACAGCTCCGACAGATCATCCTCCGTCGTGTCATAAGACAAATTCCCCACATACAACTTCGCTTCCATGTTCTTTCTAATTCTCCTCAATAGGTGCCGTCTTGTGTGCGGCTCGATCTAAAATATCTGCTCACGACGAGGGACAATCCTGGTAGCGTGACCATAAGCATAATTATAACAGAAGTTAGCCTGTCAACCTATAGGCAGTCCCAAGTTGCTCATGCACCCGCTACCTACGGGCGCTACAAGCCTTGTTGCCACAACTCCAGCCAGGTGCGCCCCACAAAAAGGGTGTACAGCCACCACCACCCCCACAGGTGCAGGGCGATGGACAGGGCCACCAACACGGCGCGCCCGGCCCGCAACGGCCGGCGCAGGGCGACGCTTTCCAGGCGTTGGCCGGCATCATATAGCAACAACAACCAGAAAGGGGCAGCGTCCATCAGGTAGCGGTAGCCAAATTGCACCGAGCCGGTGTTGTGATACAACCACAGGGGCAACATGACCGCCAGCATCCCCAGACCGGCCAGCCACACCGGCCGGCGTCGCCAGCGGGCCCAGGGAATGAGCGCCAGCGCCGGGGTGACGAACACCACGCTCATCCCCAACGGATTGGGAACGATCCAGGCAGTGCGGCTGGCGAGATCGACGCCGGTCAGCAAATGGTCACACAGCCGGTAGAGAATGGGCGGGATGACGCCGTTGATCTCTGGCGGGTTGAGCAGGGAGACAAAAAGGTTGCACCCCAGGAAGTGGGGGTTGAAACCGCCATATTCGGCGTAGGCGGCTACCACGTTCTCTGCCCCGGCCGTGTACTGATAGCCAAAATCGAGCGGCCGGCCGAAACGCGCCTGGTTGTAAGCCAGATGCCCCACCACCCCCAAGACCACCGGCGTCAGGAATAGCAGCCCGGCCCGCGCCCGCGCCTTCCAACCCAGGGGCAGGCTGGTGGGGCGGTCGAGGACAATCAGCCCCAGAAAAAAAACCGCCCCAAACAGGATCGTCGGCCGCGCCAGACCGCCGGCCGCCAGCCACAGCCCGGCCCACCCCCAGCGCTGCTGTTGCCAGCCGGCGCGCAAAGCCAACAGACCAAAAGTCAGGGCCGTGACATGCGCCATCAGCCACACCGAACCCAGGGAAGCCATGACCAGCGCCGGCGTCCCCCAGGCAAACAGGGCGGTCAGCCACGACCGGCGGAAGAGGGCGTGGGTCAGGGCCACATTGCCGGCGCTGAGCAGCAGGCTGAAGAGGACATCGCTAAACTCATTGTTGAACACCCAGACGATGGGGGCCAGCAGGATGGCGGGCATGGGAGAGCCGGCCACATAGGCGCGTTCCCCCACCACCAGCAGATCGTAGAGATTGGCGGTGTGCAGCAGGTGGAGTTGTCCATGCAGCAAGGCATCCGCCAGGTGGATGTAGTGGGGGGCCAGCGATTGTTGGTCGTACATCCGGCCGGCCATGACCAGATAGACCGCCAGCGCCAGACCACCCCAAACCAGGGGATGTTGCCCATGGCCGCGCCAGGCGGCGATGAGCGCTGCCAACAGCAAAGCGACCGCGCCCCCCCCCACCACCAACAGGGCGGTATCGGCCTGCGCAGCGCTGCCCGTCTGCCACACCATAGAGCTTACCGGTCGGAGAAAATCCCCGGCCTCACACCGTTATCTCCAACCGGTTGCCATCGGGGTCCAGCGCCACACTCTCGTAGTAGCCATCCCCGGTCAGCCGGGGGCCATCCAGAATGGGATAGCCAGCCGTGCGCAGGCGCTCGGTGAGCGCGTCCACTGCCTCCCGTGAACCAACCGCCAGCGCCAGATGGGTCAGGCCCAGGCGTTGGTGGCCGGCCGGGGGGCGTTGGTCGGGAACCAGCGGCGACTGCATCAGCTCCAGGCGCGCCCCGGACGCAAAGGTGAGAAAGTAGGCGGCAAATTGCTTAGGCGAGTTGGTGTAGCGCGCCCCGGCCGTCGCACCCCCATACTGCTCATAAAAGTGCTTCAGCCGTTCCAGGTCGGGCGTCCAGATGGCAATGTGTTCGATGTGCATGGCTTGGGCCTATTCATCCCATTGAAAAGAGGCCACCAGGCGGGCATACACCTCCGCCCCGGTCAGACCCAGCTCCGGCAAGTCGCAGAAGAGGCTGGGTGTCAGGCCAATGGCGGCTACCGTCTCCCCTTGCTGCAAGAGCGTGACCGTTGCCGGCTGACCGCCCAACTCGTAATCGAGGGCTACGGCCGGTTGGTCATGGATGACCGAGTCGCGCCAGGCTGTCACCTGCCACTGTTCATTTTGCGCCAGATTGGCGGCAAACTCTTCCAGGATCAACCCCTGGGCGGGCAAAATGAAGATGACATCCTGGCCCCCCAACAAAATGCCGCGTGGCCCCTCGCGCAGGCCACAAGCCGTCCGATAGGCGGCCTCGTCATACAGGCCGGGGTATTCAAAGGTCAGGCCATAGAGAGGGCTGTGAAAGATTTTCCAGTCCGTGACCGGGGCCGGCCGGGTGGGCGTCGGGGTGGGTTGTGTGGCGCAGGCGGTCAGCCAGAGCAGCAGCCCCATGACCAACCAGCCCGCCTGTGTGCGCCAGAGCATCATATCATTTCTCCTTGTCTGGGATAAACCAGAGCGTTGTGCTTCCAGTTTACCCCGGCGTGACGCCCACGACCAACATCGTCAGGCTGGCCAGGACAGCGCTGATGACCAGGGAAAGCACCAGACCGCGCACAAAACCGCGCCCATGAAAGGCGTAGTTCCGGTAGCCGGCCAGCCCTTCCGTCCCCGGCAAGATAAACAGCTTGAGTTGCAGGGTACACACCAGCAGCCAATCCACGATCAGCAGGTCGATCACATTCCACACCTGGAAAATGATGAACAGACTGACAAAAACTGTGCCCAGGTCAGGGGGGAAACGATGCTCTGGAGGCGCACAATTGAGAGGATGACCAACGCCAGAATGGCTATCAGGGTCAGGCCGCCCAAGCGGCGACGTTGCCGCCGTGTGCCTTCATCCAGGGGGCCAACCGCAGCCTGAATATCGGCCGGCGCGCGCGCCGTCCAGATGCGGGGATTGACCCGAAAGGTGATCGCAATCATGACGATCATGAGCAACGAGAGCCAGAGACCAAAGGTGATGCTATGGGCGATCATGTTAACCATCCTTTTCGCGGGGGCGAACACGCAGGTTCGCCCCTACACGCTATTAAACGCAATGGTACCAGGGCCGGTTGTCGTGTCCTCCGGCCGGGGAGCGTAGGTGCAGCGCCTAGCGGGCCGGCGCCTGTACCTTTTCATGCCTAGCTGTATCGGCTATCACCTCTAACACCTTCACAGCTGCCAGCCTGACCCTTTCTCCCGGCCCGCTTTTCCTGTTCTCCCTTCAACCTCGCGCCACCATTGGTCGCGGGGTAGTTGCGGGCCGAGGTAAGCCTGGTCCCAGGGATGGGCGGCGTCGGGGTGGGCGGGTGGGGGATCGAGGCGGGTCTGGTAGGGTGTGCCGGAGTGCCTGGCGGCCGCCATGGCATCGTAGATTTCCAGGATGAGGCGTTGGGTGCGATACGCCCCGTAGGCAGCCTCATCTTTGCGCCGGACGATGGGGAAGGTGTCCATGATGTACGCCACATCGTCGCGGCCGATGCCGTAGAGGTGGAAGTAAGCAGCATCCAGTTCACAGCGCAGGAGGAAGCGGCGCTCTTCATGCCAGCGGAAAGGCGGGCCATGATAGCCACAATCCTGGGCAAAGGGACGCAGGTCGTAGGCGGTGTAAGTGAGTTCCAGGGCGCGAGGGAGAAGAAAATGATGAATCAGGAAGGATGAATGAGGAAGCCAGGGACAGGGCTGGTAGTAGGTTTGGGGCGGGAGGAGGGGGAGTTGTTTTACAATAAATTGATTCACCATAACTGCTCCAACTTTCTGACGGCTTGCAAAGTCAAAAGCTAATGAATCAAGGTTGCCGACAAAACAACTAGAAATATCTAAATGCCTAGATATTTCAATTATCGTTTCACTATCCCCAACAGCATTGACCGGCAAGATACTACTAATCAATGTTCGTTCATCTGTTGCCCGACCAAATCGCCTTAAACCAATAAGCCAATAACTGTTGATCCCCAACCGGCCGTCCACCTCCTCCTGCCGCACCCAATAACGCGGTAAGGCCAGGCAGGCAGGATTATCTTTCTCCGCCGCCGTCACAGGGCGGGTATCCAGGCCGGCATACGTTGCCCAACGATGGTCAAAGTAGTGCAGCATCTTGGCTTCATATAGCGGCAGGTACACAGCCTCCCCACGCACAAAACGGTTGCCGCGCAGCTGCCAGCCGTCTTCCTCCAACTGCTCCCGCGTGCGAAACAGCCCGGAATCACCTGACATATGAAACATGGTGAAAAAGCGAATGCCCCAGGGATTTTCTTCTGGCGGCCCTTCCCTAATCAATATGGGAACACGCCGGTAAATGGCTTTGGTCAACTCAGCGTCGCGCTGGCGGCGGAAAATGGGGGAGGTGCGAGTGTTGGGGTTGAGCAGGGCTATATCGGCCGCGCTCAGCGTAAAATGGCGTTCCTCGTCCTGTAAATCCTCCACGCCCCAGGCAAAAAAGACAAACTGCGCTCCGGCCGTCGCCGGCCGCTCCGCCCCCGTCAGCGTCAGCAGGCAGAATTTGTAACTGCGATGCACCCCAGAAAAAATCCCGTTCCGATTCTCAAAATCGTACAGGCTTACCAACGCCGCCCTGTCCATAATGTCCTGGAAATAATACCTGGTGGTGTCGTCGGTGGCAATGCCGCTGGGCACAATGACACCCACGCGCCCGGTGTCGCTCTGCACGTGGCGGGCCAGTTCGGCAAAAATGGTGTAGGTATTCACATCCCCCCGCCCGCACAACGGGAACCGGCCGCTACCTCGCACAAAATGGCTTTCCCCTTCTGCCTTGCGTTTGTCGGCCTCAAAGGCTGCATAAAGGGCGGGGTTGGTTTGGGGCAGTTGGGCAATCAACCTGCCCCGCGCCGCCGCGTTAGGGGCAGCGGCAATGGTCTCATCCCGGCCGGCAAACCATTCTTTCTCTTGTAACTTAATCCGCTCCCAGGGTGGATTACCCAGCACCACATCAAACCCCCCTTCCCAACCGGTGACATCACCGGAGTGATATTCCGGGTCGCCCCAGGCAGGCTGCGGCTGAAAGACGTGGGGGAATTCTAGATGCCAGTGGAAAAACTGGTATTCCTTTGCCAGCCGCTGCACCTCGTCCTTTAACCATTGCGGTTCGCGGTAGGGGCTGCGTTCCAGGTTGCGGAAAACCTGTTCGGTTATGGGGTATGGCCAGCCACCCTGCGCTTCTGGCTTCTTGAGCCACATAAAAGCGGCACACCAGGCATCGGCCCACAGCTTGCCATATTCATAGTCGCTGCTTTGCACCAGCCGCGCATATTCCGTTTCCTGGGCCTGTACGCCGGCCAGGGTGGCGTCGTCAATGCTTTCCAGGTGGCGCATGGCGTCGGCAAAATCCCCTAAGCGTTGCCAGGGCTGCATATCGGCGCGGAACAGCTCCAGCTGCCCCTGGCGTTGGCGCTTGTGGCGCTTTTTCCATTCGCCGGCATAGTGCCTGTCATCCCCAGTAATGGGGTTGAAGGCCTGGTCGGGAATACCGCCCCGCAGCAGCGCCGGCGTGGCCCCGATCAGGCTATTGCCAGGGCGGATTTTGCGATCCAGAAAACTGAGTGGCCGGCCCGGATCGAGCGTCTCCATCCACAAGGCGACTTTGCACAGTTCGACGGCCATCTCGTTGATGTCTACCCCATGAAGGCAGTGCCCCACCACATCGCGCAGGGCGCGGCGCACCGCTTCTGGGCCGGGTTCATCATCCCCGGTGCGGAGGCGTGCCAGGTGGCGTTGAAGCAATTAACGAGTTTACAAATCGCTTTAATGAGTTCATCATCCCCGGTGCGGAGGCGTGCCAGGTGGCGGGCCAGCCGCCGGCCGGCCGCAATGAGAAAATGGCCGGAGCCACAGGCCGGGTCCATAACTTTGATAGAGAGGATGGCCTCCTGTAGGCGCGCATTCACCTGCGGGTCTGGGGCCGGCGCGCTAAGGGTACTGCGGATACGGTCGGCGATCACCGGCTCCAGGGCGCTGTCGAGCAGGCTTTGGATAAGCGAGGTGGGGGTGTAATAGCTGCCGGTCGTTTTGCGTTCTGACCCGGTAACCACATCCAGGCTGAAGCTGGCCGAGGCAACGTGTATGTGGGGTTGCAGCTCTAATAAAGACTCATAGACACTGCCCAATTCTTCTGGCCCCAGGTTTTTGTAATCCACCGGCCGGCGCACCCGGCCCTCCACCGTGAAGGCCAGGGCGCGCACGGCTGTCAGCAAATCCTGGTTGGCAAGCTGAGCGGCGTCCAGGCCGGGGGTGGCCCGTTCAGAAAACAAGAAGCTGCCTAAGCCGGGCAGGCCCAAGGGTGCATAGCCGGCTCGCAGTAGGGTAAATAGACGGGTCAGGGAGTGGTATAGGTCGGGGTGCGGCCCGCCGCGCCGGGTTTCGGCCAGACGGCGCAGCCGGGAGACGGAATAATAGGCGTCAACTTGTCGGCGCACAGAAGGGGGTGTGCCCGGCAGCAGCAGCAGATCGCGGTCTTCGGCCACGAACAAAAAGAGTAGCCGATAAACCAGTCGCAGCAACTGGCGGTAGTAATCCCGGGTGGTTAATGTCCCGCCTTTCAGCTCAGCTTTCAACTGGTGGTTGGCCGGGTGCGCCAGGAAGCCGCGCCCTAAAGCAGCAATGGCTTCCCGAACCCCCTCACGCAGGGCATCGAGGGCGCGGGTTCCCTGCTCGGCCGCTTGCTGCGACCAGCGTTCCAGCCAGCAATCGGAAGGAAGGAGCGGCCGGGTAGCCGGCCGGGCTTCAGCCTCATCTTCTGCCTGCTGGACGCCAACTGCCACTGCCCCAACTTCCACCCGACTTTGGTGACACAACAGCCACAGCAGGGTGAAATCGGCGTACAGTTCACCCTGAAACAGCGCTTCCAGATCAAATTCAACGTAGGCGACGCGGGTGAGGCTGATGTTATCGCGCAAAATTCGCAACCGCAGTCCATTGCTCACAAAACCCCACAGATAGGTGTCACTGTGGTTCAGGCACTCCTGCAATAAACTGTGGGGACTGCGCTTGAGGGCCTGGCTGTGGTCAGGGCTGTCCAGTTTTTGCTGAAAGGTCACAAGGTGAATGGGGGTGTGGTCGTACAGATGGCTGATGGGATAGTCGATGGCCCCATCACTGCTGCTCACAGTCAGCCGGCCCTGGTAGGGTAAACGGCCGTAACCCAACTCCTGCAACACGGTCAGCATCCAATCGCGGGTCATGGTTGTGCCCGTTTCGGAAGGGGTGATCTGCTCTCGCTTGTGTTGGAATGCCTGCCACACCCCTGACAGCCGGTTCCAGGAGCGGTTGATGGCTTCGTTCAGCCGTTCGTTGGCGGCCAGGTGGTAATCGGTGGGGTTCAGGCCGTCTACGTCCCTGTCCGTAATGCGTTGGAGGAGGTCGGCCGGCAAAATGCCCCCTTCGGTTTTGACGGTGATAAAGTTGGAGTGGGTGACTGTTTGCATGGTTGTAAATGGAACGCTGATGACGCTGCCTGCGGGCGCTGATTTTCGCTGGTTTTTTCTGAATCTGCGTTCTATCTCGGCGGGCAAAAGGCCTCCTCGGTTTTGACGGTGATTAAAATGGGACGCTGATGACGCTGCCTGCGGGCGCTGATTTTCGCTGATTTTTTCTGAATCTGCGTTTATCTGCGCCCAAATCTGCGTCATCTGCGTTCTATCTCGGCGGGCAAACGGTGATTAAAATGGGACGCTGATAACGCTGCCTGCGGGCGCTGATTTTCGCTGTTTTTTCTGATCGGCGTTTATCTGCGCCCAAATCTGCGTCATCTGCGTTCTATCTTCCGGGCAGTTTCAAAAATCCTCCTCTTGATCTGTGGCTTCGGGCCAAAGTTCAGCACCAGGCCAACGTCAATCTGGCTGGCTTTCAGGTAATTGAGCAGTTGGGCTTCATGTTCTTCAGCAATTGTCTCGGCCGCTTTTAATTCCAGGATGACAGCATTGTTGACCAGTATATCGGCAAAGTAATTACCGACGATGATCCCATCATAGGTTACTTTGATGGGCGCTTGTTGGGCAATGGTAAACCCACGCTTACGCAGTTCGTGGGCCAGCGCGTTTTCATAGACCTTTTCCAGAAAGCCATAGCCTAACTTGTTATAGACATGGTAGAAGGCATTGAGAATGTTTAACGTGAGATCGCAATATTTGTAACTCATAGGTTTATTATGGGACGCTGATAACGCTGATAGAACGCTGATTTTTTCTGATCAGCGTCCATCTGCGCCCAAATCTGCGTCATCTGCGTTCTATCCTATCACCGGCAACAATAAATAAACACCTAACACATCTGGCGGCAGTTGCGGCCGCACGGTATACCGTACCCCCGTCTGCCGGGCGGCCGTTCGCACGCGCTGGTGGGCCTCTAACAACTCCTGGCCGCGTTGTTTGGCTATTCCATTTAACTCAGGTTGCAGGACAGGCAATTGGGCCACCGCCCGGCCGATGAACTGCGCCGCCTGCTGCGGCTGAACATTTACGTCCGGTGTGGCCTGCAACAGATTCTCGATGGTTGCTGAGGGCAACCAGGTGGGTTGTGCTTCCCGGCCGGTAAACCCCACCACCTGGCATTCTTCAGCCAGCAGGGGGATTTCTGTACCCGCTTTGTGGGTGACGATGTGGAAACGGAAGCGGAGCAACAACAGGGTAGCGGCCTGACGCACCGCCTGGGTGCGGATCACCCCGGCTCGTTTGGCCGCCCCCTCCAGCAGTGGGTCCAAGGCAGTGTCCAGGGTGTACGTTGCCAGTCCCTCCACAAGGGGATGGGTGCGGCTGAGGTATGTCACCTGTTCCGGGACCGGCAGGGCAAATCGAGCGGTCACTTTCTCCCGACCGCCGACCAGATCACGCAGGGCGGCCCGGTCGGGCAGCCAGATTTCACTGTTGTGGTGCTGCCGGTGGATATGCCCGCCATGCGCTCGCACCATATCCGTCACAAAGCGCTCCACGTCTACGGCCGTGCCAATGGCTTCACGCACCGCCCGCCATTCCTGCGCCACTTCGCCCACGTCCAGACTGTGTTGGGCAAACAGCGTGCGTGACAGCTTCTCCTTGTTGGCCACACTGTCCCATCGGGCGTGCAATGCCTGGGCCTGGGTCCTCATGAAGTCAAAGGCCATTTGCCTTGCTTCCACCCGGCCGCCGCGCAGCAGCATCCCTTCCATCAACGCCTGCACCACCTCGCTGGTATTGCCTGGTAGGGGCACAGAAACCCCCAACGAGGTGCGGATGCGCTGGTGTTTCCGCAGCAGCACGTCCAGCACAATGCCGTCAATCTGGTTATCTACGCCGTAGTAAGTCAGGGTGCGCACGGTGGGGCTGGCCTGGCCGTAGCGGTCTACCCGGCCTTCACGCTGTTCGTGCCGGGTCGGGTTCCAGCTCAGGTCGTAATGCACCACAGCGTTGAAATATTGCTGCAAGTTGATGCCTTCGCTGAGGCAGTCGGTAGCCACCAAAACGCGCTGTTCATGGCGCCCCAACTGCTCCACCCGGTCTTCACGTTCGGCCGGGGGCAAGGCGCCGGTCACGGCCGCCACCTCGACCTTTTTGGGCAACGCTTGCCGCAACTGAGCCGACACGTATTCGGCTGTGGGAATGAAACGGCAAAAGAGGATCGGCCGGTAGCCGTCTTCTAACAACTGTTTGACTAGCGTGATAGCCTGAGCCAGCTTGGCATCTTCTGGCGGCCCAAACAAGCTCTCTGCCCGCCGCGCAAAGCGGAGCAGCCGCTCTCGTTCGCTGTCCGGCTGGTCTTCCCCTTCCTGCCCGCCGGGGGCAACATCCAGGAACTCGCTGATATCGGCGTCGTCCAGGTCAAGCACGGCCCGCTCCCCAATCTCATCCGCTTCGGCGGCCGTTTCCGTGTCGGCCGTACCGGAGCGGGTGCGCAGCGTGGCGGCGGCCGCCGCTGGGCTGCTGGCAAGGCTGCGCAGCAGAGCCAACGCCGACCACCAGCGGACGCGCTGCCGTTGAACACTGCCGCTTTCATCCATCACCCGTTCACGGGCATACGCCAGCAGCTGGTTAAACAGCCCTTTGTAGGCCGGGGTCAGGGTATAGGTGGCCTCGGCATCCTCTCGTTGGGGAAATTCAGTATCCGCTTCCAGATATTGCCGTATATCGCCCCGGCGACGCTGTACCAGGTGTTGAGCCACATCACGGCGGCGGGCTTCATTGGCCCGGCCGGACAAATCTTCAGGCAAGTTAAGGAAGTCGGGACGTAGCAGCCCCAACAAAGAGCGAAACGCCCCCTCATCACCACTGTGGGGCGTAGCCGTCACCAGGAGCAGATGGCGAGCTTCATTCTCCGCCAAAGCTTTCAGCAGTTGGTGGCGCAGATGTCGCCCCCCCCGATTTTCAGGCGAGAAAGCGCAGGTGTGGGCTTCGTCCACGATCACCAGTTCCGGGCAGACGCGGATAAATTCTTCACGGCGACGCGGAGACTTGATGTACTCGGTGGAAACAATGACAAAGGGATGCCGCTCAAAGAGAGATTGGCCCACGGTTGTGCCCCGTTCCAGTCGCGTCACCGTACTGGGCAAAACCAGTTCGGCATCTAGATGGAATTTTTCGGCCAGTTCACTCTGCCATTGTTCGGCCAGGTGAGGCGGGCAGAGAACAGCCATGCGCCGTACCTCCCCCCTATCCAGCAGCTCCCTGGCAATCACCCCGGCCTCAATCGTTTTGCCAATACCCACATCATCGGCGATGAGCAGGCGCACCGGGTCAAGTTTGAGGGCCATCAGCAGCGGCACAAGCTGATAAGGGCGGGGTTCAACATTCAGCCGGGCAAAGGAACGGAAAGGCCCGGCGCTGGAGCGAAAACCGAGGCGCACCGCATCCCGCAGCAGACGACAGGAGCGGAAGTCACCCACATCTCGGGGATCAGGATCATCAAAGGTAGCCGACTGCACATCATCCCGCTCCAGCGGCAGGTACACCCCGGCGATTTCCTGGTCTGTGCCACCCAACGGCCGTAAGACCAGCCATTCATCACTGGAACCGGGCAAAACAACCCATTCGCGACCGCGTGTTTTGATGAGTGAACCGACAGCAAAAGTCATAAGCATTCCTTATGATAACAGCGTAGCGTGCTAAGAAACACCAATTGTTCTCACCGCAAAGGCGCAAAGGGCGCGAAGGTTTTTCACACCGAGCCTGCTCCCGTGAAACGGGAGGGCGAACACGCAGGTTCGTCACTCCCGGTTTTCACCGCCAAAGACAGGCCGATATTGGGCCGCAATCGCCGTCCAGTCGGCTTGATAATGAAAGCGAATGACGGTTATGCCGGCGCTACGTTCCAGGCAGTCGCCAATTGCGGCATCTTGGCGCTGCACATCGACATGATCGTGGGCTGGGCCATCTATGAAAACGGCCGTGTACGTGTCAGCATACCAGAAATCCGGTCTGGTCTGGCAGGATTCAATCAACTTTTGCGCCTCATCCGGCAGCCGCAGGTTGCGCTGATTTAGAAAATCCAGCCACTCCCGTTCCAGGTCGCTGCTGCACCTCCGCTTGAGTTCCTCCAGGTGAGAGGCGGGTGAAACAGCCGTTGGGCTAACCTTGACCGTGCTGCTTGCCAGCTGCAGCAGCAGGTCGCGCACCAGGTGACGATCTAACAGGGGATGATCCAGCTGATTGGTGTAGCTCATCAGGCAGTCGTAGCAGGCAGCCTCACAATCCTCTCGGGCCCGTTCTGCCCGGCGCAAATCCTGTCCCTGGGGGTCAAAGTGACAAATGGTCAGGGCCTGGGCTGCGATCCGGGCCAGCGCCCCGGTATCATCCAGCAGTTGGCGCAGAACGCCGGCCCCACCTTCGGCCGATTCATAGTAGAGAAGCAGGTGGCGCTGATCGAGATCGGGCAGCGGTTCAGCCGCCAGTTCGTTGTCTTCCAGCTGGTACAAAAGCTGGATAGCCGTCTTCAGCGCCGGTTGCAGCGAGGCCATCGCCTCGGCGCTCAACGGCAGCAGAGGCTCCATCAACAGACAATTGCGGGTGTCTTCCACAAACGGCACGACCCGTTTTTGCATAGGGCTGTTGGGATCATCCGGGTCGGGATCAATATCCTGTTCATTCTTCTGCCAGTAACCCCGCTCCGTATCCAGCATAAAACCGGGCGGAGCATGGGGATCGCGCCGCCGCCAGCCCAGATTGATCCGCCACAGAGTGGCTGCATCACTGTAAGTCAGCTTAAGTAGCGGCGTACCATCGGCCGCCTGGACAATGGCCAGGCGACCGGCTGGCTGCAGACCATGGGTGTTAAAGCGCACGCCGGTCTTGAATTCATAGCCCATCCGTCTCCGTTCCTCTTCATCACTGTTGATCCGGTCGCGCCGCCTGGTGGCGACGTTTTGCATTCGGAACAGATTGCCCAGGGCCATATCCAGCGGCCGGCCGCACTGCTGGCACAGGTCTAACCCATTGCCGCCGCTGTGTACCGGATGCAGATAGCCGCAAGATGGGCACAGCTGGGCACTGGTTGTCAACAGGTCGTCATTACCCACCGGCAAGATAACCTTGTTGATCAGGTAGCGCGAGCCTTCGTGGTAGATAATGCTGCGCGGCCCAAATTCGGCAATTGCCAGAAACCGGGGCCGTGAGAGGTATTCATCCAGGTCGCGGCGGCCACCCCGCCGGCCGGAGATATAGGCAGAGAGCGGCAGGCGGGGGAAGTTGTAGCCGGGTAAGAACCCTTCGCTGGCAAAGTAGCGGTAGCTATAAAAATCTGACTGCATCACATTGCCTTTGTCTGTGAGCAGTCGCAGTTGACCCTCCGCCTCCGCCCGCAGTCGGGTTGCCAGGTCTTTTTCCTGCTGCGAGCGGGTGGCGTCTCGCATGATCGCATGTTGCGCCGCCTGCTGCTGAAGCGCCGCCCGGTACAGTCCACGCCAGCGATCACAGGCACGGTCAAAAGCATCGCCGAGTTGCTGCAAGGTCTTTTCCAGCCAGGTCGGGCTGTACCAACCGACCGTTTGTAAATCAGCCTGCAAGGTGGCTAAAATCGCCTGCACCCGGCCGGCCGCCCGCTGCCGGGCCTGAAGATTATCTATATCCGCCTGAACCGACGGCAGGATGGTCAGGGATGGGGGATCACCGGTCAGATCCAAAACATCTTTGAGTGATGAACCCAGATGCAGGCCAGCTTCCGCCAGCCAGACGGCATGAACATGGGAGCGAATTAAATCCTCATTGGCTAAATCGAGACGAGGCGGGGTGACGGAGCCAGCCACCATGCGCTCCGGCTGCTTGAAGAAATATTGATCATGTGGGCTACCGGTGGTGCAGTAAGTAAAGACCAGAGCCGGCTGCCCGCTGCGCCCGGCCCGCCCAGAGCGTTGAGCGTAGTTGGCCGGGGTCGGTGGCACATTCCGCATGTTGACCACATTCAGCTGGGCAATATCTACACCCAGTTCCATAGTCGGGGAGCAATACAAAACAGGCAGCCTGGCTTCGCGGAAAAGGGCCTCTCGTTTGAGGCGATCAGCCATCGGCACCTGGGCTGTGTGTTCGCGGGCCTGGGTGTCGTGCAGCGTAGCCGCGACCTGGGTGTAAAAGGCGACAAAGAAAGGATTGGTACGCAGCCCGGCTTTGGGCAGCCGGGGCATCCGCACCGGATCGTGATACGCTTCGCTGCCGTCACCTGCCAACCAGATCAGACTGTCGGCCGGTAACTGATAGCCTGGCGGGTCAAAGCTGTTTTGCGGTTCAGCAACCACTTCTACCAGCCCGGCGACTCCCAATATCTTGAATAACTGCGGAATGATCTCGTCTATATCGGTCGTTTTTAAGTTGGCCGCATAGTGGGGAAAGGTGTTTTGCCGCCGCAGATACATGCCAAAACCGGAGCGGGAGGAAAGGTACAGGTGTCCGCCGTAGTCTCCCCGGCGGCTGGCACGCGGCCAGGCTATGGCGGCGTGAGCCATGTTTTCCTCGTCGTCAATGGCCCAGGGTTCCATCAACCGCAGGCTGCTGCGCTGCTGAATGCGTTCCTGGTATAACGGGTCAAGGTAATCGACCTTGATGGCCAGCTCGCGTCGCAGCACATCCAGCAGCACTTTGGCAACCTGGTAACGTTCCTGCGGGGCGGCCGAAGCTAACGCGGCGTGGCTGCCCTGCCATTCTTCTTCGGCTTCGCACAGCTCCCTTAGGGAGATATAATCCATCTTCAGCAGTCCGGCCTGTTCCAGGTTGGGCGCGGTGACGCGCCAGCCCCGGCGCAAATCCTGATACACCCGGTAGGCCAGAACTTCGCGTAAGGCTAATTCCGTCTCCTGTCTCTGCTTAAACTTGACGTCGGGGTTCGTGGCATACAGTTCAATGGGCAGATTCAGGGCCTCAAAAACCCGCTGCGCCAGTTCATCATGTCTAATTCCCGCCGGCCCCGCTTGTTGCACGGCCTGGTACACGGCCGTTCGCAGCAAGCCAACTTCTACGAAGTCGTTGAAATGGCCGGCCTGCAGGGAGGCATCCTGTCGGTTATCGGTGAAACTGAGCAGTTTTTTCGCCATCCGTTCCAGAGCCTCATCGCGGTGCAAGGCGCGTAAGACCGACAGGCTTAAGACGGTGGTAGCCGTGCTGCGTCCTTCCGAGGAAAGCGAGGCCAGCTTACCGAAGTCGGAGTGTTCTCGCCCGCTGTAGGTGACGCCGCAGTGTAAGCAAAAAGTGAAGGGGGAGTGAACAAAATGATAGACCCTCCCCTGCTCATCTTCCTGCCCCAACCTGTTGAGGCGCACGGCCTGGGGCTGTTTTTGCCGATAATGCCTTTTCACCCGCAGCAGGCCGGCCGGACTGAGTTCTAGCCAATCTTCCGGCAAGCGTTCCAAAACTGCTTCAGCGTCGTGCGGCCAGGGATCGGCCGGGTTGTCATATAAGAAACCGCGCTGCTGGTCTTCTTCTCGGGTCTGATCCTGCAGTTCCCGTGCCGTAAAGATCAGGCCGCCCGTTTTGCTATCCCTTTGCCGATTGACCATGTAATATTCCTGGCCGCATTCCCGGCAAAAGACCAGCGGTAGCAAAATCCGTTGGCGTGACCTGTCAGGCACATACTGCTGTCCTTTAAGGGTAATGGTACGATGCGCCGGGCTTTCCAATGAAGCGTAGACGGTATCTCCCCGGCTGATGAACTGGTGCAGACGAAAGGCAAAGGCCGGAAATCGGGTTTCGGGATGAAGGGCGTCATATCCAGCCAGCAAGGTCTGTTGAATGGCAGCGGCGCATAGGCTGGCCGGCACACCGGTCAGAGTTGACAATCGGTGGGCGGCTCCCTGGTCACCGCTGATGCTGAGGGGCCTGGCCCGGCGCAGCCGGCCGCTTTCCGCTTCCGTTTCCAGGCCAAAGGTCGTTTCAATCCAGACCGCCAACGGATCGGCAATGAAGGCGTCATACGTTTTGGCAGGCGGTGTCCCGGCTTGCAGGCGTTGGGTCAACGCCTGAATAAAAGTGGGGTCGGTTAGAGCATGATCGGCCGTTGCCCGGCGCAAAGTCTCGCCGATGATTCGGTCGGCTTTGACCGGTGCGCCAAACAGTTGGCTGGCGACCTGGGCAATCTTCTGCTGCTGTTCGGCAAACGTCCCCCCTTCAGCCAGGGTTGCCGATGTGCCTATCACCTGCAGCCGGGGGTTGTCGGCCACATGGCGCACCCGGCGTACCAGCATGGCCACATCTGCCCCCTGCCGGCCGCGATAGGTGTGCAGCTCATCCAAGACCAGAAATTGCAGGCCCCTGGCCGCCTTGACCAGTTCCCGTTCAAACGGCCGGGTCATGATGAGTTCCAACATGACATAGTTGGTCAGGATCATATCGGGGGGATGAGCGATGATCGCCTGCCGTTCCTCCTCGGACTCCTGCCCGGTGTAACGTCGGAAAGTGACTGGTGGTGTGTGGAAGCCACGCACCAGAAACTTTTCCAGTTCATTAAACTGGCTGTTGGCGAGGGCATTCATGGGATAGATGACAATGGCCTGTATTCCCCGGCCGCTGCCCCGTTTCAGGACGTGATCCACGATGGGGATGATGTAGGCCAGACTTTTGCCCGAACCTGTCCCGGTGGTCAGCACATAGTTGTCACCCGATTGAGCAGCCGTAAGGGCATCGGTCTGATGCTTGTGCAACCGAAGGGGATCGCTCGTGCCGTCGGCCGATTTCAGGCGGAAGATGTCACGACAAAGGGGGTGCAACACACCCTGGTTGACCAGAGCATCTATCCAGGCTCCCGGCTCAAAAGTGGGGTTTAGCTGGATGAGGGGATCGGGCCACAAGGTTCCAGCCTCTAGCTCCCGGTGTACATGGGCAACTATCCGTTCATCTTTGATGTTGATGAAACTGCTGATATAGCTGCTGTAATCGTCAATCAGTTGGCGACGCAGATTGAAAACATCCATAGACGAGACCCCCTAAGTCGATCACATCACCTTGTTCTCACCGCCAAGGTGCAAAGAGCGCGTAGGGGCGCCCCTGGGTGTTCGCCCTTTCCCTTTCTTTGCGTTCTTCGCGCCTTCGCGGTTCCATCACCTTGTTCTCACCGCCAAAACGCAAAGAGCGCGATTGAACAGGTGATGGGCGGTGTCATGCTTCCCCTCCCGGTGCGGTGGCGGCGTGCAGCGCAATGCGATAGGGATATAGTTCGGCGTGCATGACGCGGCCGGCTACGGCCGGGTCGGCCAGCATGATGGCCTGGGCTTCCGCCAGAGAGGGAGCCTGGAAGATGACAAGGCCGAAGCTGCTGGGGTCAACGTTGAGCGTGCGGCCGGCCAGCACCAGGGTCCCTTGCGCCAGCAGGCGCTGTAAATAGGCGAAGTGATCAGCCACCAGCTGCGCTTCCTCCGGCGTCGGGCCATCGGTCAGCATGGCCGGCCGGGTGGGTTGAAGGCGGTAAAGAAAGGTGGAGGCGGTTTCCATAGTCTGGCTCATGCACTTATGTCAAGCAAGCCATCTGGACGATAGGGGTAAGTTTCTCGCTTAACATGTTCCCATTGTAACGGATAGAGTCTTCGGTCTGCAAACCAGGCCGGGGATTGATGCTCTCTCAAAACCGTAGCTGCGGTCTCCCAGTTCTTACCTCCCGTGCAAACGGGAGCAAGCCCCCGTTTTTACGGGGGCAAAGGGCGCGTAGGGGTGAACCTGTGTGTTCACCCTCTCTCTTTCTTAGCGTTCTTTGCGCCTTTGCGGTTCCATCACTTTGTTCTCACCGCCAAGGCGCAAAGGGCGCGAAGGTTTTTCTCTTTCTTGGCGTTCTTCGCGCCTTTGCGGTTCCATCACTTTGTTCTCACCGCATTCCCAAGTCGGCTCTATCAGGCTATACTCCTTTCAGCGCAGATGAGCAACTTAACTTCCAGGAGACCACATGCCACACTATGACATTATCTGGATAGGAACGGGCCAGGCCACAGGAACCATCGTCCCCCGGCTGGTCAAGGCAGGCAAAAGCGTGGCCGTGGTGGAAGGCGGGCGGTTTGGCGGCAGCTGCGTCAACTATGGCTGTACCCCCACCAAAACCCTGGTCGCCAGCGCTCGCGCCGCCCACATGGCCCGACGAGGGCCTGATTTTGGCGTCATCACCGGCGCAGTGGGGATCGACTTTGCCCGCGTGATGCAACGGCAAAACGAGATGCGCCACGGCGGCAGCAGCGGGCTAGAAAGATGGTTACGGGGAATGTCGGGGGTGACGGTCTACGCTGGCTATGGCCGTTTCAGCGATCCCCACACAGTCAACGTCAACGGGGAGGAGCTTCACGGTGAGACGATTGTCATCAACGCCGGCGGGCGCGCCCGCGTCTTGCCCATCCCCGGCCTGGATGAGGTGGCTTGGCTGGACAATGCACGCCTGTTGGATGTCCCCGAGCTACCTCGACATCTGGTCATCATCGGCGGCAGCTACATTGGCCTGGAGTTCGCCCAGGCTTTTCGTCGCTTTGGCAGCCAGGTGACGGTGTTGGAAGCTGGGCCTCAAATCATGGGGCGGGAGGACGCTGATATAGCGGCTGCCGCTCAGGCGGTGCTGGTGGGTGAAGGGGTGGCTATCCATACCGGGGTCAAGGTGCAGCGTCTGGCCCAGGTCGGGCCGCAGCAGATAGATGCCTTCTTTGAGCAGGCTGGCGAACTCCAGTCTGTGCGCGGCACACATGTGCTGGTGGCAGTCGGCCGGGTTCCCAACAGTGACCGACTGAACCTGACTGCGGCCGGGGTGACGACCGACACCAGGGGGTATATTCAGGTCAATGAGGTGATGCAGACCAACGTTGCCCATATCTTCGCTGTGGGCGACATCAACGGCGAAGGGGCCTTCACCCACACTTCGGTCAACGATGGAGAAATCTTCTGGGACTTTTACACTGGGGCGGAGGAGCGCACGCTGACCATGCGGATTCCCACCTACGCTATGTTCATTGACCCACCCCTGGGCCGGGTGGGAATGACGGAGAAGGAAGCGCGGGCCAGCGGCCGGCCGGTGCTGATGGCGACCCGGCCGATGAAGCACATTGCCCGTGCTCGCGAAAAAGATGAGACGGCCGGCCTGGTGAAAATCCTGGTGGACGCGGACACACAGCAATTTTTGGGTGCGGCCATCTTGGGCGTAGGGGGCGATGAGGTCATCAACATGTTCACGCCCTTCATGTACACCGGGCACTCCTATCGGCTGTTCCGCAAGGCAGTGTTGACCCACCCCACCGTAGCCGAGCTGATGCCCTGGATTTTGGATGATTTGCAGCCCCTGACGTAAACCGAACGTTCCACCGCTCATACCCATTCATCGTCTCCCCGTTGTCACGGGAGCAGGCTCTGTGTGTTCGCCCTGACGGCCGGCCAACGGTTAATGAACTTTCAAAAATTAGATCGGCTCAATGCTCCCGTTTTCACGGGAGTGACGAACCGCTAAGGCGCAAAGAACGCAAAGGGAATTCACTCCCTGGTGTATCTACCTCATGGCTGATTTATTCTGAAACTCCATAAGCTGTTACGACGAACCAGGCTGACGCTCCGCCCTCATTCATCGTAGGCGCGGTTAGGAAACCGCGCCTGGGGTATAATCCCACCTGAATATGACCGTCCCCCCCCCTTCTGCTGCGACTGCACCGCCCGGCGCCGGCCGGATTCTCTGGCGTTGCTTCAGCTATCTGCGCCCCTATCGCCGGCTCATCCTGGGGGCTTACCTGTTGACCCTGATCGGCATTGGCCTCAGCCTGATCGTCCCTCAATTCATCCGCTGGATTGTGGACGCCGGCATTCGCGAGCGCAATCTGAACCTGCTGACATGGGCGGTAGTGGGCCTGTTGGGCCTGACACTGCTCAAAGGCTGGCTCAGTTTCTGGCTCAATCGCTGGACAGAGACCGCTTCCCAGGGGGTGGCCTACGATCTGCGCAACGCCATTCACCATCGGCTGGCGGCCCTTTCTTTCTCCTATCACGACCACGCCGAGACGGGCCAGCTGCTGTCACGCGCCATCCAGGACGTGGAACGCATTCGCTTCCTCACCGGCCGGGCCGCGCTGCGGCTGGGTGAAGGGGTGGTGCTGGCCCTGACGACGGGGGTTGTTCTGGTCAGCATGAATCCCACGCTGGCTCTGCTGACCATGTTGACCATGCCGCTGCTGGCGCATCGGGCCTTCGCCTTTGGGCGTATCTTCCGCCCTCTGTCGCTTGCCATTCAGAGCCAGCTGGCGCGTCTGACAACACAACTGGAGCAAAATTTGCGGGGGGCGCGGGTGGTCAAAGCCTTTGCCCAGGAGGAGGCGGAGATCGCCCGCTTCGACGCGCTCAACGATGCCTGGTTTGCTCTGGAGGCGCGCTCCGCCCGGCTCAACGCCGTGAATGTGCCTCTGCTGGATTTGATCGCCAACCTGGGAACGGTGGTGGTGATCGGGTATGGCGGGTGGCTGGTGATGGGGGGCAACCTGACACTGGGCGAACTGGTGGCTTTCTCCACCTATCTGGGGCAACTCATTCCGGCCGTGCGTCGTTTTGGCATGATCATTCCGGCGGTGGCTATGGCAGCGGCGGCCGGTGAACGCATCTTTGAAATTCTGGACGCCCAAAGCGAGGTACAGGATGCGCCCGATGCGACGCCCCTGCCCCGGCTGCAAGGAGCTGTGCGTTTTGACCATGTCTCTTTTGGCTACACGAAGCGACAGCTCATCCTGCACGATGTCTCCTTTGAGGCGCGCCCCGGCCAGCTGATCGCCCTTCTGGGGGCCACAGGCTCGGGCAAATCGACCATCATCAACCTCATTCCCCGCTTTTATGAGGCCACGGCCGGCCGGATCGCTCTGGATGGGCATGATATTCGCCGCGTCACCCTGGCTTCCCTGCGCGACCAGATCGGCATTGTGTTGCAGGAAAGCACCCTCTTCGCGGCCAGTGTGCGCGAAAATATTGCCTTCGGCCGGCCGGAAGCCGACGAGACCGCCATCGTTGCCGCCGCCCAGGCCGCCCAGGCCCACGACTTCATCTGCGCCCTGCCCCAGGGGTACGATACACCGGTAGGCGAGCGTGGTCTCACCCTGTCGGGCGGCCAGCGCCAGCGCATCGCCATCGCCCGCGCCCTGCTCAAAGACCCCCGCATCCTCATTCTGGATGACGCCACCTCCAGCGTGGACAGCCAGACAGAGCGCCTGATTCAGCTGGCGTTGGAGCGGCTCATGCAGGGGCGCACCACCTTTGTTATTGCCCAACGCCTGAGCACCGTACAGCGCGCCGACCTGATCCTGGTGCTGGAACAGGGGCGCATAGCCGCCCAGGGCCAACACGCCGACCTGCTGCGCACCTCTGGTTTGTACGCCGCCATCTACCATGGTCAACTGCTGGGAAGGGAAGAGCGCCGCGCCATCCCCGCAGACGGGAGGCCAACATGAGCTTCTCCCTCGGTCCCGGCGGCGTCCAGATGGGCGGCCCACGCGGCATGTTAGAGCGCTTTGGCGAGGAGGGCCGCCCCACCGCCGCCTTTAACTGGCGCGTGCTGCTTCGCCTGCTGGCTTATCTGCGCCCCCATTGGCAACGGATGCTGCTGGCGCTGCTGTGCATGGGCGTCGCCTCGGCTCTGACGTTGTTGACCCCCTACCTGGTGTCGCTGGCGATTGACGACGCCATCGTCCAGGGTGACCGTGCCCGCCTGTTGCGCCTGACGCTGTGGATGGCAGCAGCCTTCAGCGGCATCTATCTGGCGACGGCCGGGCAGCGCTATCTGCTCTCCTGGGTCGGCCAGCGCGTCCTGGCTACTCTGCGCGCCCAACTCTTTCGCCATCTACAAAAGCTCTCCCTGGCCTACCACGACAGCCACATTGTCGGCGTCACCATCTCGCGCGTCATCAACGATGTGGCGGTGATCAATGAACTGCTCTCCCAGGGCTTGATCACCCTGGTGGGGGATATGGTGGTGCTGGGGGGCATCATCGCCGTCATGCTCTCGCTCAGCCCGCGCCTAGCGTTGCTAACCTTCAGCGTCTTGCCCCTGATGGCGCTGCTGACGTGGTGGTTTGCCCGTCGCGCCCAACGCGCCTTTCGCCAGACCCGCAGCCGCATCGCCGCCGTCGTGGGCGATCTGGCGGAGAATATCTCTGGGATGCGCGTCATCCAGGCCTTTGCCCAGGAAAGCGCCTCGGAGGAACGCTTTGACAGCGTCAACCAGGCCAACCGGGATGCTTATGTAGAAGCGATGTCGCTCTCCTTCATCTTTCTGCCGGCCGTGGAGTTCCTGAGTATGTTGGCGACGGCCGTCGTGCTGTGGTTTGGCGGCCGGGCCGCCGCCGCCGAGGAGTTGACGCTGGGGGTGATGGTAGCCTTTCTGGCCTATGTGGCGCGCTTTTTCCAACCCATCCAGGAGTTGAGCCAGCTCTACACCACGTTGCAGGCGGCCATGGCGGGCGGGGAGCAGGTGTTGCAGCTGTTGGATACGCCGCCCGAAGTCCAGGATGCCCCGGATGCTATCCCCATGCCCCCTATTGTCGGCCGGGTGGAGCTGCGGGATGTCTCGTTTGGCTATCGACCCGGCCTGGCGGTGCTGCGCCACATCAACCTGCAGATTGAGCCGGGCCAGACGGCGGCCCTGGTCGGCCCGACGGGCGCGGGCAAAAGCTCCATCGCTAACCTGACGGCGCGCTTTTATGATGTCAGCGAAGGGGCGGTGTTGATCGATGGGCTGGATGTGCGCCGGGTGCAACAGGCCTCGCTGCGGCGGCAGATGGGACTGGCCCCCCAGGAGCCATTTCTGTTTGCCGGTACAGTGGCTGATAATATCCGGTTCGGCCGGCCGGAAGCCGACGAGGCGGCCGTGATGGCGGCCGCCCAACAGGCCAACGCCCATGACTTTATCACCCAGCTGCCCCAAGGCTACGCCACTCCCATTCTAGAGGGGGGTGTCAATCTATCGCTGGGGCAACGCCAGCTCATCAGCATAGCCCGCGCCCTGCTGGCCAACCCGCGTCTGATCATCCTGGACGAAGCTACCGCCAGCGTGGACACCGTCACGGAAAGCTTGATCCAGGCTGCGCTGGAAAAGCTGCTGGCGCAACGCACCGCCCTGATCATTGCCCACCGCCTCAGCACCATCCAACGGGCGGATGTCATCTACGTGGTGGATGGGGGCCAGATTGTGGAGCAAGGCCGTCACGCCCAGCTTTTGGCCCAGGGTGGGGTGTACAGCAACCTGTATCTGCGGCAATATGGGGTGGGGTGAACGGCAGGGGCTTATGATGGTATGGTTGGGTTTTCACGCATCCAGAACGCCAACCCACCTGATTGAGAAATGATTGTGATCACCAACTACAGTTCCCCATTGACATACGCACACAATTTGATATAAAATGGCTATATTCGAGATTTTTTCGCAAATATGTCACCTTAACGACAAGAGAGATGTGTATGTTAATCGAATTTACGGTGGGCAATTATCGCTCATTTCGGGAACCACAAACGTTGAGCCTGGTCGCAGCGCCCATCAAATCTAAAGACTCCGCCCTGGATGAGAATACCGTTATCCAGGTGGCAAACAATCCTGACCTTTTAACCAGTGCTGTTATTTATGGCGCCAACGCCAGTGGCAAAAGCAATCTGATACAAGCCCTGGCCTTCATGAAGCATTTCGTTCTCCATTCGCCTAAAGAGACGAAAGCCACTGGCGGTATCCATGTTGAGCCTTTTCGTTTGCACACCGGCACGATTGGACAACCTTCGCGCTTTGAAATGGTCTTCATCCAGGATGGCAAACGGTATCGTTATGGGTTTGAGGCGACAAAAGAGCGCGTTGTGTCTGAATGGTTGTACTTTGTCCCCTCTACCCGTGAGGCGCGTCTATTTGAACGAACAGGTGAGGCGATCACGCTGGGCAACTACTTCAAAGAGGGGCGTGACCTGGAACAGCATACGCGCCCCAATGCCCTGTTTCTTTCCATTGTGGCCCAGTTTAATGGCCCACAAGCCCAAAAGTTGGTGGCCTGGTTTAGGCGGTTGGGCATCATTTCCGGTGTTAACGATATAGGCATGAAGCTGTTTACGCTTAAGCAGCTTATGGAGGGTGAAGACAGTCAGGCGATTCGCGATCTCATTTGCCGTCTTGACCTGGGCATTGGTGGCTTACAGGTGGAAAAAAGGGCTGGTGGCAGTAAGCCCAACCTGCCTGATGAGATGCCCGAAAACATACGACAAGCCCTTTTAACCCTCCTGAACCCTTCTGATGCTGAAGGGGTTTCGATCCATATCCATACCCTTCACACGCAGTTTGATGAGGAGGGCAAGCCGGTGGGGCAGGTGTTATTCGAGCTAGATGACCATGAATCGCAAGGGACGCAGAAATTGTTTGCCCTGGCTGGCCCCTTGCTGGATACGTTGCAAGAAGGGGACGTGCTGGTGGTGGATGAACTGGATGCCCGGCTGCATCCGCTCATGACGCGTGAGATCGTTGCGCTGTTCAATCACAAAGCGACCAACCTCCATGGTGGGCAGCTCATCTTTAACACACAGGATACCAACTTGCTGGATAACCGTCTATTCCGCCGGGACCAGATCTGGTTTGTGGAGAAGGATCAACAGGGCGCCAGCCATCTTTATTCGCTGGCTGAGTTCAAGGTGCGTAACGACAAAGATTATGAACGCGGCTATATTCAGGGACGATATGGCGCTGTGCCCTATCTGAGTCGTCTTCAATCCATTGTCAGTGGCGAGTATGCCGCGCAAGCCTAAACCATCGGGGCGCGGTTACCAGCCGCGGCCAGTCGATGTCCGCGAACCCTTGCTGCGTTTTTTGATTGTCTGCGAGGGAAAAAAAACGGAACCGAACTATTTTGATGGCTTTCGTGTACCTTCGGTGAGAATTGAGATTGTCGGCTTGGGGAAAGACCCCCTGGCCCTGGTTGAACATGCCCTTAAACTGCGCCGCCAGGAACAGTATGACCAGGTGTGGTGCGTTTTTGACCGAGATGATGTGTCCGCCGAACGCTTCAACAAGGCGCTTGATCTGGCCCGGCAGAACAAGCAGCACAACATCAAAGTGGCCTATTCAAACCAGGCTTTTGAACTGTGGTATCTGCTGCACTTCCATTACTGTGACGTGCCCCAATCACGCAGTGATTATTGTAAGCGCTTAAGCCATGAGCTTAAGCGCCCCTATAAGAAAGAAGATCCCACCTTGTATCAAGAGCTACTGCCACGACAGAAAGTTGCCATCGACCATGCGAAGTTGCTGTTGGCGCAGTACAAGCCGACGAACCCGGCTGATGACGATCCTGCGACAACAGTTCATAAGCTGGTACAGGAATTGAACAAGTTTGTTCAAGATAAACGTCTTTGATCTCAAGGGACTGTAATTTATGATCTGGCGTCACCTTTCTTTTGGACGTTGGCTGGCCATAGGTCTGGCGGCAGCGTTGATAGTTGTCGCCTGGTGGGGAGTGGGGCGGTTGGATCGGGGGCTGGTGGTGCGTCCCACGGTGGGCCAGGGGGTGGCTGATCCTCCGATGCGCTGGCTGGCCCCGGCCGGGGCGCAAGCGGCCCCCGGCGTCATCATAGCGCATGGCTTCAGCGGCTCACAACAGATCATGCTGGGCTACGCCTACCATCTGGCGCACGCCGGTTATGCTGTGCTGCTGGTGGATTTCGCCGGCCACGCCGCCAATCCGCAAGCGCTGGACACGGCCGGCGGCAGTTTGCAAACCACGCTCGAAGCCGCCTACCGCGCTCTGATCGCCCAACCGGAGGTGGACGCCAGGAGGATTGCCCTGGTGGGGCATTCGATGGGTAGTGGGGCGGTGATGACAGCCGGTGTTCTGCACCCTCAACGCTACCGCGCCGTGGTCGCTCTCTCCCCCACCGGCGCGGAGGTGACGCCCTCTTCACCACCCAATTTGCTCTTGCAGGCCGGCCAGTTGGAGCCGCAGTTTATCACCAACGCCGAGGCGTTGCTAACCCAGGCGGGCGGCCCAAACACCGATTTTGCCGCCGGCCGGGCGCGCGCCCTGGTGATCATTCCCGGCGTGGAACATATCAGCATTCTCTTCAGCGGCGACAGTCACCGTGCGGTGCGCGCCTGGCTCGATCAGGCCTTGGAACACAGCGGCCTAACACCGCCGGCCGACCGCCGCATGGTGTGGTATGGCCTCCATCTGGTCGGCTGGCTTAGTCTGGGGCTGGCGCTGGCCCCGGCCATACGGGCCGCCCCAGTGGCTCCGGCCGCATCACCCCGGCGACAGGTGCTGGGCTTGCTCATCGGCAGCCTGGCAGCCCTGGCCGGCCTTGTGGTGTTGGCGCGCCTGTTCGACCTCAGCCACCTGCTGGGGATGTTGGTAGGCGGCGCGGTGGGCATCTGGTTCGCGCTGCTGGGGGGTGTCTGGCTGCTCATGGCGCCGCCGACAACCCGCCCCGGCCGCGCCGCCCTGGGACGGGGGATGCTGCTTTTCATCCTGTTATGGCTCGCCTTTGGCCTGCTGGCTCATTTCACCTGGCTCAACTGGCTGCTCATTCTTGAACGATTGGCGCGCTGGCCGGCGCTGGCGCTGGCCTGTCTGGGGTGGAAAGTGGCGGTGGGGCAGGCGCAACAGAGGGCAACGGCCGGCCGGCGGCTGGCGTGGTGGTTGGGGCATAGTCTGGTGGTGACGGCCGGGTTGCTGGTTGCGGCCGCCCTCGTCCCCGGCCTTTTCTTCCTTGTCCTGATCGCACCGACCATCCCCCTGGTCTTGGGGTTGGAAAGCGTGGCCGCCGCCATCGTCGATGATGGCTGGGCCTACGCCCTGGGCAGCGCCCTCTTCTTCGGCTGGCTGCTGGCTACCCTGTTTCCTTTGGTATGATAGGGGGAACGAACAGCCAAACCTGTTCATCCGGCCCCTAAATGGAGCGCCGCTCCCGTTTTCACGGGAGTGACGCACCGCGAAGGCGCCAAGAACGCCAAGAATGAAAGGGGAACCCTTTGCGTCCTTTCCCCCGTTTTCACGGGGCTTGCTCCCGTTTTCATGGGAGTGACGCACCGCGAAGACGCAAAGAACGCCAAGAAAGAAAGGGAAACCCTTGCGTCTTTCCCCCCGTCTTCACGGGAGGGACGCACCGCGAAGACGCAAAGGACGCCAAGAAAGAAAAGGGGAAACCTTCGCGCCCTGTCACCCTCGTGAAAACGGGGGCTTCGCGGTGAGGGTTTCGTTTGTTCGTTCCCATTCGTTGCCCCCTTCGCGCCTTCGCGGTGAGAACACAATGCTCCCGTTTTCATGGAAGTGACGGACCGGCATCAAGCCTGATTGGAGATAGATCGATGGATGCACACTCACAAAACCTTCTGGCGCAGTTGATTCGGCAGCAGCGAGTGGCGTCGCTAGGCACATTGCGCGATGGTGGGCCGTTGGTCTCGTTGGCGCTGTATGCCCCGGCCGCCGATTTTAGCGCCTTCTACCTGCACATCAGCCGCCTGGCCCACCACACCCAGGACATTCTGCAAGATGCCCGGGTCAGCCTGATGATTGCCGCCCAGGATAACGGCGCGCAAGACCCGCAAACCTTGCCGCGCCTTTCGCTGCGGGGAGAGGCGACGCTGTTGCCGGCCGATGCGCCCGCCACGCGGGCTATCCAGGAATTATATCTGGCCCGCTTTCCTCAGGCGCGCCCCATCTTCAGCCTGACGGATTTTGCTCTGTGTGCCATTCATCCCCACACGGCGCGCTTTGTGGCCGGCTTTGGCAAGATTTTCAATCTGAGCCTGGAACATCTGGTGCAGGCCAGCGCTCAAACTTAAGCCGGGCGTAATCTTATCTCAACCTCTGTGTAAGCTTGGGAGGGTATGCTAATCTCCTGACAGGGGGCGGCCAATTGGCGACGCTCCTGAAGGGATACTTTCCCTTTTCATTCCAACACGATTGCAAGGAGTCCGACGATGCGAACCTTTCACCTCTTCCTTCTGGCGCTGCTGTTCACCCTGGTTGTGGCTGCCTGTAGCCCGGCCGAACCACAAGCTCCAGCGGCCGACACAGGGGAAACCATGCCCCAGGAAGATGATATGAGCGAAGATAGCGCCGACGAGGCAGCCATGGCAGACACGGCCGATGAAGCGATGGCTGACGAGGCGATGGCGGCCTGGCAGACCATCAGCCTCACCAACGCGGTGACAGGCGAAAGCTTCACGCTGGCGGATTTCGCCGGCCGCACTGTTTTCGTCGAGCCCATGGCGACCTGGTGCACCAACTGCCGCCGACAGCTCGCCAATGTGGCCCAGGCGCGCGCCCAGCTGGGCGAAGAGGTGGTCTTCGTCGGCTTGAGCCTGGAGACGAACCTATCTGATGCAGAACTGGCGGAGTATGCGGCCGGCAACGGCTTTGATTGGACCTGGGCGGTAATGAGCGAAGAGATGTTGCAACAGCTGGCCCAGGAGTTTGGCCGCACCATCACCAACGCCCCGTCCACCCCTCACTTTATCATCCGGCCGGATGGCTCCTTTACGGAGCTGGCAACAGGCATTGATTCACCCGACCAAATCGTGGCCCAAATCACGGCCGCGCAATAGGCAGTCGGAAACCACCGCTCATCTTATTGGGGAGGGCGCATTCTCAAATGCGCCTCCTTCTGTTCGTTGTTTGTCGTCGTAGCCGCGGTTTCCTACCGGGCCGGGCCGCAATCGAGCGCCGGCTTGCAGCCGGCCAACGGCTAATGAACTTTCAAAAATTAGATCGGCTCAATGCTCCCGTTTTCACGGGAGTGACGAACCGCTAAGGCGCAAAGAACGCAAAGGGATTTCACTCCCCGGCGTATCTACCTCATGGCCGATTTATTTTCTGAAACTCCATAAGCCGTTACTACGAACCAACTGCGCCCCACCCCATCCACACACGGAGAAGCCCCATGTCGGAACTGATTCAGGCTTTTATTCTTGGCAATAGCGCCATCCTGACCAACGTCTGCATCTTGCCCCTTTACCCCGGCCTGATGGCTTATCTGGCGGGCAACATTCAGAACGAGAGCACGCGCCGGGCGGTCAAATGGTTGGGGCTATTGGTATTGTTGGGCGTTTTGAGCCTCATGGTGGTTGTGGGGGCCGTCCTCTATCTGTTGCAACAAACCTTCGGGGCCATTTTGCCTGTCCTATTACCCATCATCTACGGAGCGGTCATCCTCCTGGGGGTGTTGATGATCTTGGGGCGCAACCCTTTCAACCGCCTGAGTGCCGTTCAGAGCCCTGTTATGCGCAACCCTTATGTGGGGGCGTATGTTTACGGGCTGCTGCTGGGGCCTATGACGCTACCCTGCGCCGGCCCAATCGTTGTCAGCGCCTTCCTGTTGGGAGCGGGCAGCCTGGGCGCATTGAGCGAAAGCCTGCTGTACTTCTTCGCCTTCGGCCTGGGCTTCGGCTGGCCCCTGGTGCTCTTGCCTCTGCTGGCCCTTCCGTTCCAACGCCGTCTGGTGGCCTGGACAACCACCCACTACACCTGGCTAACGCGTGCGGCCGGGGTACTGCTGGTAGCCATCGGCTTGCTTGGCATCTTCGTCGATCTCATGCCGGCGTAGCCGGCCGTTTCTCTCACAGCTTGCCGGGCGCGCCATTCCGCCCCATCTTTTGCAGCAATCATCATCGTCAGGCCCATAAACCGGCCGGCTGCCTGGTACCAGTTATGGTATAACTGTGGTACCCTTTCAGCTTTACCATTGTCGGCCCCGACCAGCGACAAATTCGCCATCCCTTCCAATGCGAACCTGATCCTGATGCCCTGAGCGTAAACTATGACCTGGCTAAACTGATAAAGCGGGCGGAGCCGCCAGGGTAAGCGGGATCAAAGGGGCACACACTGACAGCGGCCGCGTTTCACAAAGCCGGGAAGTGATATAATTGTTTTACATTTACAGTTCGATTGAGAGATGTAAAACAATGGAAGCCACGACAACCATATCCTCTAAATATCAGATCGTTATTCCCCGCGCCATCCGTGAGCAGTTTGGGCTGAAGCCGGGGCAGCGCGTCCTGTTCATCCCCTACCAAAACAGTCTGCGGCTGGTCATCATCCCTTCGATTGAGGCGGCGCGGGGGATGCTGCCCCCCATTGACCTCAATGGGCTGCGCGAAGAAGATGACGAGGAGCGTCTATGAATGTGGTGGACTCTTCGGGCTGGCTGGAATATTTCACCAATGGCCCTAACGCCGGCCGCTTCGCTCCTCCTATCCAGGCATTGCCGGAACTCCTCGTGCCCACGCTGTGCCTGTATGAGGTGTTTAAGCGGCTGTTGGCGGTGGCCGGGGAGGAAACAGCCTTGCAGGCGCTGGGTGTAATGACTCTGGGGCGTGAAGTTGACCTGACGCGCGTCATAGCCATCGAAGCTGCTCGTATAGCGTTGGAGCTGAAACTGGCAATGGCTGACAGCCTCATTCTGGCGTCGGCCCGCGTCCACCATGCAACTCTGTGGACGCAGGATGAACATTTCAAGGGTCTGGCGGGCGTGCATTTCATCGAGAAGCACCCAGGCTAAATGACCACCCCACCCCCTTTTGCGCTCACGGAACGTCGCCAGGCATGGCGGCCGTTACAACAAACAGGGATGATGGCGGCAGGGGCGAACACACAAAGCCTGCTCCCGTGAAAACGGGAGTTCGCCCCTACGCGGTTGGGAAACTGCGGCTACGACGGGCGCAAGGGGCACATGCTCAAATGCACCCTCCTTCGTTTGTAGTAACGGCTTTAGCCGTTGGCCGGCTCGTCACTCCCGTGAAAACGGGAGCGGCGCTCAGGTTACCAGGGCCCGGCGTAAGTTGGGTCATAAGGTTGGGCAGCATGGCGGGTGTAGGCGTGGTGCAGCTCCACCAGCTGCCGCAGGTGCAGGGTGTCATGGATGGCCCAGGCGGCGAAGAGGTCGCCGGCCGTGATGGAACCCCAGGGCGCCGGATAGGTGGCCTGCCAGTTGGGGCTTTCCAGCGTGTGTAACCAGTCCAGGGAGGCTTGCCGCTCGTCTAAAAATTGGGCCAGGTTAGCGTTCAGGTCACGGCTGTTGTAGGCGCGGGCGGTCACCCAGCCCTGGGGATCGATGCGAGGCCAGGGTAGCTGAGGGGTGTGCAGGGTGATGTCGAGCCGCACGCGGAAATCTTCGCGCTCTTCGTCCAGTAGATGACAAACAACTTCCAGGATCGACCAGGCGTCGTCGGCCGGCCGCCAGCGCGCCTGTTCCTCGCTCACGCCCGTGACCAGGGCGGCCATGCGTTGCGCATTGTGGGTCAGTTGGTGCAACAGATAAGCCATCTGCATGGCGACATCTCCTTGTTCCAAAGTTATGCCTCTCAAGTGTGTTTAGCCAGAAAACCCAGCACGATGGTGTTAACTTCCTCCGCCCGCTCGATGACCACCACATGGCCGGCGTTGGGAACCAGGTGAAACTCCGCCCCGGGGCGGGGG
>DAOTXO010000035.1:0-26666 GCA_034435495.1 Anaerolineae bacterium
GAATGCCCATCTTTTTGATAAATCCATACAACAGTGGCATATCATCTAGCCGCTCTACATTGATTGTTACCTCTGGCGTATTCATGCCGCCAATTTTACTATTTATCGCTCAATTTGAGCGAACATTGAGTAAATAACCTCTGATTGCGAGGATTGGGGTGTATGACACAAGCGAACAAACCTGACATGGCGTGGCCCGATTCAGCCGCTTTCTGGCGCGATAAACGCGTCATTGTAACAGGCGGGGCCGGCTTTCTCGGCTCGGTGGTAGTGGAGCGTTTGCGCCAGCGGGGTGCGTTGGAGATTATCGTTCCGCGGCGGGTCGAGTATGATCTGGTGCAGCTGCCGGCCATTCAGCGCCTATTGCATGACACAACCGCCAGCGATCACACCGGCCGGCCAGTGGATATGATCATCCATCTGGCAGCGCGAGTGGGTGGCGTGGGGGCGAACCTGCTCAATCCGGTAGGGCATTTTTACGACAACCTGATGATGGGTCTCCAACTGCTGAACGAGGCCTTTTGTGCCGGCGTCCCTAAATTCGTCAGCGTCGGCACGGTGTGCGCCTATCCCAAATATGCACCCATTCCCTTTCGTGAGGAAGATTTGTGGAATGGTTACCCAGACGAGACCAACGCTCCCTATGGGCTGGCTAAAAAAATGGCGCTGGTGCAGTCCCAAATATACCGCTCGCAATATGGTTACAACGCTATCTACCTGATGCCGGTGAATCTATACGGCCCGCAGGACAAATCAGACCCCGAACTGGGGCACGTCATCCCCAGCTTGATCCGCAAATGTCTGGAAGCAAAGCACAGCCATGCCTCCTTCATTGAAGCATGGGGGGATGGCTCGCCAACACGCGAGTTTCTCTATGTGGAGGATGCAGCCGAGGGGATTATCCTGGCGGCGGAGCGCTACAATGATAGCCTGCCAGTCAACCTGGGCAGCGGCCACGAAATTCGGATCAAGGACCTGGCGCGTCTGATTGCACGACTGATCGGCTTTGAAGGGGAGATTCGCTGGAATCCCGACCGCCCCAACGGCCAACCACGCCGCATGTTGGATGTCAGCCGGGCGCGGGAACTGTTTGGTTTCGAGGCCTCAACCCCCTTTGAAGAAGGGTTGCGCCAGACGATTGCCTGGTATCAGGCCCATCTGAACGCTTGAACAACGACTTTATGCGCCGGAGGGATCGGCCGGCCGTTTGTTAGCAAGCTGACGGGCGCGGGGGCCGACAACACGCTCTTCACCCGCCAGCAAGCGCCGGATATTGGGGCGCAAAGACCAGGCCACTGTCAAAAAACAGACAATGGCCCCAACCAGGTAAGCCGGCGAAGCGTCGTGGCCGGCCAGATAGCGGATGGCAAACACGATGGGGATGAGGGCGCAAACAACCAACGACGTGACAGAAGCAATGCCCACCTGCCACATCAAGACCACCCCGACGACCAAATTAATGGGGAAGATGGGCCACCAGACTGTTGAGGCCCACCCGACATTGGGGGTGGTGCCGGCCCCGCCGGCAAAGCCAATGTAAATCGACCAGTTGTGCCCGACTACAGCACTCAGGCCGGCTAACGCCTGCGCCCAGGGCAGATTCTCCGCAGCCAAAGAGGGAGCGAAAAGAGCCTGCGTTGCCCAAACCGCCCCGGCCCCTTTGAGAACATCACTCAAGGCGGTGATGACTCCAGCCGCAACGCCAGCCGCCCGCAAGACGTTGGTTCCGCCGGTGCGCCCGCTTTGGATGGTGCGCACATCCTGGCGTTTAACCCATTTGACGTAGAGGTAGCCGGGGGGAATGGCACCGATCAGATACGCGACCAGCGCTATCAAGAGGAAAGTGACAACCACAGGCATGGCAACTCCTTGGGTGTGAGATGATCACGCTATATCTAACACCCAGGAATGACCAGGGTTGCTGTCATAGCCAATGCGCGGCTAAAGGCGCGGTTGGGAAACCGCGGCTACGACGAACGGTAGCCGGTGCTCTGCAAGGCAGCTCGATCCAGGCGGATCAGGGGAACATCGTCGTCAGAAGCTGTGGGGCGTAGCGTTGCGCCATGTCACTGCTGACGCCGTTCAGGTGGCAAATCTCGCCGTAGAGTTCCCCGCTGCGGCGCAGGGTGCGGGTCTGCGTCTCCGGATCGAGAGCGATCAACCCGAAGCGTTGCGTCCAGCCGCGCTCCCACTCAAAGTTGTCGATTAAGCTCCAGTGGTAATAGCCCATCACAGGGTAGTTGAAACTGATGGCCCGCCAGATCTCCCGCAAGTGCAGCAAAATGAAGGCCGGGCGTAGATCGTCGTCGTGGTCGGGCAGGCCATTTTCGGTGATGTAGATGGGTTTGCGGTAGCGCAGGGTGTGGTTGATGGCCCAGAAAAGACCGGCCGGGTACACCTCGCCATAGTTGCCATCCCCCACCAGCGCATTCGGTGGGTAGATGTTGTCGTAGAGCCGGCCGGGGCGGGGGGGAAAGACGGCACGTGAATAGCTGTAGTAATTCACCCCCACATAATCCAGCGTTCCCGCCAGATGGGGAATGGTTCCTCGCCCGCCGGGCCAGCGCAGCCGGCCGTCCACCAGGGCATCCATGAACATATCGTTAAAAAGCCAGGCCAGCCGGCCGGCCCACCAACGACCGCCCGGCCACCAGCGTTGCGGCGGCAAGATGGGGCGGTAATGTTGAGCCACCCCCACCAGAGCCGCCGGATAAGCCTGCTTGATGGTATGATAGGCAGCCGCATGGCAACGCAACAAGGTGCGCAAGGCCTGCATGGCCGGGCCGAAGCCCCGCTGCGCCGGCGCAGGGAAAGCCTCCTCCAGATAACGAAAGACCAGATAAACCATCGGCTCATTGATCGTCACCCACTTAGGCACAAGGTCGCCCAGCGCTTCCACCACTTTGGCGGTGAAGCGGCGGAAAAGCTCTGGCGTCTCGTCGGAAGTGAAATCCCCTTTTTCCACCAGCCATAGGGGATTGACAAAGTGATGCAATGTCACCATGGGTTCGATGCCCCGGCGGCGCAGGGCGTGTACGATCTCCCGATAGCGAGCCAAAGCTGCACCATCAAAGCGCCCAGGGGAAGGCTCAATGCGGCTCCAATCCACCGAGAGGCGATGGGCGTTGGTTCCCAGGGCTGCGGCCTGTTCCAGGTCTGGCTCAGCCTGACGCCACCAATCACACGCCAGACCAGAACGGTGTCCGTGCAGGATGGCGCCTGGGGTTTGCTCCCATTGCCACCAGTCGGTGTTGGTCAGGTTGCCCTCCACCTGGTAGGCGGCGGTGGCTGTGCCCCACAAAAAATCTTTGGGAAAATACATGGTTGCTGTCGCCATAAGCGCTTTCATCCGTTGGTGAGTTGTGGTGACCTGATTGTACCATCCCGGTTGGGTTTGGCTATCCCACCATTTTTTGGTAAGCTAACCGGTTGTCAGGGCCGGCTGAACTGGCCCTGATTGTGTTCAAGACCATGCCATGCACGATTCTGAGATCATGGTGGTTATCCCCACCTACAACGAGGCGGACAATCTGCCAGCTTTGACGGCTGCTATTTGGGAGTTGAACATCCCCCGGCTTTCCATTCTGGTTGTAGATGACAATTCACCCGACGGAACAGGGCACATCGCCGACCGTCTGGCGCAGGCGCACCCAGGGCGCTTGTTTGTGCTGCATCGGCCGGCCAAGCAAGGTTTAGGGCGGGCGTATGTGGCCGGCTTTCAGTGGGCGCTGGCTCAAGAGGCGGAGATCATCATCCAGATGGATTGCGACTTTTCCCATGCCCCCCAGCACATTCCTGAAATGTTGGCCTATAGCCAGCATTATGATGTGGTGGTTGGTTCCCGCTATGTGTCTGGCGGGCAGGTGGACGAGCGTTGGGAAACCGGGCGGTATCTTCTGAGCTGGTGGGCCAACACGATCTACACACGCCTGTTGTTGCGGCTGCGGGTGCATGACAGCACGGCCGGCTTCAAATGTTGGCGCGCCGCAGCCCTGCGCCGCATAGACCTGGATCAGATCAGCTCGCATGGCTACAGTTTTCAGTTTGAAATGGCCTACCTCTCAGAAAAGTTGGGGTATCGCGTCCTGGAAATCCCCATCTATTTTGAAGATCGACGCATCGGGCGTTCCAAGATGTCCATCCCCATCAAACTTGAAGCAGCCCTGCGCACGTGGCAAATTTTATGGAAATACCGTCGGCTGAAGCGCCCCACCTCATGAAAGGCCCAGACGGTCGCCCGCGTGCCTCCTTGCGCTGGATAGTATGCTCACTCGATTGAAACCTTACCGCCCGGACGCGCTCTGGCTGCTCCTTCTTTTCATCCTGCCCCTGGGATTGTTCTGGGATGTAACGCTGGGGGGCCAGACGATGGTCCCAGTTGACAATCTTTTCCAATGGGAACCGTGGCGCTCCCATGCGCCAGTCGTGGGGATAGCAACGCCCCACAACAGCCTGCTCAGCGATCTGATTCTGGAAAATTATCCCTGGAAACAGTTCGTCCGCCAGAGTCTGGCGCAGGGGGAGATTCCTCTGTGGAATCCTTATATCCTGGCCGGCGCGCCTTTTTTGGCGAACGGACAACATTCAGCCTACTATCCTTTCAGCTGGCTCTTTCTCCTCTTGCCGCTGTGGGCGGCTTATGGCTGGTACACGGTGAGTCATCTGTGGTTGGCCGGAGCGGGGATGTATCTGTTGGGGCGGGTGTGGGGACAAGGCCGGCCGGCAGCGCTCATGGCCGGTCTCGTCTATCAGGGGTGCGGTTTTATGCTGGTCAGCGCCGCTGTTTTCCCCATGATTTTGGGGGCAGCGGCCTGGTTGCCCATTTTGCTCGCCTGTGTGGAAATGATTCTGCGGCGCACCGAGGCGACGCCGCCGGCTGAGGTCGGGCAAACCTTTCCCTGGGCAGCGGCCGGGGCCACCGCGCTGGGGTTGCAAACGCTGGCCGGGCATATTGAGATCACCTACTATAGCCTGCTCATCATGGGTGGCTACGCGGTCTGGCGGCTGGTGGGGCAGATGCGTCAGGCGCGGCGCGCCGGCCGGCCGGTGTGGCGTTCTCAGATGCGGCCGGCCGGTTGGCTTTTGGCTGTGGTAGCGGTGGGGATCATGTTGGGCGCGATTCAACTTGTGCCCTTCTACGAGATCGGGCGCACCAATTTTCGTCAAAGCGCCACCTCGTTGGAGGAAGTGCAGGGATGGGCCTTTCCCCCCCGGCGGGTGCTGACCCTGGTATTGCCCAACTTTTTTGGCAACCCGGCGCACCACAACTACACCGACTTGTTGAATGGGAAAACGGTAACCTTCACCACCAACGCTTACGGCCGGCCTAACCCCCATGGTGCAGGAACCAGCAACTGGGGCATCAAGAACTATGTCGAGGGGGGGATTTACTTTGGGATCTTGCCCCTGGCGCTGGCCGCCTGGGGGGTGTGGACAGGCGTGCGCGCCCCGGCCGGCCGGGGGTGGGCGCGCCGCAGCAGCGTCCTGTTTTGCGTTATATTAGCCTTTCTAGCGCTGAACTTCATCTTTGGCAGTCCGCTGTACGCCTTGTTGTACTATGGCTTGCCTTTCATCAGCCAGCTCCACTCCCCTTTTCGCTGGGTGTTCGCCCTCTCGTTGTGCGTGGCGGCTCTGGCCGGCTTTGGGACTGATGCCCTGCTGGCTGCGCCGCCTCGCCCCAGGTGGGCCTGGCGGCGGTTGCTGCTGTGGCTGGCCCCCGGAGCGCTGGGAATGGGATTCTTGCTGGCTCTGCCAGACCTTTACCCCATCTGGGAAGCGCGTCTGGAACCCATTTTTCGCAACCTGGCGCAAGCCCCAGATGCCTTTCCCCATGTGCGCGCCTTCGTCAGTTATCTCTACCCCCAGGGGGTGATTTTAGCCGGAGTGGTGTTGGGGAGTGGCCTGACACTGTGGCTCAGCCGTCAGAGCCGACGTTGGGTGTGGTTGGGTTTGGCGCTGACAGGCGTGGATATGTGGGCGGCCAATCGCGGCTTCCACGCGGCGGTCGATCCGGCGCTGCTTGACTTCAAACCGGCGCTGGTGAGCTGGTTGGAACAACAACCCGGGCCGTGGCGTCTGACCACCTTTGAAGCCCACGGGGATAAGCCCTTCAACGCCAACGCCGGCTGGCTTTTCGGGTTTGAAGATGTGCGGGGGTATGATTCCGTTATCGACCGCCAATATGTGGCCTACATGGCGGCCATTGAAGAACAGGGGGAGCTGCCTTTCAACCGCATTCAACCGCTGAAAAGTTGGGATGCTCTCCACTCCCCCCTGCTCGATCTGCTGGGGGTGCGCTTCATCATCACCGCCGAAAGGCTGGAGACGCCTAAACTTCAGCTGGTATGGGAAGGGGAAGGGTTGCGCGTCTACGAAAACCTGGGGGCGGTCAGTCGCGCCTACACCATGCCCGACACGGCCGCCCAAATGGTGGAGGAGGCCCTGCCGTTGATGCGCCAGCAAGACCCGCGCCAATATCTGTTTGTCGAAACAGAGCCGCCGCGTGAGCCGGCCGGCGACCTGGCTCCATCGTGGCCGACGCCGGCTGCCATTACCTATTACAGCAGTCAGGAAGTCATCGTCGAAGCTACGGTCGACCAACCGGCCTGGCTGGTCTTAAATGACACCTACCAGGCGGGTTGGCGCGCTTTCGTCCATTGGCAGGGAGATGGGACGGCCGGGGAAAAAGAGACCAAGGTTTACCGCGTGAACGGCAATTTCCGTGCTGTTCAGTTGGAAGAGCCGGGGACCTACAGCGTGCGCTTCCGCTACAGCCCATTGAGCTTTAAGCTAGGCGGGCTGAGCAGCTTCATGGGCGGGACGGTCTTGCTCTTCGCCGGGGGTGTGTGGTTGTGGCGACGTTACTATCACCCCCCCGACGAGCTGAGCAACGCCCAAAGCGTAGCTAAAAACAGCATGGCCCCCATGGCCCTGAACCTATTCAACAAGGGGATCGATTTTGCCTTTGCCGCTTTTTATCTGCGCGTGCTGGGGCCGGCCGAAAATGGAGCTTATGCCACTGCCATTGCCATTGTGCTGTGGTTCGAAATTGTTGCCAACTGGGGCCTCAACACCTTGCTGATCCGAGATGTGGCGCAGGATCGTTCCCAGGCGGCACACTATCTGGTCAATTCCACCGTGTTGCGACTCGCTACCACGTTCATTGGGGCCGCACCTGTAGCGGTCTACATCGGCATCATCAGCCTGAGCGGTAACCCATTGAGCGCGGGTATTCTGCTCGCCATTGGGTTGCTGGCCGTAGGGATGATCTTCTCCGGCATGGCTCAGGGAGTAGCCGGTCTCTTCTACGCTTACGAGGCGGCCGAATACCCGGCCGCCATCACCACCGTCACCACTATTCTTAAGGTGGCATTGGGAGTGCTGGTGCTGGTGTTAGAAACAAGCTACCTGGGGTTGGCGGCCGTTTCCATCCTGGTCAATCTCATCACCCTCTTTTTGCTCATCAGCATCGCCACGCGCCGCTTCCCCTTGCGCGCCGGCCGCTGGCAGGTGGATTGGGCCTTGCAAAGGTATATGCTGCGGGCCGGCTATCCACTCATGCTCAACCACCTGCTGGCAACCATCTTCTGGCAAATTGATGTGCCCCTGTTGCGTCAGTTCAATGGGGAGAGCGTCGTAGGCTGGTACAACGCCGCCTACAAATGGGTCAACGCCTTCAACATCATTCCCTCCTTCTTGACCTTCGCCCTCTTCCCCATCCTGTCGCGCCAGGTACAACAAGCTTTAGGAGATGCCCGCCGCACCTATCAGATGGCTATCCGGTTGCTCATTCTGGGCGCTTTGCCCCTGGCTGCCACTGTCACCCTCCTGGCCACGCCCATGATCGGCGCGCTGGGCGGGGCAGAATTTTTGCCTCATGGTGCGATTGCCCTGCGGCTGGTGATCTGGTCGATTCCAGTGGGTTGGATCAACAGCGTGACCAACTACGTCATCATTTCGCTGGGGCTGGAACGGCGCTTAACCTGGGCCTTTTTGTTGGGCGTGACCTTCAACACTGTCGGTAACCTGCTGTTGCTGGAGCGCTACAGTTACGTTGCTGCTGCCATCACCACCATTCTATCGGAAGTGGTTTTGTGGCTGGCTTTCAACCACTTTCTCAAACAGCGCTTGGAACCGATCGATTGGGGCCATGTACTGGGGCGTCCAGTCGCGGCTACGCTGGCGATGGCGCTGGGTTTCTGGGGCGGCGCTCAGGTACATCTGGCGCTGGGGTTTGTTTTGGGGTGGCTGATGTTTGGGGGGGCTTTGTGGGGCTTGCGGGTCTTCGGGGCGGAGGAGCAACGCATCCTGGCCTCCATCTTGCCGGGCGCTGTGGTTCAACGTCTGAAGCTCGCACCGCCGGCCGGCTGACCGGACCCTATGACCCACCCGGAGCCACCCTCAACCGCGCCAACGACCTCGCTTCAACCGCACCGATTGGGGCCCCTTGTGCGCTTCTCGTCCTGGGAGCGTCAGCTACCAGCCAGCATCAAGGCCACTCTGGCGTTGCTGGTGGGGGCCTGGCTGCGTCTGACAGACCTGACTGAACTGGGGCTGGCGCACGATGAAGTGGCTCACTGGTTGATTGACCGCGCCATTCTGGCCGGGCAACACAGCCCATACTTCAGCCAGGCGTATGGGCACGAGGCGGGCTTTCACTATCTGGAAGCGCTGAGTCTGACGCTGTTGGGGGATCATTCTCTGGCGCTAAGGCTGCCGGCGGCGCTGTCGGGGATGGTGGGACTGGCGGTGAGCTATGCCTTGCTGTACCGCCTCTTCGGCCGCCGGCCGGCCTTGCTGGCCTTGTGGTGGTTGAGCCTGACCTTCTGGCCGGTCTTTTACAGTCGGTTGGCGCTACGCGCCATCAGCCTGCCCGTCGCGGCCGGTCTCTCGGCCCTCTTTTTCTGGCAGGGATTGCACCACAACCGTCGCCGCGCCTGGGGTCTGGCCGGTGTGTGGGGCGGCCTCTCCCTGTACACCTACCTTGCCAGCCGCGCCTTGCCTCTCTTTTACCTGAGCTACCTCCTCTACCTGGCAGCGGCTCAACGCCCCCAATTGCGGCGTGTGTGGCGTGGTTTGTTGCTGTTCGCGGCCGTTTACACCCTGGTCGCCCTACCCCTGGTGGTCTATTTGCAGACTCACCCCAACGCTGAGTTTCGCGTCGCCGAGGTGGACGCGCCGTTGGAAGCGCTCAGGCAAGGCAACCCTCAGCCCATACTGACCAATGCGTTGGGCATTCTCGGCGCGTTTGGCTGGCGCGGCGATCCGCTGTGGCGGCAGAATGTGGCCGGCGCGCCCGTCTTCGACCCCTTGACCGCCACCCTGTTCTACCTGGGGGTTGGCCTTACGCTGCGCCGAGGCCAACCCCAGGATTGGTTTGTCCTCCTGTGGGCGGCCGCCAGCGTCACTCCCAGCCTGGCGACGGTTGACGCCCCCAGCACCATTCGCATGATCCTGCTCTTGCCGATCCTGGGGATCTTCCCTTCACAGGTTATTCACAATTTGATGGGTTTATCCACAGGATCGGCCGGCTTATCCACAGATTGGCAACAGCGAGTGGGGATAAGTGTGGCTGGCCTGGCGCTGCTGCTGACGTTGGGGCGCACCCTGCACTTCACCTGGCGCGTGTGGCCGGCCAACGAGGAGGTGCGCTTTGTGTGGCAAGAGGCCTTGACAACTGCTGCCCGTCATCTAGACAGCGTTCCCGATACAACGCCTGTCGCCATCCTGGGCTGGTCGCCGACAACGATGGATCCCCCTACCCTGGCGTTGAGCCTGCAACGGGATGATCTGAGCCTGCGCTTTTTCGGCCATGAACACCCCACCCCCATGGACATCGTCATCTTGCCCACTTCGCCCAGCGGTGTCGCACGGGTGGTTCGGCCGGCCGCCCGCCCCTTCGCCGCCGCCCTGGAGTCCCGACTGACAGGCTGGGGAATTGTGGAAGATCACGGGGCGTTTGTTCTCTACCAGGTGCATCGGCCGGCCGGCCAGCCCCGCCCTCTCGTTCCAGTTGACCTTGCTTTTGGGCAGGAGCTGCGCCTGCTGGGTTACGATCCCATTCGAGGCGAAGGGGCGCTGACTTATTGGGAAGTGTTGCGTCCGGTAAGCACACCGCGCAGTGTGTTTGTGCATCTGGTGGATGGAGCCGGGCAGGTGATCGCCCAAAGTGATGGTCTGGAAGCGCCGTCGCTCCATTGGCAAGCGGGGGATGTGATCTTGAAGCTGCACCGACTGCCCCAGATGGCCGGGGTTGAGATGCGCGTGGGGGTGTATAATCCGCAAACTCAGACCCGCCTGACCACTCCGGCCGGGGCGGATTATATTGTTTTGCCCCCACCACCTTGAGCCGTGCAGTCGTTAGCGCCGACCACAGAGCGCCAATGGTTGCCAGATTGACCGGAACTCCGTAGAATTCCGGTCTTGGATGGGCATGGCTGGATGCCCTTCCTATTACCTGTCAGGAGATACTCCGTGTATACAGCCGCGGAACATAAAACCCATTTGGAAAAGATTCGCGCCGGCCTCGCCACCAAGGTGCGCATCCTCGCTCCCGCCCACGCCTGCCCGGTTTGCCAGGCAGCAGAGGGAGCTTACGAACTGAACGACCCTCGCCTCGATTCTGAACTGGCTTTGCCGCTGGATGGTTGTTCGTGTGAAGGCGGGTGCAAAGCCTTCTACGCTCCCGTTTTGGATCGCTTCGGGCCTTGAGGGCCGGAGGGATCAGGTTGTCAGCGTTTGACTCAACGCCTGACGGTTACAACTGTGAAACGCCCCTCTAAAGCGACCCGCTGGCGTCTTCTGGTGTGGCTAGGGCTGGTGCTCTGGTTGAGTGGTTGCGTCGGGGCCGTTGACCCCACACCGACGGCCACCCCCACCCCAGACCCTCTGGTTGTCCAGGGCAAGCAAGTCTTTCAACAAGAGTGCGCCATCTGCCATGCCACTGTTCCAGAGACCATTATTCGCGGCCCAAGTCTGGCCGGCATCGCGTCACGAGCGTCAACCCGCGTTGTCGGTCTGGATGCTCGCGGTTATCTCTACACCTCCATTTTGAACCCATCCGCTTATCTGGTGGAGGGGTTCCAAGATTTGATGCCGGCCGACCTGGGTAAGCGGTTAACCGGCCCAGAGCTAGACGCTGTGGTCGCTTATCTGTTAACATTCGCCCCCTAACCTGACGGAGTCGGCGTGGGTGAATGATCCGCGGCGCCCCATTCAGCGCCGCGGATTGGATCGTTGATTGGGAGGATGATATGAAACGCTTTAGCAAAGTGGTGCTGGGAATTCTGGGCGTTCTCGTGGCGTTGCTGGTGGTGGGGATCGGTGTAGCCGCCTCTCTGCCAATTGCCAGCGACCCCTTCATTGCCGACGAGGAGTCGGGAACCGGCTCGGTGGCGGTCGAGCCGGCCTATTCCGGTCTCCAGCGAGCATTCCCCCCCCTGAACCAGCCAGACGACAACCCAACGACGCCTGAAAAAGTGGAGTTGGGGCGGCAGTTGTTCTTTGATCCTGTCCTTTCAGCCGATCAAACGCTGGCCTGCGCCACCTGCCATCATCCCGATCTCGGTTTCAGCGATGGGCAGGCGACTGCCAATGGCCGTAACGCGGCAACTCTGGCGCGCAACACACCCACGCTGTGGAATGTGGGTTTCAGTCAGGTGTTGTTTTGGGATGGGCGGGAAAGTTCGTTGGAGGGTCAGGTGTTGACGCCACTGACACACCCAGACGAGATGGCGGCCGATCCCAACCAGGTGATCGCACAGCTAAGCGCTATTCCAGCTTATCAGGAGCGCTTCACGGCCGCTTTTGGCCCGGACGCGATCACGCTGGAGAATGTGCAGCGCGCCCTGGCGGCTTTTCAGCGCAGCTTAATCAGCCAGAACAGCCCGTTTGACCGATATGCGGCCGGCGAGGTAAATGCCCTGACGCCGCAGCAACGCCGTGGCCTGGCGCTTTTCCGCTCTGGGGCCACGCGCTGCTTTGAATGTCACATGCCGCCCACTTTCGCCCTGGACACTTTTCGGATCGTAGGCGTCGCCAGTGACGATCCGGGGCGGGCCGGCGTCACAGCCGACGGCGCACAGGGGGCGTTCAAGGTTCCCACTCTACGCAACATCGCTCTTTCCGCCCCCTACATGCACAACGGGTCTTTGGCGACGCTGGAAGAGGTGGTGCAATTCTATGCCGATGGCGGCGGGCGCGCCCACGGCCAGACGAACGTCGATCCGTTTGTCAACGGCTTTTCCTTCAGCGATCAGGAAAAGGCTGATCTCGTCGCCTTTTTATACGCCCTGACGGATGAAAGCCAGCTGCCAGATGTCCCGACCAGCGCTCTGTCCGGGCTGCCAACAGTCGCCCAAGTCGATAATCCGGCGCGGACGGAAGCGGCGCGCATCAACGCCCCGGCCTCTACTGATGAAACGCCTGCCCGTTCGCCCCAAACACTTTCCGTTGCCGCCGATGAGAGCATTCAGAGTGTGGTGGATCGCGCCCAACCGGGGGATACGATTCTCGTGCCTTACCGGGAGGAGCCTTACCATGAAAGGGTGGTGATCGATATCAGCGACCTGACCTTTCAGGGCGTCCCCAACGCGGAGGGGTTGTATCCTCTCTTCGATGGGCGTGGGGTCTTGTCGGAAGCGATCATTGCCTCTGGCAACAACTTCACCGTTGGCAATCTGCATATCATCAACTACACCGACAACGGAATTCTGGTGGAGGGGGTGAACAATGTCCACTTCCACGACCTCATCACCGAGAACACCGGAACGTATGGGGTCTACCCCACCAAAAGCACCGGGGTGTTGATTGAACGGGTCAAAGCCAGTGGGGTGGATGACGCTGCTATTTACGCCGGTCAATGTCGCGATGTAGTCATTCGGGATAGCGAGGCGCACGACAGTGTCATTGGGGTGGAGTTTGAAAACACCCTGAACGGGGAAGCCTACAACAATTATGTCCACGACAACACGTTGGGCTTTCTAGTGGTGGTGTTGCCCCAACTCAACGCCAAAATTTCGCGTGACACCCGCATTTACAACAATCTGGTGGAAGCCAACAACACACCCAACTTCGCGCCAGAAGGGGCGACGGCCGGCATTGCCCCGCAGGGGGTTGGTATTTTGCTGGCTGGGGCGGATGGGACTGAAATTTTCAACAACACCATCCAGAATCATGGATCGGCCGGTGTGGCTATTTTCAGCCTGACGGCAGCTTTCGACGCCAATGAGCTAGATGTTGGGCCTAACCCAGAGAACAACCGGGTCTACACTAACCAGTACGCTAACAATGGCTATGACCTCAATGAGGACTTGCGCAGTCTGGGCATTCCCGGCGGGGATATTATTTGGGATGGTTCGGGTTGGGACAATCGGTTTGATGAACCGGAGGCGCAGGGGGGCTTTCCGCCCGTGCGGCCGGCTAGCAGCTGGCCGACCTTCCTGGCGCGGGCCTATTGGCAACTCTTCCAGTTGGTGTTAAGCCTGGTCGGCTGAGCGCTGCACGGGGACGGACGCAGCCTGGGGCAGAGTGAAGCGAAAGGTCGCCCCCTGCCCCGGCGGGCTTTCAACGCTGACGTCGCCGCCGTGCATGGTCACCAGCGCTTGAACGATGGCCAGGCCGAGGCCGGCGCCGCCGGTGGCGCGGGCGCGGGATGGGTCGGCCCGGTAGAAACGCTCAAAGACGTGGGCGATGTGTTCAGGAGGAATGCCGGGGCCAGTGTCCTGAATAGCAAACTGAACGCCGGCCGGCCGGGGCGTCGCCCGCACCTGGATCTGGCCGCCGGCCGGAGTGTGGGTCAGCGCATTGCGCAGCAAGTTGTTCCAGATTTGTCGCACCCGCTCAGGGTCAGCCGCTACCAGGGGCAGGTCAGGTGGAATATCGGCGCTGAGGATCACCGACTGACGCCGGGCGGCCAGTCCCCAGGCGGCTAACACTGGTTCTAAAATAGCCTGGGGGGGCACCGACTGGATGTCGAGACTTAATTGACCCGCCTCAGCCAGGGACAGGGTTTGCAGGTCCTCAATCAGGCGCTGCAACAAAAGCGTCTCTTCATAAAGAGAGTGGATGACGGCCGGCTCCGGTTCCAAGACGCCATCTTGCACCGCCTCCAGATAGCCGCGTATATTGGCCAGCGGGGTGCGCAATTCATGGGCAATGTCGGAGACCATGTGACGGCGCAGGCTCTCCTGGCGTGCCAGTCCATTCGCCATACTGTTGAAGGCGCGCCCCAACTCCCCAATTTCGTCTTGGCTGTGGACAATCACACGCTGATTTAAGTCCCCCCTGGCCATCTGGCGCACGGCTGCCGTCAGTCGGGCGATGGGGTCCAGGATACGGCGCGCCAACCCCACACTGAGTAAGCCAGCCGCGGCCACTGCTGCCACCGCGCCCAGGATGAAGGTGCGGTTGACAGAACCTAAGAAACTTTGCTCACTGTCCAGCGTGGCATCCTCGGCCAGCGCTAATCCAATCAGAGCCGGCCCCGGCGGCAAAGGCAGGGGCAGGCTCTCTACTATCACCTGGTCGCCGGTCGCCTGCGGGTCCACCTGGAAGACCAGCGGAACCTGCCAGGGGCGACCGCGCGGCTGGGGGGCGGCGTTGCGGGGGCCGGGTCCCAGGGCGGGTAATGGCAGTGGGGTGGAAACAGCCCAGACAGCCCCGGCCGCATCTACCAGATGAACTGCCTGACCATAGGCCACACTTAATGTATCCAGCAGGCGCTGGGTCGCTAGTGGGTCGGCCGGGTGCAGCTGCTCGGCCAACACGACCGCAATGGCTTGTTGTCGTTGCGCCAGGGTGCGCGCGACATAGTGGTCGAACTGGGTAGCTGTGCCCCGGTTGGCAAAAAGCGCCACCAGCGCGGCGCTCAGGATCGCCACCAACAAAAAAGTGAGAAAGAGGCGCAGCCGCAAACTGGTCAACCTGGCTCCTGGCCGGCCGTGGAGTTATCGAAATCAAACTTGTAGCCCACACCATGCAGGGTGTGGACAAAACGGGGCGTAACCGTGTTCCCTTCCAGTTTGCGCCGCAGGTTGGCAATATGCACATCCACCGTGCGGTCGAACCCGGCGTAATTGTAACCGAACGCCTTTTCCACCAGCTCGCTGCGGCTGAAGGCTCGACCCGGCTGGCGCGCCATCACCGCTAACAAGTTGAACTCCTTGGGTGTCAGGGGAACGGGTTGGTTATCCAGCGTTACCTCGTGGCGTAGCAGATGGATGGTCAAGGGGCCATAGTGCAACGTCTCCAACTCCAACGGTCGGCCGGCGTGCGTGCGGCGCAACACCGTGCGGACACGGGCCACAACTTCCCGTGGACTGAAGGGCTTGGTGATGTAATCATCCGCGCCCAACTCCAAACCGAGCAAGGTGTCTTCCTCAGAGGCTTTGGCTGTCAACATGATAATAGGGAGACCGGGGGGAGGCCATTCGGCGCGCAGGGTGCGGCAAATATCGAGACCATCGAGAGAGGGCAGCATTAAATCCAACAGTACCAGATCAGGCGGCCGGCGGCGAATGAGATCCAATCCCTCCCGCCCATCGTAAGCTATCGCCACCTGATGTCCATCGCGCTCCAGATACAGTCGGAGCAAATCGGCTGTTTTGCGATCATCTTCAACCACAACAATGCGATACACCATGCCCTTATTGTAGCGCAAGCCGGGGCGGTGAGGAGCGTTTCGGCGGCCGGCCCAAAGCGTGCGGCCGGCAACCACACGCTTTGGGGCCAACGCGCTACAACTCATTTACCCCTGGCGTCCCCAGCCTTGCGGCCCACGCGGCCCATCCAGGCCACCAGGGCGGTGAAAGGGGCCGAAGGGCGGCGTGCCCAGGGGTTCAAAGTTACGGGCCGTTCCCAAAATGGCGGCTGCTGCATCGGCTGTCAGATCGCCGGCGCTAACGGCTTTATCCAAAGCCGTTTCCAAAGCGGCCAACAAATCATCAGCCGTCAACTCCAAACCAACCAGGGGCAGATGGAGCCGGCCGTCCAGGCCTATGTCAGCTGGATCGATGGCAATGCCCAAAGTATTGGCCATATCCACTACAATTGTCCGCAAGCTCTCGATGGTCAACACACCCTCGACAACAGCCTGATGTAGGGCATGGAAAACGCCGGGGGCTGGATGAAGTTCCAGGCCGGGGCGTCCACCCCAGGGAAAGGGGCCTCTCCCGCCGGGAAAAAGGTGCGTTGTCTCCATTTTTTCATCAATGGCGGCGCTCAAGGCATCCGCCTGGGCCTGATCAATCGTTCCATCCACCACGGCTTCGCCCAACACCTCCATCAGTATAGCGCGGGGGATGATAGGCGGGACGAAGAGGGGAATGGCGGCGCTCCCATCTGGTTCTGTTCCGTCTTCCCCGGCATCGGGCGTCAGAGGTTCAACTTCCTCCGCATCCTGGGCAAAAAGCGAGCCGGCCACGTCCAGGCTAAGCGTCACACCGGCCAGCACCAACAGGCCTAACACAATCAAAGCTATTTTGTTGGTCTTCTTCATAAGCAACCTCCTCGTTGCAGGTGGTTTCAGTATAGCAGAGCACCTGTTAAGAAATGATGAAGAAAGACCGCTCCAAACCGCTACAGACATGCCCAGGCGCCCTTCGCCGCACCTCCTCTTAACCCCACCAAATCAACCGGCGACTCTTGACAAGTGCTTTAACTGCCTTATAATGTTACCTATCTATCGATAAAGAACGCGTTGACTGGGACGAGTAGCGGTTGAGTCTGTTTCAGAGAGCGGCCGGCCAGAGGCTGAAAGCCGGCGGCAACAAAGGCAACTGCCAAAACCACCCAGGAGCGGTTTTCAGAACAGATGCATCAGTATGAAAACCCGGCTGGCCCCGTTATCGGCTGCCACGAGGGCGCTGCCATTGAAACGCAAGCAGCGCTGAAGTTGGGTGGAACCGCGACACGGCTAGAACGCCATCGCCCCGACATGGGTGATGGCGTTTTTTGTTGCGTCTGCGGCCCGGTGACAGCTGAAGGAGCAGGAATATGGCGCGTTGGATGTTGCGCCCGACCCATTGGAAAGATTCGCGAACTCCCCGGCCGGTGGAGGTTTCATGCAGCACGCCTGGTGTAGGAGTCGGTTGACACACGACTTCCACCGGCCACCTTCCAAACGCATCACAACCCTTGTGGCCTACCGGCCGATCTTTACCTGGAGTCTGACATGCAAGTTCAAAATGGTATTCCCTACGAAGAAACGGACCTGTACCGCATTCGCCATTCAGCAGCCCACGTTATGGCAGAAGCGGTGCTGGAGTATTTTCCTGAAGCCAAACTGGCTATTGGCCCACCCATTGAGGATGGTTTCTACTACGATTTCGACCTGGGATCGGAAGACAACGGCAAACTGCGCACATTCTCCGACGCCGATATGGAAAAGATTGAAGAGCGCATGAAGCAGTTGCTCAAAGACCATGCCCCTTTCCGCCAATCCAGCCTGCCCATCGCCGACGCCCAACGGTTGTTCCAAAATCAACCCTACAAGCTGGCCTTGATCCAAGACCTGGTAGCACAAGAAGGGGTAGTAGAAGTGGGCATCTATCAGCATCGCAACTTCATCGACCTATGCAAAGGGCCACATGTCGCCTACACAAGTCAGGTGAAGCCCAACGCGGTCAAAATCCTGCGCAGCAGCGGGGCCTATTGGCGCGGCGACGAGAAAAACGCGCAGCTACAGCGCATTTATGGCACGGCCTGGCACAACAAAGCAGAGTTGGAGGAGTATCTACGCCTCCAAGAAGAGGCCAGGCAACGGGATCACCGTCGGTTGGGGCGTCAGCTAGAACTTTTCCATCTCTCCCCTCTGGTGGGATCCGGCCTGCCGCTGTGGTTGCCCAAAGGCGCAGCGTTGCGCTATGAGCTGGAGCAGTTTCTGCGCCAAGCGCAATTGGAGCGCGGTTACCAGCCAGTGATCACACCCCACATCGGCAATCTGGAGCTTTACAAAACGAGTGGACACTACCCGTATTACAAAGCCAGCCAGTACGCTCCCATCGTGGTGGACGAGGAAGAGTTCTTGCTCAAACCGATGAACTGCCCCCACCACATTGAGATTTATCGCAGCGCGCCACGTAGTTACCGTGACCTACCCCTGCGATTGGCGGAGTTTGGAACGGTCTATCGCTATGAGAAAAGCGGTGAATTAACGGGTCTGACGCGGGTACGCGGCTTTACGGTGGATGATTCCCATCTCTTCGTCACACCGGAGCAGTTGGAGGTGGAGTTCATCCATGTGGTGGAGCTGATTCAATATGTTTTCAACACGATGGGCTTCATGGATTTTCGCGCCCGGTTGGGGATCAACGATCCCGCCAGCGACAAATATGCCGGCGAACCTGTTATGTGGGAACGGGGTATCAACGCCATCCGGCGAGCGGCTGACAAATTGGGGCTGGCTTATAGCATCGAACCCGGCGAAGCTGCTTTTTATGGCCCCAAGCTGGACTTCATCTTCCGCGATGTGCTCAAACGCGACTGGCAGCTGGGCACGGTGCAGGTGGATTTTCTGCTGCCGGAACGCTTCGGTCTGGAATACATCGGCGCGGACGGAGAGAAACATCGTCCTGTCATGATCCACCGCGCTCCATTTGGCAGCATGGAGCGCTTTGTCGGCATTTTGATCGAGCACTTCAACGGCGCTTTCCCGGTTTGGCTAACGCCGGTGCAGGCGGTGGTCATTCCTATCGCCGACCGGCATGTGGCTTATGCTCAAGAGGTGGCAGCGGCATTGCGGGCGGCCGGCGTGCGGGTGGATGTGGACGCCGGCGATGACCGCATGAACAAAAAGATTCGTCAGGCCCAACTGCAAAAAATCCCCTACATGCTGGTGGTGGGGGATAAGGAGGCAGAGAATCGGGCGGTGGCGGTGCGCACGCGGGATAATGTGGATCATGGGGCGATGCCTCTGGCCGATTTTCGGGCGCACATCTTGCACCTGATAGCAGAGCATGCTCTGACGTTGTGAGGTTGACTCGCCTCAAGCAATTGCCTGGAATGGCGTACCGGCCGGTACGCCATCCCAGATTCCCCCGCGCTCATTCCCCATCTTGGGTTAAAGCTAACAACTGTTGCAGCGCTGCTTCCAGAGCATCCAGTTCAGCTCCGTAGGTCGCCCAATCGCCGACGCGTTGCGCTGCCTGCGCCGCTTCCAGATGTTGGTTAGCGCTCTGAATCAGGTTCTCAACAGCGGCCTCGACCACCGGCGCGGGGGATGCCGACGTCTCCCCGGCCGGTTGCCCCGGCAAATCAGGCACACCGATGCTGTCGCCTAAAAGCGCCTGCAAGGCCTCATTCAACGTCTCCTCCATGGCAATCCGTGTATCGCTGGCCAGGATGACGCGTTTCAATTCTGGCAACGCGCTCGCCTCTGACAAAAGATAGAGCGGCTCCACGTAGAGAAAGCTGCGGTTCAACGGGATGACAATCAAGTTGCCTCGAATAACCCGCGACCCGCCTTGATTCCACAGAGAGATCTGCTGCGAAATGGTCGGCTCCTGGTCAATGCGCCCCTCCACCTGAATGGGACCAAACACCAACTCCTGCTTGGGTAAGACGTAGGCCAACAACTGCCCATAGTGCTCAGGGTCGTTGCGAGCGGCGATCCAGGCCACCATGTTGTTCTTACCGGCCGGGGTGAAAGGAGCGATCAACAGGTATTCCGTTTCTGGTTCATCCGGCAGACTGAAAATCACATAGTACGGCTCTGTCGCCCGTGTTTCACCCTGAGCAAAGACTTCCTGGGGGATAGCCCATAAATCTTCCTGATTGTAAAAGACGCCCACATCGATCATGTGATACTTGAGGTATTGATGGGTCTGGATGTGAAAGAGAGTTTCAGGGTAGCGGATGTGAGCGCGCAAACTCTCTGGCATAGCGTCCAGGGGTTGGAAAAGATCGGGGAAGGCGCGAGCATAGGCTTGGGTCAACGGGTCGCTGGCATCCACCAGATAGTACGTCACAGACCCTTCATAGGCATCGACCACCACCTTGGCGGCGTTACGAATGTAATTGAGTCGGTGCGTCCCATCTTGAAAAGTAGCCGTCAGGTCTTCGCTGTAAGGAACCCGGTCACTGATGGTAAAGGCGTCCACCATCCATACCAATCGGCCCTCATGCACCACCAGGTAGGGATCGAGGTCGAAAACCAGGAAAGGGGTGATACGTTGCACCCGCTCCACAATCTCACGATGGTAGAGCGCCTGCGTGGTGGGTGTGATGTCGCGGCTGAGCAACAGGTTGATCTCGCCGAAACGAATCGCCAGCGCCAGTCGGCGGAAGAAATGGCGCACCTCCACCCCACCCGACCCGGCGTAACGAGTGCGCACGTTTTGAGCGCCACTGGGGTAGCTGAACTCCTCACGGGCACTGTTGACAAAAACAACATCGGCGGTGCGTTCGCCAAAATAGATTTCGGGGCGCGTCAGGGCAATATCCACCTCGGCCACCGGCGGCAAGTCGCGGATAAAAAACTCCGGCTGACCGTCGGGCGTGAAGCGGTCGATGGGACTCATAACAATCCCATAGCCGTGGGTAAACTCCAACTTGCGATTGACCCAAGAGTCGTTGGGCAACTGATCTTTATTCAGTTCCCGCGCTGCCAGATTGACTTGACGCAGTTGGCCATCGATCAGATAGCGGTCGCTATCCACATCGCCAAACTGGTAGTAGGGGCGCAAAGCTTGCAGCTGCTCGTAATTCTGAGGCAAAACGCGATAGTCCCAAATACGCAGGTTTTGCAGAGCCAGCTCATTTTCTGTCAGGTCGGCCGCGCTCAGCGGGGTGGCTTCGCCAAAGTCACGCACCTCGATGGTATCCAGGCCAAAGGCAAAGCGCGTAAAGTCGATGTTATGGGCCAGATAGGTTTGCTCCAGGTTCAGCTCATTGGGGGCCACCACATAGTTCTGCGCCAGATTGGAAACGAGACCAGAGACGAGAATGACGCTGGCGAGCCACAGGCCGGCCAGAATGGCAACCGGGCGCAACCATAGACGCCAGACATTGGCAACCAGAGCGCCAGCCAACGCCACCAGCAAGAGCGTATTGACCAGGTAAGCGCGCACGTTGACCGTCAAATCAACGTAGCCTGCGCCGAAAACGGTGGGGCTGCCCCGGCGCTGTAACAGATCATAGCGCGCCAGCAGATAACCTACCGCCAGCAACAAGGCCAGGAACGCGCCTAAAAGCGCCACATGCCGCCGCAAGGGGAGTATGGCGATGGGTTGCCAGCGGTTGAGGCGAATAGCTTCCAAATTGTGCAAGATGTAGACGGCAGCTACACCTAGCAGGGTGATGATGGCCAGTGAGACGAACCAGCCTTGCAGAAAGTGGTAAATGGGAAGCTCAAAAAAATAAAAACCCAGCGAGCGGTTGAACACAGGGTCGATCTTATCCCCGGCCATCCGATAGGCATACAACAACCAATCTTCCCACCGGGCGGCGGCGGCGCTGGCCAGAAAGAGGGCCGCGAGAATCGTCCCGCCTCTGAGCAACCAGTTAAAGCCGGCGTAGCGCGCCGGCTGAAAGCTGCGAGGATTACTGGTGCGCAGGGCGCCGCGACTTGCCAGCCAGAGATTCAAACCTAAAAAAAGAGCCGCCATAACAAACGCGCCGGCAAAAGTTCCCCAACGGGCCAACCACTGTTTCAACCACACCGATACGTAATCGACACTTTCAAACCACAACCATTCGGTGTAGAACGTCACCAGGGAGTTGAAGCTGAGCAACAAGGCCAGCAAACCTATACCCAACCAAAACCAATGGCTGCGCCAGAAGGGGGGCCAGCCGACTTCGGGGCGACGTGGGTGCATTGGGCCGTCATCATCGGGCGGGCCCTGGTTGCGCTCAATTTCCTCAAACAAACGGCGGAAAGGTTCAGGAATATCGTCTTCGTAGCTCATGATGGGCTCCTGCCGGGCGGGCTAACCGCTCCCCTTCATTGTAGCCGTTTTCATCCCATCTTTCGACCCCAATCAGGTCTGAGCGAGGTGGCGGTGTCGGCCGGCTCCTGACTGGCCTATGGGCAGGTTGGGGCACGCCTGTTGTCTGGAGGGCCGCCATCATCAAGGGCGTAGGGTGAGGATTTGATTGGCGGCAACATTGTGCTGCAACGTTTCCCGCCCATCGGGCCAGCGGATGTGTAACTCGGCGACGCTGGTCGCCGAACCCAGGCCGAAGTGGCACCGGGGATCGTGCGACGACAGATAGCTGCCGCCGGCGTGCAATTCACGGCGCAAGGTGCGCCCATCGGGTAGTCGGGCTGTCACAACCGCGCCGGGGAGTGGCCCATCCAGCTGCACTTGAAGCCAGTTGGCCGGTGCGCCTTCGTGGCGCAGCAAAGCCAGGGACCCGCCAATGGTGTTGATCGCCAGGTCGAGGTCGCCATCGTTGTCATAGTCGGCCAGCGCGCCGCCGCGCCCCACCAGGCCACCTACCTGCTCTAGGCCGGCCGGGCCGCTCCAATTTTCAAACTGCCCCACACTCCCCTCCACTGTCAGGTTGCCCAAAAGCTGCACTGGCTCCCGGTCAGCTGCGAGATCAAGCACCGGCACATGCCCGTTGACCACCAGCAAATCGAGATCGCTATCGTGATCAACATCTCCCCAGGCTGTTCCCCAACCGGTGAAGGCGCTTCCCATCATTCCCACGCCCTGGGGGCCGCGTACATCCTGAAAAAGCAACGATGGCGGGTGTGATTGGTTGCGGTAGAGGGCATGGCGCTGCGTCGCCAGGTTGGTGATGAAGAGATCAAAACGGCCATCCCCATCAAAATCGCCGCTGGCTACGCCCATGCCGCGGTTGGGGTCGGCGGCGGCCGCGGCCGCCGCGCTTTCCACCAGCCGAAAGCCCAGACCGGCCGGATCGCCAGCTGCTCCCCCCGGCCAGGGCTGATTGACATACAGATAATTAGGGTTGGTATCGTTGGCGATATAGAGGTCGAGGTCACCATCTTGATCAAAATCGCTGAGCAACACCCCCAAACCGTAGGCCAACGTTTGTGTTTCCAACCCGGCCTCAGCGCCCACCTCGCGAAAGGTCACCTGCCCGGCCGAATCCGCCCCCTGGCTGAGGAAAAGCAGGTCGCGCAACCCCAGATGGGTGTTAGGAAAGCCGAGGGTTGCGTCAGGCTGGCGATTGTTGATGTCGACGTAGCCAGCCACCACCAGGTCGGGCCAGCCATCCTGGTTAAGATCGCCTACGGCTGCCCCTGTTTGCCAGCCGTAGGCATCCACGCCGGCCGCCGCCGCCCCCTCGTAGAAACCGCCCCGGCCATCATTCCACAACAAGACGTTGACCCGCGCCGTTGTGATGTAGAGATCCGTCCAGCCATCACGGTTGAGATCGGCCGCCACACAACCGTTGCCGCGCAAGGGTAAAGCCGCGCCGGTCGCCTGGCTTACATCTGTAAAGTGGCCTTCCTGATTGCGAAACAAGGCGCTGCGCGGCTGACCGCCGGCCGCCTCCCACCGGCCGGCCTCCAGCTCTGCGTAACTATTGACCACAAAGAGATCGAGCCACCCATCCCGGTCGTAGTCGAGCCAACATAAGCCGCCCCCCATCATGGCGACGGGATCGCCGCTTGTGGCCCAACGAAAGGCACCATGTTGGAAATCCAGACCCACTTCGGGCGCTACGTTGGCAAAGTAAATGGGCGGGTGGTTCTCAGCTGAAGGTGGGGGAGTGGCCCAGAGGCGGCAGGCAACGTGCGCCAGGAGGAGGCAGCCACTCACCCACAGAAAGCACAACCTGCGCTGCCAGATCGGCCGGCCGGCGGCTACGTCCATCCCTGCTGGGTGCCGCACATCAAGCCAGGCCCGAAAACTGGCGGCTGCGGCGAGAAAAGGCGTCAATCAGAACGGCCGCCAGCAAGACACAGCCGGTAACGACAAACTTGACCCCTGAAGGCAAGCCCAATAGCCCCATGCCATTCTCCACCGCCGCAATGATCAGGGCGCCTAGCAAGGCGCTGGAAACGCGCCCACTGCCGCCAAAGAGGCTGGTGCCGCCAATGACGGCCGCGGCAATGACATTGAGCAGCAGATTACCGCCGCCAGCGTTGGTATCCACCGAGCGCAAGCGGGAAGCCAAAATGACGCCCCCCACGCCGGCCATGAAGCTGGCGATCATAAAAACGGCAACGCGAATCTGGTTGACGTTGATACCTGCGCGTCGCGCTGCTTCCGGGTTGCCCCCCACTGCGTAGACATAACGCCCAAAACGAGTGCGATTGGCTATATACGACCATATCCCCAGCAGCGCCAGAATGATGACCGCCACCACCGGCACACCCCGATCCTGGTTGGCGTACCAAACCGTCAGGCCGCTGATCAAGGTCAGCCCTACGAGTTGCAAGCCCAAGAAGGATAGCGGCGTGGTTCTGAGGCCCTGGCGTTGTTGGCGTTGCCGTTGCAGCCAGGTGCTCACACCATATCCGACCATGGTAACTAACAGGAGCGCCCATCCCCACACATCAGGCAGATATTGGTTCGCTACACCCAGAACAACCTGATCCTGAATTACAATCGTGCCGGCCGTGGAGAACTCCGTCGTCAAAATTAAGACCACCCCGCTCCACGCCAGCAGACCGGCCAGGGTCACGACAAACGAGGGCACACCCGCCTGGGTGATAATCAAGCCGTGCACCAACCCAATAGCGGTCGTAGCCAAGAGTGCGGCCCCCATAGCGGCCGGCCAGGGCCAGTCGGTGGCGGATTCACGCAGCAGAAGCGTCATGATCACTCCTCCTACGCCGCTGACATAAGCCACTGAGAGGTCGATCTCGGCAATCAAGAGGACAAACACAATGCCAATGGCGATGGCGGTGATGCCCGCCATCTGCAACAACAGATTGACAAAGTTGCGGGCGCTGAGGAAAAGCGGCTCCAACGTGCCGAAAATGATGATAATGACCATCAAACCCACCGCAATCGGCAAGGAGCCCAGATCACCGGCGCGCACGCGCCGCCACCAGGTTTGGAAGTATGCGCCCAGGCTATCCGATGAAGCGGCGTCTAACAAGCCACCACCGGCTAAAGGGGGTTCGTTGTTGGCGTTTGTATTCATACTTCCACCTCTTTCATACCCGGCACGAAGTCCAGAGAGCCGGCCGTGATGGCATGTACCACTTCTTGTTGCGTCGTTTGGGCCCGGGCAAATTCGGCCACTCGTTGCCCCAGGCGCAAAACGGTGATATTGTCCGCCACCTCAAAGATGTCGTGGAGATTGTGGGAAATGATGACCACTCCCAAACCGCGGCCAGCCAGCCGGCGCACCAGGTCTAACACCTGGCGGGTTTGCGCCACGCCCAGAGCGGCTGTTGGTTCATCTAAAATCACCAGGCGGGAGTTCCACATCACCGCCTTGGCTACAGCCACCGCCTGGCGCTGCCCACCCGACAGACTGGCAACAGGCTGGCGCACTGAGCGAATCGTCGTCACGGCCAATGAGTCGAGCGTTCGGATGCAGGCCTGCTCCATGCCGCTCTCATCCAGACGCCAGAAAGGCAAAACGCGCTCACGCCCCAAAAACATATTGGCGACCACATCCAGATTGTCCGCCAACGCCAGGTCCTGGTAGACCACCTCAATACCCAAGGCGGCGGCGTCACGCGGGCCATGGATGTGTACGCGCCGGCCGTCAAAATACACCTCACCTTCATCAAAGGGATAAATGCCCACAATACCTTTGATCAAGGTGGATTTACCAGCCCCGTTGTCGCCCACCAACGCCATCACCTGACCACTATGAACGGTAAAATCCACCTTCTTCAAAGCTTGTACTGCACCGAAACGTTTAGAGACGCCTTTCAGTTCCAGCAAGGGTTGTTGTGCCATACGCTCTCTCACCCTCTAAAGGTGCGGTTGAGAAACCGCAACTACTAAAGACGCGGTTGGGAACCGCGGCTACGACGGATTCCACAAAACCCCTATGAGGACACGGCAGCGCGTCCTCATAGGGGTGAACATTCATAAAACGCGCACTCTGTTACGGGCAGAACCCGGCAAAGTCGCCAACGCAGATCTCTTCCCAGGTGCGGAAACCATCGGCAATAACCGTCTCGGCCACGTTATCCCTGGTCACGCCCACCGGCGTCAGCGCCACGAAGGGAATCTCGTTGGTGCCATTGTTGAGGGTGCGGCCACCGGTCAGGTCATCAATAGACTCGCCTTTGAGCAAGCGCACTGCCACCTCAGCAGCCGCGAAGGCTTCCGCCTTGATGGGTTTGTAGACCGTCATGGCCTGATCGCCCGCCAACACGTTCTGGATGCCGCCTACGGTAGCATCCTGACCTGAGATAGGAATGCCGGCGTCGCCGGGGTCGATTCCGGCGTTCTTAAAGGCGGAAATGACCGCCCCGGCCAGACCATCGTTGGCGGCGAAGACAGCTGTCACATTGTTGCTGGCAGCCGTCAGAATCTGTTCAAAGATCACCAGCGCCTGTTGGTTGTCCCACTCCGGCACGAACTGGTCATCCACCAGGTTCCACTCGCCGCTTTCAAAGAAGGGCTGGGCAGCTGTGAAGTACCCCTCTCGGAACAGGGTGGAGTTGTTGTCCGTCGGGCCGCCATTGAGCAACACCACCTGCGGCGTCCCTTCCTGGGCCTCGATCAGCGGAACCAACACATCCGCCATCGTCTTGCCCACCGTCACATTGTCGAAGCTGA
>DAOTXO010000036.1:0-14548 GCA_034435495.1 Anaerolineae bacterium
CAGCTACCGCTGCGCCCGCCGGACAGTGATCAGTGGCCGTGATGAGATGGGGGCCGACGCACCACCCGGAGACCGACATCGTTGTGCCGGCTGACAGGATCGTACCCGACGCGGCACGCCGCACGCGCCGCCGCCGCGGAATCATTCCACGACCCGCCACGCACAACCCTCAGGGCGGCGGCCGGCGTCAGGTCTTCCCGGCCATCTGTCGCCACATAAGGATAGCCAAAGCTGGGACGCTGCCAATCGTCGCCCCACAGGCTGGTGGTCCACTCCCACACATTGCCGCTTAAATCGGCAATGCCTTCCGGCGTGCAGCCACCGGGGAAAACGCCCACCGGCGTCGTGCGACGGATGTGTGTCTTAAAGGTGTTGCAGTGAGCTGCGCTGTACACCGGCCCAAACGGGTAGATGCGCCCTGCCTGACCACGAGCGGCCGCTTCCCACATGGTTTCTGTCGGCAGGTCATAGACGTCTCCTGTCTGGGCGGAGAGCCAGGCGCAATAGGCGCGCGCCTCGAACCAGGAAACTCCCACCACCGGCTGCGCCGGGTGGTTAAAACGACTGTCGTCCCACCATTGAGGTTGGGTGTAACGTTGACCGGCCGGAAACCACTCCGCCAGCTGACGCTCCACCTCAATCTCTGAGGCGTGTTTGAACCATAAATAAGTGTCCATTTGCTCTGGTGTGATGGTAGGGAAGGCACGAATTTGAGTATCTGTTAATTGCTGAAGCTGCGCTCTCGCCTGCCGAAAAACCTGTTTTTGTCCCTCATGGGCGCTTTCGCCGCGCCGCCAGGCGCGCGCTGCATCCGTTTGCCACCAGCGCTCTTCATCGTAGCCGCCGGCGCGCACGAAGAGGGCATACTCAGCGTTGGTGACGGGGAAAATACCTATCTCGAAAGCGGTCAGACGCACGCGGTGGGCCGGCTTTTCACCAGCATATTCGCTGGCATCATCTCCAATGGGGTAGACGTCGGCCGGAATGGTTGCCAGAGGGGGCAGCAGGTAGTCGCCGTGTGGCCCCCGACGGCGCACGAAACGGGGGTCCTCCAACTCTCCCAGAGCCTCGGCCGCGGCAATGCGGGCGCGCAAATCGGCGGACGGGTCAATGCTACGGACGATCAAGGCCTGTTGCAAACCAGCCACCTGGGTCGTCGGCAGCCTGACCTCTGGGGCGGCGGCGCAGCGCCCCGCCAGAGGTAAATGAACCGCCGCCACAGCCGCCACGAAGGCAGCCGGGTCCCCGGCCAGCGCCGCTGCCAGCAGGGTGGTCTCTTCCCAACCGGTGGTGGGCAACCCCGGCAACGGGTCGCCGACTGCCAGATTATCCAACGTTTCTGTCAGGGATGGTTGAACGGCATCGGCGCGCCAGGGGACGGCCACCCGTTCAGGGGCGGGCGCGTGCGCCAGCCAACGCGCCGCAAAGTACTCCTGCACCAGTTGATGGGAGAAGAGAACCTCCCGACGGATGAGGTCTTTGTCCAGCACATTGAGCGCCAAACCGGCCTCGAGAATATCCTGAGCGGGCGCGTCAGCTAATAGCTGACAGGCAACGGACACCGGAACGCGCACCTGACCAGCCTCACCGGTTTGCCGGCCGGCTTGCATCGCATAAGCCAGGGTTATCAGGCGGGGAATCAGTCCGCCTTCCTCAGGCAAATCGTAAGCGTCGCGCCACTGCTGTTGGATAATCTGCCGGCGGTCGTCCGCGCTCAGCAAGTCGGGGCGCAGCAGCAGGCGATGTTCCCGTTCCAGTTCGCGCTGCAACGCCCGGCGCACAAAACCGGTGAGGAGGGCAGCGCGGCCGGCCGGCATCTCGCCAGAGGCTTCCACCTGTTCCACCAATAGCCGCAAGAAGAATGGAATCGCCAACAACGCCAGCAACCGGGGTGTGCGCTGCACGGCCATCCACACCGGAGCGCTGCGCTCGCCCAGGTGAACCTTCAAGAACAGTTCGATCTGGCCAGGCGTCAAGGGCTCCACCTGCACCTGGCGCACCGGCGCTGTTTCGCTGGTCAAGGGGGCGCTATAATCGAGCCGGCGACAACTGAAGACGACCCGGTTGCCGGCCGGCAGACTCTGCAAAAACAGACGCCAGCGTCCCACCCGCTCGGCATATTCCGTGGGGTCGCGGTGGGGCATCTCGTTCAGCCCGTCGAGAAGTAGCAGCAGGCGACCGTCTTGCAGCAGACTCTGCCAATCGGGCAAATGAGGGTAACGGGCGCGCCACTCCTGCGCCAGCCATTCCCGCGGTGGCAAGGGCGTGGTGTCGGGCTGGAGACCGCGATAGGCATTCAAGGGAACAAAGAAGGTGATCGGCTGAGCTGGATCTGTCAATGCGCTCCAGGCGCGTTCCAATTGCAGCCGGCGCAAGAGCGTTGTTTTACCACTGCCCGGCCCACCCAACAAAACCACCGCCGGTTCATCTATCTCTTGCAACAGGTGCGTCAGACTATCATACCGGCCGTGCTGGGGGTCGGGCAGGTAGCGTGGGCCGGGAATGGCTTCCGGCCCCTGATCGATGAGCAAGGTCAACTGAACAAAGCGGCGGTCAAGCTGGTAACGCGCCCCTGACCAGGTGCGGACGCACTGTTGATGATAGGCGCGCCACAACTGATTGGGCGAGGATGTCACGCTATCCGTTGCGCTGATCAGAGCGTGAGCCGCATCAATGCGTTGACACAAGTCGGCCACGATGGCCGGGGTGAGGCTGCCATCTGACGCCAATCCACGCAAAACAGCCTGGAGCTGAGGGTGCGGTAGCTGATAGATCAGACGGGTGGTAAAAACATGGGGGCTGCCAGACCAATCAACTGTGTAAAGGTCTGGCCATCCGGTCAAAATGGGCAGCAGGCGTGTGTCCCTGTCCGTGTCTGTGCGGAAGAAAGGCTCACAACGTTGCACCAACTCCTCAAACAGTTCGGGAGGAAGAGGAGAGGTGGGGCGCTCCGCCGTGTCTCGGGTGCGGACCCGCCATTGCCCTACGACGCTGCTCAAGTGTTGCAGCTGCGCCAAAATGGCCTCGCTCTGGTCGTGCGTCGCCACAGTCTGCATCTGTTGCAGCAGTGCGTCCAGTTGAGCGTGTAGCTCGCCTAAGACGCCCATGTACTTTTCCGCCTGGGTAGCCAGCTGGGTAGCCAGGTTGTATTCTCCTTCACGCACTGCAAAACGGAGGATATCCAGCTGACGGATAAGTCGCCCCAAACCACGCTGAAACTCATTGCTGGAGAGATGTTCGGCAATGTGTGTCTGCTCGATGGCCGCCTGAACTGTCTGGCGAATGTCGTCGTCGGAAAGCTCTTCTCCAGCCACCAGACGATCCAACATAGCCCCCAACGTTTCAATGCCCAGGGTCATGGCCAGGGCACCGAGCGCGGTCGGCAGTTCAACGCCGGCCAGACTGACCACCGCCAGCAGCGAAAGGGCGTAGAAAGATAGCTGGCCGGGCAACGTCGCCGCGGCTTTGAGGACGCGCAGGATGGCCGCCGAGCGGGCGGGAGGCAGGGGTGGAGAAGCAACAGAGGGCATGATGATGGTCTCCATGGCAGGAGGAGATCGCATCCTCCGATGCGATAACGCCGATAGTTACCCGATTGTACCAGATTTAAGCGCTAAAAATCATCTGTTGAATAAAGCTGGTCCTGGCCCTCCGGCCGGGCCATTCACACTCTGCCCTGGCGGATTGACCAATCCGCCGCTTAACGACTGACCGTTAACCTCTGTCTCGTGCCTGAAATAGACGGCGAGGTTGGAGACGGTGGGCGTCTGGGGTATCATCCAGGCCATACCCCCGGCGACGGGGAGCGCTCTGGAGCAAGCAATGACGTGGAGCTTTTACCTGCAACTGTATCTGGCAACCCTGGCGGCCTTTTTGGTGATCGATCTGACATGGCTGGGGTGGGTGGCGCGGGGCTTTTATCGGCGGCAGATCGGCTTTTTGCTCAGTCCCAGCCCCAACTGGCCGGCCGCCATCCTCTTCTATCTGCTGTTTGTGGTCGGGCTGATCATCTTTGCCATCGGGCCGGGGTTGCAGGCCGGGTCGTTGGGCCGGGCCTTGCGCCTGGGGGCGCTGTTTGGCCTGCTGACCTATGCCACCTATGATCTGACCAATCTGGCTACGCTCAAGGATTGGCCGCTGCTGGTGACAGTGGTGGATATGATCTGGGGGGTGGTGTTGTCCACCGCTGTGGCAGGCGTGGGGTTTATGGCCGGGGTGTGGTTGCAGTCCTGAGGTCGACGTTGAGAACAAGAGTGACAGGGGGCCCAGGCTAAGGGGGTTGATCCCGTTCAGCCGGCCCATTTATCAGGTTCGACTGTATGCAAGATGAAACAGCCATGCATGGCGGTAAGGTAGCGGCGGAAGTGTTGGTGCAGCATGGGGTGCGCTTTCTTTTCACCCTGTGCGGCGGACATATCTCACCCCTTCTGGTGGGGGCGAAGCAGGCCGGGGTGCGGGTGGTGGATGTGCGCCACGAGGCGACGGCCGTCTTTGCCGCCGATGCGGTGGCGCGGTTGAGCGGCGTCCCCGGCGTGGCGGCGGTGACGGCCGGGCCGGGGCTGACCAACACCATCACGGCCCTCAAAAACGCCCAACTGGCCCAATCCCCCCTGGTGTTGCTAGGCGGGGCCACGGCAACGCTGCTCAAAGGGCGCGGGGCGCTGCAAGATATTGACCAGATGGCGCTGATGCGGCCGCATGTCAAATGGGCGGTCAGCGTGCGGCGGGTGCGCGACATAGCTCCCACCCTGGAGCGCGCCTTCCAGACCGCCCAGAGCGATGTCCCCGGCCCGGTGTTTGTGGAGCTGCCGGTCGATCTGCTCTACCCCCAGGCCATCGTGCATGAGTGGCACGTTGCCAGCGCCGGCCGGGGGCGCTCTCTGGCCGCCCTGGGGTTGCGCCTGTATGTGGGGCAGCATGTGCGACGCACCTTCGCCGGGGCGTGGCGGCGGCGCGCCGGCGCACCCTTACCGGTGTCCATCCCCCAACCGACGGCCAATCAACTGGAGAAAGCGGCGGCTCTCTTAGGTCAGGCGCAACGGCCGGTGTGCCTCATCGGCAGCCAGGCGCTGCGCCATCCTGACCAGGCGCAAGCGCTGCAACAGGCGCTGATTCGCCTGGGCGCGCCCGTCTACCTGTCGGGGATGGCGCGGGGATTGTTGGGGCGACATCCTCTGCACCTGCGCCACCAACGCAGCCAGGCCCTGCGCGAGGCGGATGTGGTGGTGCTGGCGGGTGTGCCGTGCGACTTTCGTCTGAATTACGGTCAATCCATCCCCCGGTCGGCCACGTTGATAGCCATCAACCGCAGCCGCGATGACCTCTTTCTCAATCGTCGCCCCACCCTGGCCGTCCAGGCGGACGCGGGCGCTTTTCTGCAAGGGCTAACGGCCAATTGGCCGGCGCAACCGGAGCGCTGGGCGGCGTGGCGCGAACGTTTGAGCCGGCGCGACGCGGAGCGAGACGCCGAGATTGCCCAGCAGGCGGCCGCGCCAACGGCGTATCTCAACCCGCTGCAGCTGTGCCGCGATCTGGAAAAGGTGATAGATGACAACAGCGTCATCATTGGGGATGGGGGGGATTTTGTGGCTACCGCTTCTTATATTGTGCGGCCGCGGGCGCCGCTGAGCTGGCTGGACCCCGGCGTGTTTGGAACGTTGGGGCCGGGGGCAGGCTTTGCCCTGGGGGCGAAACTGGTGCGGCCGGAGGCGGAGGTGTGGATTGTGTATGGGGATGGTTCGGCCGGCTATAGCCTGGCGGAGTTTGATACCTTCACCCGCCACGAGTTGCCGGTGATTGCCGTGGTGGGGTCCGATGGGGTGTGGGCGCAAATTGCGCGGGAACAGACGACGCTGCTGGGGGATGGGGTGGCGACGGAGATCGGCCGGCCGGCCTATCATGGCGTGGCGCAGGCGTGGGGCGGGGCCGGTCTGCTGCTGGATGACCCGGCCGACTCGCTGACCTGTCTCCTGAAGGCCAAAGAACTGGCGCGGGCCGGCCGGCCAGTGTTGCTGAATGCCTACATCGGGGCAACGGATTTCCGCAAAGGCTCGATCTCCATTTAGACGTAGCCCATAAAACGGGGCGGCCGGGTTTTTGTTATTTTTGTTGTCACCGCGAAGGCGCAAAGGACGCGAAGGGCCTTTCCTGGCGTTCTTTGCGCCTTGGCGGTTCAAGTTTTTGTTCTCACCGCCAAGACGCGAAGGACGCGAAGGGCCTTTCCTGGCGCTCTTAGCGCCTTGGCGGTTCCATTATCCTATGGCCGGCAAGGGTTCCGTGGCGGCGGCCAACAGGACGCGGGTGGTGTGCAACCGCTCCGCCAGGGCGCGCAGCATGGCCTGGGTGAGACCCAGCGCCAGGGCCTTATCCTGGTCGCACAGGGCGCGTAGAGCAGCGGCATCCAGGGCCAGCAGACGGCAGCGCGAAGCCAGATAAGCGCTGGCGGTCAGAGTGTATGGCTCCACCAGAGCGGAGATACCCAACACCTCACCCGGATTGATGATGCCCACCAGAAAATCGCGCCGCAGCCGGGGATCGTGTTCGTCCACCACCGTGTAATGTAGCTCGATCTCCCCTTCAAGCAACAGATACAGGGCGGCGCAGGTCTGGCCGATCTCAAACAGGGTGTGGCCGGCCGGGTAAGCGATCTCCTGAGTGATGAGAGCGATCTCCTCAAGTTCGGCGTGGGTCATAAAGTTAAAAAAGGGATAGCGGCGTAATCGTTCAGCAGATACCATCATGTAACTCCCATCGGCCGGTAACCGACGCTTCGTATGCTCCCGTTTTCACGGGGGTGTTGAACCGCGAAGGCGCAAAGAACGCGAAGAAGGAAAGCGAAAAATCTTTGCCCCTTCCGTGTATTCCGTTCCCTCCGTGGTTTCTTCCCTCATGCCGGCCCGTCACTCCCGTGAAAACGGGAGCAGGCTCTGTGTGTTCGCCCCTGTGGGAAAACCTTCGCGTCCTTTGCGTCTTCGCGGTGAGTCCTCATCCCTTCTTCGCGTCCTTTGCGCCTTCGCGGTGAGCCCTTATCCCTTCTTCGCGTCCTTTGCGCCTTCGCGGTGAGAACTTCCTTTCCAATCCCAAGAGATGCAGGACGGCAGCGGCGGCCTGGGGGACGGCGGCGGCGACGGGTGGGGTTAGTGTCTCGCTGAACTCCAGCTTCAGGTCGGCGGCGATGCCCACCACCATGATGGTCTGGGGTAGCGACGCACCCAAACGCTGGCCCAGCTGGAGCGCCGTCAGCAAGGAGGTGTCGTGGGCGGCGGTCAGGCGACCGGCGGCGTGGTCGGGCAGGTCGGTCAGGGGTAGGACGGAGAGATGGCCGGGGGGATGGGGGCCGGCGGGCAGGGCATCGATGACGATGGCCTGCTGATAGCCCACCAGCTGCTCCATTAGACGCAGGCCGCCCAGGGCCAGGCACACTAGCTCTACCCCGTGCTGCGCCAGGGGGGCGGCGAGCTGCTCTGCCACCTGCCAGGCTACGCCATCATCTCCCAGAATGGGATTGCCCAGAGCCACCACGAGAGTCTTGTGGGCGGAGGCGACCGGCCGGCCGGCTTCAGCCATATTGGCGCAGGACATCCACCACCTCTCCCGCAGCGTTGCGGATGGACACCTCCAGGGGCATCTGGCCGGGCAGGGAGTGTGTGGCGCACCCAAAGCAGGGGTCGTAGGCGCGAAAGGCCATCTCCACGCGGTTCAGCAGCCCTTCGTGGATGACTACGCCGCGACGAATGAGGCTGGAGGCGGCTTTGTGGATGGACATGGAGATGGGGGCGTAGTTGTTGGTGGTTCCCACGATGAGGTTGACCCGCGTCACCAGGCCGCGCTCGTCGGTCCAGTAGTGGTGGGTCAGTGTGCCACGAGGGGCTTCCACAGTCCCCACCCCTTCGCGGGGGATGGCGGTGGGGCGCAGGCGGATGTCAGGGTCGGTGATGGCGGGGTCGGTCGCCAGCTCCAGCAGATGCTCGGCGGCGTAGAGCAGCTCGATCAGGCGCGCCCAGTGGGTGGCCAGGCGTTGATGCACCGGCTTACCCCCCAGGGCGTCGTAAAAGCGTTCATACTCCGCCTGGGCCAGGGGGGTGGCCAGGCCATCGGCGGCATTCAGCCGCGACAAGGGTGTGGCCATGTAAACGCCGGAATCCACGCCATCCACGAAGCCTTTCCAGCCCACCTTCTTCAGGTAGGGGAACTTAAGGTAGGTCCACGGCTCGACTCGTTCGGCGATCCACTCTGGGTATTCGGCCGGGGCGTATAGGCCGATGCGCCGGCCGTCGGGATCGACCACGCTGACGCGGCCGTCGTAGAAGTTGACGCGCCGGTTGGCATCCACCAACCCCATGGAGTAGGTGCGGTGGGTGTAGAGGTCTCCTAACACCAGGTCACGATAGGCGGTGTTTTCCAGCACGAGCCGGTTGAATAACCCCAACGAGAATTGGGCGAAGGTGACGCACCAGCGCGCCATCTGCTCAATCTCCTGTCGCTCCGCTTCTGTTAAGCCTTTGGTGACGCCGCCGGGGATGGAGGTGCAGGGGTGTACCTTGCGCCCGCCTAACATTTCGACGATGGTGTGGCCGTAGTGGCGCGCCTGGAGCACCTGCCCCCCGACTTCCAGCCCCACTTTGCGGATTACACCCAGGATGTTGCGCTCTGCCACCGGGGCATCGGGCCCCATAACAAAATCGGGGCCGCCCAGAGCGTAGAAGTGGGTGGTGTGGTCGGTGACAAAGAAGGCCATGTAGAGCAGCTGGCGCAGCTTTTGGGCCGTAGGCGGGGGGGTCACCTGGTAGACAGCGTCGGCCGCTTTGGCAGCCGCCATGTGGTGCGCCTCCGGGCAGACGCCGCAGATGCGGTTGGTGAGCAGGGGCATCTCTTCCACCGGTCGGCCGACACAAAAACGCTCAAAGCCGCGCAGTTCGGGGATCTGGAAGTAGGTGTTGGCAACGTCGCCAGCCTCGTCAAGAAAGATTTCGATCTTGCCGTGCCCTTCCAGGCGTGTGATGGGATCAATGGTGATGCGTTGGGTCATGGCGTCGCCTCCGCCAGCGGGCGGCCCGGCAGTAGGGAATGGGCCAGGCCAAAGCGATAGAAGGAACCGGTTGGGTCAGGAATCCCGTCCAGAATACGCTCAATGTCGGCCGGGTCGCGGCTGTCGATGACGGAAGCCAGGGCGCTGATGAGGCGCGCCCCCTCATCCACCACCTCGGGGGCCGGGCCGTAGCAGCCGATGCAGGCGGCGTTGACGCGGGGACAGCGGGCCTGACAACCACTGCGGGTGGCCGGGCCGTTGCACACAATCCCTTGCTCCAGCAGGCATAGCTGGGGGTCAATCGTCTCGGTCTCGTGGATGCGCACAAACTGGCGGATGTGCTTGACATGCCGGGCGCGGGGACATTCATCACACACGGTGGAACGGCCGGCGCCAATGACGCTGCCCCTGGGTGGCCATTCCGCCTGACCATGCAACACCTGAATGACCAGGTCGAGTACAGCGGCGATCTGGTGCGACTCCGGTGGGCAGCCGGGCATGAAGTAATCCACCTCCACCACCTGATCGAGGGTTTTCAAACGGGGGTAGAACGCCGGCAGGTACAATGTCCCTTCGGGAACCTGATAGGTTGGGATGGGGCGCAGACCGGCCGGGTTGTCGCTGGAAGGGGAATCGTAGGCGGCGGCCATCATGTCCTGGGGCCGGCTGAGATTGGCCAGACCCGGAATGCAGCCCTCGATGGCGCACGAGCCAAAGGCCACCAGAATTTGACTCTTACGGCGCAACAGGTGCGCCAGGTGTTCATTTTCGCTGTTGCGGATGCCGCCGTTAAAAAAGGTCAGCAAGATGGATTGGTCGGGCATGGCCTCGACATCGTGATATTTGGCGTCCATAGCCACCGGCCAGAACACCACCTCCAAGTTGGCGTCCACTTCCAGCAGCTTCTCGCCTGTGTTGAGGACGGCGATCTCGCAGCCGCCGCACGAGGCGGCCCAGTACATGGCAAAGCGAGGCTTAGCGTTGCTGTTCATACCACAGCCTCCAGCTGGGGCCGCGACGGCTGTAGGGGCGAACCTGCGTGTTCGCCCACGTTTGCTACCACACCGCGCAGCGGCCCCAGGGCGCGCACCGTTTCGACAAAGGCGGTGATCTCCTGCGCCAGCTTAACCCCCTCAGCGGCGCTGGCCCACACGAGGCGCACCCGTTCCGGCTCAATGTTCAGGCCGGCCAGCGTCCGACGCAGCAAGAGATAGCGGCGCAGGGCGATGTAATTTTGCTCCAGGTAGTGGCACTCGCCGGGATGACAGCCGGTGATCAACACCCCATCCGCTCCGCTGGCCAGCGCCTTTAAGACGAAGGTGGGGTCGAGCCGGCCGGAACACATCAGGCGAATCAGGCGCACGTTGGGGGGATATTTCAGTCGCGCCGTCCCGGCCATATCGGCCGCCCGGTAGCTGCACCAGTTACAGGTGAAACCAATCATAACGGGTTCAAACGTTTCGCTCATGGATCAACTCCCGTCTGACTCAGGTGAACAGCAACAGGCCCGATAGTTGGGCCATGATCTGTTCATTGCTAAAGCCGGTGCCGCTGATGGCCCCGGCCGGGCAGGCGGCCACACACGTCCCGCACCCCTGGCACAGGGCGTGGTTGATTTCTGACTTCATCTCCGCTTCATGGAACAGAATGGCGCCAAAGGGACACAGGGCGTTGCAGAGGCGGCAACCAGAACATTGCTCTGGGTTGACGGTGGCGCGCACCGGTTCCAGCTCTATCTCTCCTTTGGCGATGCGATTGAGCACACGCGCCGCTGCCGCTGCCCCCTGGGCGACGCTGCTGGGAATATCTTTGGGGCCTTGCATACAGCCGGCGACCAAGATACCCTCCGTCATGGTTGCCACAGGATCAAGCTTGGGGTGGCGCTCCTGCACCCAACCGGACGCACTGCAGGCGATGCCAAACTTCTGGGCAACTTCGCGCGTGTCGGCCCGCGGCTCCAGCGCCACGGCCAGAATGACCATATCCACCGGCACCCGTCGCTGCCGGCCGGCCAGCGTATCTTCCACCTGCATGATCAGCTTGCCTTCCTCGCCGGGCAGTCGGGCAGCGTCGGTCACTTCCGCCACACGCCCGCGGACGAAGAGGGTGCCTTCTTCCAGGACACGCTGATAGAACTCATCGTAATCCTTATAGGCGGTGCGCATGTCAATATAAAAGTTGTAGACCTGCGCGCCGGTGCGCTCCCGCACCAGGTGGGCAAACTTGAGGCTTGACATGCAGCAGATCACCGAGCAGTAATTGTTGTAGCGGCGGTCGCGGCTGCCGACACAGTGAACGATACCCACCGTTTGGGGTTTGGTCTTACCATCGCGCAGCACCACCTCCCCATGGGTTGGACCGGCGGCGTTGCACATGCGCTCAAACTCCAGGCTGGTGAAGACATTGGCCAACCTACCGTACCCATATTGCGGAATGCGGCGGGCATCGAAGACATCGTAGCCTGTCGCCAGAATGATGTTGCCCACCTGGAAGGTGACGTATTCATCTTTCTGCTGGAAGTCGATGGCCCCTGTAGGACAGAGCTTCTCGCAGGCGCGGCATTTGCCACGTTGGAAATAGGTGCAGTTAGCCGGGTCGAGCACAGGGTATTTGGGAACGGCCTGGGGGAAGGGGGTGTAAATCGCCTTGCGGTAGCCAAGACCCGCCTCAAACACCTCATCCACCACTTTCTTAGGGCACTTATCAACGCAGATGCCGCAGCCGGTGCAGAGGTCGGTGTTGACATAGCGCGGCTTCTGGCGCACGGTGACGGTGAAGTTGCCGACGTAGCCATCGACGCGCTCTACTTCGGCCCAGGTGAAGAGGCGAATGTGGGGATGGGCAGCCACATCCACCATGCGCGGCGTCAAGATGCAAGCGGCGCAATCCAGGGTGGGGAAGGTTTTGTCGAATTGGGCCATGTGGCCGCCTAGCGACGGCTCACGTTCCACCAGGTAAACGGGATGGCCGGCGTCCGCCACTTCCAAAGCGGCCTGGATGCCGGCGATGCCGCCCCCCACCACCAGCGTGGCGGGGTGGATGGGCACTTTGAGCGGTTCTAGTGGCTGATGATGAATGACGCGCTCCACCCCACCGGCTACCATGGCTTTGGCTTTTTCGGTGGCCCGGGCGGTGTCGGTGTGTACCCAGGAGACCTGTTCGCGAATGGAGACGAGCTCGCTCAGATAGGGGTTGAGGCCAGCACGACTGCAGGCGGTGCGGAAGGTGCGCTCGTGCAGATGGGGGGAACAGGCGGCCACCACCACACGTGTCAGACCTTGGTTGTGGATGTCGCGCTCGATGAGCTCCTGGCCCAAACTGGAGCACATGAACTTGTAGTCGCGGGCCAAAACGACGCCCTGATCGCGCAGCTGCTCCTGGGCCCACACGGTGACATCGGCGACATCCACCACGCCGGCAATGTTGGAGCCACAATGGCAGACGTAGACGCCAATGCGCTCCTGACCCTCTTGAGGTTGAGGGGTTGATGGGGTCATGGCACACCCTCCTCGTCATGAGCGAGACGGGGCATGGGCAAACCTTCCTCGCGGCGCGGCCGACGGGCAGGTTGGACGCTCGTCTCCTCTTGTGCTGGCAGCGTCACGCCAATCCGGCTGAGAGCCGGCCGGGCATCCACAAACTCTTTGCCCAGCCCCAAGTCCACCGGCTCATGGCCGAAAGCCAGCCCCATGAGCTGGGTGAAGTAGATCACCGGCATGTGATAATGGGTCTTGAAATGGGCGTTCATATCGGCCTGGAAGGCATCCAGGTTGAGCTGGCACATGGGGCAGAGGGTAGCCATGAGGTCGGCGCGCACCCGCACCGCCCCATCCACCAGGCGGCGGATGAGTTCGTAGGCTACCGGCGGGCTGATCTGGGTCATGTGGCCGCTGCAACAGTGGGTCTTGAGCGGGAAATCTACCACGGTGGCCCCTAGCGCCGTCAGCAGCCGATCCAGCGTGAGCGGGTACTCGTGGTCGCTGACGCGCTGATCGAAGTCGGGCCGGGGGAGCATACAGCCGTAGTAAGGGGCGACGCGCAGACCGGTGAGGGGGCGCACCACCCGCGCCCGAATAGCGTCCAGACCAATGTCATGGTAGATGACATCCAGCAGATGGCGTACCCGTAACGCGCCGGGATCGTAACGCAAGCCCCCGGCCGCCAGCGCGTCGTTGACCATCCCCCGCACCTCAGCGTTGGTGCGCATGTAGTAATCGGTCTTGGAGAGGTTCAGGTAACAGGCGCTACAGCCGGCGACGAGGGTGGGGCTCCCGTTTTTACGAGGGTGACGGAGCGGGGGGGAAGCCTGTTGCTGACCGAGGGCGAGATTGCGCCCAATGAGAGCATAGGAAGCCCAACGGTGAACGGTGCCATATTCCGTGGCGCCGCAACAGTTCCAATCTTCGACTTCAGTCAGTTGGAGGTCTAAATCGGCCTGAATGGCGCGCAGCGAATCGAGGTAGGGACGGGCGCTGCGTTGCATGGAACAGCCGGGGTAGAAAAGATAGGCTGTCATAGGCCGGTCTCCTCTAATTCTTTAGCGCGGGTTAAAATGGCGCGCAACTGATCGAGCCGTTCAATGCGCTGCGGCGTCAGATCGATGCGGCCGCGGGCTAACATGCCCAGCCCCATCGAGGCGCGACGCACCAGGCTCAAGGGTTGATGGCGTAGATATTGGCGCGTCGCCAGACCGAACTCGAAACTGCGCCCATAGGTTTCGATGTAATCGACAAAGCTCTGGGCCAGATCGGCACCGGCCTTCTCCTCACGGTAATCGGAGGCGATGGCCATGCTTTTCAGGGTGTACATGATGTCGGTGATGTGGACTTCCTGGGGGCAACGCACGGTGCAGTAGTAACAGGAAACGCAGTACCAGGGGGTATTGCTGGTTAAAACGGCTTCGCGCATCTCGGCGCGAATCATGGCAAAAAGTTGCCGGGGAGTGTGATCCATATCTGGCCCGGACGGACAGGAGCCGCCGCATGTGCCGCACTGGATACACATTAACAAGCGAGAGTCGCCGGGGGTGGCATATTCGACTTCTTCGAGAAAATTACGAGGGTTTTTGGCGACTAAGGCGGTCAAAGAACACCTCCAGCCATCTGCCGAGCCTTGGTTCGTCGTAACGGCTGTAGCTCCCGTTTTCACGGGAGTGACGGGCCGCAAGGGGCGAACACACAGCCCCCGTGAAAACGGGGGGACGATGCATGGGTATGGGCGCGGTCAGGATACCGCAGCTACACCACGGAACAGCCACGCACGTTGTGGCGTCTGGCGGCTACGGAGCCGAAAGGGGAAGCGGGTGAATGGCTCGCACCCCCACGGGCGCGACAGAGGCATCGCCTGAGTCCCGCAGGGAACGGGAAAAAAGCCCGCGTAGCGGCAGACAACACCGGGCGGGAAAGGACGTAACGCTTATATAGTACCTGGGGTAAGATGCGCTCCATAGTGACGAAAATCATGCCTTCGTGGAACAAAGGTCAGGAACGAAGCGCCAGCTTGTAGCCGCGCGCCCCGTTT
>DAOTXO010000037.1:0-77954 GCA_034435495.1 Anaerolineae bacterium
GGGGGGGGGGGGGGGGGGCAGGTTTTGGACGATGCGCAACACCTGGTTGGTAGCGTAGTCGGCCACGAATAGCTCGCCGTCCATGTTCTCGCCGAAAGTGCTAAAATTACGGCCGGCGAACGGGCCAAAGGTAAACAGCTGCCAGTCGCTACCGGTGTCCAGCAAACTCCACAGACCCGCGTCAGTAAAGTCGGCGAAGAAGTAATGGCCGTACAAATCGGGGAATTCCGCCCCCCGATACACATAACCGCCGGTTACAGCGTGCCCCACCGCGTGGGAGTATTCATGAATGGGGAAAACGTAGTCGTCCGGGTCGCCGCTGCAACTCTCTGGCTCGTAAATCTGGTTGCCTTCATAGCAATCCCAGCCGTAGTTTTCGCCGCCGGGGCTGCCGGCCGGCTGATAGTCGATCTCCTCCCAGTTGCCCTGACCGACATCCCCGATGAACATGTCGCCGGTCAGGCGGTCAAAGCTGAAACGCCACGGATTGCGCAGCCCCAAGGCCCAGATTTCCGGCAGAGCGCCGGGTACACCCAGAAAGGGGTTGTCGGGTGGGATGGCGTAGGGGGGACCGTTGTCCACATCGATGCGCAAAATTTTGCCTAAGGGTGAGCTGAGGTCTTGCGCCCGTTCGTCGGGATCGCCGAAGAGGCCGCCATCGCCGGTGGGGATGTAAAGGTAGCCGTCCGGGCCAAAAGCCAGATCGCCGCCGTTATGGTTGCTGAAGGGTTGATCGAGCGTCATCAAGATGAACTCGCTGTCTGGGTCGGCCAGATTGGGATCGCCGGTGACGCTAAAGCGGGCAATGACCGTATCCCCATCACCGGAGCGGGTGTAGTTGACGTAGAAATAACCATTGTTGGCATAGTCGGGATGAAAGGCGATGCCCAATAAGCCCCGTTCTCCCCCCCACACAATGCGGTCGCTGATGTTGAGAAAGGGGGTAGGAAGCACGCTGCCATCTCCATTGACCACGTGCACAAAGCCGTTTTGATCCACGACAAACAGGCGGTCGTCGTCGACCACGCCGCTGTTGGCGATCTTGACCGGCAGGAAGAAGCCAGAAGCAAAAGGAACGAGCGAGATGGAAAGGCCGGCGCTGGCTATAGGCCGGCCGGCCCAGGCCGCTGCTCCAAGACCAAAGAGGAGCGACGCCAGCAGTGTCAGGAGAAGGAATAGGGGGGGCAAGCGTGAAATGAGCCGTTGGTTGGCGAGCCGTAGGGGCAGGTGCATAGGTCACTCCATGAATATACGGCGCTCCACTGAGCTACGCGTAGGGGTAAGTGGGCGTCAACTGGGTTAGGATTGGGCCAGCGCGCCATGTCAACTGGACTCATTATAATGTGCGCGCCAGATTGTGGGTAGGTATACAGATGACTTACTCACGACCCAAAAGCCCGCCGACATCGCGGCCGGCGGGCTTTTGGCCTGTTGTCGAGGCTGCCAGGCTTACGGTTTATACGTTTCGTAAAGCGGCCACAACCACTCGGGAATATCCGCTTCGTCGGGATAGGTGAAGGATTCATATCCCAACATCAGCAAATGGAGATTGTAGGAGACAATGGCCGCTTCATCCCAACTGGTGGCGAAATCCTCGCCATACTCCCCTTCATAGAAGCCATCCCATTGCGCCACCGGCACAACGTAGCCGGTAAAATCATTCGTCAGGCCAAAGAAAAACTTGAAGGTGTAGGGTAGGAAGTTAGGGTTTTCAATCAAAGCCGGCTCCAGAGGCGCTTCGTTGAAGGGCGGCTCTCCTGACCGCTCAATGCCCCCTACCAGCAGTTCCGGGTACAGTTCCCCGCCGTAGGTCAAAATGGCGACCGGCCCAAAGGTGATGAAACTGGCGTTGAAGTCGGTGTATTTCGCCAGCGCATTGATGGTGGGCCGCCAGCGTTCCTCTTCGGGAATCTGAAACTGGCGGTACATCGTTTTCGGCACACGGTTGAGGCGGTGGGCGACGAGAAAGAGGGGGTTTTCTACCGGAACCCCATAGATGCGCGTCTGGTAGGTGATGGGGGGAAGGGTGGTGTAGGTTTCCACCACATCGTTGGGGCCGGGGTTGAAGGTGTGCTCCAACATCCGCTCGCCCACTGCCCGCCCCACGGCTTCCGCTTTTTCAAAGCTGTCGTCCGGCAGCTCGGGGAAGATGTCGCCGCTGTTGCTGCTCAGCAAACCTCCGATAGCCCCATTGACGAAGAGGGTGACGCCCCCAATCTGTTCTTCCACCTCATCTCGCACCCATTTAACGAAGTCAGAGGTGATGGCTTCATTTTCGGACCCCAGGACTTCGGGATGGCTGGCCCAGTTGACCAGGGTAGCGACCGTTCCGCTGCTGTCGTTGGCTTCCAACAGGAGCAGGCGGGCCACGGGATCATGCACCTGAGGATCGCGGCTGTCGCGCACCAGATCGTCCAGAATGGCGTGGTCGATGTTGGCCAGGGTCATGGTGACGGGGGTGCGGTTCAACCAGGCCTCCTCGGTGATGAGGGCGGTCTGGTCAGCGATGTACTCGATCCACTCCAGGGGGCGGGGATGAGCAAAAGGCGGCTCGCCCACGCCCCCCCACAGCCCGATAGTATCGGGCGCTTCGTGGGTGTGGCTGGCGCTGACCAGAATGTGGTTTTCCAGACCCGGTACACGCGCTACCATAGCCTCTTGCACCAACGCAATGTCGTTAGAGGTCAGACCTAACACATCTACTGCGACAATGGCGATGGGAGTGAGGCCGTCGTCCAGGATCAGAACCCGGCTTTGAATGTCATCGTGCACCGAAGTGGCCGGCCGGCCGATCCCATAGCCCGCCATCCAAAAAGTGGGATTGCCTTCAAGCGTGGGGGTGATGTTGGCCACCGCTGCCCCAGCCAGATAAACTACCTCCGTGGGCAGGGTCGGTTGCGCCATTCCTGAACGCACCGTCGCCAAGGCGGCCGCTGTCAGAGTGATAACGACCAGGGTTGCAGCCAACAACATTCGTCGGAACATAGAGAACTCCTTGTGTGATCAGGTATGGCTCAGGCTTATGGTATCTAGCCCATTAATTGTAAACAGATTCCCGCCGCTGGGCGAGAAATCATCCGGCTGATTGGTTGAAGTCGGTTGATCAAACTCCTTGACTACTTTATAATCTGATCACTTGTGATGCAAAATGAGTTCAACGGGTTATATGTTGCATGTTTGAGTTCCACACGGGTTGCCGTCGGGGGTGAGGCATACGGTGACCGCGCCTGATTCTGACCCTCCACGACCTATCTCATCCCACTTAACCCTGGTGGCTGACATCTGGGTCAGTCCACTTGACCCAGGCGTTTCTTTCCCCAGGTTGTTTTTTGATCCGCTCCCTGACCGCCATTGCGCTCTGACGTGTTGTTACCCCTGTAAAACGTTATGTCTTTGATTGGCATTGTAGCCTTTGTGGCGTTGCTTATTTTCATCAACGGTCTGTATGTGGGGGCTGAATTCGCCACCGTTTCCGCCCGTCGCACACGTATTCGTCAGATGGCCGGGGCCGGCGACCGTTTGGCGCGCCGTCTGTTGCCCATCGTGGAGAATACGCGCAAGCTCGACAACTACATCGCTGCCTGCCAATTGGGCATCACCATTTCGTCCCTGGTGCTGGGCGCGTTCAGCGAGCGGCAAATCACGCCCCGCCTGGAGCTTTTGGGGGTAGCGGAAGGGGTGGCTTCCACCGGCATGTTGGCCTTGCTCACGACCTTGCAGGTTATCCTGGGCGAGCTTTTCCCCAAATCCATCGCGGTTCAATACCCAGAGCGGCTGGCGCTGCTGACCGCCATCCCTGTGTTGTGGTCGATGGTCTTGATGACACCCCTGATCTGGCTTTTCAATGGCAGCGGTCGGATCGTCTTGCGTCTCATCGGCCGGCAACACAACGACGCCCATTTGCACATCTACTCCCCAGAGGAGATTGAAATCCTGGTGGGCGAGAGCCATGAAGGGGGCTTGCTGGACGACGAAGAGCGCAAGCTGTTGCGCAACACCTTCCGCCTGCCCGACTTGACGGCCCGTCAGGTGATGGTACATCGCACCCGCATTGAAGCCGCCCCCATTGGCAGCCAACTGATCGATCTCATCAACCTGTCGTTGGACGTGGGTTATACCCGCATCCCTATTTACGAAGGCTCCATCGACAACATTCTGGGTTTTGTGCACATCAAGGATGCCTTTCGCCGCCATGTTCAGGGACACGAGACGATAGACGCGGCCATTTTGCGCGACGTGGTATATGTGCCTGAAGCGTTGCCCGTTTTGGATGTGTGGCAAACCTTGAGCCAAAAAGGGCAATACATGGCGATTGTGTTTGATGAATACGGGGGCACGGCTGGCATGATCACCTTTGAAGATTTGATCGAGGAGATCTTCGGCGAGCTCCAGGATGAATTTGACAACGAATCTGCCCTGGTCTCCATCGATGCTGAAGGCCGACTCCATTTACGCGCCGATCTGCTGGTAGCTGATGTCAACGAATATTTAGAGATGTCATTGCCGGAAGACGTGGCCGATACGCTGGGAGGATTGGTCTTCAACACTCTGGGACGGCTGCCAATTGTTGGTGAGGTAGTCGAAGTAGGCGAAACGTCTATTCGCATCGAAGAAGTGGACGATCTGAGTGTGACCCGCGTTTCTCTGCCTTTGGGGCCCTCCTTTTCGCTTTTGAAAGCGACGGAGTGGGAGGTGAAACGTGAGTAACATCTGGCTGGTCGCTTTGTGGAGCCCTGTGGCGGCCGCTGAGTCGCCGACCTGGGGATCGATTGTGAACCTGATAATTGTCATTGCGATCCTGATTGTACTCAACGGCTTGTTTGTCTCGGCGGAGTTCGCCATTTTAGGCGCACGCGCCAGCCGGATGGAGCAGCTAGCCCAAGAGGGGAATGCCACAGCCGCCCGCTTGATCAAGCTGTTGGAATCCTCTGAGCTACAAAACCGCTATCTGGCTACAGCCCAGTTGGGAATTACGGTTGTCACTATTGGCCTGGCCATGTACGCTGAACCGCAGGTGGCGGCGTTGTTGGAGCCGTGGCTGGCGCGCTGGTTTGGCATCACCTCCGAGGCGGCCCTCCACACGGTCGGTTATTTTGTCAGTATTGGGTTGCTGACCTATTTGCATGTGGTATTGGGGGAGATGGCTCCCAAGTCAGTGGCTCTGGCCGAAGCCAACACCGTAGCCCTCTGGCTGGATCGCCCCATGCGAATTTTGCAACTGATTTTTGCCTGGCCCATTCGCTTTCTCAACTGGGTGGGGCAGTTGTTGCTGCGACTGGTCGGTGTGCCGCTCACGCCCAGCCTGGCGCGCCTCTATTCGTCGGAGGAAATTGAGCAAATCGTCACCGAAAGCACTGAGGGCGGTTTGTTGTCGGAAGGCGCCCAGGAGATGATCCAGAATATTTTTGACTTCAGCGAACGCACAGTGGGAGAGGTGATGACGCCGCGTCCTAAGGTGGAGGCTCTGCCGGTGGACATCCCTTATGAGGAGTTGGTTCGTCTGACAGCCACCAGCCGCCGCAGCCGCTTCCCGGTGTATGATGGGGACCTGGATCATGTGATCGGCATTTTGCACCTGAAGGATTTGATCCGCTGTCATGTCAATCAAAGTGGGCCGTGTAGTCTGCGCGACCTGGTGCGCCCGGCTCCTATAGCCCCCGAAGACCTCAGGGTGGAGGCTTTGTTAACGGCGTTTAAGCGCCAACGCATTCACATGGCGATTGTCCTGGATGAGTTCGGGGGGTTAGCTGGCATCGTCACCCTGGAAGACCTGGTAGAAGAGGTGGTTGGCGAAGTGCGTGATGAGTTCGATGTGGAGCCGGAGCCGTATGTTGAGATTGCCCCCGGCCTGTTGGAAGTTACGGGCGACTATTTGCTGGATTACTTGAAAGGGGATGTCTACCTGGGAGAAGAGGAAGACTTGCCGGAGGTGGATACGGTGGGGGGACTGATTGTGACGCGCCTGGGCCGGCCGGCCGAAGTCGGAGACGTGGTCACCTTGACGGAAGGCGTTTCCCTGACAGTGCTGGCAGTGGACGGGCGCGCCGTGGGACGCGTTCGCGTGGTGTTCCCGGCGCTTAAAACTTCAGAAGACGATGGAACGTCTGACGCAGGTGGCGAGGCATCGGATCCCCATAGTCAGGCGCGCTGAACAACCCCAAACCTTGAAGAGGGAAGGACACAATGGATGTCAGTTTCTTGCAGACGCTTCATGGGCACTTTCGCTGGCTGGTAGCGTTGGTGATCCTCATCGCTTTGATTCGCTATGGCCTGGGTTGGTGGCAGCGGTCGGCCTACACCAGTCTGGATCGCGGCCTGCTGGCGGCTGTGAACGCCGTCTTGGGCATTCAGTTTTTGCTTGGTTTGGCTTTGTTGATCTGGAGAATAGCGCTGGGGGCTTTTGCACCCTATCAGATCGGGCATGTGGTGTTGATGTTGCTGGCGATGGCCGCGCCCGGCATCGCCTCGTCACGCGGCCGGCATGCCCCGGACGACCACACTCGCTTTCGCTTCAATACCCTGGCCCTGGCTGCGACTGCCCTGTTGATTTATTTGGGTGTCCTGGCTTTGCCCAACGCCAGTTGGGCCTTTGGCTAATGCCATCTTGCTCCTCCGAACAGTGTGGGGCTGGGGTGTGAAGTCCCCCGGCCTATTGTGTCTCTCTTTCGGCCTGTTACTGGCTCTGGCTCAGTGCCGTGTCCTGTTGCCTGACGCCGAACACGTCTCTTCTGCCACGTTGACGCCCGACGAGACCGCCGCAGCCCTGGCGGCGCTGGGCGCAGCGCCGGGGGCGGAGGCTGCTGCAACGCTGCCGGCGATTACTGCCAGCGGCGACGGCCGCTTCATCCCCGTGCTGATCGAGCTGCTATACGCACGGCAAAATGGGTTGTTACGCCATACCCCGGCCCAGGAAGTCGCAGCTCTGGAAGCGCTGACCGGCCAATCCTTCGGTTTCTCCTGGCCAGCGTGGGCGGAATGGTATGCCCAGGCCCCGACCGCTCCGCCCCCTGGTTTTCTGGCCTGGAAGGGGGGCTGGTTCGCCCAACTCGATCCGGCGCTAGGGGTCTTTTTTGATACGCCATACCCGCCTCGTTTACAACCCGCCCTGATCCAATGGGGCGGTGTGAGCGTGGATGGCATTCCCGCCCTGGACAGCCCCGCCCACCGGCCGGCCGCCGACGCTCCTTATATGCAGCCGGATGAGCCGATCTTCGGCCTGGCTCTCAACGGTGTCGCCCGCGCCTACCCCCAACGCATTCTCGACTGGCATGAGATGGTCAACGATGTTGTTGGGGGCGTGCCCGTTTCTCTGGCTTATTGCACCTTGTGCGGGGCGGCGATTGCTTACGATGGGCGCTACCCCGGCCGGCCGGACACCATTCTGACTTTTGGCTCCTCCGGCCTGCTCTACCGCAGCAACAAGCTCATGTACGACCGCCCCACCCGTACCCTGTGGAATCAGCTGACAGGGGAACCGGTTCTGGGGGAGCTGGCGATTGATCCCACCCCTTTGCCCCTCTTGCCCGTTGTTCTCACCACCTGGGAGGATTGGGTTGCCCAACATCCCGATACCTGGGTGCTGGATATTGAGACCGGCTTCGAGCGAGACTATCGCCCCGGCGCGCTGTATGGCGCGTATTACGCCAGCGCCGAGACACGTTTTCCGGTGGGCACGCGCAGCCAGCAGCTACCCGATAAAGCGCTGGTGTACGGTTTATATCTCGACCTGATGCCCAAGGCCTACCCGTTGGAAGCGTTGGTCGCGGCCGGGGTAGTCAACGACCGCGTCGGGGATACCGCTGTGGTGGTCATTGCCCAGCGCGGGGTGGTGGAAGTTGCCAGCCGGCCGGACAGCGCCCCGGCGGCCGGCGTTTCCCTTCCTTCCGAGAGTGGGCCGGCCAGTGACTTCGTAGCCGGTGGTGAGGTGCGAGCGTATGCACGGGGCGAGCGCCGCTTTGCCCCTGACGACCCTGCTCAGCCCGACAGGCTGCAAGACACGGCCGGCGACCTGTGGCAGGTCACAGAAGAGGCGCTGGTCGGCCCTCAGGGTGAACGCCTGGCCCGCATCCCCGGCCGGCTAGGCTATTGGTTTGGCTGGTTCGCTTTCTTTCCCCAAACTGAAGTTTACACCCCATAAAGCGCCCCCCAACGGAGCGCGGCTTCCGGCCGTTCGGCGTTGGTGTCGGTGGGCGGCGATGCGCCGCGGCTGGCCTGCGTCATCCCTTGCGCATAGTCATGAAGAATTGCCAGATCAACCAGTGTCAGGATGCAGCCAGACCCCATAGCCCAGGGCGTTGGGTAGCCTACCTGAACGATACACCTGACGAATTGGCCGAAGCATTCGTCGCAGTCCAAAGATTGAAAATATAAACGGATTAGGGCGGCCCTACACGTGTCAGGCTAAGATCAAAGCTGCCTACCGTACTGGCAAAGCCGCGCAGCGTGATGAAATACACCCCGTCGGCCGGCAGGATGAGGCCGCGCACCTGTTCGCTCACAAAGTTGCGATCCACCTCCCCGGTCAGCGAAGCGCCGGCGCTATCTCGCACCTCCAGCACCACATCCAGATTTCCCCCTGTCTCATTGACGATCACATCCACCATGTCGCCGGCTTGCCCCATGAAGCTCAGCGTGACAGCGCGCAGGTCGGGAATGGCCCCGGCCACCGTTTCGCCGTAGGCCAGGCTGAGGCCGCGCTTTACACGGATGACGTAGTCGCCGTCGGCGCCACCGGTGACGGCGACGGTGTACGCCCCGGCCTCCTGAAAGAACAACCCGGAGAGGAACGCCTCTCCAGGGCTTGGGTCGATGGGTGTGGGCAGGATGGACTGGCCGTCGGCATCCAACACATCCACCAGGAGATCAAAACGGTCGGCCACCGACGCGACGCTGATGTCCACCACATCACCGGCTGCGGCCTGGAAAACCCACCCCTGGGAAAGGTTGGCTGCCAGGGTGGCTGTCACCACTTCGCCATATTGCAGGCGGCCGGCCGCAACCGCCACACCCGGCGCTGACACAGTAGGCGTGGGTGTCGGGGCCGGGGCGCGTAGTTCGACACTCGCTAAAATGGCCCGGAAGATGGGCGTGAACAGCGCCTGGGTGGTTTTGAGGGTGGTAGCGCCCAATAACAGACCGGTGTCCGGCCCCACCACCGCTCCTAAAAAGAGGATAATCGGCCGGCCGTCTGCCCCCGTCGTTTGCAATACCATCGTGGCGGCCGGCAACCCGTTGATCTCATCCGGTAATGGCTCTTGCAAGATTTCTGGTTCCGTTTCCTCACCGGCAAAAAAGGTGTCGCGGGCGATGGCGGTCAGAACCAGGGGATCATGGTTGGGCAAACTATCGCGCCGACTAACTATCACAAACGCGACGCCTCCTTCTTCACCGGGATCAGGGCTATCCAACAACTCTGCCTGAGAGGCCAGAATGATGAACCCTGGCTCTTGCGCCGTTTGCCATTCGGCCGGGTAGCGCAGACGCAAACCGAGGGTGGGATCATCCAGCAAGGCGGTCAGATCAGGCGTCGGCGCGGGCGTCAGGGTGGGGGCTGGTGGACGGGTGGGGTGCAGGGTGGGGGTAGGGGCTGGCGTCGGCGTGGTTGCCAGGGGTAGGAAGCTGCCGGCCGGCGACTGGCGACAGGCGGCTACAAGCAGCAGCAACAGCAAACCGGTCAAGCGGTGGCGCAGATATGACATAACCATATCCCTCCCAGGTGAAACCCTCAGCTCCGGTCGGCCGGGTGGAGCGACATAAGCCCCATCGGCGGGGCAGTCGCTAACAAACCACCCCAACCGGGGCCGGCAATGGACAAGACAGCGCTGTTGGCGAAATAGGGAAAATCGAAGGTGATCGGGTCGCCGGCCGCTTTCCCCGGCATAGGCATCAGGCGCGCTGTCAAAGGCTTGTCGAGGCGCACCGCCAGCCCGGCTACGTCCAACAAAATAGCGGCCAGTTGGGCCGACGTGACCTCGCCGGGCAACGGCAGGGTGTCCAACCCCACGCCGCACACCGCGCTGTAACTCAACACATCCCCCACCCGTAATACCCCTTCCGCCGTGCGACGGGCCAGGACACTATCTTCCAGCACCGGCAGCATCAAGCCGCTGAAACCGCAGCGCGGAAAACGCGCCCGTTGCAGCGCATCGGCCACAAAGGCAGCGGCGAAGAGCGTCCCGGCCGCCCCCACATAAGGCACGCCCAATAGCTCCAACGCCCGCCCCAGACTGCGGTCGTCACTGGGAAAAGGGGCCAGCGAGAAATCAAGACCGGCAAAAGTGGCGGCCGGTAGGGAAAAATCAGCCAACAAGGCGTGCATGGCCTGGGTCAGCCGGCCGGCCTCCTCCTCCAGCGCGCCCACAAGATTGGCGCGCGCCTCAGCCAGCGAAGTAGCGGCCTGAAAAGCGTTCACCGCCAGGTCGGCCGATTCCAGCGCCAACGCCAGACGGGGCGGCCCACCCGCATGGTAGGCGGCCGGGAAGAAAGGGCTACCCGGCCGGCAGTTTGCCAGGGCGGCAAAGAAGAGATTGCCAAAGCCATCGGGCAGCCAGCGGCTCAGTTGTTGGATCAACCCGGCTATGCGATGAATACGCGGCAAGTCGATCACCCCGGCCTCGTCAGCCATGACGACGCTGGCGAACACCCCTGGGGCGCTGGCCAAAATGTCCGGCAGCTGTTCCAACCAGGCGTCGGGATGATGGCGTTGAGCTGGCCCCAGGCTGATGTAATCGACGCCGGCCGCCTGCCATCTATGGTGTAAGGCTTGCACCTGGGCCATCGCCTGGGCCTGCTGTGGCGCAAGCCAGGTGGGGAAAGGGGGCGTCGCCAGGCGCACCGTTTGCACCGGCGCAGACAATGTGCCCCGCGCTGCGCTTAAAAAGGGCGCCCAGGTTGATGGCGCGACGTCCGTCTCTGCCAGAAGGGTGATGGAACGAATGTGCATAGCTGAACTCCCTGCGTTTGGGCCTAAGCCATACGCCCTGGGTTGGCTTCATTCTAGCCCGGTTTCAGCAAATAACCCAGAGCCGGTCGCTGTCTGCCAGACGCCGTTGAAAGTCTGATTTGGATGAAGTCGCCGGGGCTGTTAGAATTCAAGGAACATGGCAGTTTCAAGTGAACCATTCCCCGACTCTTCCCGTCGTCCGCGCCGCCGGCGCAAAGGCGCACGCCGCGACGCGCCACCCCCGGCCGGCGCCACGCTTTCCTCTGCCCTGGATACCCTCCATGCTTCTTTCATGGGCTGCCCTCGTTGCAGCTACTTTCTGGCGACCTACCGCGCCCGCTATGGGCTGGAGCAACTTCGCTCCGCTCTGTCCAACAGTGAACGCGGCTGGGTGGTTTTGACCTGGAGTAGCCGCAACGACTTGCAACGTGCTTTGGAGGATATGTTTGGCTACCGTCTGACGCAGGACGCCTTCCATTTTGAAGGCATGTGCCCTGAATGCCGACGCGTTTTTGCTCATCACGGCCACATTCCTATGGATGAGGTAGAGTCTGAGGGAGATGAGGTTGTGGAGGTGGAAGCGCCGGCCGCGACCAGCTCGCTGACCTTGCGCGTCCAACTGATACCTCACAACCGCGCCTAGCGCGCCGCCCAGCCCCCTGCTCAGGCGGTGCGGGTTGTGGTTTGCGCCTGTCGTTGGCGTGCTGCTTCAAACAAGATAATCGCCGCGGCCATAGCGGCGTTGAGGGATTCGGTAGCGGCGGCCATGGGAATGGCGGTGGAACCATGCGCCAGGGCCAGCGCCTGCGGGCCGGGGCCTTGCGCTTCGCTGCCGATGATGAGAGCCGTGGGCGTTGTCCAATCCACACTGGTGTAGGGTGTGCGGCCGGCCGCGACAGCCACCCAGACGCGCAGCGGGCGCACCAGATCGGCGATCTCCTGCCAGTTCAACTGGCGCAACGGCAGCCGCAAATGCGCGCCCATACTACCGCGCAACACCTTCGGATTGTAGGGATCGATGCTGCCGGGGGTGAGAATCAAACCCTCGACGCCGGCCGCCGCCGCTGTGCGCAGCACCGTTCCCAGGTTGCCGGGCGTGCTGAGACGATCCAAAATGAGCAACCAGGTGGGTTGTGTAGGCAGGGGAAGGTTGGGCATCGGCGTCGCCGCCATCACCCCTGGCGGAGTGGTCAGGTTGCTCATGCTCGCCATCACGCTTTCGTTGACCACCCAGGGCGTCATGGGCAGCTCCCGGCCGGGATGTTTTTCTAACCAGGTGGGCGTACACACAATCAGGGCCGGGGTCTGATGTTGCATCAGCAGATCGTCGAGCCAGCGGTCTCCTTCCACCACCATCATGCCTTCTTGCTGGCGAAACCGGCTGTCGGTTTGCAAGCGGCGCATATATTTCACTTTGGGATTGGCGGCGCTGGTGATCATGCCTGGAACAGGTTGGGTAAGATGGGCCAAAGGTGAAAGGTAGAATCCATAGCCTGTTGCGATCCGTTACGATTTCGTGGGTTGAGGGTTATGATAGGTAAGCAGCGTTGGCAGGGGCAGACCCATCTGGTTGCCCAATGTGGGAAAAAATATCATGCATCCAATCAAAGCCTTGTACAAGTTAGGACGACCTTTTAACGCTTTGTCGGGCGCGATGGCGGTTATTATGGGCGGCTATGTGGCCGGGGCGACGGCCGGGCAATGGCTTCATGTCGGCCTGGCAGCTTTGGCCACCTTTATCATCACCGCCTCTTCCAACGCCTGGAATGATTATCTCGACATTGAGATCGACCGCATCAATCGCCCCGACCGTGTATTGCCATCCGGCCATCTCTCGCCGCGTACCGCGCTCTGGTTTTCGCTCGTTTTAGCCGGCTTGTCTTTGGTGTTGGCTGCGTCGATCAATTGGCCGGCTTTTATGATTGTACTCGGTTCCAATGTTTTGTTGTACCTCTATTCCTGGCGCTTGAAAAGCACGGTGCTGCTAGGCAATCTGGTTGTAGCCGTCATTTCGGGTCTGACAGTTATTTTTGGCGGGGTGGCGGCCGAAACAGGGCATGTGCGCCCCACCTTGTGGCTGGCGGTGGTGATTGTGGTGGTCATTCTCAGCCGCGAAGTGCTGAAGGTTATTGTGGATTATGAAGGGGATTTGCGCCGGGATGTCCGCACTGTGGCGACGGTATGGGGCAAAAAGACGGCCAGCCTGATCTTTCACGCCATTGGCGCGGCTACGCCGGTGGTTTTGCTGTTGCCCTACTTGCTCGACCGCTATCGCCCAATTTACATTTACATCACCGCTTTGGGCGTCTATCCGGTGTTATTTTATGTTTTCATCAAGGTGCATCCCAACTTGCCTTCCCCCCAATTGGAGCGGTTGAGCCAGATCATGAAATATGATTTTCTGGTGTGGTTTGCCGCTGTAATTTTAGGGGCATCTGTTTCATAGCCCACCCCCAAGATGATAAACGTCGCCCGGGTGATTATCGCCAGATGATCGCTCTAGATGTGTATTGTCTGGTTTTCCTCCCTCAAGGCGATAAACATCTCCTGGCTGGTTATTGTCAGCTGCTGCTCCAGGCGTTCATGATCTGGCGCGCCCCCAACCCCATGACGAACAGTTAAAGATAGCACGGTAAGGATACCGCGGCGACGAACTACGAATGTTGATGGGATGGCTTGACAGCCTGTAACCCCGTTGTTAAGCTTGAGATTGTAAACCGGGTCAACATCACCGGGCTTCCCTCGAAGTATCGAGCCTATAGCCTGGGTGGGAAGCAGCATTGCAGATGAGCAATTTAATCGGGCAGCAGATCAACCAATATCGCATCGACGCTTTGTTGGGCGAAGGCAATATGGGGTCCGTTTATCAGGCCTATGACCTCAACCTGGCGCGCAAAGTGGTGCTGAAAGTGATGCACCGTCAGCTGGCTCGCCAGGCTCAATTTCAACAACGCTTCTTGCAAGAGGCGCAGGCGGCAGCCCGCCTCGACCACCCATCGATTGTCGCCATCTATAACTTCGCGGCCGAGCCACGCCTGTACATCGTGATGGAATATGTGGCCGGCCCCAGCCTGGGCGAATATGTCAATCACCTCTGGGAGCAAACGAAAGAGCCGGGGGTGACGGAGATCTTACGCCTGGTGGCTCAGGTAGCCTCGGCGCTTGATTACGCCCACGAGCAAGGTGTTATCCATCGCGACATCAAGCCCTCCAACATTTTGCTCAAACCACTGTCCCGGCCGGATCGGGATGGCGACCCCCCGCTGCGGGCCATAGTGACCGATTTTGGTCTGGCGAAGTTGCGGGAAGGCGATGTGCATACCCTGACCGGAACTTTTATGGGCACGTTGTCCTATATGTCGCCGGAGCAGTGTATGACCCGGCCTTTGGATGGCCGCTCCGATATTTATTCCCTGGGCATTGTGCTCTACCAGCTGGTGACGGGCCAGCTGCCTTTTGACATCAAATCTCCCACCGACGCCATTCGGATGCACGTCAAAGAGACACCCCCCGCCCCTACCCTCATTCGCCCCCACTTGCCGGAGTCAGTCGAGCGCATCATCTTGCAAGCCATAGCCAAGAATCCGACCAATCGCTTCCAGGCTGGCAACCAGATGGCGCTGGCGCTGCGCCGGGTGGCGCAGCTGTTGGATAACCCGGCCGGCACCTTCATTCAGACCGCCCCCCTGGCAGCCGAAGGAGAGCGCGCCGCCAGCCCCACGCCGCCCAATTGGGCCTTGTTAGCGGCCGGCGCGACCATTGATGTCGACCGTCTGGTGATTATGCGCGAGGGAGAGGCTCCTCGCCTGTTGCCACTGGACTGCCCCCTGCTCACCATTGGTCGCAACCCGGATAACGACGTGGTGCTTAACGACAAGGGGGTGTCGCGGGTTCATGCCCGGCTGGAACGCAGCGATGGAGAGTGGAATGTCACCGATTTGGGCAGCACCAATGGCTCCTATTTAGGCCCGGAACGCCTGCCACCAGACATCCCTCGCCGCCTGAAGAGCGGCGCGGAGCTGCGCATTGGGGCCTATTTGCTTCAGTGGCGTTCGGCGCACGAGATGATGTTGACGGCCCAACAACCCCTTTTGCGGCCAGATGCCAGCACCGCCATGCGTTTTCGCATCGACCCCGGCGAGCTTGATCTGGTGGTCAATCCCATTCGTCTGGAGATGGAGGCCGGCGACCGCCTTAACATTCAAGTGATGCTGGTTAACACCGGCCCGATTGTGGAGCATGTTCATCTGCGCCTGGATGGTTTGCCGGCTGATTGGATGACCCTTTCCGACGAATTGGTGCAGTTAATGCCGGGGGCGCGTGGTTTTGTGCGCATTTCGCTGCATCCTCCTCGTGCCACCCAGGCCGCCAGTGCCGCTCACCGTTTCACCGTCATCGCCACTCCCATGTCCAACCTGGAAGCTACCACCAGCCGGGATTGCCAGCTATTCATTCGTCCCTTTGAAGCTTATACGGCCGACTTGACGCCCCGTTTGTTGGTCAACGCCGGTTTGTGCCAGGTGGCCTTGCACAATCAGGGCAATGCCCCGGCTATTTACACCATCACCGGAGATGATAATCAGCGCCAGGTGGATTTTGGCGACCAGCGCTGGCAACTCAAGCTGCAGCCGGGGCAGAAGACGGCTTTGGATGTGGCTGTGCAGGCTCGTCGCCGGCCGCTCCTGGGCTTCAAGCGCCTCTACGCTTTCAACGTGCTGGTGGAGGATAACGCCCAACGCCAAAGCCTGTTGGGTGCGCAGCTAGAGGTGACGCCGCGCCTGCCCGCCTGGCTGTTAGCTGTTTTGGCGACTCTCATAACGCTGGCGGCGCTGGTCGGGGTGATATGGCTCGTGTAAGCCGGCGGCAGGTTATAGTCGCCTGTTGGAACGGTTGGGCGGGGCCGGGGCGGCCGGTTGCAAGGTGGTGCGATTGTTCAGGAACCAGGTCTGGCAGCTAAAAGCTTGACTATCTTCCGTCAACTGACCTGCCAGAGCATGATATTGACCGTTGCTGTCCAGCTCATGCGCCTGAAGGGTATCTTGCTGGTAGACCGCCAGAATGTGGTTCAAAATTTCCGCCTTTAAGGTTGTGTCTTCGATGGGAAACAAGACCTCCACCCGTCGATCCAGGTTGCGCGGCATCAGGTCGGCGCTCCCCACATACAGGCGCTTATCACCGCCGTTGTGAAAATAGTAGATGCGGGAATGTTCCAGAAAGCGGCCAATGATGCTGATCACCCGAATATTCTCGCTAATCCCTTCCAGCCCTGGGCGCAGGCAACAGATGCCACGAACAATGAGATCCACCTTGACCCCGGCCAGCGAAGCTCGATAGAGGGCCTGAATCATTTCAGGGTCTACCAGGGCGTTAAGTTTGAAAATCATGTGACCGGCCGCCCCTCGCGCCGTTTCTTCCTCAATCAGCTCCAGCAGGCGTCCCCGCACCATACGCGGCGCAACCAAAAAACGACGAAACTCCGATTGTTTGGAGTAACCGGTCAGATAGTTGAACACATCTGAAGCGTCCGCTCCCAACGCCTCGTTACTGGTCAACAAATCGATATCGGTGTAGATGCGGGCTGTATCCGCATTGTAGTTGCCGGTGGATAGATGCAAATAACGTTGCAGGCCATCCTGTTCGCGCCGCACCACCAGGCACATTTTGGCGTGCGTTTTCAGCCCAATCAGACCATAGGCCACATGCACCCCCGCCGTTTCCAAGGCCCGGGCCCACTCAATATTACTCTCCTCGTCAAAACGTGCTTTCAGCTCCATCATCACCGCCACCTGTTTCCCATTTTCTCGTGCTCGCATCAGGGCGCGAACAATGGGAGGATTGGGGCCAATCCTATAGAGCGTCGTCTTAATCGCCACCACATCCGGGTCTTCGGCCGCCTCGCTCACAAAGTCAATGATGGGCTTGAAGCTATCGTAAGGGCGATGGAGCAGAACATCCTGCCGCCGCAGGACGGTGAAAATGGATTCGCGGGTACGCAAAGGTGGAGGTAGGGTGGGGTGGTATGGCTCATCCTTCAAGTCGGGGCGCTCCAGGCGGTGGAGCTCCCATAGATCGTGCAGGCCAAGGGGGCCGTTGATGGTGTAGATGTCGAAGGCGGTCACTCCCAGGTGTTGGGTCAAAATCTGCCGCACGTTATCTGGCACGCCTTCTTCCAGCTCCAGGCGTACTACCTTGCCAAAGTGGCGCTGGCGCAAGCTATCTTCAATGGTCAAAAGCAAATCGTCCGCCTCTTCCTCTTGAATATCCATGTCGGTGTTGCGCGTGATGCGAAACGGATAGGAGGCGACGATCTCCATGCCGGGGAAGAGACGATCCAGATTGGCGGCAATGACCTGTTCCATCCATACAAAGCGATGATCAGATGGGGGTAGCAACTCATCAGGGGCATAACGTTGCAGCGGCGCCAGCCGGGGCAGGCTGGCCGGCACCTTGAGGCGGGCAAAATAGGTTTGTTTGGTGTCAGGGTCGCGCGTGAGCACAGCCAGGTTGAGGCTTAAATTGGAGATGTGGGGAAAGGGGTGACCCGGATCGGAGGCCAGCGGTGTCAGCACCGGAAAAATCTCTTTCTCGAAATATTGGCGCAATTTGCGCTGCCGGCCGGGTTTCACCTCCTGATAATCGAGGATATGAATGCCCTGCTCCGCCAGCTCCTGATGAATCTGACGCCAATAGGTCATGTGCCTGCCGTAGAGTTGGGTAACCTGGCGGTGAATGGCTGCCAGCTGTTCGCGTGGCGAGAGACCATCCGGCGGCGTTTCGGTGACCCCGACCGCCACCTGCTGTTTCAGGCCGGAGACGCGCACCATGAAAAACTCATCCAGATTGCTGCTGAAAATTGCCAGAAATTTGAGCCGTTCTAGCAGAGGGTGGCGGCGGTTCTGGCTTTCATCCAGGACACGACGATTAAACTCCAGCTGACTGAGCTCCCGGTTGATGTACAGGTTGGGAGCAGCCAGGTTGATGTCGGCCGGCACGAGGGTATCTTTTTCAGGCGGTGTTGTAGCCGCGGTATCCTGACCGCGTTGTAGATTACGGTTGATGTCGGCCGGCGCGAGGGTATCTCTTTCAGGTATCATAACAGCACGCCCTTGACCCCAAGACGATAAGCATCTCCTGGGGCGAGATGTCCACCCCATTGGGGTGATGTGGAAATCCGCACCATACACATCACTTGATTGTAACATGATGGTGCGCATGGGTCATGTCAGGATGGGTACTTCGTGTTACGATTGAGACATGCTGCGCACGAACTGGCGATGGTGGTTCATGGTGAGTTGGGTTGTGGTGTTATCGGCGTGCCGGCCGGCCGTGACAACGTCTGGCGTCCTTCCGGCCCTGCCCACCTGGACGCCGGCCGCCGGCCTGGTTGAGCCCGAATCTCTCCCCCGGCCGGTCGCCACGCCGCCGCCCAATCAGCCGCCGGTCGAGTCTCCCCAGGCGACGCTGGTTACTTCGCCCGCGCCGGGGTGGCGGGTGCGTGTAGCAGCGAACGCTCCGGCCGGGCTACACGCCCAGGTGGTGAAATGGGGCGCGACCAGCGGCGCAGCCAGGGGCTGGTCGGTGGTGGCTGATCCGGCCGGGGCAGATGTGACTCTGAGCCTGGGAACTGATCGGCCGGTGGGCGATTGGATCTACGCCGTCGTAGCAGCCTTCCCCACCCTGACGGATGATGTCAGCGAGGCGACGCTGCAGCAACGCTGGCTGGCGGTCGACCCGCCGGCCCTGGTGGTTGAGGCAGGGGCTATCCCTGCTTTGACACTCCGCTGGGGTGCGCCCGGCCCACAGGTAGAAGCTCTCCCGTTGGCTGCTATTCCCGACCGGTTGTGGCAGGGAGATGGGGCCTGGGGCATCGTGCCGTTGGAAGGATTGACGCCGGCGCTGAAGTTGTTGACAGTTAATGGGGTCTCCCCTCTGGCCCCGACATTCACCCCGGCGACCTATTCGCTAACGTTGCCGGTGACAGCCAGCGGCGCGCCGGCCGCTGTGCAGGCGTGGCACGAGCTGTGGCCGGCCGGCGGCCTCACCAATTGGGATAGCACCCGCCTGACGCGGGTGGCCCTGACCGGGGTCACGGCCCTGGTGCGGGCCACCGCCTACGCCATGGAACAACAGGGCGTGTTGTTTCCGGGGGAAGAGGTGGCGGCCATCTTACAGGCGGCGGACATCGCCCATGTTAGCAATGAGGTCGCCTTTACCCCTGATTGTCCCTATCCCAACCCGATAGGGGGGACCACCTTCTGTTCCCATGATCGCTACTTTGAACTCCTCACCTTTATTGGGGCCGATGTGGTGGAGCTGACCGGCAACCATGTCAATGATTGGGGGCTGGAAGCGTTCAACCACACGCTCGATAGGTACGCGGCGGCCGGTATGCACATCTTTGGTGGTGGGCGTAATCTGGCGGAAGCCAGTCGGCCGGCGTTGCTGGAGCATCGGGGTAACCGCCTCGCTTTTGTGGGCTGCAATCCGGTTGGGCCAGCGTATGCCTGGGCCGGCGCGGAAACCCCTGGCTCACGCCCCTGCGATGCTGATCTGGCCGCCCAAATTGGGCAGCTGGCGGCCGAAGGCTACCTCGTCATCGCCACCTTGCAGTACCACGAATATTACACCTACGCTCCCTTACCCCAACAGCAACACGATTTCCGTGCCTTGATCGACGCCGGGGCCGCCATTGTCAGCGGTAGCCAGGGACACCACGCCCAGGGTTTTGAGCTTTATCAGGGCGGCTTCATTCATTATGGGTTGGGCAACCTCTTTTTTGACCAGATGGATATGATGGGCACCCGCCAGAGTTTCATCGACATCTACACTCTATATGAGGGACGGCTGATCAATGTGGAGTTGGTGACGGGTTTGATCGAGTTTTATGCCCGTCCTCGCCTGATGACGGCCGAAGAGCGCGCTGCCGTCTTGCAAGCTGTCTTCGAGGCCAGCGGTTGGCGCCCTCAACCATGAGGATAGCCGGGGAGTTGGCATCCTCAGATACCGGAAGAGTTCGTAGCCCCGGTATTCTTCCCACGTAAGGCTTTGCCACATTAGCGCAAGGTTTTGACTGGCGTTGCCTTCTTAAGAAGAAGACGCGGTGTTGGGCCGCACCTGACTCACCACCTGACTTTCCTCGCGCCTCAGGAGTGGACAGATGATCAGGATGTTCGTGCCAAACGGGTCTCTCACCGGGCAGAAGCGTACCGGCTCGTACATCAACTGGTCGCTCGGCGCATCGCCCACGCCGCCCGCAGCAACAAAGGCCGCGTGCAGACGCTCCGCTTCCGCCGGGGTCTGCATGACAATCAGGACTTCCACGTTTTGCGGGCTGCCGGAAGAGTCCTGGAGCAGCGTGAGCCACGTATCGCCGATCTTCCAGCCGCGGGTAGCTTCGCCTTCCAGATAGGCGGGCGGACCCAGGACCTGCTGATAGTAGGCGACGGCTTCGGCGTAGTTGGCGAAGTACAAGGTCAGACCGTGGAGACCGACGAAGGCAAAGCGGGACTGGGGCTGAGGGTGAGCGAAGAACTGCTGGCGATAGGCATCGTAATCCATTCAGAAGATTGTCCTTTCCATGCCGAAGCATAGCACCGAGTCTGCCATGTTCGCGACAGCCTGAACCGCTACGAAAGTTAAGCTGCACGACTTCTTGCCGAAAGTTGACCAAAAAACGAACCGGTTCCTCCACCTGAGGCTGTGGTGCGGCCTAACGGCCATCTTCAGCTGCCGCCGTTCTAACCAAACCTGCCAAAACCAGCCCGCCAGGCGGCCGGCCAGAAGGATTGTTAGGTAGCCGTCACCGGTAAAACAGTTAAAAGCTCAGGGGGTGGGGATTCAAGGTGGGCCACAGTAAACGGCGAGTCGGGTAAGTTTTCCACAACCGATATATCTAACCATGCCTGTACAGCTGCATGATTCAAAATGGTAAATACCAATTCTTGCTCCTCAATGGGTAAATTCGCCAAACCGGTAACGGGAAAGCTGCGTCGTCCCCGCAAAGTAGGCTCTATCAGCGCTGTGTAATCTAGAAATGTCAAACCAACCACTTGCTGCTTCATCCGGTCAATACTGATCATAATGTTTGGCGTCAATTCGATAGTCCAGGCAGGTCGCCGTTGGGCGACAAAATAAACATCCAGGACATCGCCCTCTTCATCATATTCGTACCATTCTATGTCTTTCATTTTAGTTCACCTATGACTATAGATAAAAACAGCCCACACATTGACAACGTAGTTATTGCTGACCGTGTGCCCCGCTTCGTCTAGTTGCCTCTTAAAGAGGACTACAACAACAAGATGATTGTACTCAGGTTCGAGACCTGAAACAGGCCAGTAATATTTGTACTTATGTGGATTCAACGGGTCTTGGTGACGACGACCACGGCGAACCGTCTCTAAAACCTGGTCAAGATAGTTCGCCAGCCAGGGACGTTTTTCTTGAGCATGTGACCAGCGCTCAGACGTCAGGTAGATTTTATTGCCATAACGGTCATACAATTCCCAACGCTCTGAATCATCTGTGATCATGAGGATATTGTAACATGGGGGGTAACACTACACTAAATCGTGGTTGAACGTTAACAAAGGCAGAATTGGCAAAAAGGGGTTCATTGTGCATACTGGTGGGTTTGCGAGAACCGAAACCAGTAGGAGGCACAAGGAACCCAGAGCAACTATTCTGCCCTAATATCGACTGTCCGGCTAGAGGCCAGGTAGGCCAAGGCAACATCAGGGTCCATAGCCGTCAGGAAAAACGGTGCTACTGTAGCCAGTGCAAGCAGGCCTTTGCCACGAGTAAGGGGACGATATTCTACCGGAGCGTCCAAGTGGTTAAGCAGCACACGGCTGCGGGTCTGGACATCCAACGACGTATTGTCCAGGGTTGCCCCAAGCAGGTAGGGCGCTTGTTGCAGGTGACACAAAAGGTAGCCGGTGTCATCAACACCGCTTCCATCGTGCGACTTAATGCCACCTTTCGCTCCCGCCTGGCCTGGCTAACTCGGCGCACCCGCACTCTAGCCCAGCAACCGGAGACGCTCATGGCTGGCATGTACATCGTCGGTTGTTGCTATAACCTCTGCGATTTTCATCACAGCCTCCGTCTCCGTCTCGCCGTCGGTCGTCATGGCTACAAGTGGGTTCAGCGCACGCCGGCTATGGCCGCTGCCTTGACCGACCATCAATGGACAGTCGATGAGTTGTTAATGTTCAGCGTGCCGCCGCCTTGGTCACCACCAAAACGGCGCGGTCGGCCTTCAAAAAAGATGTTACAGTTGATTGAAAGGTGGTGTTAGTCCACTACGATTAAATGCAGTGATACCATTTTGGGGTTACATTGGGGTTGGGCATGGCTATGCTGGATAACTCAATACTGCTGGGTGGTCGTGGATTTTGCGCCAGTTCATCAATCATGCGTTTCACGCGCTGTCGGACATGCCCAGGTAGACGTTTAATTTCTTGCAAGGCGCGTGGAAGAACGTAGACCGTATACATGTCTATTCTATTTCATCGCGCACGGCCTCCCAGCGTAACCAACCTGCTTGTTGTCGGCTACCACCTGCCTTCTCTAATGCCTGATAACTTTCTTGGAAAATTTGTAAATCTTCAAGCGTTTCCAACCATTCGATCAATGCTTCCCATTCCTCGGCTTCAATCACCGCGAAGCGTTTCTCCTTCACGGTGACAAACTGGACAGTTTGAACGGCTTCTAAGGCTGTCATCGTTTTGTTCCCTCACTTTCCGGTTACGATTTCTCGGCCCATTATATCAGAAAAGGGGCCGTAAATCCTTAAGTTGTAACCCATGCTATAAGGCGAAATAATCCGCCAGGGGTTCATCAAAGTTAGCCGGCGTGTATTCGCCGCTGGCCGGGTCTAGCACATACTCGCCTTGATAAGCCCCGGCCGCAATCCGCTGCAACATCTCCACCAGACGGTCGACATCGGCCGGTGTGTTGTAACACCCAAAGCTAATGCGCACCATGCCCGGCATGTGAGATTTATCGCCGGCCAGGAGTTGCTCTTGCCAGTGGTGGCGCTCATCGGTTTCGAGCTGAAGCAAATTGACCACATAGGGATGAGCGCAGAAACAGCCGCTGCGTACCCCAATGCCCCCCTCATAGCCTAAAATGGCCGCTACCAGGAAGTGGGACAGGCCCGCCAGGTTGAAGGTCAACACCCCCACTTTGTCCTCAATGGCGCGCGCCGGGTCATTTTCGCCATAGAGGGTGAGGCCGGGCACGGCGCGCAGATGCGTCATGGCGTAGTGCAGCAGGCTTTTCTCGTGATGCGCGATATTCTCCATGCCAATAGCGGTCAGGGCGCGCACCGCTGCCCCCAAAGCCACGGCCCCTACCACGTTGGGACTGCCTGCCTCTTCGCGGTCTGGCAGACCGGCCCAATGCACTTCCTCCAGCGTCACCAGATCGACCGTGCCCCCGCCGCAATACTCCGGCCCACTGTTCAGAAACACATCCCGCCGTCCAATCAACGCCCCGGCTCCATAAGGAGCGTACATTTTGTGGGCTGAGAGCGCCACAAAATCCAGGTGCTCCGGGTCGTCGTCCGGCCGCATATCAATCGGACGATGCGGCGCAAGTTGGGCACAATCCACCAAAATCAACGCTCCTACAGCGTGCGCCTTACGCGCCAGGCGGTGAATAGGCTGGATGTAGCCGCTGACATTGGAAGCCCCGCTGACCGTCACCAGGCCAATGCGTCCCCGATACGTTGCCAGCAGATGGTCGAAATGCGCCTCATCCAGCCGGCCGGAAGCATCCGTCGCCACATGCACCACCTCCGTCCGTTGCCGCCAGGGCAGATCATTCGAGTGGTGCTCCATGGCCGTGCTCACCACCACCGCATCTGGCCCCAGGGGCAGACGATACGAGAGCTTGTTGATGGCTTCGGTGGTGTTCTTGCCGAAGATGACGGTGTTGTGGTGCAGGTCTGCCCCCACAAAGTGGGCCACCAGTTCACGCGCCCGGTCATAAGCGGCCGTGCTGAGGCGGGATTTGAAACCCGTCCCACGATGGACGCTGGAGTAGTAGGGCAAAAATTGTTGCACCTGTTCCACCACCTCGATCAGCGGCGGGGTGCTGGCGGCGTTGTCGAGATTGACGTAGCGCACACGGGAACCATCCAGCAGGGGGACGGTGCGGTCGTACCCCAGGATGCGGTCGTGCAGGTCAAGTGACAGATCAAGGGAAAGGGAGGTCATGGAGCGCTCCTGGTAAAGGATGGGGTTTAAGTTGAGTCAGGCCGGGTGGTGCGGCGCACATATTGGACGAGGGCGCGCAGGCCCAGCGTATAGCTATCGATGCCCAGGCCGCTGATTTGCCCCACCACCACCGGAGCGATGATGGAGTGCTGCCGAAACGCTTCGCGGGCGTAGATGTTGGAGAGATGGACTTCAACGGTGGGCAGCCCTACGCTGGCCAGGGCGTCCCGCACAGCGTAGCTGTAATGCGTCCAGGCTCCGGGGTTGATGAGGATACCATCCATCACCGGGCCATCCACCGGGTAACGGGCGAGATGGATTTCATTCAGGCAGATGCCTTCATGATTGGTTTGCACCAGACGCAACGTTACCCCCAGCTCGGCCGCTGTCTGGAGCAGGGCAGCGTCCACCTCCGCCAGGGTGTGGTGGCCGTAGACGGCCGGCTCGCGCACGCCGAGTAAGTTTAAGTTGGGGCCATGCAGCGCCAGAATGTGCATAGGGATTGACCTACTTCATTTTACGCCTAAATGTGGGGCCATACAATGCGCGAATGCGGCCATCGCGTATTTCATAACGAGGTTTGGGGGCGCTGGCCAGCGCCTGCTCCAGATCTAACTCTGACAAAGAGCGCCACTCGTCGCGCCAGGTGCGCAATGCCTGCAACAAGGCTTCCACCGGGGCCCAGCCTTCGTCGTCCAGCGTCAGACCGAACTGCTCCGGCCGGTGGCGCAGCATGGCCGCCATTTTGCGGCTGATGCCTTGCAGGGTGTGGTCCGGCCGGGGCGGCAAGGGGGGATCGGTGGTCAGGGCCGTCAGCGTTGCCGACAAGGTTTCTTCGGCTATCCCACCGGTGACGAAGACATCCCCCGGCGCACGCAACAACACCAGGCGCAGCCGGCCGGCTTCTCTTTTCTTGTCGTGTTGCATGGCGCGCAGCAGCATGGCCGGCGTCAGGTTGGCCGGAATGCGGGTGGGCAGATTCAGACGGGTCAACAGGCGCTCGATGCGCGTCGGCAACTCCGGCGCGCAATGCTCCAGCCGGGCGGAGAGATGGGCCGCCGCCGTCAACCCCATGGCTACCGCCTCTCCGTGTCGGATGCGGTAGCCGCTGGCTCCCTCGATGGCGTGGGCGAAGGTATGGCCCAAATTGAGCACAGCCCGCCGATTTTGTTCCCACGGGTCTTCTTGCACCACCGCCTGTTTGACCCGAATCGCATCCACGACCAGGCTTTGCAGGTTCGCCTGGCGCGTTTGTTGAGTCAGCAGACGGTCACGGTCGCGCAGACCATAATCTTCTGTCTCTAGCGTCCATTGCCCCGTCTCCAGCCGTTGCAGAATGGAGGGGTCGCCGATCAGGCCATGTTTAACCACTTCGGCCAGACCGCAAGCCCACTCCACATCGGGTAGGGTTTGCAACACATCCAGGTCGGCCAGCACCAGTTCCGGTTGCTTGAACGCGCCCACCAAATTTTTACCTTCGGGCAAATCCACGCCTGTTTTGCCGCCCAGGCTGGAATCCACCATAGCCAGAAGGGTGGTGGGGCATTGCACCAGGCGCACGCCGCGCAGATAGGTGGCCGCCACGAAGCCGGCCACATCTCCCACCACACCGCCCCCCAGGGCGACAAGGATGCCGCGCCGATCTAACCCTATGTGTAATAACTGACTGTAGAGTTGGCGGACGTTGGGCAGGTTTTTGGAGGCTTCGCCGGCCGGAAACGTCAGGACAGCCAAGGCACCCAAGAGCCGGTTAGCGTACAGCGGCCCCACCTGACTATCGGTGATGATGACAAAGGGGGCATCGGCCCCCAGGAATTCATGCAATAAAGGTAGCAACCCCTGTCCCACATAAATGGGATAATGACCGGTGGGGTGGCTAACTTGAATCTGGGTGGAGGTACGAATGGTCATCCCTCAGGCTCTCCTTGCGCGCCCCACCACGCCATCACCGCCTGAGCCACCTCGGCCGGCGTCTGGTCGTCGGTGGGCAACTGTGGAAATGACCGGTAGAGCGTCGCCCGCGCCGCCAGCAAGTCACGGATACGCCCCAGCGGCTCAGCGCCGGCCAGCAAAGGGCGCGCCGCATCGCCGCCCAGGCGGTGGTAAATCGTCTCCGGGGTGGCTGTCAGGCACACAATAACCCCCTGGCGGGTGAGACAACGGATATTATCGGGGTTGAGGAAGAAACCGCCGCCGACCGCAATGACGAGATGGGTTTGTACGCCCAGTTCCAGCGCCAGACGCGCTTCCCAGGCCCGGAAGGCTGGCTCTCCTGCCTGCTCGAAAATAGCACGGATGGAGCGACCGGCCTGGAGCGTAATCTGCTCATCGGTATCGACGAAGCGGCGCTCCAGCGCGGCCGCTACAAGTCGGCCAACAGTTGTCTTGCCCACGCCCATGAAACCGGTCAGGACAAGATTGGTCGTGCGCAGCATAGCTGGAACTTTATAGGCTTTTGCCCACCGGGGCAAGGGTGTTCAGACAGCGTGTTGCAGGGCGACGGTAACCTCGCGCCGATTGTGGAACAACTGCCGCGCCCGCACCACCGGGTAAACACGTTGGAGTTGGGTCAGGCAATGGGCTACCAGGCGTTCCGGCCGGCCGGCGCGCGGCAGTTTCAGCGTCAGCAATCCCCAGCCAGATGGTTGCAAGTGGGGAGCCAGCGCCAGCATAAGCCGGGTGGAGAGGGGGGCGTCGAGGTGCATGTCGTTGGCGATGATGGTAAAACGAGCTTCAGGCGACAGCTGACGCACGAAGGCCTCAGCCGTGATGGGGCGGTGGTGTACGCCGGGGTCTGTAACCAGTGAGGGATGCAAGGCGGCCGGGTCAACGGCCGTGACCTGTAGCCCCCACATTCGCAGGGCGTGCGTCCACCCCCCCGGCGCGGCCCCCAAATCAAGCGCGGCTCCCCCGGCCGGCACAGGTAGCCGGAAAACCTCACACGCTTCCCACAGCTTAAAAGCGGCCCGGCTGATCTGGTCTGGTTGGCGGCGGAAGCGGCGCGCCCCTCCGGCCCAATCCGACAAGTTTTCCTCCACCTCAGATAGACCTAGCCAGGCACTGGGTTGGTCGGCCGGCCGGCCCACGACCACCGATACCACCTGACGCGGCGTGCGTACATCCAGCGGCGCGCCCGTGTGCTGCGCCAACGCCTGCGCCAGCGCCTGATTGACATCAAACGGCGCGTAGGGCGCATCGGGCAGATAGAGGCGCGCCTGCACAGCGAAAGGTTGCCGGGGCGACAGGCGCGGCCCCAGGTAGTCGACCGCCGCTTGTTGCAGCCGGCCGAGATCGCTCAGGTTGCCCGTCACAGGCAGGTCCAGGTCGACCGGGCAGATGTGTCGCATGAAGATAGGCGGCCGGGCGCGTTGCCGTTGCGTCACCTCGGCCCAGGTAGCAGAGCTGGATGCCAGCCACACCCCCGGCGCGAGCGGCCCATCTTGCCTCACCCCGGCCGCGACTGCCACCAACTCCTGCCATGCCGCCGCGACAAAATCAGGATCAGCCGTCATGATCAAACGCATACGCACCCTATCATGCCACGGTTTTTATCAGGTCTGCCCCTGATTTTCAACTTGCGTTTGGCCGGGACATCTTCCGCATGGCGGCCGGGACGGCAACCCAATTGACAGCCCATTCCTCCGGCTCTACAATTCCCCTACGCTCAGAGCTTCATCAAGAAGCTGAGGTGGGTTTACCTTTGGCATCTGAGGATGCTAACTCCTCTATTGCCAGCTGGAGTCTGGCAGCACCATGGAGATATGCTCATGTCCACACCTGTAAACAGCACTGCCTACCGATTCGCCATCGGTGTTGCCCTCGCGGGGGCATTCATCCTTGTCTGGTTGAGTCTTGGCATTGGCATCATCGGTCAGGACGGCGATCCTGCTAACCGGATGTATTTCGGGGTGCTTGCTATTGGGATAATCGGCGCCATCATCGCCCGCCTGCGCCCCTCTGGAATGGTACGCACCATGCTGGCTATGGCCCTCGCCCAGGCGTTGATTGCCGCCATTGCGATCATCGCCGGGCTGGGTCTCCCGTGGAGCGGGCCATTAGAGCTCCTGGGACTCAATGGGTTTTTCATCGCTTTGTTTGTCGGCTCAGCCTGGTTATTCCAGCGGGTTGCGCATGAGCAACCCCAACGGAGCGGCCTCTAATATCTTTGGGGGCGCGCCGGCCGTGCTTGACTTGTCGGCCGGGGCTGGTATAATGTTCTACGCTGCCTTCCTCAGTAGCTCAATGGCAGAGCATGCGGCTGTTAACCGCAGGGTTGCTGGTTCGAGTCCAGCCTGAGGAGTTGCTCATCTTCAGGGATCAAGATGAAGGTATGAAAGCCGCCGCTAACTGTTATCAGCCAGGGCGGCTTTTTTGTTGGGTCAGGCGGAGGTGGATATGGCAAATTTTGACTTGATGCGACAGCTGGCTATCCCCCAGGGGGGCAAGATGGTTTTGTTGGTGCTGGATGGTTTGGGCGGTTTACCGCTGGAAGCTGGCGGCCAGACGGCCCTGGAACGGGCGCACACCCCGGTGATGGATCGTCTGGCCCAGGAAGGGTGTCAGGGTTTGTCCCATCCGGTGGCGCGGGGTGTGACGCCGGGGAGTGGGCCGGCCCATCTGGCGCTTTTTGGCTACGATCCGGTGGCCCATCCGGTGGGGCGTGGGGTGTTATCTGCCCTGGGGGTGGGGATTGATATTGGCCCCCAGGACGTGGCGGCGCGTGGCAACTTTTGCTCGGTGGACGCCCAGGGGTTGATCATCGACCGGCGCGCCGGCCGCATCAGCAGTGAAAACGCCGCCCCTTTGGTGGAAAAGCTGGCGCGCATTCGGCTGAATGGGGTGGAAACCATTGTGCGCCTGGAGAAAGAGTATCGTTTTGTGTTGGTGCTGCGGGGGGCCGGGTTGCACGCGGCCCTCAGCGACTCTGATCCCCAGGCGACAGGGCGGGCACCACACCCGGTGACGGCGCTGGAGCCGGCCGCCACCCAGACGGCCGCTCTCTTCAACGCCTGGCTGGCCCAGGCGGCCGAGGTGTTGCGCCACGACGCGCCGGCCAACATGGTCACCCTGCGCGGTTTTGCCCAGGACCCCCAGCTGCCCACTTTCCCTGACGTGTATCAGGCGCGGGCGGCGTGTGTGGCGGTTTACCCCATGTACAAAGGAGTGGCCCGCCTGGTGGGCATGGATGTCCTGCCTACACACAGCCATTTCACCCCGGCCGATGAGTTTCAGGTGGTAGCTGACCATTGGGCAGATTACGACTTTTTCTTCATCCACATTAAACCGACCGACAGCCGGGGGGAGGATGGGGATCAAGCTGGCAAGGCGCAGGTGATTGAAAGTGTGGATGCCGCCTTGCCCATCCTCTTGAAACTGTCGCCTGATGTTTTGGCTATCACCGGCGACCACTCCACTCCGGCCAAATTGCGCACCCACTCCTGGCATCCTGTACCCACCCTGTTGTGGGCCCCGGCCTCCCATCTACCGGACAGATGTCAGGTGTACGGCGAGCGAGAGGCGCAACACGGGGGCCTGGGGCAATTTCCGGCCAGCGATTTGATGCCCATGATCCTGGCTCACGCCTTGCGCTTGAACAAATACGGCGCGTAGATACGCCTGGGAATGAATCGTCGTCCGTAGCCGCCCCCGTTTTCACGGGGGTGACCAACCGCGCCAGCCGTGCTTTGACTTCCAGCCGGTCAACATGAGCACGATAAGGGCGAACACACAGCCCCCGTTTTCACAGGGGGCGCTCCCGTGAAAATGGGAGTTCGCCCTTGCTGTGGCTACACGGAGCCGGGCGAGCAGTTCAGGCCTCCGGCCGGCGCAACAGGCGCACAGTCTGACTCAGCCCCAGCAGCAAGAGCACGCCCAGCAGCAGCGCGCTCCACACCCCTAACTGCAGCTCAATCCGCTGCGTCAGGATCAGCAGGCCTATGCTGACGCCCCATAGAGCGGCCAGCCGCCCGAGGTGACGACGCAGCAAACGTTGCCAGGCATCTGGCGGCCGGCCGGTGGGCAGACGAGTTTGCCAGCTTGCCAGGTCCCAGGCGGTTAGACTGCTGAGCACCGCCAGCAACATGAGCCACAAAGGAAGGGCGCTAAAAGCCCCCATACCGCTCAACCCAACCAACACCATGAAGGCTACATGACGGCTGTGGGGCCAACGCCGGCTGGCCAGCCACAAGACCAACGGCACAAGAGTGGCGCTGCCTATCTGCCAGGTTCCCCAGCGCCACTGGCTGCCCGCCAGCAAGAGCACCGCCAGGCTAAATGTGCTGTGGGTCAGGTAGGGCAGCCAGCGCATGGCTAAACGGTCAGACCGGCCAGATGGGGGGCGGGCAGGGGACGACTGAGGCGCATCCCCACTAACTGGTCAAAAGGTTGTTCCGTGTTCCAGCTGACAACCTGCACCCCCGTCTGGCGTAGGCGACGTAGCAGCAAGGCGCGTTCGATGTGCGCCAGGCGCGTCGCCAGGGCCACGGTTTCACTGGCCGGCAGGCGTGCGGCCTCGAAGCGGATGGCATCCGGGCTGATGACCAACAAGGTGTAGCCGCGCGCCACCAGACCTGACAGGTGACGGGCATCATCTGGCAGAAGGGGTGAGATAAGCACCAGCTGGGACTTGGGGGGAAAGAGGCGCGTTGGCAGATGCTCCAACCGGTCGAACACCTGACTATCCCCCAGGCTGGCTTTGGCCAGGGCTTGTAGCACCCGTTCCCGCTGCACTTTGCCATAGCCCGGCAACGTCCAATCGAGAAAATGGCCGTACACCAACAGGCTCACGCGATTACCGGCGTTGAGAAAAGCATCCGCCAGCGCCGCCGCCGCCTGGATGCTTTTGTCAAACAGCGCCTCGCTTTGGGCGCGCCCCACACTCCGTCGCCGTGCATCCACAATCAGGCCCACATCGGCGATACGCTCCTGTTCAAATTCATTGGTGAAAAGTAGCTCCTGCTGGCGGGCTGCGGCGCGCCAGTTGATGTGGCGCGGTGAATCCCCCGGCTGGTAGTCGCGCACACCGTAGAAATCCACGCCAGAGCCGCCGAGGCGCGCCGGAATATAGCCAGCGAACAGTCTGGTATGGCGTGGGCGAATGACAATGGGAGTATGAATGGTCGGCCAGGTGGGGGTGAAGATCAGCTCCAGGGCCGGGGCTTGCTCAACCCAGGTATGGTGTCCCAACAATCCGAGGGCATCCGAAGCAGCAACGCCGAGAAACCGCAGTGGATAAAGCCCCCGCTGCCCTTGCACCACATATTCCAGACGGACGCTTTCGCCCGGCTCCAGCGTTGTCAGGCAGGCGTTGGCGCCGGCCGTCACCGTCAGGCCGGCCGGCAACTCATCGCGCAGCCATACCTCCTCCAACCGGCCGCCTCGATTGGTGACGCGCAGCGAGACGGTCGCCAGGTCCCCTTCCACCCGCCGCTCCTCTTGCGCCCGCCGTTCAACCTCCAGCTGGGGCGTATCGGGGCTGAACAAAAGACCGGCCCCCAGATAAAGCACCAGAGGCAAAGCCAGGATCAACACCTGGCCGCTGAACGTCGCCAGACCGCCCAGGGTCAGGACAAAGATCAGGGCGACCAGAATAACCACGCGCCACATGAGCCGTTAGCGCCCAGTCTGCAAAACGGGAACGGGCACACTGTGGGTGATGGCGCGCACAATATCCCGCCCGGCGTGCCGTTTCATCCACAGATCAGGTTGTAAGATCAGGCGGTGCACCAGCGTCGCCTCTGTAAAGGCTTTGATGTCATCGGGCAGGACATAATCCCGCCCATCTAGCGCTGCCCAGGCTCGCGCCAATTTTAGCAAGGCCAGCGAGCCGCGCGGGCTGGCCCCCACCGCCACCCGGTTATCATGGCGCGTGGCCCCCACCAGCGCCACGATGTATCGTTCCATGTCAGGGTCCACGTATACCTGCTCCACCACCTGGCTGAGGCGTTGAAGTTCCTCGGCATTCGTTTTCTGTTCCAGCGCCACCAGGTCTTGTCGCCGTTCCCGTCGCCGGCGCAAAATCTCCTCTTCCTCGGCCGGGGAGGGGTAGCCCACCCCCAGCTTCATCATGAAGCGGTCGAGTTGCGCTTCGGGTAGGGGGAAGGTTCCCTCGTACTCAATGGGATTTTGCGTCGCCAACACCAGGAAGGGGCGCGGCAGGGGCAACGTCTCCCCTTCCAGGGTGACCTGATACTCCTGCATCGCTTCCAACAGGGCGGATTGGGTTTTGGGCGAGGCGCGGTTGATTTCATCTGCCAGGATGATGTTGGCAAAGATGGGGCCACGGCGTAGCTCAAATTCATTACGATGGCGGTTGAAGACATAGCCGCCGGTGATGTCGCCGGGCAACAGGTCGGGGGTGAACTGGATGCGCTTAAATTGCAAACCAAGGACGGCGGCGAAGCTGTTGGCGAGCAGGGTTTTGCCCAGGCCGGGGAAATCTTCCAGCAACACATGCCCCCCCACCAGCATGGAGGCCATGATCTGTTGCAGCAGAGGACGTTTGCCAATAATGGCTTTTTCAACTTCGGTGATGATGCGTTGACCCAGATGGGCTACATCAGCCATGGTGAGCGCCACGCTAAGCCTCCATGTGTTCCTCAAGAAAAGTTATCACGGCCTGCAGCTGAGGATCGGGCCGGCCGGCCGGTGAGCGTTCCCGCAGACGTTGCCAGATGGGTTGGGGCGTCTCGGCCGTTTCCAGCGGGCGCTCCAGCCCCAGTTGCAGATAAGTTGTCACGGCCGGCGGCAAGGCGCTAGCCTGTTGGGCCACCAGTTCCTGGGCGTCGCGCCAGGCGGTGACGTCGGCCCGCCCGATAGTTTCCAGCACCAGGCGGGAAACATGGCGCGCCAGCCGCTGTTGAAAGAGAGGGCCGCGTTCACTCTGGTTGATCCAGCGTGTCAGCTCTTCCACCGGGCCGGGGGTGTAGGCCGGGGCCGGGATGGGGCCGGCCGGCCGGCGGCGTGACCAGAACCCGGCCACCAGCTGCATAGCGCTGTAGAGCAAAACCTGACCCAGCAGTAGCAGGAAGATCAACCATATCAGAACGGGGGGAATGGTGCTCAAAGCGCCCGCCAGGCGCACCACCAGCCGGGCGACCCAGGGAGCCAGGGTAGCCGCCACCAAGTCGTGCAGCAGCCAGACCGCCGCTAATCCCACCAGCGCCAGACCGCCCCACCACGCCAGCCGGCGTCTCATGAACGCGCCTCGCAGGCGGCTACAATGGCGGTCAGGCAGTCGCGGGCTTCGCGCTCTTGGGCTGGGCTGGCCGGGTGCAAACTGTAACGCGCTGCCTCGAAAAGGCGCGTCAGACGCTGCACCTGCCCGGCCGGCAGCCCGGCCGCCTCCAGCGCCTGCTCAAATTCACGCGCTGTCATGCCCTGGGGGCGTTGCAGGCCGCGTTGCTGGCTGACTGTTCGACTCATCTCGCTGTAACAGCGCAAGATGGCGCTGCGCCACTCGACGCCAGCCTCTAACTCCGCCAGGGCGGCGCGAGGGCCATCTGCCAGCCCGGCCAGAGAGGCGGCCGGCCGGCGCATCCGCCGCCAGATGAACCACACCAACCCGCCTAGCAGCAGGGCCAGCCCCAGGCTAACAGTTAGAACCCACGCTTCATCGGGGGCCAGGGCGCTGCCATCACCGTTGCCGGCCGGCCCCCACTGCGGCGTTAGCGCTGTCAGGTCCAGTCCGCGCAACCGTTGGGCGAGAACATAAAAAGCGCTCAGAAGCACAGCCAGAATTAAGGCATCCCGCAAAGCCCCCAGCCGGCTCTCACGACTGCGCAGGGCGTAGAAAACGGAGAGAGGCATGAGAATCCAGATCACCACCAGTTTGAGCAGGTTGGTCAGGGTAGGGGGTAGTTGCAGGTTGAGTCCCCCCGATCCGGCCGGGGAGGGGATGGCGTCGGGGGGGCGCAGGGCCGGCCGGGCGTCGGCGTTCAGACCTGTACTCGACAAACCAGTCGCGAGCAGGAAAATGGCGCTCACAATCACCAGCAAAATCAACAAGTGGCGGCGTTTGGTCGAACTCATAGTAGCCCCGGTATCCTTACCGCGTTTAGAGGCCAGCAAAATCGACAATGACGGCGTTTGGTCGAACTCATGATAGCAACATTATAATGAAGCGCCGACAAGGTGTCAAAATGGTGTAAGATAAGTGACAGGCTGGCACGCCTCAACCCTGACTCCATGCCTGAAGCCGTTCGGCAGCGGCGGTCAGGGTGGCATCACTCTTACAGAAAGCGAAGCGGGCCAGGGGCGGGGCGTCAGCCGGCCGGTGGTAGAAAGCGCTGGTAGGAATAGCCGCTACTCCAGCCTGGGTGGTCAGCTGCTGGCAAAAGGCTACATCGTCGCTGAAGCCCAAAGGCGCAATATCCGCCAGAATAAAATAGGTCCCCTGGGGCGTCAAAGGGCGCAGACCGGCCGCCTGTAAGGCCTGCACCAGAAAATCGCGCCGGCGGGTGTAGGCCTGGTTTAACTCAGCGTAGTAGTTGCTCTCCTCCGCCCACCCCAGCGCCTCGGCCGCCGCTTCTTGGAAGGGAGCTGCCCCGCAGAAGGTCATGAATTGATGGGTGCGGAAAACAGCCTGGATCAGATCGGCCGGCCCACTGGCCCACCCCACTTTCCAGCCGGTGACGCTGAAGCTTTTGCCCAGGCTGGAGAGTGTCAGGGTGCGCTGGCGCATCTCCGGCCGCGAGGCCAGGGGAATGTGCGGCCGTCCGTCGAACACCAGATGCTCATACACCTCATCCGACAGTGCTATCAGGTTGTGAGCCTGACACAGGTCGGCCAGGATGTCAAGCTCAGCCGGAGTGTACACCTTGCCGCAAGGGTTGTGGGGGGTGTTGAGCACCACCAGCCGTGTGCGGGCGCTGACCAGACCCGCCAGTCGGTCAGCGTCTATCTCCCACGCCGGTGGTTGCAGCCGATAGTAGCGCGGCACACCGCCGGCAAACTGGACACACGGGGTGTAGGAGTCGTAGGTGGGTTCAAAGAGAATGACTTCATCGCCGGGGTCGATCAGCCCCAGGATGGCGGCGCAAATCCCCTCTGTGGCTCCGTGCGTTACCAGAATCTCCGCCTCTGGATCGTAGTCGAGGGCGTAATGACGACTGATAGCCGCAGCGATGGCATGGCGCAGGCGCGGCCGGCCGTTGGCCGGGGCATATTGATTGAGGTCGGCCGCAATGGCGCGCGCGGCCGCCTCCTTCAAAAAGGGTGGGGCCGGAAAATCCGGGAAACCCTGACCCAGGTTGACTGCCTGGTGGTGTTGCGCCAGCCGGGTCATGGTGGTGAAAATGGTGGCGCCAAGCGTCTGGACCCGTTGCGCCAGGCGAGACATAGGACACTCCTCAAGTTGGGTGTGGCATAGCAGCATTGTATAGCTTTTTGGATAGTATGAGAAGGCGAAGTTGGGTATGATTGAGACGATCAACGCCTCCATTGGTGCAGACGATAAACGTTTAAGAGACTTTATCGTCTGCAGGTTCGTTGGTAGACCTTTATCGGCTATTCGAGCAGGAGTCAAGGATGAAGCTAAACCTGGCGTTAGGACAGATGGATGTAACCGTAGGCCGACCGGACATCAACTGGCAGCGAGCCGTAGCGCTGACGCAAGCAGCAGCAGCGCGTGGAGCGCAGCTGTTGCTCCTGCCAGAACTGTGGTCAACCGGCTACGACTTGCGCCACGCCGGCCGGCACGCCACCCCCATTGATCAAGGCCTGTTCGCGGCCGTGGTCGATCTGGCGCACCAACATAACATCACCATCATAGGCTCCTGCCTTTCCCGCCTGGGGGAGGGACAATATGGCAACACCCTGACCGTAGCCACGCCGGCCGGCCAGACCGCTGTCTACAGCAAGTTCCATCTCTTTCGTCTGATGCAGGAAGAGCAATACCTGACGGCCGGGGCGACGCCAACGCTGGCGGATGGGCCATGGGGGCGGGCCGGGCTGGCGATTTGTTACGATCTGCGCTTCCCGGAACTGTTTCGCGGCTACGCGCTAGCCGGGGCGCAGCTAATTTTTCTGCCGGCCGAATGGCCCCATCCCCGGCTATCTCATTGGCAAATCCTCACCCGCGCCCGCGCTATTGAAAACCAGGTCTACCTGGCAGCCTGCAACCGCGTCGGACACAGCGGCGCTACTCGCTTCTGCGGCCACTCCTGCATCATTGATCCCTGGGGGGAAACTGTTGTCGAGGGGGATGAAAGCGAAAACCTGCTCCTGGCAGAAATCGACCTGGCCCACGTAGCCGAGATTCGCACCCGCATCCCCGTTTTCGCCGACCGCCGCCCCGAAGTCTACCAGACGGCCGGCGTCTAAGGGAGCGTTTAAGCTGGGCTTCTGTCGCGTCCCCTTAAACATCCAGCGGGCTGCGTACAGCCGCCGGCCCCCGGTTGAGAATAAGGGATAGACCTTATTCTTTAGGCCATTATAGAGTGATGACACTGCCGCTGACTATTTGCGAGTGCGTTTCAGGTACGCGTAGGGTGTCAGGCCAATAACGCCACTGAAGTCACGAATGAAATGGGATTGGTCGAAATAGCCAAGTTCGGCGGCCAGAGTTGTCGTCGTTTGCCCGTTCATTCGCTTGAGGGCAAGGCGGGCTGCTTCGACTCGTAACAACCGTACATATTGCTTGGGTGACATACCTACCTGTCTCTGATAGAGCCGCTCTAATTGCCTTTGACTAACTGCCACTTTTTGGGCCAGTTCGGGAATGGGCAAATGGTCTTTGGCTTCACGCAACAAGGTAAGGGAGGCTGGAATGATCCCGTGTCGCTCCTTACCTAGCAGTAGCCGGCCGAGCAACCACTCCTCAAGCAAGGCGATTCGGGTTGGCAGCGATTCTGCTTCCTGAAGACGCCCCTGGAGATCTAGCAGAGCAGCTCTTGGTAGGGCAGCTAGAAAGGTAATCTCATTCCGAAGTTCATTGAGCGGTACACCCAAAAAAGGGTACGCGCCACCTTCATGAAACCGAACACCTATGACCTCCACCTGACCTAGAAATCCCATCTTGCGGGAAACAGTATTGGCTCCGTCCAGGAATATGGGTTCGGCTACCGTTTGGGTATCCAATCGCAGTGTGTCGCCAAGGTTGAAGACAATTCCAAACCCCCCTGTTGGGTGCATATACTCCTCATGGTATGTGAGCAGGGGTATTTCACGTCGAAAATACCAATATGACCGAACGTAAGGGCGCAGCAATTTGCCTGGTGAGATGAGTTGGAAGCCAAGATAGGCTAAAGGTATTTCCGGTGTTTGTGGCATGTCGCACACCAAGATGTCGGAAATTTACAATTATTTCGTGAGCAATCAACCTATTATAGATGAAAATAACGAGGAGTTTACCCGATGTTGAAAGCTTATACGATTGGGATTATCGTTTTCGATGACGTGTTGACCTCGGAAGTCATTGGCCCGGCTGAAGTATTTGCCGTCGCTGGACAGCAGGAGGGTTTCAAAGGGGCCAAGGTGTTGTTGATCGGCATTGAACAACAGCCTACGATTCGCACCGCAGAAGGCATTCGGCTATTGGTTGATGCCACGATTGACGATGATTTGGCGCTGGACGTGGTGTTGGTTCCCGGCGGCAATGACATGAGCCACCTTCTGCAACATGAGAAACTGAATACCTTTATCCAACAACAGGCACAAACCGCCGAGTGGATGGGGAGCGTCTGCGCCGGGGCATTCGTTTTAGGTAATGCCGGCTTATTGGATGGTAAGCAAGCCACAACCTGGTTTGGCGGTGAAGCGAGTTTACAAACCCAATTCCCGGCGATCCGCGTGGTGCATGATAAACCGGTTGTGGTGGATAACCGGCGAATCACAGCCAATGGAGGGCTGGTGAGCTATCAAGCGGCGCTGGTTTTACTAGGGCGGTTGAGCGGCCTGGAGTATGCCAGAGAAGTTTACACAGGCCTGGGCCTGGAACGTCTCGAAGGCTGGACAGAGATTGAAGCTGCTATCGTCACTGCTTCCTGATGGCTTAATCATACCACGCACTGGCATGACAAGAAGAGAGGTTTTATTCTATGTACAAAGTCATTCGATCAGTTGACCTGCAACTCAGTCCCGGCGGCGCCATTAAGTTTGAGGGCGCACGCTTAGGTTCGATGGTCTCGTTTTTCCACGTTAAGGCTGAACCAGGTACCGGCGCGACCCTGCACAGGCATCCATATGCCGAGACTTGGGTCGTCCGCACTGGAAAAGTGCGGTTCACTGTGGGTGGAGAGGATATTGAGGTCGATGCCGGCAATATTGTCGTGGCTGGTGCAAATATCCCCCATAAGTTTACAAACGTTGGGATTGAACGACTGGAAATGATTTGCATCCATCCGTCGCCTCAGATAATCCAGGAGTTGATAGAAGAGTGAGACTGGCCTGATGAAAAGTAGTGGCTATACAGCAACTCGCCAGATAAAGGGCTTCTGGCGATATCTGGCATAATAGGTTGCAACTTTGCAGGCTATGACGCCCAAAGAGGCGCACCGATCACCCAACGGCGCAACCAGGATCAAGATGCCTGAGGGGGATTGACAAAAGAGGGTTTCTCGTTTAGAATATGTTTTGTTGACTAGTCAACAAAAATCTACATGAGCACGCCCTTAGACCTGCCTATGACTGTTTACCATCGTTTTCAGCAAATTTATGTCTTGCTGGATGATGGCGACCGTCGCTCGTTGCAGCCGTTGGACTTAACCCCTACCCAATTCAATCTTTTGTTACGCCTGGGTGATGATGTGACGACCGGTCTTACCATCACCGAGCTGGCCGGGCAGTTGCTATGTACCCGTGGCAACATTACGCGTCTGGTGCGCCGGATGGAAGAGCAGGGGTTGGTGCAAACCGGGCCTGACGCTTCGGATCAACGCCTGGTGCGCGTCGCCTTAACTGAGACCGGCCGGGCCCGGCGAGAAGCCGCTTCTACGGCCCACATTCAAGCGGTGGAGCGTCGCCTGGCCGGTTTGAGCCCGGCGGCGCAGCAACAGTTAGCCGAGCTGACGCGACAGCTGGTTGACGCTTTAACAACGGATTTAGCGCAACAAGCGCTCCCTTAGGCTGGCGGACACGTCAGCCTTTTTTATTGGTTTACAGCCGGCCGTCTCTTTTGACGGACGCCCCGGCCCTCAAGTATCCCGTAACAACTTATCAGGAGAGTTCCCATGAACACCATCTCGCATCGTCGTATCCCCCCCTGGTTGCGCCTCGCGCTTTTCCTTGTACTTGGTTTATGGGTGTGGGCCGGCCGTTCCGGCGCGCCCAGTGCCCAGGCGACTGCTTCCTGGTTGTGGCATGGGGGCAACATCGTGGCCGGCGGCGTTACCACCAATACGGTGCAGCCGGGACAAGACGCCACCATCTGGCTCAAGGTGGGGTACGACGGTTACATCAACCAGGCGCGTATCTATTACACCACCAACGGCACAATCCCCGATGGAGCCTACGACAGCGTGACCAACGGGACCATGATCGTCATGAGCTTCGATCATACCGAGTCTGACCCCGGCGGAACAGTGGCCTGGTGGAAGGGAACCATTCCGGCGCAGGCCCAGGGGACACAGGTGCGCTACAAAATCGCGACCTGGCACTCTGGCGGCGGCGACATCGTGTACGCCGAAAGCCCCACCGGCAAAACGCTCAACACCAGCGCCGTGGCGACCATCTTTGGCTATTATGTCAGCGCCTACACCACACCGGCCTGGGTGCAGGATGCTGTCATCTACCAGGTGTTCATCGACCGCTTCTTCGACGGCCATGTGGGCAACAACATCGATTGTGACACCACGACTGGCGGCTACTGCGTCAACGATATTTTCCAATGGAATGGCGGCGACATCGCCGGCGCGCTGGCCCGCCTCGACTATTTGCAAAGCCTGGGCGTCAACACCTTGTGGGTGTCGCCGGTGTATGAGAACCCGGTGACGCAAATTGGGTCTGTTTACGACGCCACGCCGGGGGAAATTTACAACTACCACGGCTATGAAGCGCAGGATTTCCTGGATGTGGAGGATAACTTTGGCTCCACGGCCGATTTCCAAAGTCTGGTCAACGCGGCCCACGCCGCCGGCATGAAGGTTATCCTCGACTTCGTGCCCAACCATAGCTCCAACCAGCACGCCTATTTCAAAGACGCCAGTGACAACTGCACCGCCAGCCCCTACTTCCGCTGGTATAAGTTCGGCTCAGTTGATAGCCAGGGTAAACTGGTCAGCTACAACGACAGCTTGTGCGTCGGCGGCCACAATCAATGGTGGGGGGACAATGATTCCTACGCCAACTTCTTTGGGGTGAAAGAAATGCCCCAAATTGACAATGATTACGGCCCGGCGCGACAGGCGACGATTGACCAGGCGCTCACCTGGGTCAACACCTATGGCGTAGATGGCCTGCGCCTTGACTATGCCCCCGGCCCCAGCCACAGCTTTTGGATGGCATTCCGCGCCGCCGTCAAGGCGGCCGATCCAGATATTTTCCTGGTGGGTGAAGTGTGGACAGACGGCGGCGCCGGTGAGCGCAAAAGCTATGAAGGGGAGTTAGATGGCGTCCTGGCTTTTGACCATCTCTACATCTTTGAGAACTTCTTTGCCCACCGCTCCACCAACGTCGATACCTTCGACGCCGACCTGGCCTATTACGAGGGCTATTACAACAGCAACTATATTCTGCCCTCCTTCCTGGACAACCACGATACAGATCGCTTCCTCTTCCGCGCCGGGCAGAATACCGGCCGGCTCAAGCTCGCCTTGATCACCCAGATGACCCTGCCCGACCCGCCGGTGCTCTACTATGGGACGGAAGTGGGGCTGTCGCAGAGCGAGGCCAACGCCGGCAAGCCGGAGCGGTCGCGTAGCCGAATGCCCTGGAGCGGTTATCTGACCACGCCGCCGGCCGGTTGGGACGCCGCCCAGAACAGCGAGGTGCGCGATCTGGTGGACACCTTGATCGACCTGCGCCTCAGCATCAGCGCCCTGCGCAGCGGTGAGCGGGTGGCCCTCTATCGCCACAATGCCGATGGGACGTATGCCTATCGTCGCACAGACGCCAGCAGCAGTGTGCTGGTGGCGCTCAACAACAGCGACAACAGCCGCACGCTGACGATTCCCAATCTGCCGGGCGCTTCATTGACCTGGGCCAATGGAACGGTGGTGGAGGATCAGTTGACCGGACAGACCTACACCGTGACCAACGGTCAAATTATCTTGAACCTCTCGGCCAATCAGGGAGCCGTGTTGACGCCGGCCGCGGTCGTCCCCCCCATTCCCGTCACCTTCACCGTCAACGGCTACGTCACCCAATATGGGGAAGATATGTACGTTGTGGGCAGCGCGCCGGAACTGGGAAGCTGGGACCCGGCAGCGGCCGTCCGCCTCAACTGGATCGACAGCGATACCTGGAGCGGGCCGGCCGACTTCACCGTCAGCCAGGGGACGACCGTTGAGTACAAGTATATTGTGCGTAATGGGGGCAACACCATTTGGGAGAGTGGCGTCAACCGCACCTGCAAGATTCCCACCAGCGGCGTGGCCGCTGCCACCGGCAACTGGAGCCAGACACCAGGAACCCCCTGTGTCACCACATTGGGCTGGTTCAGCCCCACTGCCAACGCCGCGGTGACCAGTAGCGCCGGCGACAACAACGGCTATCAGACCAACCCGGCCAACGCTTACGCGGACGATGGGGTGTACGGCGTAGATACCAACAGCGGCACAGGCACCAGTACCTCTTGCACCAGCACGGCCAAAGATAAGCATCTCTATCACACCTATGGCATCAGTGTGCCGGCCGGCTCCACCATCAATGGCATTGAGGTGCGTCTGAATGGCAAGGTGGACAGTACGGCCGGCTCACCCAAGTGGTGCATTCAGCTTTCCTGGAATGGAGGCGCAAGTTGGACAACGGCCAAAAGCACCACCACCCTGACGACGGCCGATGCCACCTACACCCTGGGCAGCCCCACCGACACCTGGGGGCGCACCTGGGCAACCGGGGATTTCAGTGACGCCAACCTGCGGGTGCGCGTCATCATGGTCGCCGGTTCCACCCTGCGTGACTTCTCTCTTGATTGGCTGGCGGTGCAGCTGCATTATCAATAGGGGTTCCCCAATCCCAGCATCTTAACAAAGAGGCTTAAAAACAAAAACCGCAGCCGGCCGGCTGCGGTTTTGCTTTCTGTGAGTAGCGGGGACAGGATTCGAACCTGCGACCTCCGGGTTATGAGCCCGACGAGCTGCCTCTGCTCTACCCCGCAATGACAAGAGGGGATTATAGCGCGCTCTGGAGGGGATGTCAACTGCGCGGCCGGCCGTTTTTCTCCAATTGTGGTCAGGGGTACAATGGGGCTATGTTGTGTGGGCGTCATGAGTTGTGGCGGCGCTATCGTCACCTGATCACTCTGGTGGGGATGGTCTGGCTTTTGCAGGGGGTGGGGCCGGCCGTCGCCGGCGTGCCGCCGCCTATCCCTCATCGGGTGCAACCCGGCGATACCTGGCTGGCGCTGGCCTATCGTTACCAGACAACGCCGGCCGCTTTGCACGCCCTCAACGGCGTCATCAACCCCCAACGCCAACCCATCATCGGCGCGACCCTGTTGGTTCCGGCCGCCGCTGAGCGCCTGGGTCAACTGGTGCGCCCGGCCGATCCCCTGCCTTTGTTGCTGGCGTTGCGCCACCACACCGCTCCATCCCACCTGCTGACCACCTCTGCCGTCGGGGAGGTTGCCAGCTATGCGGCGCGCCTGACCCCGCACACAGCTTACTTTATCCCCGGCGGCGATGCGCCGCCGCAAGAGTTGCCCCCGGGCTTCGCTACCCTGGCTGTGTCGAGTCTGTCGGTGACGCCGGGGCAGGCGTTAGGGTTGCAGGCCCAATTGCAGCCCCCATGGCCGGCCGCCGTGCACCTCAGCCTGGAAGCGCCGCTGTGGGCAGCTCTTCCTTTCCATGTGTTGCGCGAGGAGGGGCGGCTGGTGGCCTTGAGCGGCGTAGGGGCCTTTTTCCGCCCCGGCCCCCACGAGCTTACTATTGTGGTGGACGACCAACTGTTGTGGTCTCAACCCTGGCTGATGCAGGATCGCCCCTGGGATTACCAGGCCTTCACCTACACCGGCGCAGCGGCGCAGCTTTCAGTCGAGGATATACGTCTGGAGCGGGAACGTCTGGCAGCTATCTGGCGCCAGACCACCCCGGCCGTTTACTGGCAACAAGAGTTTCAGTTGCCCATCGACCAGTTTCTCTACCAATCTTCAGCTTATGGGGCGCGCCGTTCGACTGACGGCGGGCGTACTTATCCTACTTACCATGAAGGGGTGGACTTTGCCGCCGGGGCCGGGACGCCGGTCTACGCCACAGCGGCCGGCATTGTCGTCGTGGCAGAGCATCTCTATGTGCGCGGCGGCAGCGTCATCCTCGATCATGGGCTGGGCGTTTATAGTGGTTACTACCACCTCTCCTCCCTGGCGGTGGCGGTTGGGGAGCACGTGACGCCGGGGCAGCTGGTGGGGGGAGTGGGAACCACCGGGCGCTCCACCGGCAACCACCTGCATTGGGATGTGTTGATTGGGGAGACCTGGGTGGATGGTCTGGCCTGGGTGGAACAGGGGATGGGGTGTTGGGTGCTGGCGGGTTTGGGCCGGCCGTGCGCTCCATGAGCAAATCTCCAATTCTTCGCGCGACCTGACACATGCCGTTATAATAGTGCTGGTGTTCTAACCGGTGGGCAATGACAGCCGACGCCCGCAGGCCTGTTGCGTCGTTGACCCCGTCGGTTATACCACGATTCAAGGAGACTCCGCACATGACTACCAGAGAAAGAATCAAAGTCACCTACTCCATGTTGGGTGTTGACAACCCTTTGCTCGATCAATATTTCGATGAAGCTGTAGCGGCTGCCAAAGCCAGTTTCGGTCAAACTTTTCCCATGTGGATCAATGGCGCGCCCCGTACTGCGGCCAAAACTTTCACCAAACACAGCCCAGTCGACCTTGACCTGGAGATGGCCCATTTTCAGAGCGGCACAGAGCAAGATGCTCAGGAAGCTGTAGCGGCCGCCAAAGCCGCCTTCCCCATCTGGCGCGCCACCCCCTGGCAAGAGCGGGTGAAGTTGTTGCGCCAGGCGGCCGATCTCATCAGCGACCGCCTGTTTGAAATTGGGGCGGTCATGAGCCTGGAGGTGGGTAAGAACCGCCTCGAAGCGCTGGGGGATGTGGAGGAGACGGCCGACCTCATCCGCTATTACTGCGACCAGATGGAGCAAAACCATGGCTTCACCTACGACATGGCTTCCGAGAGTGAGCGGCATCACAACCGTAGCGTCTTGAAGCCTTATGGCGTGTGGGTGGTCATCTCTCCCTTCAACTTTCCCTTCGCTCTGGCTGGCGGCCCCAGTGGTGGGGCGCTGGTGGCTGGTAACACGGTTGTCTTTAAGCCGGCCACCGACACCGCCTACACTGGCTGGTTGCTGACCCAATGTTTTGTGGATGCGGGCTTGCCGGCCGGCGTCTTCAACTTTGTCACCGGCGGCGGCCGCACGGTGGGCCAAACCCTGGTGGATCATCCCGATGTGGCCGGCATCACTTTCACCGGCAGCTACGATGTTGGGATGCGCATTTTGCGCAATTTCGCCGTGGGTGGACGTTACCCACGCCCCTGCATTGCGGAGATGGGGGGTAAGAACCCCACCATTATCAGCCGCAAAGCAGACCTCGACAAGGCGGCCATCGGCGTCATGCGCTCCGCTTTTGGTTTGCAAGGGCAAAAGTGTTCTGCCTGTTCCCGCGTCTATGTCCATCAGGATGTCAAAGAGGCCTTTTTACAAAAGCTGCTCGACCTGACCGGGCGCATTCAGGTGGGCGACCCCACCGTCAAAACCAACTGGATGGGGCCGGTGGTCAACCAGAGCGCTTTTGAGGATTACCAACGTTTCGTGGCCGACCTGGCGGCGCATGGCAACATTGTTTACGGCGGTAAGGTGCTGGACCTGAATGGTTATTATGTCATGCCCACCATTGTGGACGATCTGCCGCTGGATCACCCCTTGTGGCAGCAGGAGATGTTCCTGCCCATCGTGACAGTGACCGGCTTTGAGGACCTGAATGAAGCGATGCGGCTGGCTAACGATGTGGAATATGGCTTGACGGCCGGCTTCTACAGTGAAGACGATGATGAAGTTGCCTGGTTCCTCGACCATATCGAGGCTGGTGTGGTGTATGTCAATCGTACCACCGGCGCGACCACCGGGGCCTGGCCCGGCTACCAACCTTTTGGCGGGTGGAAGGGCAGCGGCTCGACGGGCAAAGCGGGCGGTGGGCTGTACTATGTGCAGCAATATCTGCATGAGCAAAGCCAGACTGTAGTCGATTGAGCGTTAGGCTTGGGTACGGTCTGTTATCATAACAACGGCTGACAAGGGCGCAGTTGTTGCAGTTGGGCCGGCCGGCAACATCAGGGAGACAGGGGTTGAGGCGTTGTCCCAATAGCTGTCTGACCGAAGGGGTTCACCTGGATGCGAGCCGGGCCGGCAAGTTGCAAGCTGCGCCCATTTGATGCTGGAGCGACCCGGCGTGTGGCAGAGTAATCTATGCACAAAGTTATGACGATGCAGCAGGCTATAGCCCGCCATGTTCCGAATGGAGCGACCATCGCCATTGAGGGGTTTACAGCGTTCATCTGTTTTGCGGCTGCACATGAGATCATCCGTCAGCGCAAACAAGAGTTGACCCTGGTGCGCCTTACGCCTGATCTGATCTACGACCAGATGGTGGCGGCCGGGGTGGCGCGCAAACTGGTCTTCAGCTATCTGGGCAACCCCGGCGTGGGCAGTTTGCACGCCATCCGCCGGGCGGTGGAGCAAGGCATTCCCCGCACGCTGGAACTGGAAGAATATTCCCACTTTGGCATGGTGGGTCGCTATCTGGCCGGGGCCAGCCGCCTGCCTTTCTTTCCCTTGCGCAGCTATGTGGGCAGCGACATGCCCACCGCCAACCCCCTGATCCGCACTGTTGACGACCCTTACGGTAGCGGCCCCATTGCTGTCGTGCCGCCGCTTCAGCCTGATGTGGCTATTATCCACGCCCAACGAGCCGATGAACAGGGTAACACCCAGCTATGGGGCTTATTGGGGGTGCAGAAAGAAGCGGCCTTTGCTGCCCAGACGGTGATCGTGGTGGTGGAGGAGATCGTGGCCGACACGGTCATCCGCCGCGACCCCAATCGTACCCTCATTCCCGGCCTGGTGGTGCAGGCGGTGGTTCATGAACCTTATGGGGCCCACCCCAGCTATGTCCAGGGCTATTATGACCGGGACAACACCGCCTATCTGGAATGGGATCGTCTCTCGCGTGAGCGCGCCTCCACGGAAGCCTGGCTGCACGAGTGGGTCTATGCTATTCCCGACCGCGCCGCTTATGTAACGAAATTGGGTTCGGAGCGGTTGGCGGCGCTTCGGCCGGGGGATTTCTGGAGTGAGGCGGTGAATTATGGACGCTACGCTTAACAGCGCCAGCTCGCCAGGACGGGGGATAGCCGGCCCACTTTATTCCATTCATTCCATCTTGCTTACGTTCCAACTCTCAATTTAACTTTTCAGGGAGTCATCTATGTCCACGACTGAACAAGCGGCATCCAGCAGCAGCGCCAAGGAGACGCCGCGCACCCCGCCCAAAGAGCAAACAGTGCAAACACAGCACCGTCTAATGCTCCATGGCCTGGAGATGGTGTACACAGCCACGGCCGGCACGCTGGTTATCCACGAAGAAGATGAGCAAGAAGGGGTCAAACCCAAAGCGACGATCTTTTATGTGGCTTACACCAAGCGGGGGGTGGAGAATGTCGCCACTCGTCCGGTGACTTTTGCTTTCAACGGTGGGCCTGGCTCTTCGTCGGTCTGGTTGCATCTTGGTCTCTTGGGCCCCCGGCGCGTCTTGATGCAGGATGATGGTTTACCGTTACCACCGCCCTATCGCCTGGTGGATAATGAGGCCTCTTTGCTGGATGTAACCGATCTCGTTTTTATCGATCCTGTCAGCACGGGATACAGCCGGCCGGTTCCTGGCGAGAAACCGCGTCAATTCCACGAGTTCGAGAAAGATATAGAAGTTGTGGGGGAGTTCATTCGGCTCTACATCACCCGTAATCAACGCTGGAGCTCGCCCAAGTTTCTGATTGGGGAGAGCTATGGGACAACGCGCGCGGCCGGCTTGAGCGGATTTCTGCAAAACGAGTATGGCCTCTACTTGAACGGCATCATCCTGGTGTCGGCGGTGCTCAACTTCCAGACGGTGGATTTCAATCACGGCAATGATTTGCCCTACCCCCTCTTCCTGCCCACCTACGCTGCCACCGCCTGGTATCATGGCGCATTGGGCAAAGAGTGGAGCAGCCTGCACAGCTTGCTCAAAGAAGCCGAGGCCTTCGCCGAAGGCCCGTACACGCTGGCGTTGATGCAGGGGGCGCGCCTGACTGGCGCCGCCTATCAGCAGACGCTCGACCAGTTGGTGCGCTTCACCGGCCTATCCCCCGAATATCTGGAGCGCATCAACTTGCGGCCTTCTATCTTCCGCTTTGTCAAGGAGCTGCTGCGTTCCGAACGACGCACGGTCGGCCGGCTGGACAGCCGTTTCAAGGGGGTGGATCGCGACGCTGTGGGCGAGCAGGCGGACTATGACCCTAGCTATACGGCCATTCAGGGAGCGTATACTGCCACCTTGAATGATTACGTCCGCCGGGAGTTGCAGTTTGAGTCGGATCTACCCTACGAGATTTTGACGCACAAGGTGTGGCCCTGGAACTATGAGAAGTTCCAAAACCAATATGTGGATGTGGCGGACACGTTGCGGGAGGCGATCAGCCGCAATCCTCATCTGAAAGTTTTCCTGGCCAGCGGCTATTACGATCTGGCTACGCCCTACTTTGCCGCCGATTACACCGTCAGCCACTTGGGCCTGGAGCCGGGCCTGCGCCCCAATATTTCGGTGCATTATTACGAAGCGGGTCACATGATGTACATTCACAAACCCTCTTTGCAGGCTATGCACGACGACCTGGCGCGCTTCATCAGTTGATGGACTGTTGACGCCAGATGGCGCAGTTGGGTATGAAGGGGCGTGATCTGGTAAGGCCTAAGGATCAAAGCCATTTCCAGCTGGAGGTCAGACTGTGGATTACACCTATCTGGGACGCACTGCCTTAAAGGTCAGTCGTCTGTGTCTGGGGACGACCAATTTTGGCGTTCACACCCATGAGGGGGATAGCCACGCTATTCTCGACGCCGCTCTGGACGCCGGCCTTAACTTTGTTGATACGGCTAATGTCTATGGCTACGACCAGGGGCGAGGCAAAACGGAGTTGATCATCGGGCGCTGGCTGGCCAAGAATCGGGATAAGCGGGATCGGCTGGTGCTGGCGACCAAAGTCTACAGTGAAATGTCGGACGATGTCAACGACCAGGGACTATCTGCTTATCACATTCGGCGCGCCTGCGAGAGCAGCTTGCGGCGGTTGCAAACCGACCACATCGACCTATACCAGATGCATCATATCGACCGCCATGCTCCCTGGGAGGAGGTGTGGCAGGCGATGGAACAACTGGTGCGAGAAGGCAAGATTAGCTATGTGGGCAGCAGCAACTTCGCCGGCTGGCACATTGCGCAGGCGCAGGAAGCGGCGCGTCAACGTCACTTTCTCGGCCTGGTGAGTGAGCAGAGCGTTTATAACCTGACCGAGCGCATGGTGGAGTTGGAGGTGCTGCCGGCCGCTGCCCATTATGGCCTCGGTTTTATTCCCTATAGTCCAGTCGGCGGCGGGGTTTTGGGTGGGCGAGGCAGCGGATCGCGGCGCCACTCCGCCTATCGCCAAAAGCTGATCGCTCGCTACCAGACGCATCTGGAGCAATATGAGGTGGTGTGCCGGGAGTTAAACGCGCACCCGGCCGAGGTGGCGGTCGCCTGGTTGTTGCACCAACCCCACGTCACCGCGCCTATCATTGGCCCACGCACGCTGGAACAACTCTACAGCAATTTACGCGCCCTGGAGGTGAAGCTCAGCCCGGAGATGCTGCAACGGCTGGATGCTATCTGGCCCGGCCCCGGCGGAGCGGCGCCTGAGGCGTATGCCTGGTGACGCCGGCCGGAGGCGACCGATCTTTGATTTGAACCCAGCCTATGTTTGAGCTATCTTTGCACACCTTGTTGGCGCGCTGGGCCGCTCTGCCATCCATTCCTGCGCCGCCTCCTTATACGGGGCCAGATGTCCAGTTCAACCGCTTTGTTGAAGATAGCCGCGAAGTCCAACCCGGCGACTGCTTTGTAGCGCGAGTGCGCCCTTACAGTGACGGACATGCCTACATTCCCCAGGCCGTGGAACGAGGCGCGACGCTGGTGCTGGCTCAACGGCCGGCGGCAGAGGTGGAGTTGCCGGCCGGAATAAACGCCGTTTACTGGCAAACGCCCGACACCGCCATCACCTTGAGCTGGCTGGCAGCGGCGCAATATGATTTTCCTGGCCGCCAGCTGCGGGTCATAGGCGTCACCGGCACGGACGGCAAGACCTCGACCGTGACCATGATCTATGAGATTTTGCGCGCGGCCGGGCGTAACGCCGGCATGATCAGCACCATCAAGGCGATCATCGGCTCCTATCAGGAGCCGTTGGGCTTGCATGTGACCACTCCCCAGGCCCCAGAAGTGCAGGCTTATCTGCGCCGTATGGTGGATGATGGCGTCACCGATTGTGTTTTAGAGACCACCTCCATGGGGCTGGCGGAGCATCGCGTGGATGCCGCTGGCATCAACCTGGGCGTCATCACCAATATCACCCATGAACATCTCGACTATCATGGCGACTATGCCCGGTATGTGGCGGCCAAGGCCCGCCTGTTAACTCTGGCCTCCGATGCGGTGGTTCTCAATCGGGATGATGGGGCCTACCCCCACTTGCAAGGGCGGCCCATGCCGCGTTGCCTGACCTATGGCATCGACCACCCGGCCCACGTCTGGGCCGACGATCTGGCGTTTGGTCCCGACTTCACCCGCTTCACTTTGCATCTTCCCCCGGACGCCAGGGAGATCACATGGCCGATAGCTACACCGCTCATTGGCCGCTTCACGGTTTACAATATGTTAGCTGCTGCTGCTGCTGCCCACAGCCTGGGTATTGCCCCAGCCGCCATCCAACACGGTTTGCAGGCTGTCCAGCAGATCAGCGGACGTATGGAGCGCATTCACCGCGGCCAGCCTTTTCTGGTGGTGGTGGATTTTGCCCACACCCCCAATGCGTTGGTCAAGGCGATTGAGGCCGCGCGTGGCATGAGCGCCGGCCGCGTGATCGCCGTTTTTGGCAGCGCCGGCCGACGCGATGTCGCCAAGAGGCGCATGATGGCGGAGATTGCAGCTGCCCAGGCGGATTTGACCATTTTGACAGCTGAAGACCCCCGCCAGGAGCCGCTGGAGGATATTTTGGCCTTCATGGCGGAGGGTTGCCGCGCCCAGGGTGGGGTGGAGGGGGAAACCTTCTGGCGCACGGGGGATCGCGGTTGGGCCATTTATCACGCCCTGACGCTGGCCCGACCGGGGGATGTGGTGCTGATCTGCGGCAAGGGACACGAGCAGTCGATGTGCTTTGGACGGGTGGAGTACCCCTGGGATGATCGTCAGGCCACAGCGGCGGCGCTGGAAGCTTTTCTGGCCGGCCGCCCGATACCCGATCTGGGGTTGCCTACCTACACCCCCCATGCCCCGTTTGGCTGAGCCGGCGCGTTTGCCCCCATCACAACTGCCAGACGTTTCCATCCAGCCGGCCGGCGATGTTGCCACCGGGCGCTGGTCTGGTGTGGTCGGCGTTGTGGGGGCGATCCTTCTTTTTTACCTGCTTTTCACTGCCGTGGCTCTGGCGCGCCACGATGGCAACCCTTACTGGTTTGTCTGGTTGGGCGAACGCTTCCAAAACCTGGACCCGGCCGGCCGGTTGGGTTATGATGGTCAATTCACCTACTACATTGCCACTCAGGGCTGGGAAGCCACACCTCACCTTGATCTGCCCGCTTATCGCTACCAGCGCATCTTGCTGGCGGCCCTGGCCGGATGGGTGGGTCAGGCGCAGGGGGTGGCTGTGGCCTGGAGCCTGGTCGGGATCAATCTGGTTGCGGTGACGGCCGGCGTAGCCCTGCTGGCGTGTTGGTTACGGCAGGCTGGACTTTCCCCCTGGTATGCCCTCACTTATGGCAGCTATGTTGGCCTGCTCATGGCCTACTCTCGTGATCTGAACGAGCCGCTGGCCTATGGGCTGGCCATAGGAGGGCTGGTTAGCTGGCCCCAACGCCGCCCCCTCAGCTTGCTCGCCTTTGCCCTGGCCGCGCTGGCTAAGGAGCAAACGTTGCTCTTACCCATCGGTTTGGGATTGGGGATGCTGGCACAACGGCGCTGGCGGCCGGCGCTCAGCCTCGTGCTGGTTCCCTTGCCGTTGTTGGGATGGGAGCTTCATCTTTACACCCGTCTGTTGCAATGGGGGGTGGGTTTGGGTTCCTCGCCGGGTCTCATTCCCTTACAGGGCATCTTATCGCAGCTGACATTGGAGCCGGGACGGCTTTCATCTGCTTTGTTCGTAGCCTGGCCGGGCGTGGTGGCTTTAGGGGCGGCAATGTGGGGGCTGGCCAGAGCGCCACGCCAGGAAGGCTGGTGGTTGTTGCTGGTACAGGCCCTCTTTGTTGTGTTATTGCCGGCCGATGTTTACGATCACATCATGCACGCCGGTCGCAACGCTATGGGTCTGGTCATCGCCGCTATCTGGGTTTTCCCCCACCTCCCCACCTGGGCGCGCCTGACCACCCTGGCCTGGTGGGTCTTGCCGACCCTGGCCTGGTGGTGGCCCATCCTGCGCTGGGCCCCCTGGCTCTCATTACGCTGACGTTTTGATTAGGCTGAGGTTTTCTTGCCACTAAAGCGCCATACAAGCAGTATCCACACACCGAACATATTGTTTAATGTGGCTGAGAGACTTGCCAGATGTCGGGGTGGGGAGAAGGTGGGCAATTTCTCACGTGGACGCCAGATAACTTGCCCTTGTGAGCAAGGCGGGTAAGCTAGGCTTTACTTTAATAGATGGCACCGGTGGAGGTTGACATGATGTGGCGTAAGGAATGGGGCTGGTGGTTGGTTGGGTGTGGTCTGGCGGCCAGTGTGCTGGGAGTGTGGGCATCGCCGGTGCGCTCTCAAGCTGACGGACAACGGGTCTTTCTGCCGATTGTGTCGCGGCCGGAGGAGATTTGCTTTCAGGCGCAGGCTGGGGCGGTGATTGTGGAGATCGAAGCCCACCCGGCCGTGGAGGAGTGGACGGTGGAAACGGATTTCCCCGGCTATACCGGAACGGCCTATTACACCTGGCGAGGGCCTGACCTCTTTGCTGCGCCGGGAGCGGGGGTGCTGGCCTATATCATTGAGATCACGACGCCGGGCGAATACCAGCTACGACTGCGCAATCTGCATATCCACCCCGATTCCACTCTGGCCAACGATGTCTTCACCCGCATGGACAACACCACCTGGACGAAAACCTTTTCGCCGATGCGGGGGGAGTGGACTTGGGCTACCTGGTTTGAGTTTGCCAACCACAGCCAGGACTCGACGCCGGGGTATTTTTTGGCCGCTGGCCGTCACCTGTTTGAGATCTCCGCCCGCTCGGCTGATTTCAGTCTCGACCGCTTCGCCCTCTATCTGGAGGGGGTAGAAGCGCTTGATCCCGCCCTGCCGCCCAGCCCGGCTTGTGATTGAGGGGCAGCAGCGGCCCGCTTCAGGGAGCGATTATCTGGTAAACCGCTCCACCGCCAAAAATGCCTACATAGAGCTCCCCGTGGACATCCTCCCCAAAGGTGCTGATGAACTCCTGATGGTCAGCCACCTGCACCGCCTGCCAGGCGCTGCCGTTGAGATGCAAACGCCATACTTTGCCAGAGCAGAAGTCGGCAAATACATAATGGCCGCGCAGGCCGGGGATAGTCTGGCCCCGATAGACAAATCCGCCGGTGATGGAACATTCCGCCACCGCGTCGGTGGCATAGGCGTAGACCGGGGGGGTGTGGGTCACAGCCTCACAATCATCACTCACTTCCGGCCACTCCAGGGTGTAATCGAGCCAGCCTTCGTAGCAGTGCCAGCCGTAGTTGACGCCCCCGGCCGCCCCGGCCGCCTGAAAGTTGATCTCCTCGTAATGCCACTCCCCAACATCGGCGATATACAGGTCTCCTGTCTGACGGTCAAAACTCACCCGCCATGGGTTGCGCAGACCAATGGCCCAGATTTCATCACAGCTACCGCCCGATCCATTGGCAAAAGGGTTATCGGCCGGCACCGTGTAGGGTGGGTTCTCGGCCCCCAGGGTGCAGTCGGGGGATAAGCCGCCGCTCTGATCAACGTCAATGCGCAACAAACTACCCAATCGATCATTCTTGCGCTGCCCATGGTTGTAAAGGTCGCCTGGCGTCCGGTTCTCCCAGCCCGGCGGCAAAGGGTCAGGCCCGCCATCTCCGGTGGGAATATAAAGATACCCATCCGGCCCAAAGCTCAGGTCGCCTCCATTGTGCACCTTGTCGCTCTTGGGAATGCTCAGCAACAGCGTTGCGCTGGCTGGATTCGCCAGATTGGCATCGCTGGCCGATACCTGATAACGAGCTACTTTCAGATAACAGCTGTAACCAACATCCGTATCTGGGTCATAGCTACAATCTGGATCGCCGGTGGTGTAGGTGATGAAAAAATAACCATTTTGCGCATAGTCAGGATGGAACGCCAGGCTTAACAACCCCTCCTCCCAATTATCTAGCGAGATCAGATCATGCACATCCAGGAAGGGGATGGGAAGCAAGGCGTCATCTTGCCAGATGCGAATATATCCTTCCCGTTCCACAATAAAGAGCCGTTCATCCCCGGCGTGGGTGATGTCGGTGATGGTGGTCGTCCCCAGATTGGTGATCAAGGGGTGAAGGATAAGAGTGTCGGGGGGATCAAAGGGACGGAAAAGGGTGGGTAGATACGCGCCCATGAAAGTGGGGGAATCTGCCACAGTGGGCGAGGTGTTGTGGTGTGCGGTCGCCCAGACCACAAGAATCAGCCAGCCGGCCAGGCAGCCGGCCCTTAGGAGACGCGAATAAGCCATACCCGATTCATACTCCGTGCTGACATCCCCAGATCGCTCAAGGGGTGCAGGGTTGATAATTTTCCAGTGTAAAAACCTCTTGCGTTGCCAGTTCTGGTGCGCCCCCCTGAGCGCCTGAACCGGACGCCACGTACAAACTACCGGCGCAGGCAATGAGTTGGGAGCCATGCCGCGCCTGGAGCATGGAGGCCAGAGTGCGCCAATGTCCGCTATCTACATTCAGCGCTTCAGTTGTCGCCCAGGCCAACCCAAACCCCTCGCCCCCGACGACAATCACCTCCCGGCCCAGCACGGCTGTCATCGAGCCGGCCCGCATGGTGGGGATGTCCCCATCAGGCGAAGGCAGGGTGCTCCAGGTTTCGGTTGTGAAATCGAAAATATCCACCTGGGGGATCGTTTGGTCGGCAAAGTTAGCCTCACCGGTCACACGTCCGCCGGCCGCGTACAAACGATCTTCGACCACCGCCACTTGAAAATGGTCACGGGCGTGGGGTATAGGGGGCAGTTCACGCCACACGTTGGTGGCAGGATCAAACTCGTCTACCCAGTTGACCGTCGTAGCATGTTCTCCATGCCCACCCACAACACCTCCCACCAGATAGATGCGCTGATTGTAGACAACTGCGCCGGCGCTGCCTCGTGGCCGGGAGACGGCCGGCCCCTCACTCCAGCTATTTTGAGCCGGGTTGTAGATCCAGATGTGACTGACCGCTGTTTCAAAGGGGAAGTTGCCGGTGTAAGCCCCCATAACGTAAATCAGATCGTTGTATACGACTGCCTGGAAATGGTGCAACTCGAATGGAGGCGTCGCTTTCTTTTGCCAGCGGTTAGCTGCCGGATCATACGTTTCGACCGGCCGCTCTCCCCGTCCTCCCAACAGATAAAAGGTATCTCCCACCTGGACATAGCCGTTCTCATGGCGCGGCGTGAGGGTATTGGTGGCCGTTACGGGGCTCCAACTGCCTATTGGCAAGGCCCGAAAGGTGGTGGGTAAATAGGCTATTCCCCCGGTTGATTCAGCCTGGAGAGGGGATGAGTTGGCCTGCGGTTGGCAACCGGCCAGCCCCACCCACCAGCTGAGGCAAATCACGCTCATGCCCCAGACATAACGCCAGCTGCGATATAGCTGTTCCATAAGCTCCAAGCTCCGGTCATCTCCCCGGACGAATCCCTCTCTTGCGTGATGCCGCCAAAGCCGTATTGGTTCTTTGGGCTGTGCTTCCGACGTCCCACGCGCAGGCCCCATTATACTTCGTCCCGACCGGGAAAGGCATGTGTATTGTGAATAACAGCAGAATTGTTAAAAAATTCCCGTTGCATTATGGCGCGTCTCACTTATAATCGTGAACATGCCGGCGACCATTATCTTGTTAGTGGAACATTTGAAAGCAGGGGGTGCATCACTCGCTCCTGTGTTGATTCGCGCCGGCTATCAAGTCTCGGTGGTGCACAGCGGTCGAGCCGCTTTGAAGCGCGTCGCCACCGAGCGCCCCCACCTGATCATTTATGACGCCCGTTTGATGCGGTCAACCGGTGTCCGTACCTGCCGCACCTTGCGACAGCGCCTCGATGATGTTCCCCTGATCCATTGCCGCGCCCCAGAACAAGAGTTAGACGAGGCGGCCGAGGCTCAGATCTACCTCGAATATCCTTGCACGCCGCGCAAATTGCTCAATCGCGTCAAAGCTTTGTTGCCGGCCAACGATGACGAAGGGCGCATCTTGCGCCTCAACGGCATTGTTTTATACCGCGACAAAAGCGCGGTCAACATCCGCGGCCAGGGGGATCAAATGCTCACCCCCAAGATGTTGCGTTTATTGGAAGAGTTCATGACGCATCCCGATCAGGTGCTCACCCGTCTGCAGCTGATGCAAAGTGTCTGGAAAACTGATTACGTAGACGATACCCGCACGCTAGATGTGCATGTGCGGTGGCTGCGCCGACTGATTGAGGAAGACCCCGCTAACCCGCGTCGCTTATTGACTGTGCGTGGTCAGGGGTATATCTTCCACGTCCATCCTGTGAAAGCCGACAACAGCTCAGACGCAGGCCAGTCGGTGTGAACCTGGCCGCGAGCAACGAAAAACGCCATCTTATCAGGATGGCGTTCGTTTACCCAGAGCTTCCCAGGCAAGTGGGAAAGAAAGACCTTAAGCCTTGCGTGCTTTGGCCAGAGCGGACATGATGCGCCCTTTGCGTCGGGCAGCGTTGCGGGGATGAATGATCCCTTTGCGGGCGGCTTTGTCCAACGTGCTGACAGCCTGTTGCATGATGCTTTCCGCCTCGGCCAGCTTGCCATCGGCGATCAATTGCCGGGTTTTCTTAATGTAGGTGCGGGCGGCCGAACGGTAAACGCGATTGTGCGCTCGTCTCTTTTCATTTTGCCGTATCCGCTTTTTTGCCGATTGAATATTCGCCAACTTCCAACCTCCGTTAGGCTGTCTATCTATATTCGCCAACTCATTAAATGAGTGAGAGCGGATAAATAATAGCACAAATTCGCGCCGACGCAACTTTCGGTTAGGAGACCGCGATCGGTTGTGTAGCTACAGCCTGCACAATATGGGCCACAATGAGTGGGATCTCTTCTTGCAGATTGAATCGCCCGAGACTCAAGCGAATTGTAGACGCTGCATCAGAGCGAGCTAGACCTATTGCCTGTAACACATGAGATGGTTCCAATGCTCCTGTAGAGCAGGCTGAACCCACTCCCATCATGATTTCTGGCAAATTGAGTAAAAGCGCATCGGCCTCAATGCCGGGGAGCGTCAGGCTGATGGTGTTGGGCAAGCGCTTTGCCTTCGCGCCGTTTACCCAGGCACCAGGTAACGCGGCCAACAGCTGCGCTTCCAGCACACCGCGCATTGTCCCAATGCGCTGGCTTTCTTCAGCAGGCAGGATCGTACATAGTTCCGCGGCCGCCCCTAATCCGACGATTCCAGGGACGTTGGGATTGTTCTTTTGCAGATAGTTGAGCAAATGCCACAGGCAAAAGCCGGTCACAATCGCCAGGTGTTCCTGTAAATAGGCCAGTCAGCACGGGTGAATTTCTATTGCGCTAGCTTGGGGAAGGAAGCGATAGAGGCAAGGTCTCAGGGAAGGGACAAAAGAATCATCTGCCATTTGCTGAATGAGTCCATTGATCTTCCAGTCTACTTCGCCGCGTAGCTGGGCAGCGAAAAAGGGGCGCAAAAAGCGAAAAGGGACATAGACACCCAGGCTGATGATCTCCCGCGCCAGCGGCGTGCCATTGTCCATATAGTTCAGTATGGCCTCGATGATTTTCTGTTTGGGCGCATCGGGGGGCAGGTTGATTTCCGTTTTGATGGCCAGAGCAATCTGGCTGAGGCGCTCTTGCTGGCCGGATGAGAGGCGAAAATAGTTGGCCGGATACCAGACCCCCGTCACCATCCGCGCCAACAGATGGTTGATGGGGATGATGGGTGATAGTGTTTCTTCGATGTGATTGAGGAGGGCGAGAAACCATTAGAACTTGTAGGAGTTGGTGACGTTGTTGAAACTGCCAGATAGGTGTTCAACCGGCAAGCGTGGGGATGGGGGGAGATGGGAGGGTGTAGCCATTCTGAACCCCGTTTTTCAATAGACCGTCTTGAAGGCCCGGCGCAAAGCCAGGGTGTTGGGCGGCAGTTGTTGGATGCGTGAAGCGAAGTCTGGCAAGGGACGGATAGGATGGATAGGATGGATGAGATTGCGCTCGATGGGGGGAACGGCCGTTGGCACGTTCAGGCTCTTGGCTAATCGCGCTACGACGATTGCGGGTGGCCCGTTCACGCGCACACCAACTAGGGTCAGGGTGGTTCTCATGCCTCCACGTAGGTGCGTAAGAGTTGGGTGTCGCTGGTCGCCTGCACGTGGAAGGGGCCGAGGCCGGCCGGCAGGAGGGTGAAGGTGACGGCCGGGGCGCTTGCCTGACCCCCATGGCTGTCGATGATGGCCCGGCCGGCCAGAACGCCCCATATTTCCAGGGTGCGACCGTCGCAGACCCCGGCCCAATGGCTGCCGGCCGGCAATGTCAGACGCTCCACCGTGAAGTACCGATTGCGACATAGTAATTCCCGGGTTTGACCGGCCGGGGCCGGCCGGGGTTGAGGGCGCGGCAACGCAGGTGCGACTTGATCAAACCGGATGACGTCCAGCGCCGATTGCACATGCAGCGGCCGCGGCCGGCCGTCGGCCCCCAGACGATTCCAATCGTAGACGCGGTAGGTGGTGTTGGCGTTTTGCTGGATTTCAGCAATCAGCAGACCGCCCAAAATGGCGTGCAGTGAGCCGGCCGGCACACACACAAAGTCGCCTGTCTGGACGGGTAGGCTATGTAGCTGTGACTCCAGCCGGCCGGCCGCCAGAGCCGCTTGAAAGGTGGCGGGTGTCACGCCTGGTTGCACACCCAAAATAACGGCGGCATCAGGCGCAGCATCCAGCACCACCCACATCTCTGTTTTACCCAACTCCTGCCCGGCGTGCCGGGCTGCATAAGCATCGTCGGGATGCACCTGCACCGAGAGGCGATCCTGCGCGTCCAGCAACTTGACCAGCAAGGGAAATTTGCCCCGCGCCTGAGCCCAGGCGTTGTGCGTTCCAATCAGATCCAACCCTAACTGGGCGTGCACAGCCGTCAGACTCAGGCCGGCGTACACCCCATTGCTCACCACACTCTCCCCATCAGGGTGCGCTGCTATTTCCCAACTCTCTGCAATCGTGGCCCCCGGCGGCAGGTCACGCCCCAGTTTGGTCGCCAGATTGCGCCCGCCCCAGATGTAGGCTTTCAGGACGGGTTGGAATTGCAGCGGGTAAAGCGTCATGTCAGGTTCCAGATGGGCTGTCATCGGCCGCTGGGGTGGCCTCGGCAGGAAGCGGGTCGTCGTCGGCCGGCGTTTGCCGCTTGAGGAAGATCACCCCCAACGGCGGTAAGGTCAGGACCAGCGAAAAGGGCTGGCCGCGCCAGGCGGTGGCTTCGGCCGTCAGATCGCCCCCATCTATCACCCCACTGCCGCCAAAGAGGGGGTCATCGCTGTTCAAGACCTCGGTGTATACCCCACCCTCTGGCACGCCCAGACGATAGCCGGCGCGCACCACCGGCGTGAAGTTACTCACCACCACCACCGTATCCGCACTGGTTATGGCGCGCCGGGCGTAGGCCAGAATACTGTGGGCGCTGTCGTGCACTTCCATCCACTGAAACCCTTGCCAGGAGTAATCATCTTCGTGCAGCGCCTTTTCAGTCACATACAAATGATTCAAAGCAGCCACAAAGTCTTGCAGTTGGGCATGGTAGGAGCCGTCCGTCACCAGATGCCAATCGAGGCTATACGCTTCTGTCCATTCGCGCCATTGACCAAATTCTCCTCCCATGAAAAGCAGCTTTTTGCCGGGATGGCTAAATTGATAGGCGTAGAGAGCGCGTAAATTGGCGAATTTTTGCCACACGTCCCCTGGCATTTTGCTGATCATGCTTTTCTTCAAATGCACCACCTCATCGTGGGAAAAAGGCAGCATGAACTTTTCGCTAAAGGCATAGAGCAAGGAAAACGTGAGCGTGCCGTGATGGTAGGCGCGGAAGATGGGATCCATACTCATGTAGCGCAGGGTATCGTGCATCCAACCCATGTTCCACTTGAAGTCGAAACCCAGCCCTCCCTGTTCGATGGGGGCGGTCACCCCCGGCCAGGCGGTGGACTCTTCGGCAATCGTCAGAACATCGGGGAACTTATCGTGCACCTGCCGGTTGAAGTCGCGCACAAAGTCGATGGCGTCCAGATTCTCGCGTCCGCCGTGAATATTGGGAACCCATTGCCCCGGCTCGCGTGAAAAGTCCAGATAGAGCATGGAGGCCACAGCGTCCACCCGCAGACCGTCGATGTGGTATTGATCGAGCCAGAAGAGGGCATTGCTGATCAAAAACTGGCGCACCTCGTTACGCCCGTAGTTGAAGATGAACGTACCCCAATCAGGGTGGAAGCCTTGGCGAGGGTCAGCGTGTTCATAGAGGTGGGAGCCATCGAAGTAGGCCAGGCCATGGCCGTCGGTGGGGAAGTGAGCCGGAACCCAATCCAGGATGACGCCAATGCCGGCCTGATGGCAGGCATCCACAAAGGCCATGAAATCTTCCGGCGCGCCATGACGACTGGTGGGGGCAAAGTAGCCGGTCACCTGGTACCCCCAGGAGCCGTCGTAGGGATGCTCCGCCACCGGCAACAATTCGACATGGGTGTATCCCATCCGTTGCAGGTAAGGGATGAGGCGGTCGATTAAGTCGCGGTAGCTAAGCCAGGCGTTGCCCTCCAGCCGCTGCCAGGAGCCGATATGCAGTTCATAGACGCTGATCGGGGCGTCGCGGCTGTGGCGTTGATGGCGCTGGGCCAGCCACGCTTCGTCACCCCAGGCATATTGATCCAGCCGCCAGACGATGGAGGCGTTGTTGGGGCGCACTTCGCTATAAAAGGCGTAGGGGTCGGCTTTGTCCGCCACCACCCCCCGGTTGAAGGTGCGCACCTCATATTTGTAGGTTGCGCCCACCTCCAGGCCGGGGATGAACAGCTCCCAGATGCCGCTGCCGGGGTTTTTGTGCATCAGATGCCGCCGGCCGTCCCACTGGTTGAAGTTGCCAATGACGCTGACGCGGCGGGCGTTGGGGGCCCAGACAGCAAAGCGCACCCCATCGTAACCGTTAAGGCGCATAGGGTGCGCCCCCAGTTTCTGGTAGGCGTAGAGGTCGGTTCCCTCCGTGAGCAGGTAATGATCGTAGTCGCTGAGGGTGGCGGGAAAGGCATAGAGGTCAGGTTGTTGTCGGCTGCTGCCATCCCCCCAGGTCACACGCAGCTCATAGCGCAGGCTCTCCAGCGTTGCCCCAGGTAGCAGGAGTTCAAAGACACCGGCCGGGTGCAGTCGGCGCATAGGGTGGATGGCGGCCGAGCCATCCAACGCCACCAGCTCCAGATTGACAGCGCCTGGTTCAAAGGCACGTACCAGGACGCCGTCAGGGTGGGCATGTGGCCCCAGGATGGTGAAAGGCGCACCATGCGCTCCATCAACGAGCGCTTCCAGCGCGCCGGGGTGAAGGGAAAGAGCATCGGACATTGCACAACCTCGCGTCAAAGCCAGTAGAGTGGAACCAGTTGCCCAATGGTATCACATGTTGCCCGGCCGGACATCCGCTGCTTTTCCCAATTGCTTGTCAGCCTTCCCTTCTCCAAGTACTATTCTAGCTACAGGCTGGCTTCTGGCAATGTTGATGCTGCGACAGCTTTGACCGGGGAGCGCGGCCGGCCCATAAGGGCCAGTTAGATTGTTGAATGGAGCGACGCCTTATGTCCGAACCTGAATATATTACCATTCTGGAGGGGCCAACGCCGGAGTTTCGTCTGGCCCCTGACCTGTGGAATATCTCCATCTACGAGGGGCCTTTGCCGTCTGACATTGCGGCGTGTGAGTTGCGCACCCGCAATGGGGAAGATATTCGCCAGCGCTGTTTCAACGCCTGGCGTGAAGGCCGGCGGGTGCAGCTCGATTTCCCAGACGAGATGCGGATGCGCCAATATGTGGATGTGGTAGCCATGCGCCTGATCGAGGGGGAGGCCGGGGCGGTGTTGCGCCTGTGGCTCCATCAACCCGCCCAGGATGAAGAAGGAGTGGCCGACGATGACAACGACCATGCCGACCGCGATTGAACGTTACCGCCTGGCTCTGAACAGCCGCTCGCGCACGGCCTATCTGGCCGCCTTTGCTCCCGACGCTGTGCTGCTCGATCCCTACGGGCCGCGCATGTTGCAAGGAGTGGAAGGATTGAATAAGTTTTTTGATGGCTTTGAGCGTACCTGGGGCGCGTTTGAGATGACCTTTGGCGAAGCCTACGCGGCGGCCGACCGTATCGCCGTCACCTGGCAGGTGAGCGCCACGGCTCACACCGGGCGCACCGCCCAGTTTGCCGGCATCAATGTTTTTACCGTCGATGAAGCGGGCTTGCTGACACGCCTGGAAGGGTATTGGGACTTCAAGGCGATGGCCGCGCAGTTGAAATAGGGGCCGGCGAAGTATTATGGCGAACTTTGAAACGATTCTTTACACGGTGGCCGAGGGCGTGGCAACCATCACCCTCAATCGGCCGGCCGTCCTCAACGCGCTCAACGACAGCATGGGGCGGGAGCTGATCGAAGCTTTTAAGCAAGCCGGCCGCAACCCGGCCGTGCGCTGCGTGGTCTTGACGGGGGCCGGCCGGGGTTTTTGCTCCGGTCAGGATTTATCGGATTTCGGTCAGCGTCAACCGGGCGAGCTGATCAGTGACCATTTGCGCCACGGCTACAACCGCCTGGTGCAGCAGATGACCACGCTGGAAAAACCGATTATTGGGGCTATCAACGGCGTGGCGGCCGGGGCAGGTTGTGGCGTGGCCCTGGCGACCGATGTGCGCATCGTCTCCGACCGCGCCTCCTTTTTACTGGCCTTCAGCCGCGTCGGTCTCATCCCTGACAGCGGCGTCACCTGGTTTCTGCCGCGCCTGGTGGGCTACGCCCGCGCCTACATGATGGCCATCACGGCCGACCCTGTGCCGGCCGCCCAGGCGCTGGCCTGGGGTCTGGTCAACGAAGTCGTTCCCCATGAGCAGCTGCCGGAAATCACCCAGGCCTGGGCGCTGCGCTTTGCCAACGGCCCGACACGCGCCTTTGGCCTGACCAAACGCGCCATGCACAAAACCTGGCAGCAGAGCCTGGCGGAAGGGCTGGAATATGAAGCGCTGCTGCAAGATATTGCCGGCGGCAGCGCCGATTTTATGGAAGGTGTGTCCGCCTTCCTGCAAAAGCGCCCCCCGCACTACACCGGCCAGTAAGGGCAGGTTTCCGCCCCTCCATACTTAAGGAAGAGAGGTGTCTATGCACAAGGTAGCGGTGATTGGTGCCGGCGCAATGGGGCGCGGCATCGCCCAGGTCGCGGCCATGGGTGGGTATGCGGTCGTCGTCTACGACATCGATCCAGGCACGCTGGAGGCGGCCCAAAGCGCTATCAGCGCCAATCTGCGCAAAGGGGTTTCCCTGGGCAAAGTGGCAGCAGAAAAAGCGGAAGCGGCGCTGGCCGGGCTGCAATTTTCCAACCGCCTGACGGTTGCTGAAGCCGCCGATCTCATCATCGAAGCTGCACCGGAGGATATGGCGCTCAAGCGTCAACTCTTCGCTACACTCGACAGCGCCGTGGCCCCGGAGACAATTCTGGCTTCCAACACCTCCAGTCTGAGCATTAGCGCCCTGGCTTCGGCGACGCGCCGGCCGGATCGCTTCATCGGCCTGCACTTTTTCAATCCGGCCCACCTCATGGCACTGGTGGAGATCGTCGCTGGTGATTTGACCAGCCAGGCCACGCTGGACACTTGCTGCGACTTTGTGAAGTGCATCGGCAAAACAGCCGTCATCTGCCAGGACACCCCGGCCTTCATCGTCAACCGCGTGGCGCGCCCCTTTTATGGCGAAGCGTTTCGTTTGCTGGGCGAGGGCGCGGCCGGGGTGGAGGAGATAGACCGTCTGGCGCGCTCGCTAGGTTTTCGCATGGGGCCGTTTGAACTGGTGGACTTGATCGGCTGTGATGTCAACTTTGCCGTAACGCAATCCGTTTACGAGGCTTATTTTCAGGACCCTAAATATCGCCCGCACCCTATTCAACGCCGTATGGTGGAAAGCGGTCGGTTAGGGCGCAAGACGGGCCGGGGTTTTTACACCTATGACTGACCTATTGACCCAACTGGAAACCCATCTGCACGAGATCAGCGACCTGGAAGCGGTCGCCAGTGTCCTGGAGTGGGATCAAGAGGTGATGATGCCCCCCAGAGGGGTGGAGGCGCGCTCGCAACAGCTGGCGACGCTGGCGGCGGTGATTCATCAGCGCAAAACGGACCCCGCCCTGGAAACGTGGCTGGCGACGGCCGGGGCCGCAGTGGTCGATCAGCCGGCCGATGCTTACGCGCCGTCTCTGGTGCGCGTTGCACGGCGCAACTATGAGAAAGATACCCGCCTGCCGGTCGCCCTGGTGACGGAGATAGCGCGGGTGAGTGCGCTTTCCTTTGACGCCTGGGATCAGGCGCGCCAGGCGGCCGATTACGCCGCTTTCAAGCCCTGGTTGGGGCAGATGCTGGACCTGACTCGTCAGGCGGCGGAACACCTGGGGTATGAGGAACATCTCTACGACGCCATGCTGGATCTATATGAGCCGGGGATGCGCACCCGCGAGCTCGAAACGATTCTGGCGGCGCTACGCCAGGAATTAGTTCCCTTCGTCCAGGCGGTGTTGGCTCGGGCCGATGAGGTGGATGACGCGCCCTTGAAAGGATATTTTCCCACAGCGCAGCAGGAGGCTTTTGGGCGTCTGGCGTCCGAAGCACTGGGCTTTCGCTTTGATGCCGGCCGGCTGGATGTCTCAGCCCATCCTTTTTGCACCACCTTCGCCCCCACCGATGTACGCCTGACTACCCGGTACGATGAGGCGGATGTGACGAATGCGCTATTCGGCGTTTTGCATGAGACGGGACACGGCTTGTACGAGCAGGGTATCCCCTCCCACCTGGCGCGCACCCCTCTGGCCGGCGGTGCATCCTCCGGTTTTCACGAGTCACAATCCCGCCTGTGGGAAAATCAGGTGGGGCGTAGCCGCGCCTTTTGGCGCCACTTCTACCCCCGCTTGCAGGCGGTTTTCCCCTCGTTGCAGGCCACGTCGCTGGAGTCGTTCTATCGGGCCATCAACCGCGTCAAGGCGGACCTGATTCGGGTGGATGCGGATGAGGTGACCTACAACCTGCACATCATGTTGCGCTTTGAGCTGGAGAAGGATTTGCTGACCGGGGATCTCTCCCTGGACGACCTGCCGGCCGCCTGGAACGACAAAATGCAGGCCTATTTTGGTTTGCGGCCGCCCAACGATGCGCTGGGGGTGTTGCAGGATGTACACTGGTCGCAGGGGCTTTTCGGCTATTTCCCCACCTACGCCCTGGGAAACCTCATGGCGGCGCAACTGTATCAGCAAGTGTTGACCGATCACCCCGACCTACCGAATGAATTTGCGGCCGGCCGCTTTGACACCGTACTCAATTGGATGCGGCAACAGGTGCATGTTTGGGGCAACAGCCTTTATCCCGACGAACTATTACGCCGCGCTACCGGCCGGCCGTTGACCATCGATCCCTACATGACCTATCTGCGGCAGAAATATGGGGAGATATACGGGCTGTAAGTTGTGTCATGCAGCAGCGACAGGCCCGGCAACTTGTTTGAGTTCGGGGAAAGTAAGAAGTAGCAGCAACAGACTCCGTCTGGATGCATAGCACAAACAGGTCGTCGTGTCGCCGGATCGGCGGTCGGCTTGACCAAAGCCCAGGGATATGGTAATCTTTTCAGGCTGCTATGGCGGGTGTAGCGTAGCGGTTAACGCGTCTGGTTGTGGCCCAGAAGACCGTGGGTTCAAATCCCACCACTCGCCCCACCTTTTTATCCAGTTTATGTCCAGGCCGGCCGGGCGCACAGCGCCGGCCGGCCTTATGGTTTGATCATGCAAAAACGCGACGCCTGGTGGTTGTTGTCTTACCCCCTATATCAGCTCCTGGGAACCATTCGTCATGAGGGTAGCCATGCCCTGGTGGCATGGTTGCAGGGGTATCGCATTACGCGCTTTGTTTTCTGGCCGGCCGATGGCAAGTTTGGTTATGTTTCCTGGGATGGGCCTACCTCAGCCATCGCCCTGGCTGCCCCCTATCTGGTGGATTTGCTCACCTTTGCCCTGTGCTTTACGTTGTGCTACGCCTTGACCTTTCGTCGGCGCTGGGTGTGGCTGAACCTGGTTATTTTGGGGATCATCTCACCGCTGGCGAACTCTCTGTTTAACTACATTGGCGGCTGGCGCGGCCCAAATGATGTCGGGCGCTTATTGACGATGTGGCCGCCGGCCGGTGTGCACCTCTACTTTGTGGCGACATTGCTGCTCTACGCCGCAGGATTGGTCGTGCTGTGGTGGGCCGGCCGGCCTAAAATGGTCGTTTAACCGCCCAGGGTAGTGGGGGGCTAAACATTTCCCAGACGTTTATCGTCGGGTGTCTTTTTCCGTGTATTTCGTAGCTTCCGTGGTTGACGACGCCATTTCTGGCAGCGGCGGCAGTTTGCGGAACAAGGAACCCAGCTTAAAAGCTTTGTTGAAATCACCACTGACTTTCAGCTTGCCCTGCATGAAGGCGATTTGAATATCCAGGTCCCCCTTGAGCACCCGCAGAAAATGCTCTTCCGCGGTGGTGAAGCGACAGTCAGCGGCCGGGTTTTGCTCCTCTGCCACCCGCCCCGGCGGATTCTTGAGGTCAATCACCCAATAGGTTGTGTCCGGCCCCGTCAATTCAAATTGATAGACGGCTCCATCTGGCTTCACCAGTTCAGGATGTTCCGCCAGAAAAGCGCCGGCGTGGCGGAAAAAGTCGGCGGCGCGCACACCCTGAGGAGCGGCCGGGGTGGGTTGTCCGGCTGGCGGCGGTGGTTGTAAGGGCAGCGTCAACGCTTCCAGCTCATTGGCCGCCTCGCGCAGATAGCGCGTGAAACGGTCAATATCGGGCATAATTGTGGGGCAGGAGGTGGGGCTGAGCGACAGGATGCCGTTGTAGCTGAAGACCGGGATGATCAGCCCCATGCCATCAATGATAGGCCCCATGCCCATAATCGCCAGCAGGCGATGGCCGGCCATGTAGAGATCGATCTGCGGCCCAGGCACATTGGTGATGGTCAGGTTAAAGATCGGCGCGTGCATCTCAGCGATGCGCATCCGCGAGTAGAGACGGGCTGCCTGACCAGCCAGCCCGTAGGGAATAAACTCCGTGAAGCTGGTTAGCGTGCGGGCGTCAATGGCGCTTAAGTAGGCCTTAGCCTGGCTTGCATGGTGGTGCACCAGGCGTAACTGCTCCACCGGGTCCGCTTCCTGCACCGGCAGCTGCACAAACATGGCCGAAACCTGATTACCCAGACTGTTTTTCTCGTCCGACGTGCGCGTCGAAACCGGGGCCATAACCACCAGCGGTTTATCGGGCAACTCCCCCTTTTCCAGCAAGTAGCGCCGCAAAGCGCCGGTGCAGATAGCCAGGACGACATCGTTAACTGTCGTTCCCTGGATGCTGTTTTTAATCGCTTTGACCCGATCCAGCGACAGCAAAGCAGTGTTCCACACCCGTTGGGAAGAGATGGGGCGATTGAGACGGGTGGGAGGAGCGGTGAAGGGAACGGTGGGCAGATCCATTCCCTGGACGCGCGTCAGATAGCCTGCCTTGAGCGTGGCCAGGGCGGTATCCGCGGCCAGGCCGGGCAATTTCAGGGGACGCTTGATGAAGCTCCAGGCGCTGCGGGCCAGCAAGGTCATTTCGTCGGGCAGCGGTTCGGGGTTGTAAGGTGGCGGGGGCGGCACGGGGCGTGGCTCCGGCGTCACATCGAAGAGCAGCCCCATGACATCCACGCCTGAGACGCCGTCGATGGCAGCGTGGTGGACTTTGGCGATGATTGCCACCGAGCCGGGGGGCGTTTGTGGAATGGTGTCCAATCCTTCGACGAAAACAATCTCCCACAGAGGGCGGGAACGATCCAGCGGCTGGCTGAAAATGCGCGCCGCCAGCGTGCGCAGCTGCTTCCAGCCGCCAGGGCGGGGTAGGGCGATATGTTGCAGGTGGCGATCCAGATTGAAATGGGGATCGTCGATCCAGTAGGGCAAATCGAGCGCGATAGGGGGTTGAATCAAGCGTTGGCGAAAGGTGCGCACCAGATGCACCCGGCCCGCCAGCAGCTCACGAAAGCTGTCAAAGGTCAGGGAGCCTTCCACAACCGCCAGCGTGCCCACGTGCATGTGGGTGGTGGTGGTTTCCAGAAACAAGAACGAGGCATCTAAACCAGATAGCGATTGCATCAGGGTCTCTCCAAAGGGGCAGGTTACACGGAGCGCCGGCTACCGCCCCAGACGAACTGTCGAGCGTTATTATCCGATTATACCCCGATTGCCGGCCGGGCGTGAGCAATAGCAGACTGGAAATGTGACAGACGGCACTTGCGTGGGCGCGCCGATAGGCGTAGGATAGGCACATGGAGCAGACACCGACTCAAGCGCCACGCTATTGGTGGCGGCCGGCCACGGATGTGACTGTGGCCCGCTGCGCTGCGCCCCGACGCCCCGGCGACCTTTGTCCCCACTGCCAGCACGGGCAGATGGTGTATGATTCTTTCTTTCGCCTGGTTTGCTCCCAATGTGGCTACTCCCCCGACCGGGGCGGCTTTACCTGATAGAACCTTAACCCGGCGTGACCGGGCCATAGCATTCTAGCCTGAGGGCGGGTAAGATAGACGCCATGCGCGCCTCGCGATGGCTGCTTGTGATCCTTGCCTTCTATCTCTGCCTGGGCGTGACCTACGCTTTGGTGACGCCCCCCTTTGAAGCCTCTGACGAACTGTGGCACTACCCCCTGGTGCGCCATCTGGCCCAGGGTAACCCCTTGCCGGTGCAAGACCCCCGGCAGGTTGGCCCGTGGCGGCAGGAAGCCAGCCAACCCCCCCTTTATTACTACCTGATGGCGGCGCTAACTGCCTGGATTGACACCGGTGATATGGAGCAGATGCGCTGGCTCAACCCGCATGTGGACAATGGGGTGGTCACATCAGATGGCAACCGCAATCTGGCCGTACACGACCCGGCCCAACCCCGCTGGCAAGGGACGTTGTTGGCGTTGACCGTGGCGCGCCTGGCCTCGGTCATGCTGGGAGGCGCGACGGTTTACCTGACCTACCGTCTGGGGCGAGAAGCTTTCCCCGAACGGGAAGATATTCCCCTGGCGGCGGCGGCGTTCACCGCCTGTCTGCCCATGTTTGTGTTCATCAGTGCCTCCGTCAACAACGACAACCTCATCACCCCCCTGGCAGCGCTGGCGGTGTGGTGGATGGCGCGGAGCGTGCGCCGGCCGCCACTCCCCGGCCGCCCCGAGTGGTTTTTGTGGTTGGGGTTGGGGGTGGTCATCGGTGCGGCAGCCCTGACCAAAATCAGCGGCGTCGGCCTGTTGCCCCTGGCTTTGGGAACGGCCATCATCATGCGCTGGCAGGCGCGCCCACCTGATGGTCGCGGGTGGGCTGGCGGCCTCCGCGCCGCTCTGGAAGCGGCCCCTCGCCTGGGGTTGACTGCCATCAGCGCCCTGGCCGTGGCCGGTTGGTGGTATGGGCGCAATGTGCGGCTCTACGGAGATTGGAACGGCTGGAGTGCCTTCATCGACATCTTGGGCCGGCGCGCCCACGAGGCTACTCTGGCGCAGTTGTGGGATGAGCGGGCCGGATTTCTCATGTCCTACTGGGGGTTATTTGGTGGCGTCAACCAGCCCATGAGTGCCTGGGTGTACACCTTGCTCAATGGCGTGCTGCTGGTGGCGCTTCTGGGTGGAGCGTTGGTCGCGGGGCGTGCCTTGCGCCCTGTGCTGGCCGGCCCGTGGCGCACCTGGCCGGCGCGCGCCCTAGATGGCGTGGCGCGCCATTTCACGCTGGTGTTGGCTGTGGTCTGGACGGCCGCTGTGGTGTGGGGCGTCATCGAGTGGGCCACTGTCACCTGGTCGTCGCAAGGGCGGCTGGTCTTTTCCGCTCTGTCGGCCGAGATGGTGTTGTTGGCAACAGGGCTGGCTGGTTGGCTGCCCCCACGCCTGGGGCGATGGGTGTTGAGTGGGCTGGCGCTCGTTTTGGCGGGCGTGGCGACGGCCGCGCCCTGGGTCTGGATTCGACCAGCCTACATCCCGCCCACTCTCGCCTTGCCGGCCGGGCAGGCGGTGGGCGTCGACCAGCTGCCGGCCGACTTCAGCCAGCAAATGCGCCTTAACCAGGCGGTGATTCGGCCGGCCGCCTTGCAACCCGGCGCACGTCTGGAGGTGTATCTGGAATGGGAAGCCCTGGCCCCCGACGATACCCCCTGGAGTGTTTTTGTTCATCTGCACGATCCCATCCTGGATACGCCGATAGCCCAGCGTGATATGTACCTGGGGCAGGGGTTGCGACCGACTTCTCTGCTGCGCCCCGGTGAGGTGGTGGTTAATGTTTATCATCTGACCTTACCGCCTGGGCTGGTTACGCCGGCCGAACTGGAGTTGCGAGTGGGATTGTACGACTTTGCCAGTCAGCGTCGCCTGCCCTTGACGGAGGGTGGGACGGCTCTCGTTTTGACTACTTTACCGGTGCGTGCGCCGGCCGGGGCGTATCCCAACTCCTTGCAGGTCAATTTTGGCGATATATTTGACCTGGTGGGGTATGATCTGTCGGCGCGCCGCTGGCGGCCGGGTGAAACCGGGCAGCTGACGTTGTTTGTCACACCGCGCCGGCCGCCGCCGACTGACTTCAGCTTTTTCGCCCAGGTGTTGGCGGAAACAGATACCGACACAACGCGTTATGCCGCTTTTGACATCAGCCTGCCCACCCAGACCTGGACGCCGGGGGTGGTGCAAATGGTGACCATGACCTTGCCCATCTCGGCCGACGCCCCGCCGGGCATTTACCGCCTGGCAACCGGCATCTACACCCAGACGGACGGCGTCTTCAACAATCTGCCGCTGGTAACGCCAGATGGGCGCATCACCAATGACAATCGTTTTATCCTGACGAAGGTGCGACTCGATGCGTCCCCCTGATCCCGCTGATGTCTAAAACGGGCATGAGCGCAATAGGATACCGTCGCTACGTAAGCAACAGCGCGGTTGGCTCGTAGTAACGGCTTTAGCCGTTGGCCGGCTCGTCACTCCCGTGAAAACGGGAGCGCGCCTACGGACGACGAATGGATATGTCTCCTCACTCTCTTTCTGCTTCTTCCCTGGCCCTGGCCGGCTGGTGCGCCGCAGCAGCGGTGGTCGGTGGTCTCATTCTGGCTTTTGGCGGCCCACTGGCGGCTTTGGCGCTGCTGGCGGCCGGCATCGCCCTGGGGGTGACGCTGCGCGATTTGGAAATGGGTTTCTGGGGTGTGGTGGCGGTCATTTCCCTGCTTCCCTTTGCCACCATCCCCATTGATTTGGGCCTGACACCCACCTTTCTGGATGCCGCCCTGGGGGTGGTGGTCGTCGTCTGGCTGGTACGCCTGCTGACCGGCCGGCAGCGGCGCGTGGTCACAGCCCCGCTGACGTTGCCCCTGATCATCTTTTTAATTGTGGCGGTCTTTGCTTTCATCTTCGGCTTGCAAAATGGCCCCTTCACCCCCACTCTGGCGCGCAAATTTGCCGAGCTGCTGTTGAGCATCGGCTTTGTCATCCTGGTGGTGGACTATTGCCGCACCTGGGAGCAGATGCAGCGGCTGACGCGCATTCTGCTGTTGGGAGGCGGCGCCGCGGCGCTGCTGGCGATTGGCCTGTGGTTGTTGCCCGATGCGACCGCTAATAGCGCCCTCAACCTTCTAACCCGACTGGGGTATCCTGGGGGGTGGGTCATTCGCTATATCGAAGAGAACCCGGAACTGGCGGAGCGCGCCATTGGGACCTCGGTTGACCCTAACGCCCTGGGGGGATTGCTAGTTTTGTTTGGCGCTCTGGCTGCCCCCCAATTGCTGGCCGGCCGGCCGGTGTTGCCTCGCTGGCTCACTCTAGTCATCACCAGCTTGATTCTAACGGCAGTGCTGCTCACTTTTTCGCGCGGCGCTTTCCTGGCCTTGGGGGCGGCTCTCTTTTTTCTCGCTCTGGTGCGTTACCGACGCTTGTTGCTATATATGTTCCTGGGGCTGGTGTTGATTGTCTTCCTGCCTGCCACCCAGACCTATGTCGTGCGCCTGCTGGCTGGTTTCCAGGGGGCAGATCTGGCGACTCAGATGCGTTTTGGTGAGTACCGCGATGCGTTGGAACTGATTGGGCGCTATCCCGTTTTTGGGGTGGGTTTTGCGGGCACGCCTGATATTGATCTCTATTTAGGCGTTGCCAATGTTTACTTGAGTATTGCGCAGCAGATGGGGATATTGGGTCTGGTCGCCTTTTGTGCCATCATGCTGGCACTTTTAGGTCATGCCTGGCAGCATCGGCGCGCCTTTCAGACCCTTACCTGGCAGGCAGATATATGGCTGGGGCTATATGCGGCTGTGACGGCCGGTCTGGCGGCCGGCGTCTTTGACCATTATCTGTTCAACACCGTTTTTCATCATACGGTGACCGCTTTTTGGTTGATGGTGGGCCTGGCGGCAGCGGCCACACGCCTGGGGGCGGTCGACCGGGATTCAGGGCACCGGTAAGAAACTTGCGCTACACTCTTGTTTGTTGTCACGGCCGTAGCCGCGGTTTCCCAACTGCGTGGGGGCGAATACACAGGTTCACCCCTACCGCGCTCATACCTGTTCGTCGTAACGGCTTTAGCCGTCACAGTGGTGGAGGCTGACATAGTGAGTCAAGAATTGTCGCGGGTTGTAACCTGGCAGGACCCCCGTCCTGCCGCCCAACAGGCGCAGCAGATGTCTGGCCTGGAGTATTTAAGCGCCATTGTACGCGGCGACCTGCCACCCCCGCCCATTGCCCGCTTAATGGGGTTTGATTTTGTCTCAGTGGCGGCCGGCGAGGCGACGTTGGCTGTCACCCCGGCCGGTTATCACTACAATCCTATCGGCTCGGTGCATGGCGGTCTGGCGGCGACACTGCTCGATTCGGCCATGGCTTGTGCGATTCACAGCGCCTTGCCGGCCGGCATAGCCTACACCACATTGGAGCTGAGCGTCAACTATGTGCGGGCCATCACGGCCGACAGCGGCCCCTTGCAGTGTAAAGGGCGTGTAATTCATCTGGGGCGACGGGTGGCGACGGCCGAAGGGCAATTGGTGGATGCCGCCGGCCGGCTCTACGCCCACGGCAAGACTACCTGTCTGGTCATTAGCTAACGGGTTGTCAGTATGGAAGGTATGGCAACGAATTGGAACGAATAAACGAATAGATAGTGGCGTGGGCTACCACGGAAGACACGGAAAGGAAGGATGGCGCGCCGGTCGGCTCTATCAGAAAGGTGTCAGTCAGGATGTGGAGGGCGCGATGGAGTGGCTTGAGCTATGGCGCGTGCTGCCGGCCGACCTGCGCTGGATGATTTCAGGCAGCTTCTTATTTCTGGCGCTGGCGTTGGCCATAGGACTGTGGTGGTACTCAGCCCCGCGTTGCGCCATCTGCGGCCGACGCCATCCATGGGGTGGGGGACTGACGCGGTGCGCCGGGTGTGGCCGACGCTTTTGCGCCGGTGGTATGGGTGAGGAACGCTACACCCTAAAAGAACCGCCCGACGCCGAGCCGTACACACAGCGTAGCGTCATCTTGCCACATACGGCGTGCGGTGCGCGCCGCCTGACTCCCTGGCGCGGTCGCCAGACGCATACCTGCCGCCACTGTCTGGAAGCCGAGTTTCCGTTGCCCGCCAAAACCCCAGAGACAGCTTCAGGCGAAGGCGCTTAAAGGCCGCGTCGGCCCGGTTGGCTGGCGTTGTCCTCCCCCCGCCTGTCGCCACATGATGGGCGTGATCTGCCCGGCCACCAGCTCAATGCCAGTCAGGTGGCCTGGGCGCAAACCACTGCCGGTGTTGCTATAAAAACTGTTTTCCCCCTCAGGAAAAGCCGCCTGGTGGGTGTGCCCACAGATGAGCAAGGCGCGCAGCTGTGCCGCCCAACGCCGTAACATCTCCGTCACCCACAGGGTGAAGAGGCCAATGGAGGTGTCCACACCGTGTGACGGCCGGCCACTGTTCTCCAGCAGGTGGACAATGGGTTGCCAGAACCAGCGCACAAAGAAGCGACTGATAGCAGCCAGATCGTCACAGCGAATGTCCGCCTGGTGGCCGTGGAGCACATACACCGGTTGTCCTGTGTCCTGGTGCCGAAAAATAACGGCCGGCGCGACAGGAATCTCTTCTTTGGCTGGGCAGCCCAGCTTTCGATCCCCGACATCGTGGTTGCCTACGATCAAGTGCAGCCGTTGTTGGCGATGGAGCTGCCGCAGACGCTCAAAAACCTCCGCGTGCGCCTGCACCACCGGTCTCAAGGAGCGATGACGCCACAGCTCGTCTCCGTCCCCAACTTCCACATAGGTGAAATCCTCCGCCATGTAGTAATCGAGCGCAGTTATAAAGAGCTGCTTATTGGGAGCAAAACGGTCGCCGCGCCGGCCGTCTCCTCGATGCAGATCACTGAAAAAGACCAGACGCGAGCTATCGTCAAACGGGATCGTCGGCGCCTGACGCAGGGCGTGATGGAGGCGCGTGCGCGCCCGGGTGTACAAGAGATGTTGAGCCACTTTTTCATTCGTTATCATACCTGCCCCAGTATAAAGGGGGTGTGTTGTGGCCCAGTTATGGCGCTTTTAACATTCAGTTAAGGTATAGGCCCCAGCGACAGGCTTAACAAAAGTTTAACATGACCTTAAACGCCTGGTGACACACCTCGTTTACAATCACGCCATGTTGACATCTACACTTTCCCGTCCTCGTGTTTTGTTCTTATTCGCCGATACCGGCGGTGGCCATCGCAGCGTTACCGAAGCCGTGGCGGAAGCCATGCAGTTAGAATTTGGCGAGCGCGTGGCCCTCAGCCAGGTGGATTTCTTACGCCAATATTACCCCTGGCCCTACCGGCGGCTGCCGGAGATGTACCGCGACCTGGTGCGCTACCCCCGCTTTTACCGCACGGTGTGGTACTCCACTAACGGTTTGCGCCGCAGCCGCTGGATCATGGATAGTCAGCAACTCAACCCATTTCTGCGGCGGCAACACCAACGCTTGATCAACGAACACAGCGCCGACCTGATTGTCATGACCCACTTCATGGCTATCCCCCCCATGATCTGGCGGCCGGCCGCTCAACGTCCGCGCACCTGTGTCATTGTGACCGACCTTATCTCCACCCACGCGGCTTGGTTTCGACCTGAAGTAGACCTGACCATCACCCCAACACCTGAAGCCCAGGCTATAGCGTTGCGCCACGGCATTCAGGCCAATCGAGTGCAGCAGATCGGGTTGCCAGTCACAGAGCGCTGCGCCTGCCCCCCGGCCGACCGGGCCGCCTTGCGCGCCCGCCTGGGGTGGGATCCAGAGCAACCGGTGGTGTTGTTAGTTGGCGGCGCTGAAGGGATGGGGTTGCTGGAAGAAAACGCCCACGCCATCGCCGCTGCTGGTCTGCCCCTGACCCTGGCGATTGTGGCCGGCCGGAATGCCGCTCTACAAACACGTCTGGCCTCCCAGGCCTGGCCTGTTCCCACCCATGTGTATGGTTTTGTCCACAACCTGCCCGAGCTGATGCACGCTGCCGACATTCTGGCGACCAAGGCTGGCCCCAGCACCATTTGCGAGGGGTTGTGCGCCGGTTTGCCCATCATCTTGTATGATCGCATTCCTGGTCAGGAGGAAGGCAACGTCGCCTATGTGGTGGAGGCCGGGGCCGGCGTTTTTGCGCCTCAGCCTGAAGCGGTGGTGGCGGCTCTACGTCGTTGGTTAGAAACGCCTGGCCAGCTGGAGATGGCTCGTCTGGCTGCCCGTCGTCGCGCCCAGCCGACAGCTGCGCGTGAGGTAGCGCGCCGCCTGGGGGCACTCGTCGGCTTGCCCACGGCCGTCTGAGAGAGGGCAGAAGCGACAGGCATGGCTTACCTGACTATTGGCGATACCACCTGGGATGTGGACGGGGTTGTGTTTGACAAAGATGGAACCCTGGTGGATTTTGATCGCCTGTGGAGTGGGCGGGTGGAGCAGTGGGCGCGCACCCTGGCGACCACTTATGTTCGGGCCAATTCCCGCGCCATCCCCCTTGAAAGCGTGATAACCGATTTTTACAGCGCCTGGGGGTACGACCCGGTGCATCGGCAGGCGTTTTTCAACAGCCCGTTAGCGACCGCCACGCTGAGTCATCTGGTTGGTCTGGCGGCGACGGTAATGACGCCCGGCGCGCTTTCGGTCTCTCAGGCCACGGAATGGGCAGCCCGAACGGGCGCAGCCATCATGGCTGCCCCGCCGACCGCCGCCGAGATCGCCCCCCTGGGGCCGGTGCGCCCGACGCTAGAACGGTTACACACAGCCGGTGTGCGCCTGGCTGTATTGACCAACGACGATGAAGCGCCCACGCGCCAGGCGCTGGCGCGTCTGGGGGTGGCGAGCTGGCTGACGCCGGTAGTGTGTGGTGATCACTCGTTGCCGCCCAAGCCGGACCCGGCCGGTTTGTTGTTGATTGCTCAGACATGGGGTGTAGCGCCTGCGCGTATATTGATGGTGGGAGATTCGCCGGGAGATATGCTGGCTGGTCGGGCGGCCGGCCTGGCGGGGTGTATAGGTATCGCCGCCACACCGGCGCAACGAGCCGCGCTGGCAGACAGCGCGACTGTCGTGGTGGCTTCCATTGCCGCCTTACAACCGGCGGCCGTTATGGTAACCCGTAGCTGATGCGGTAGATGCCTCCGTTGATGTAATCCCCAACGTACAGCGCCCCATCTGGCCCGACGGCCATACCCAACAGCCAGCCATTGGGCCATTGAGCGAACCATTCCTGTTGAGCCACGCTGTAGCTGTCGCCGGCCGGAGTCAACGTCAGTCGCCAGATGCCCCGGTTAATATCGGTGCGCACCCAGGAGCCGAAAACGGCCGCGAAGAGATTGTGGTGATAGTCGGCCGGAAAGCGATCCCCGGTGTAAAAGGCCAGGCTGTTGGTGGAGGAGCGCGCCTCAAAAAAGGCAACGGCGGTCGTGGTTCCGGCACAAGCTGGCCCCTGTCCATCATCCCAACAGTCGGGGAAGCCATAGTTGCCCCCGGCCACGAGGTGGTTCAGCTCTTCGGCCGGGGTCAGGTTGCCCAGATCATCCCGCCCGTTGTCTGTGGCAAATAGCGCCCCTGTTTGCGGGTGGAAGGCAAGATCATAAGGGTTGCGCAGCCCGACGGCAAAGATTTCGCTGGCCCCCGTATCCACATTGAAACGCATCAGCGTGGCGCTGCGTGCGTCTACCTCGTAGCACACATCACAGGTGGAACCAACCCCCATGTAGAGCCAGCCATCTGGCCCAAACTTGAGGTTGTTGTTTTGGTGCCGGCCGGTGGGCAGCCCACTGACAAAATTAAGCGCCTCGTCCGCCACCAGGTCGCCATCCAGGTCACGCAGAAGGCTAATTTTCCCCATACTGGAGACATAAATATCTCCATTGCGTGGGTCCACCGCCACACCCAGGGGGGTGTTGAAACCCCATGAAACCTCGATATTGGAATCAGCCCGCCCGTTGCCGTCGGCGTCCTCCAGGGCGTGAATCGTACCGGCCATGGAAGTAGCGAAGAGTCGGCCTAGCTGATCAAAGGCCAGGCTGGTGGGGCGATCAAAGTCGGCAAACTTGATCAGAGAGAAGCCTGGCGGCAGAACGACATCGGGCAACTCAATCAACACCTGACTGGGGACAGTAGGGGCTATGGTGGGAGTAGCAGGAGAGGTAGCCGTCGCCGCTGGCGGTGGGGCGGCCGTGGCGATGGCTGTAGGCGGGGGGGCGCTGGTGGGGGGAAGGGTGGTGGTGATGGTGACGGCGGCAGTTGGCGTTGCCACGCTGGAGGTGGCTGGGGCGGCCGGAGCCGGGGTGGGGGATGTTTCGGCCGGCCGACAGGCGGCTAATCCCAACACAGCCAGTATGATGAGGGCCAGCAGCCGGCCGGCCCGCCGGCC
>DAOTXO010000038.1:0-36048 GCA_034435495.1 Anaerolineae bacterium
ATGCCTGGGGACAATGTGCGGATGCAGGTGGAGTTGATCACGCCGGTGGCGTTGGAAGAAGGCGGACGGTTTGCCATTCGCGAAGGCGGATTGACCGTTGGCGCCGGCGTCATTACCAAAATTTTGAAGTAAGGGATAGACGTAGTGATGGTGGACAGCGGTTAGAGGCCGCTGTCCACTATTGTGAGGACGCAAGATACTTATGGCTCAGAGGATACGTATTCGTCTGAAGGCATATGACCATCGGGTATTGGATCAATCAGCCCGGCGGATTGTGGACAAAGCAGAGCGAACCGGGGCGCAGGTTGTCGGCCCTATTCCGTTGCCCACCCGCCTGGAGCGCTTCACGGTCCGCCGCAGCACCTTTATCGATAAGGACTCACACGAGCACTTTGAGATTCGGACCCACAAGCGCCTGATCGATGTTCTCAATCCAGATGCGAAAACGATTGACGCGCTGATGCGTCTGAACTTACCGGCCGGCGTCGATATTGAAATTCGACTCTAGGCTTCTTTTTCAAGCGTAGCCCTCACCTTTTTGCTACGCCGCTTTACAAATCTTACCCGCTCGGGTATGCAAAGATAATTTGCAAGGGATGATGCGGCTCAACGCGTTGGCCGGCAGTCCCTGGAGGTAAACATGAAAGCTTTACTGGGCATCAAGGTCGGCATGACTCAGATCTTCGATGAAAGCGGCGCTGTCATTCCAGCGACCGTCATTCAAGCTGGGCCGTGTTATGTCACACAAGTCAAATCGGACAAGTTGGATGGTTACAAAGCCATTCAACTTGGCTTTGGTGAGATCAAAGAGCAGCGTTTGACTCGTGGACAACTCGGTCATCTGGGTCTGCTCAGGCGGGATAAGAAGCATCCGCAGCGCAAGGCCAACGCATCCATCCCGGCTTTGCGCTACCTGCGCGAGTTTCGCACCCAGACGGCCCCTGATTATAGTGTTGGCCAGGTTCTGACCGTGGAGCAGTTCACGCTGGGTGAAAAAGTGGATGTTTCCGGCAAGACAAAGGGCCGGGGCTTTGCGGGTGGGATGAAGCGGCATGGTTTCCATGGTGGGCCTAAAACGCACGGCCAATCTGACCGCTGGCGCGCCCCTGGCTCCATTGCGGCCAACACTGGCATTGCCCATATTTTTAAGGGTAAGCGGATGGCCGGCCGCTACGGCAATGATCGACAGACAGTTCACAACTTGCAAGTGGTTCGAATCGATTCCGAGCGCAACTTGATTGCCGTCAAGGGCGCAGTCCCTGGCGTGAAAGGCAGCCTGGTTGTGATCCGCGATGCGGTCAAAGGCTAGGGAGAAGGTAGCAATGGAAGTCACAATTTTGAACATGGCGGCTGAACCAGTGGGGAGTATTGAGCTACCCCCCTCTATTTTCGAGGCCAAGATCAACCGGGCTTTGATGCACCAGGCGCTGGTGCGCCAGATGGCTAACGCTCGCCGGGGAACACACAAAGCCAAAACCCGCGCTGAGGTCAACCGTACCACGGCCAAGATGTATCGCCAGAAGGGCACTGGCAATGCACGTCATGGTAGCCGCAAGGCACCTATTTTTGTTGGCGGCGGCGTTGCTCATGGCCCCAAGCCGCGTGACTACTCGCAGAAGATGCCCCACAAAATGCGTCAGGCTGCTCTACGCTCCGCGCTGTCTGCCAAGGCTTTGGCCGGCGACATTGTTGTTTTAGACAATGTGCAGCTGGAAGCTCCCAAGACCCGCGAGATGGCTGCTATGCAAAACCGATTGGTGGGCCGCCACAGCGCCTTGCTCTTGTTGAGCGATGTCAATGAGATGGTGGAGAAGTCGGTGCGCAACCTGGCTTCCATGAAATCGCTGCGCGCTCATTATCTGAATATCCGCGATTTACTTGGTTATGACAAAATCATTTTGCCGCTCGATGCCCTGGAAATTGTCAGGGACCTGCTGGGTAAGGAGGCTGCGTAATGCATTGGCGTGACATTATTCGTCGGCCCCTGATCACGGAAAAGACAAACGCTCGTTTGGAGATGGGGCAGTATACCTTCATTGTTGATAGCCGCGCCAACAAGATCACCATCCGTCAGGCGGTTGAGCTGGCCTGGCCGAGTGTGACGGTTGACCAGGTGCGTGTCATGAATATGCCAGCCAAGCGCTCACGGCGTTGGCGTCGTTTGGATGTCCGCAAGGGCGGGTATAAGAAAGCAGTTGTAACCCTGTCCAGCGGTTCGATTGAACTGTTCGAGGGTGTGTAAGCGCGTCTTGCCGCTGTTGAACGGAATGTTTGGAGGATTTTATGGCCGTCAAAATATATAAGCCAACTTCCCCTGGGCGTCGCGGCATGACGGGGTACTCTTTTGACGAAGTCAGCCACTCCCAGCCAGAGCGTTCCTTGCTGCGCGGTATGCGCAAGCGTGGCGGACGCAATAGTGGCGGCAAAGTGACAGTGCGCCACCGGGGCGGTGGGCACAAGCGCCGCCTGCGCGAAGTTGATTTCCGCCGCGATAAGTTTGGCATTCCAGCCCGGGTGGTTTCAATTCAATATGACCCTAATCGCTCAGCGCGCATCGCCCTCTTGCACTATGCTGACGGAGAGAAGCGGTATATTGTTGCTCCGTTGGGTGTTCAAGTGGGCGATAAGCTGATGAGTGGCCCAGGAGCCGAGATTCGGCCGGGGAATGCTTTGCCGCTAAGGGATATTCCGTTGGGCACCATGATTCACAATATTGAGCTGCAACATGGCAAAGGCGGTCAGCTGGTGCGAGCTGCCGGCGCTTCGGCTCAGTTGCTGGCTCGCGACCATGAGCTGTATGTGACGGTGCGCCTTCCCTCAGGTGAGGAGCGTTATATCCCCCATAGCTGCCTGGCGACCATTGGCCAGGTTGGGAATGCCGAACATGGCAACATCAAGCTGGGGAAGGCGGGGCGCAAGCGGCATTTGGGTATTCGGCCGGCCGTTCGCGGTTCCGCTATGTCTCCGCGTGACCATCCTCACGGGGGCGGCGAGGGGCGTTCACCCATCGGCCTGGCCGGCCCGAAAACACCCTGGGGCAAACCGGCCATGGGCATGAAGACGCGTCGTAACAAGGTGACGGATCGGTTTATTTTCCGCAGCCGTCACGCCGCCAAGCGGCGGCAGCGCTAAAAGAGGCTGAGCTATGTCACGTTCCTTGAAAAAAGGCCCTTATATTGAACCCAAGCTTCTGGCCAAGGTCGAGAAGCTCAACGCTGGCAACGCGCGGCAGGTGATTCGCACCTGGTCGCGCGCCAGCACCATTTTTCCGCAAATGGTGGGACATACCATCGCCGTGCACGACGGCAAGAGGCATGTTCCCATCTACATCACAGAGAACATGGTCGGGCATAAGTTGGGTGAATTCGCCCCGACGCGTACCTTCCGAGGTCACGTAGCCAGGTCGGAAAAGAAGGGGAGGCGTTAAAATGGCTGAAGCATTTGAAGTCAAAGCCACAGCCAAATACATCGCCATTACGCCCACCAAGATGCGACGCGTGATCAATGTTGTGCGTGGCATGGATGCCCAAAACGCCATGGATACGTTGCGCTTCATGCCGCACAAGGCAGCTGAACCTGTGTTCAAGCTGATCCAATCGGCTGTGGCGAATGCTGAGCAAAACTTTGGTCTGGATGTTGCGGAACTGTTTGTGGCCCGCATCTTCGCCGATGAAGGGTCGCGCAACCGTCTGCGCCCCTACGGTGGACGCTTTGGCGGCCGGGGACGTTTCAAGCCTGTCGTGCGTCGTTCGTCGCATATTACGGTCATATTGGCAGAACGTAATCCTGTGGAGTATTAATCTTTAGGAGGAACAGCTTTGGGACGCAAAGTACATCCTGTTGGTTTCCGGCTGAAGAGCATTCGTGATTGGAACGCCCGTTGGTATGCTGAAGGTGACCGCTACCGCGACTTGTTGAACGAGGATATGCGAATCCGCGACTTTATCATGGGCGAACTGAAGAATGCTAGCATTTCCAAGATTGAAATTGAGCGGTTTCCCAATCAGGTTCAGGTGTGGATTCACTCTGCCAAACCTGGCGTGGTTATTGGACGTAAAGGCGCCACAGTTAAAGATTTGCGCACCAGCCTGCGCGATCTGACGGGCAAGTCGGTCAAAGTCGATATTGAAGAAATTGCCCAGCCCGATATGGATTCGCAGCTGGTGGCGGAAAACATCGCCGGCCAGTTAGAGCGCCGCATCTCCCATGCTCGCGCTATGAAGCGCGCCATTCAACAAGCGATGCGCCAGGGTGCCAAAGGGGTGCGCGTGGAAGTGAGCGGCCGCCTCTCTGGCGCTGAAATGGCGCGCATGGAGAAGATTGCCGAAGGCCGGGTGCCGCGCAATACCATTCGAGCGGATATTGATTATGGTTTTGCCGAGGCTCTGACAACTTTCGGGCGCATAGGCGTCAAAGTTTGGATCTACAAAGGTGAAATCTTGCCGCGCAAGCTGGAACCAACTGAAGTGTACGTCAGCGAATAAGTCCGGTGAGAGCTTGAGCGCTCTCGCCAGACCTACAGGCGCTGGAAACAAGCCTGCTTGCGACTGGAGAAAGAACCATGTTAATGCCAAAGAAAGTGAAATATCGGAAACAGTTCCGCGGCCGTATGCGCGGCCAGGCCAAGGGAGGCACGGAGCTGTTAAACGGAGAGTTCGGACTTCAAGCCCTGGAACCGGGCTGGATCACCAGTCGCCAGATTGAGGCGATGCGTGTGGCTGTGGTACGCCACATGCGCCGACGTGGCAATTATTGGATCCGCATCTTTCCCGACAAGCCCGTTACACAGCGTGGCGCAGAGACCCGCATGGGTAAAGGTAAAGGCGCCGTTGATCATTGGGTGGCGGTTGTGAAGCCGGGCCGCATTATGTTTGAAATTAGCGGCTTGCCGGCCGACATCGCGCGCACAGCTTTGGAGCGCGCAACCTACAAACTGCCGATCAAAACCCAGATCGTCTCCAAAGAGGAGGCTTAAAATGGCTAAGATCGTTCAACTGCGTGAGATGAGCGACGAAAAACTGCGCGAAAAGTTGGAAAATAATCGGGATGAGATGTTCAACCTGCGTTTCCAACATGCGGCGAAACAACTAAAAAACCCGATGCGGATGCGTCAGGTTCGCCGCGAGATCGCGCAACTAGAGAGCGTGTTGCACAATCGGCAGCAGGCCATTCAAGCTGCGGCTGCCCATCCGGCCGTGGCCGAAAAGCTCCAGGGCCATACGTGGAGCGCTGACGCCAGATTTAGCTATCCAGACAGCGCCTGGCAGGTGGCTTTCAAAGACGCTGATGGCCGCGCCTTGTGTACTGCCCTGGTCAACCTGAATAAGAGCCGGAAGAAGACGCGACGGGCGCGTGCTCAGGGCCAATCCGTCCAGCTCGTTCGAAGCTACACAATTTAACAGGTGGATGAGCCATGAGAGAACAACGTAAACGTCTCGAAGGAACCGTCGTGAGCGACAAAATGGATAAGACGGTGGTGGTTGCGGTGGAAACCCTGCAACGCCACCCTATCTATGGCAAAGTTGTTCGGCGGGCCAAAAAATACCATGCCCATGACGAATCCAACACCTGCCAGGTGGGGGATCGCGTCTCGATCATTGAGTCACGCCCGATCAGCCGGACAAAGCGATGGGCTGTTGTCTCTATTATTGAGCGAGCGAAATAGGCGAGGCTGATTATGATTCAGCATGAAACGGTTTTGAATGTGGCGGATAACTCTGGGGCGCGCGAGTTGCTCGTGATCCAGGTGATGGGCGGTTCCAAGCGTCATTATGGAACTGTGGGCGACATTGTGACGGCCACTGTGAAGAAGGCTTCGCCTAACTCAAACATCAAAAAGAGCACGGTGGTGAAAGCTGTCATTGTGCGCACCGCAAAAGGCTATCGTCGGGAAGATGGTAGTTTCATTCGGTTCGATGACAACGCGGCTGTGTTAATTCACCCTGACCGACGTCCCATAGGAACCCGTATTTTTGGGCCGGTGGCGCGTGAATTACGAGAGCGTGGCTTCAGCCGTATTCTCTCGTTGGCTCCTGAAGTGCTTTAGCCGGCCGACTGGACAGGGAAGAGAGGTTGTACGATGAGTAAGATTCGTATTCAAACGGGAGACCTGGTGGAAGTTATCGCGGGTGAGAGCAAAGGCGCTCGTGGCCAGGTTCAACGCATTCTGGCGCGTGAGAACAAGGTGGTGGTGGCAGGCGTCAATGTTATCAAAAAACACCAGAAGGCGCGTCCAACCGGTGGACGCTCTCGCGCTAAGGGCGGCATTATCGAGTTTGAAGCGCCTGTTCATATCTCAAATGTGATGCTCGTTTGCCCGCAAGAGGATAAACCAACCCGTATTGGGGTGCGGCGTAACGAAGAAGGCCAACCTGTTCGTTACTCTAAACGCAGTGGCAAGGACATCGATTAGACCTGTCGTCGACAGGCGACCACCTGATCGTTGGAGGATAAGATGGCATTTACGCCACTGAAAGAAACCTATAAACAAGAAGTGGTACCAACCTTGATCAAAGAGTTTTCCTATGAAAACGTGATGCAGGTGCCACGCATTGTAAAAGTTGTGGTCAACATTGGTTTGGGTGAAGCGCTCACGAACCCGAAGGCCATCGATTTCGCGGTTCAGGATGTTCAGCGAATCACCGGGCAGAAACCAATTGTGACCCGTGCCAAACGAGCCATTGCCGGCTTTAAGCTGCGCGAAGATCGCCCAATTGGCGTCAAGGTGACGTTGCGGGGTGATCGTATGTGGTCTTTCTTGACCCGCCTGATTCACCTGGCGTTGCCGCGCACCCGCGACTTCCAGGGCATCTCCCCTGACTCGTTTGATGGCCGTGGAAATTACACGCTGGGAATTCGCGAACAGCTGATTTTCCCTGAGATCGCCTACGATAAGATCGACAAAACGCGTGGTTTGGAAGTCAGCATTGTGACGACAGCCCCAACGGATGAGGAAGCTCGTCAGTTGCTGCGCCACCTGGGGATGCCGTTTCGTGAGAACTAGGAGTGAATGAGATATGGCCAAGAAGTCGATCATCGCACGGGAGAGTAAGCGTAGGTATGCCATTCGCGTGCGTTACCGCTGCCAATTGTGTGGACGTCCGCGGGGTTACATCCGCCGCTTTGGTTTGTGCCGCATTTGCTTCCGTGAGGAGGCGCTGAAGGGCAATATTCCTGGCGTCGTTAAATCGAGCTGGTAAGGTGGTGATGCTATGACCATGAGCGATCCAATTGCTGATATGTTAAATCGCATCCGCAATGCGATTTTGCGGGATCAGGCCAGCGTGGCGATGCCGCACTCGAAGACGAAGGAAGCGATAGCCGAGGTGTTGAAAGCTGAGGGGTTCATCGCCAATTTTGTGGTGACCCCGGCGCAACCCCAGAGCGTGTTACGTCTTGACCTGAAGTACAAGGGTGACCGTCGTAACCGACGTTCGGCCATCTCAGGCTTGCATCGGGTGAGTTCACCCGGCCGGCGTGTTTACGTGGGACGGGATGAAATACCCTGGGTGTTGCAGGGCATCGGCATTGCTATTTTGACGACCTCAAAAGGGGTCATAACAGACCAACAGGCACGCAAGCTGGGTATCGGCGGCGAGGTCTTGTGTAAAGTTTATTAGTGGGAGGTCAGCATGTCTCGAATTGGGAGATTGCCGATCACGTTGCCTAAGGGTGTCGAAGTTCATATCAATGGGGCGGAAGTCTTGGTCGAAGGATCAAAAGGCAAAATCGCACGCCATTTCCATCCAGAAATGAAGATTGAACTGCACGAAGGCAAACTCACCGTCGATCGGCCGACGGACTCGCGCCAACACCGCGCTCTGCATGGCTTGACTCGTGCTTTGCTGAACAACATGGTGCACGGCGTCAGCGCCGGTTTTTCCCGCCGCCTGGAAGTGGTTGGCGTTGGCTATCGCGCTGAGCTGGATAACAAGAATCTGGTGTTGTATGTGGGATATTCCCATCCCGTGCGGATGACCCCGACCGATGGGATTCAGTTTGCGGTTGAAGAGCGAGGTCGGCTCATTATAGTCTCCGGTATCGATAAAGAGATGGTGGGTGAGACGGCCGCGCGGATACGCAAAGTTCGTGCGCCCGAACCTTATAAAGGCAAAGGGATTCGTTACCAGGGTGAAGTGGTGCGCCAGAAAGAAGGTAAGACGGGTAAGGTATAAGCTCAACCGGTCTGGATGGCGTTCCTGGGGTATCATCTGAAGAGAGGCTTACTATGTCGAAAAAATCTCGGCAGGCGCGGGTACGGCGGCAACAGAGTATACGTAACCGTATCACCGGGACGCCTGAGCGTCCGCGTCTGAATGTGTTTCGTAGCCTGGACAATATTTATGCGCAGGTGATTGACGATAGCCGCGGTGTGACGTTGGTATCGGCCTCCACCATTGACAAGCAATTGGCAGCTGACGTGGAAGGCAAGCCCAAAACGGAACAGGCCACGATGGTGGGCAAGACAATTGCGCAACGCGCCCAGGCGGTCGGCATTACGAAGGTTGTTTTTGATCGCGGAGGTTTTCGTTACCACGGACGGGTTAAGGCCCTGGCGGAGGCAGCGCGGGCCAGCGGATTGGACTTCTAATCCAGGAGAAGAGAATGGCGCAACAATATAGTGATTCGACTCGCACAGAATATGACGAGCGCATTATTGAGATCAAACGCGTTGCCAAAGTTATTAAAGGTGGCCGGCGCTTCGCTTTTCGCGCCACGGTTGTCGTAGGCGACAACAAAGGGCGTGTTGGCGTGGGCACAGGCAAATCCCGCGCTGTGCCGGATGCTATCCGTAAGGCGCTGGATCGGGCGCGTAAATCGATGGTGGGCGTATCGATGATCCGCAATACCATTCCGCATGAGATTGTGGGTTCTCATGGTGCGGCCAAGGTCCTTTTGAAACCGGCCGCCCCCGGCACAGGCGTTATTGCCGGCGGGCCGGTCCGCGCCGTAGTGGAAGCGGCCGGCTACAGCGACATTCTTTCCAAGTCTATGGGCAGCAGCAATGTGCTGAATGTCATCTACGCGACGCTGGAAGGCCTGAAGGACTTGAAAAATGTTCAGCAAGAAGCTGCTATCCGTGACAAGGATGTGGTTTCGGTGACGCCCTTCTGGAGTCGTGGGAGTTGAATATGGCCACGAATTTGCGTGTCACGTATACCAAAAGTAGCATTGGGTATCATGTGCGACAGAAAGCTACCTTGCGTGCTTTAGGGTTGCGCAAGCTCAATCAGGTGGTAGAACATCCCGATACGCCCACCATTCGTGGGATGATCGAGAAGGTGCGCCATCTGGTGTCAGTGGAAGAGGTGAAATAAGATGAAATTGCACGATCTGCGCCCTAATCCTGGCTCTAAGCAAAAGCGCAAGCGAGTGGGTCGTGGCATCTCGGCCGGCCAGGGCAAAACGGCCGGCCGAGGCACAAAAGGGCAAAATGCCCGCAGCGGCGGCGGCAAAGGGCCTTACTTTGAAGGTGGTCAGTTGCCGTTAGCGCGCCGCTTACCCTTCAAACGCGGTTTTACCAATATCAACAAAATTTACTACCGGCCGGTCAACGTCGGCAGCCTGGCGGTTCTGGAAAGTGGCGCCGAGGTTACGCCGGATGTATTGGTGGATATGGGTCTGATGCGCAAAAGCAGCGAGCCGGTTGTCATCCTGGGCGATGGCGACCTGGACATTGCCCTGCTGGTCAAAGCGCATCGCTTCTCCGCATCTGCCATAGCCAAAATTGAAGCGGCCGGCGGCACGACTGAAATCCTGGTTTTAGACTAATCCTGCGGCAGCGCGGAGAAAAACATGATCGAATCAGTACGCAATGCCCTGAGTTTGCCAGACCTGCGTCGGCGCATCTTCTTTACGCTGGGAATGTTGATCGTTTACCGTCTGGTAGCCAATATCCCCGTTCCAGGCGTCAGCGCAGTTGCCCTGGGATCGTTGGGTGATCAACTAACGGGCAACCCCCTCATCGACGTTTTGGACCTGTTGTCTGGAGGCGCTGTCAGCAACTTCTCGGTGATGGCCATGGGAGTTTATCCCTACATCACGGCCTCGATTATCATTCAGCTGTTGACGCCGGTCATTCCCCAGCTAGAAGAGTGGCAACAGGAAGGGGAATCAGGGCGTAATCGCATCAATCGCATCACCTACTATCTCACCATTCCGCTGGCTCTGGTTCAGGCGGTTGGGCAGATCAATTTGATCGGGTTGCAGTTTGGTAGTGTGGAAGCCATTATGCCTTCGTTTGGTTTCAGTTCGGCTGCCAATATCTTGCCCACCTTCACCTCTCTTTTGGCTATGACAGGCGGCACCATGTTTGCCATCTGGTTGGGTGAGTTGATTACCCAGGATGGAGTAGGGCAGGGTGTGTCGCTGATTATTTTCAGCGGCATTGTGGCCGGCATTCCGTTTAACTTTGGGCAGATGCTCAATATTCCCGATCAGACAACGCGTATCTTTGCCGTCATCGCCTTCATCATCTTGACAGTCATCACAACCTTTGTGATTGTGGTCATCCAGGAGGGGGAGCGGCGCATCCCGGTGCAGTATGGCCGACGGGTGCGCGGACGCAAGGTGTATCAGGGGCAGAACACCTATGTACCCATGAAGGTCAACATGGCCGGCATGATCCCCATCATCTTTGCCCAGTCCATCATCACGTTCCCTGGCATTTTGGCCCAGGTCTTTGTCAACTCTGAAACAGAGTGGGTGCGCAACTTTGCCACTGGCGTGGCCAACACCTTTGGCCAGAACCCCGGCTTTGTGTACTATTTCTTGCTCTTCACCTTTGTGGTAGGCTTCACTTTCTTTTACACCGATGTCATGGTGCAGCAGCAAAACCTGCCCCAAACGCTCCAGCGCCAGGGTGGGTTTATTCCTGGCATCCGGCCGGGCATTCGGACAAAAGAGTATATTACGGCTGTGGTGCGGCGTATCACCCTGGTGGGAGCGCTCTTCCTGGGGATTATCTCCATTTTGCCAGGTATTATGCAGGCTCTGGGTTCGGTTTTTAACCTGCCAGATATTGAGCAAAGCGCTCTGGTCATCAATGGCTCTGGCCTCATTATTGTGGTGGGTGTTGTCATTGACACCATGCGGCAGTTGGAAGCTCAGCTGTTGATGCGGCATTACGAAGGATTTATCCGATGATTTTTGTTGTGTTGATGGGCGCACCTGGCGCCGGCAAGGGCACTCAGGCCCGTTTGTTACAAGAAAGAACGGGCCTGCCGCAGATTGCCACCGGGGATCTCTTTCGGGAGAACCTGAAACAGGAAACAGAGCTTGGTCTGTTGGCCCGGCGTTATATGGATGCCGGCGAGTTGGTGCCAGATGAAGTTACCGTTGGCATGGTGCGAGAACGGTTGAGCCGTCCAGATTGCGCCCAAGGGGCGATATTGGATGGTTTCCCTCGCACCATTTCGCAGGCTCAGGCTTTGGATCAACTGCTGACCGAGATGGGCTCACGGATTCAAGTCGTTCCCTACATCTATGTTGATCCCGAAGCGCTCTTGGCGCGTCTGCTGCGGCGGGCTGAGTTGGAAGGGCGTGCCGACGACAACGAGGAAACCATCCGCACCCGGATGCGCGTTTACCGTGAGCAGACAGCTCCCTTGTTGGATTATTATGCTCAACGGGGCCTCCTGGTGGAAATTGACGGCGACCAATCTATCGAAGCTGTGAACCTGGCTTTGTTAACAGCTGTTCAAACCAGCGCATAAGCCGGTTTGGAAAATAACGAGCGGTGTGCTAAAATAGTCGGTCGCTTTAACGCTTACTCTGCTGCATTTGAGCAGGCAGTCACTCACAGAACGTGAAGCACGCCTGGCCATGGGCGCTGATGTCTGACCCGGCCGATGGGCTGGGTTAGATTAAGGAGTTGTTGGAATGAAAGTGTCTGCTTCTGTTAAAACACGTTGCCCTAAGTGCAAGGTGATCAAGCGTCGTGGCGTCGTCCGCGTCATCTGCGTCAACCCTAATCACAAGCAGCGTCAGGGTTAATCTCTGGAGTCTGGGTAGGAAGAAGGTCTGTTATGGCACGTATTGCTGGAATTGATATTCCTCGAAATAAACGGGTTGAGGTTGGCCTAACCTACATTTATGGCATTGGCCGGCCTACAAGCGTGAAAATCCTACGCGAGACGGGTATCAACCCAGACACGCGTGTTAAAGATTTGTCTGAGGCAGATGTAGCTCGCTTGCGTCAGCACATTGACGGTGACTACGTTGTGGAAGGTGATCTACGACGTGAGGTTAGTCTAAATATCAAGCGGCTGACGGAGATAGGTTGCTATCGGGGCTTGCGCCATCGGCGTCATTTGCCGGTGCGCGGCCAACGTACCCGCACCAACGCCCGCACGCGCAAAGGGCCGAAGAAAACTGTGGCGGGCCGCGGCCGGCGCAAGGGTTCTGGCAAGTAAGCAACTGGCATGAGGGCGCTGGGGACACTGCGGCCACCCTCTCTGTTTGATCATGAACGCGTTTTTTGCGAGATGTAAGGAGTAGGAAGCACGATGGCACGACAACAAAGGCGTCAGGCCCAGGTACGCAAGAAAGCCAAGAAGATGGTCCTGCATGGGCAGGCGCATATTCGGGCGCGTTTTAACAATACGATTGTGACCATTACAGATGCCAATGGCAACACCTTGTGCTGGTCCAGCTCCGGCAACTCTGGTTTCAAGGGGTCGCGCAAAAGCACTCCTTATGCGGCTCGTCTGGCAGGACAAACCGCGGCCAAGGTGGCGCGTGAGCAATATGGAATGCAACACATCGATGTGATTGTTAAAGGGCCAGGGCCAGGCCGCGAGGCGGCGGTTCGATCCATCGTCTCTTCCGGCATTCAGGTTCGTTCCATAGCCGATATTACCCCTGTTCCTCACAATGGTTGCCGGCCGCCCAAAAAGCGCCGCGTATAATGATGAGAGATGCCAGCCTGACACAGGGATGTTGTGCCGCTGTGTGGCGCTGGCGCAAAACGACAACGGTTTGCACTAGAGAGGGAAGAAAGGTCGCCAAGCCTGTAAACCTCTCTTTGACTCTGTATTGAGGAGGCTAAATTGGCACGTTATACCGGTCCTGTGTGTAGGCTTTGTCGCCGGGAAGGCGAAAAGCTGTTTCTAAAGGGGTCGCGTTGCATGACCCCCAAATGCTCGTTTGAGCGTCGTTCCTATCCCCCTGGGCAACATGGCCCTCAAAAGCGGTTTCGCCGTGGTCGTGCATCTGATTACCTGATGCAACTGCGGGAAAAGCAGAAGGCGCGGCGCATCTATGGCGTTTTGGAGCGGCAGTTTAGCGGCTATTTTCGGCGCGCTGCCCGGCAACCTGACTTGACGGGCACTAATCTGTTGATTTTGTTGGAGCGCCGCCTGGACAATGTGATCTTTCGCATGGGATTCGCCCAGTCGCGTCCCCAGGCGCGCCAGTTGGTGGCGCATGGACATGTGACCATCAATGGGCGTAAAACCAATGTTCCATCTGCCCTGGTAAAAGTAGGCGATGCGGTTGCCATTCGGACGGAAAGTCGTCGGCGCACTTATTTCAAAAATTTGCGCCAGGATTTCGATGACCGACAGACGCCGCGGTGGCTGGCGGTAGATGGCCATAATCTCTCTGGTTCTATCCTCCAGATTCCAACGCGTGCGGATATTGATGTCCCGCTGAATGAACAGCTCATTGTTGAGTATTACTCTCGATAAACTAAACGGGCGGACAGTCTCAAGGGCGCTCGCTGGAGCGCCAGATAAAGAGTTTAAGCAAGTCGTAGGCCCTGTCCTGTTTGCATCTGACGGGGCCTCTGGAGGATTAGAGGGTTGGCCCTAGAGAGTTTGGTTTCACCCCGCATTGATAGCGAGGCGTTGTCACAACAATATGGCAAGTTTGTGATCGGCCCACTCGAACGAGGATACGGCACGACAGTAGGGAATGCCCTGCGACGTGTTCTCATTTCATCTCTCCCCGGCGCGGCCGTGACATCGATTCGGGTGAGTGGTGTGCCGCATGAGTTTTCGCCTATCCCTCACGTGCGTGAAGATATGATGCAACTGATCTTGAATATCAAGCAGTTGCGGCTGAAGATACACGGCACGGATAGCGCGCGCATTCAGTTACATGTCAACCACGCCGGCACCATCACCGCTGCTGACCTGGCTCTGACCCCAGAAGTTGAGATCATTAACCCGGATCTGTACTTGCTGACAGTGGATTCAGATGCGGATGATGCGTTTCTGGACATTGAGATGATGGTGGAGAATGGCCGGGGTTATTCGCCGGCCGAAGAGCGGGGACGATTACCTATTGGCGAGCTGCCGGTGGATGCTATCTTCAGCCCTATCCGCCGCGTTGCCTATACGGTGGAAAAAACCCGCGTGGGACAGGTAGCGGATTACGATAAAATCATCATGGAAATCTGGACTGATGGCACAATCAAGCCAGAGGAAGCGCTGGCGCAATCGGCCCAGATCATGATGCAACATTTGCGCCCCCTGGCTGGCGTCAGCGAGGAAAGCCTTGCGCCCACCGAAGCTGAAGCGCGCGATGAGGGTATTCCCAACGAATGGTATGATACCCCTATCGAGCAGCTTGACCTGAGCGTGCGCGTCTTTAATTCGCTCAAGCGCACCGGCATTACAAAAGTTGGCGAAATGCTGGAGATGCTGGATCGCGGCGAGGAGACGATTCTCGCTATTCGTAACTTCGGTGACAAGTCTCTGGAGGAGCTGAAACAGCAGCTGCGCATGAAAGGCTTTTTGCCGGCCGAAGGATTGTAAATCAGGAACCGACACTCACTCGCCGCCCCACCCTCCGTTTGATGGTGCGGGGCGGCGTCAAGAGGTAATATAATGCGACACAGAGTCAGTGGACGCCGGCTGGGCCGGGATAAAGGGCATCGCAACGCCTTACGCCGGAACCTGGTGGCGGACCTCATTGCCCATGAAAAAGTTGTGACGACGGAAGCGAAGGCGCGCATGTTGCGCCCGGCGGCGGAGCGGATCATCACGCTGGCCAAGCGTGGTCTGGTCAGAGGCAAGGAAACGCCGGAAAGCCAGGTCCATGCCGTGCGGTTGGTGGCTGCGCGCGTGGCGCGCACCCGCATTCTGGTCGATGACGAGAGCGAAGTAGAGATCGATGTGGTGAAGAAGCTTTTCTCTGAAATCGCTCCCCGCTACGCCAATCGCCCCGGCGGGTATACGCGGATGGTCAAGCTCGGCCGGCGCCCAGGCGATAACGCCGAGATGGCTCTTCTGATGTTGGTGGAAGGAGAGTAAAGGGTCTGGCTGCACGGCGCTATCGGGCCTGTGTCGAATATGATGGCGCGGCTTATGTTGGGTTTCAGCGCCAGGCGGCCGGCCGGTTCACTATCCAGGAAGCGCTGGAAAATGCCCTGGAGCAGATAGCCGGCCGACCCATTCGAGTCATCGGCGCCGGTCGCACGGATACCGGTGTTCATGCTATCGGACAGGTTATAGCCTTTGATCTCGATTGGCCGCATGGCTCGGCCGCTTTAGAACGAGCGTTGAATGCGTATTTACCGCCCGATGTGGCGGTGTGGCAGGTGGGGGAAACCACACCGGCCTTTCACCCGCGTTTTGACGCCCTAAGTCGAACCTACGTTTACACGATTTATAACCACCCGCTCCGCAGCCCACTGCACCGCGCTTGTAGCTGGCATGTGCCCCAGCCGTTGAATCTGGAGAACATGCAACAAGCTGCAACTCAGTTGGTTGGAGTGCACGACTTGGCGACCTTTGGTTTGCCCCCCCAGGGGGAAAACAGCGTGCGCGAAGTTTATCGGGCCCAGTGGGAACGGCAGCAAGCGTGTTTGGTTTTTACCATTGAAGCCAACGCTTTTCTCTATCGTATGGTGCGCAGCCTGGTAGGCGCGATGAAACTGGTGGGGGAAGGGCGGTGGCGTGTGACTGATTTTGTCGCGGCGTTAGAGGCGCGCGACCGGCGTAAAATTGAAACGCTGGCCCCGCCACAGGGGTTGGTGTTGTTAAGTGTAACCTACGAGAAGACTGCGTGAGGCCCGTCGCCGGGTACGTAGTCTGGATATGGAAGTGGAGACGTGATGATGAGAACCTATGTGACCAAGCCGGCCGAAGTTCAGCGGAAATGGTACGTTGTTGATGCTCAGGGACAGACTCTGGGGCGTCTGGCGGCGCGGGTGGCGACTATTTTGCGCGGCAAACACAAGCCCATTTTTATGCCGGGTGTTGATTGCGGTGATTTCGTGATCGTGGTCAATGCGGATAAAATCAAGGTGACGGGCCGGCGGTTGGAGCAAAAGAAATATTATCGTCATTCCGGCTATCCGGGCGGTCTTTACGAAGTTGGATTGCAAGAGCAGTTGACTAAACATCCCACACGCCCCGTGGTGGCTGCGGTGCGTGGCATGTTGCCCAAGAACCGTTTGGGCCGCAAGCAGCTGAAAATGTTGAAAGTGTATGCCGGGGCGGAGCATCCTCATCAGGCGCAGCTCCCAGAGGCGTTGGAGCTTTAAGCGTCGAATTTCTGGGCGACGCAGCAAGGCTGAGGCAATTTCGAGGAGAATGGAATGGCTGAGAGTCAATATTACGAAGGCATTGGGCGGCGGAAACGGGCTACAGCTCGCGTGCGGCTGTACACCGGCGGGGAAGGGGCGGCGACTTTTGTGGTAAATGGCAAAGATGCCCGCGAATATTTCCCCCGGTTGGGTGATTTTGAAATTCTGAGCGGGCCGCTGACGGACGCTGGCCTCGGCGGCCGCTTTGATGTCAGCGTTCAGGTGACCGGCGGCGGCATCACCGGTCAGACTGCAGCCGTGCGTTTGGGGCTGGCGCGGGCTTTGGTCGTCTACGACGAAAGCACACGCGCTATGTTGCGCCAGAATGGTCATTTAACCCGTGACCCACGCATCAAGGAGCGCAAGAAGCCAGGTTTGAAACGGGCTCGTAAGGCACCAACCTACACCAAGCGTTAACGCAAAACGCACATTGTGGCAGCTGGCAACTGCCGACAGGAGAGGCGAGACATGAGCTCGCCTTTTTGTTTTATCGGGAAGACCTTATGGGCAGCATAACTATTGTGGGTTTGGGGCCGGGAGATGCGCGCTTGTTGACACGCGCCGCGTGGGAACGCCTGACAACCGTGACAGAAATCTATCTGCGCACCGGAGATCACCCGGCCGTCCGTGATCTACCGGCTCACATCGTGCGCCATACCTTTGATCATCTGTATGCCACCCAGACGGCTTTTGAAGCAGTGTACGCCGCCATGGTGGAGCAGCTGCTGGACTTGGGAGCGGCCGGCGATATCACCTATGCCGTTCCCGGCCACCCCTATGTAGGTGAATCCACTGTGCTGACGCTCATCCGTCAGGCCCCCGCCGCTGGCATTGGGGTGGAGGTGGTAGCCGGTTTAAGCTTCCTGGAACCTGTTCTGGCGACCGTAGGGGTTGATGCCTTGGATGGGTTGCAAATCTACGATGCCATAGACCTGGCCGGACGTCAACACCCTGTCCTCATGCCCGATGTCCCCCTCTTGTTGGGCCAGGTTTTCAACCGCTTGCTGGCCAGCGACCTCAAGCTGACCTTGATGCAGGCCTACCCGGACGAACATCAAGTGTACCTGGTGCACAACGCCGGCGCGCCCGACCAAATCGTGGAACACATTCCCCTCTACGCCATCGACCATAGCCAGCACATCCGCAATCTGACGGCGCTGTATGTGCCCCCATTGCCTATGGTAGGCTCGCTGCCCCACTTTGCCGAGACGATTGCGATCTTGCGCAGTCCGCAGGGTTGTCCCTGGGACCGGGAGCAAACCCCCCAGAGTTTGCGCGCCGGTTTTGTGGAAGAGGTGGCAGAAGCGCTGGATGCCTTAGACAGACAGGATGCTGGCGCGCTGCGTGAGGAGTTGGGGGATGTTTTGCTGCATGTGGTCATGCAGGCCCAGATCGCCTCCGAACAAGGGGAGTTCACCCTGACCGATGTGATTGCCGGCGTGGACGCCAAGATCAAACGCCGCCACCCCCATGTTTGGGGAGACGCCATTGTGACCCAGATAGAGCAGATTTTGTCTAATTGGGAAACGATCAAGGCGCATGAAAAACCAGCTGCGACCCAATCTCTACTCGATAACATCCCCCTGGCTTTGCCGGCCCTGGCGCGCGCTCAAAAGATACAGCAGCGCGTCCGGCGGATTGGCTTTGATTGGCTGGACGTGGCCGGTGTGTGGGACAAACTACACGAAGAGATGAAGGAGTTACGCCACGCCGCCACTCCTGGAGACCAGGCTCAAGAGATGGGGGATGTTTTGTTCACCCTGGTCAACCTGGCGCGCTGGTTGGAACTCGATGCAGAATCCAGCCTGCGTGAAGCCAACGGGCGTTTTACCCGGCGCTTTCAGCGCATGGAAGAATTAGCGCACCAACGCGGTTTGGTTATTGATCAATTGGGGTTGGATGCGTTAGAATCCCTGTGGCAGGAGGCCAAGCGCGCGCTAAGAGCGTGAGAGGTTACCAGGGTCTTGTGCTCGAATGCCCAGGGGATGGTTACCAATATCCTGAGTGAGGAAGTCTGGTGCTCCAAGTTATCAATACAGGGTTAATCCTGTTTGGCGTTCTCTTTTTGTTTGTCGCCGTCTTTTTTCTGACGCGCGGCTTGCTTCTGCGTGGGCACGCTGCCCGCCAGCTCTACACCGTCGCCCGTCAGGAGTCGCGTCGGGAGACGAGCAAGGCGCTTTTGCGTGGCCTCTTGTTTTTGGTGCTGGGGATTGTCTTGCTGGCTGTGTGGGCTATGGCGCCGCTGGAGACCCCGGCCACTTTGCCGCCCGCCTCGCCCTCTCCTTCTTTGCCCGCCTTAACACCCACCCGGCCGCCAGCCACCGCTACCCCCACCATAACGCCGAGTGACACACCAGCCCCCACCGCCACGCCAACCATCACCCTGACGCCGACCCCGACGCCGACCCTCACAATCACGTCTAGCCAGGTTGTGACGCCAACGCCAACGGTGGATGTTACAGCTGCCATTGTCAACAGCCCCACCGGATTGTATGTGCGCCCGGCCCCGAATGTGACGACTGAATTTTTAAGCTTATCCCCTAATGGTACGCCCCTGACGCTCTTGCCTGGGCGACAAACGATTGACGATCAGGTGTGGCAACAGGTTCGGACGCCAGATGGCGTTGAAGGTTGGGTTGCAGCGGCCTTTTTGATCTATCCGCCCGGCGCAGAACCTTGAGCCAAAAGGTTTACAAGTCCCAGGCCAGGCGCACATCTCGCAGCAAGGCAATGGCCTGTTCAATGCGAGACGCGTTTTGAGGGTGGTTAGGCCAGGCGCTTGCGCCTGAAGGATGGGGGAGGGGAATAATGTAGCGTCCTTCAGCGGGGGTGGCTTCTTGCAGCCGGTCGATGAGACGCCCCTGATGAACCTCCAGCGGCGAGCTATGTTTTTCGCCGGATAGAGGGATAAAAAGCCCCCGTCCGATTACGTCTTCCAATCGCGCCCCGGAAAAGAAAAGTTGCATAGCCAGGCTGCCCACCGGAATGATGAGCCAGGGCTGGAGCAAGGTCGCTTCTTGTTCCAGAAAGGGGCGACAGAGGGCCTGTTCCTGCCGGCTGGGAGCGCGGTCGCCACGCCCATTGGCAGCCTTGCCGGGGAAGCATTTGGTGACAGCTGTCATGTAATGCCTGGCGCGGAACGTGGCTTCATCCCAACCGGCCGCTCCCAGCCAGAGAAATAGCCGCCGGCCGCTGCTGGCGTTAAACGGGCGTCGGGCTGTCACCTCGGTCGCGCCGGGGGCCTGCCCAATGAGCATCACCCGGGCCGTGGGCGGCCCTGAAAAGACTGCGCCGGGGGTGATGGCAAAACCTGCCGCCAGACACAGCTGACAGGCACGCATCGCGGTCTGGAGATGGGTAAGCGCGTTGGACATAGAGATAAGAAAAACGCCCATCCTCAGGGATGGGCGTCAGCCACACCAGGTTCGGTCAGCGGTCGCAGTTACAAAGGTAATGCGTTTTCGAGAGTGAACGGTTCTCGTTCCACCTTGCGCAACACAATGGCGTCCTCTTCAATATCGACAATCGCTGTGTCCCCGCCTTCAAAATCGCCGGCCAGCATCGCGTCCGACAGACGGTCTTCCACCTCTGTTTGGATGAGCCGACGCAAGGGGCGCGCGCCAAATTCGGCGTCGAAGCCGTGAACGCCCAGCCAGTTCTTGGCTTCGGGCGTGGCTTCCACCGCCAGAGTGTAATCCAGCAGGCGCTCGTTCAATTCGCGCAACAGGATGTCCACGATCTCGATAATGTTTTCCTGGGTCAGTTTGCGGAAAACGATGATGGTGTCCACCCGGTTGATGAATTCGGGGCGGAAGTGGCGCTTCAGTTCGTCCATCAACTGCTTGCGCATCTCTCGATGTTCGGCGTCCATGGTGGCGACACTATCTTCCTGAAAGGCAAAGCCGAGGTTCGGGCCGCGCTTGATGGTGGACGCGCCTACATTCGAGGTCAGGATGATCATGGCGTTGCGGAAATCGACCTTATGCCCTTTGGAGTCAGATAGATGTCCCTCTTCCATGATTTGCAGCAAGATGTTGAAGACTTCGGGATGCGCTTTTTCGATCTCATCGAAGACGACAATAGAGTAGGGCCGGCGCCGTAGTGCTTCGGTCAGCTGGCCGGCATCTTCGTAGCCCACGTAGCCAGGCGGTGAGCCGATGAGCCGTGAAACGGTGTGCCGCTCCATGAACTCGGACATATCGAGTTGGATGAGCGCTTCCTCTGTGCCAAACAGGAATTTTGCCAGCGCTTTGGTGAGCTCGGTCTTGCCAACGCCGGTGGGCCCCAGGAAGATGAAGGAGCCAATCGGCCGGCGCGGACTTTTGAGTCCAGCGCGGGCGCGACGCACGGCTTTGGAGATGGCGATGATGGCTTCATCCTGTCCCACAATGTATTGATGCAGCGTTTCCTCCATCTTGAGCAAACGCTCCGATTCTTCCTCGGTCAGTTGCATCACCGGAATGCCCGTCCACATGGCCAGAACTTCAGCCACATCGTCGGATGTCACCGTCAGCCGGCCGGTGCGGTCGGAATCTACCGCACGCAGCAGGTCGAGCTGGCGTTGGAGATCATCTTCCTGTTCGCGCAATGCGGCGGCGTCATCGAAACGGCCGGCTTCCAGCGCCGCCTCACGTCGATCACGCAGCAGGCGCAAATTTTCATACGTCTCGCGAATGTCCCCCGGTTGTACCCCCCGATACAGGCGCACCCGTGAGGAGCTTTCATCGATCAGGTCAATGGCTTTGTCTGGCAAGAAGCGCTCTGTCACATAACGGGCTGAAAGCTTAACCGCGGCTTCCACTGCCTCATCTGATATGTGCAGGTTGTGGTGTTGCTCATAGGCCTGTTTGATGCCCATGAGAATCTGGATCGCTTCATCTGGATTGGGTTCATCGACGCGCACGGGTTGGAAGCGACGTTCCAGGGCCGCATCGCTTTCGATGTATTTGCGATATTCATCCAGGGTGGTGGCCCCAATACATTGCAACTCGCCTCGCGCCAGCGCCGGCTTGAGGATATTGGCCGCATCGACGGAGCTGCCGGCCGATCCCGCCCCCACCAGCATGTGTACTTCGTCGATGAACAGAATAGCGTCGCTCGACTTCAGTTCATCGATCACACGCTTGAGGCGTTCCTCAAATTGCCCCCGATACATGGTTCCGGCCACTAGACTCCCTACGTCCAGTTGCAGCACCCGTTTGTTCACCAGCGCCTCCGGCACTTTGGCATCGACGATGCGTTGCGCCAGCCCTTCCACAATAGCGGTCTTGCCGACGCCCGGCTCGCCAATCAAGGCCGGGTTGTTCTTGGTGCGGCGAGCCAAAATCTGGATCACCCGCTCAATCTCCGTTTGCCGGCCGATGACCGGGTCCAGCTTGTTGTCCTCTGCCAGGGCCGTCAGGTCAGTCGCCAGTTGGTCGACCAGCGGGGTTTTGCTCTTTTCTTTGGTCGGGCGCGGTCGACGTTGTTGCGCCACCGGTGCGGCGGCGCTTTCAGCCTGAGGCGATTCTGAAGGCGTCTCACGCAATGTGCGACGCGTCTGGCGGCGCACTTGTTCGGGGCTGACGCCAAATTTGCGCAGAACCTCAATCGCCAGACCTTCATTCAGTCGTACAATGCCCAGGAGCAAATGTTCTGTGCCAACATAATGTTGATCCAGTCTTTTCGCCTCTTCAACTGCAAACTCCAGGACACGCTTGGTAGAAGGGGCCAGCTCTACCTTAGAGAAAAGGGTGCCGGTTCCTTTGCCCCCCGACAAACGTTCCACAACAGTTCGCACGCGTTGGGTTTCCAACCCCAACTCCACCAGCACCCGGTTGGCAACACTGCCTTCTTCGCGCATCAGCCCGATCAGGAGGTGTTCACCCCCAATGTAGCTGTGGTTTAAGCGGCGCGCCTCTTCTTGGGCGTGGCTTAAGACCTGCCGCGCTCGTTTGGTAAACCGTTCCCAGTTGCTTGAATTCACAGTTCATTACCTCGCATGAACAACGGCTTTTCGCCCAGGAGCCGCGCATTCCTGCATACGGCGAAAAAACCTGCTGATAACAAAGGTTGCCCGGAGCCCCAGTTCACCTTTGTTGGTTGCTGCCTCTCAGCGGTGTTTATGATTTATAAATGGGGGTTGCGCCAAAATTTGCGCGGACGAAGCCGGCTCCCACTTGAATCCAAGACGCAACACCAGTTGTTATGGGCAGGCCACCGCTATTTTAATTGCCCAACCAGATTCTAGCCTGCTAACCTTAATAACGAGTAAGTAATCTGCTACAACATTCTCACACTGACTGGGTATTCACCCCGCCCGTTAGATCGCTGTCCAGATACCTGTCGGAAAAGACCTGTTTGATGCTCAAGCCAATTTGGCGCTGGCTTTCATCCAGGCGAATGATACGAGCGGTCAGACTTTGCCCTTTGCGCACGACCTCATCCGGCGACTTGACGTGTGTCTCCGATAGTTCGGAGATGTGGATCAAACCACCGAAACGATAAGCGTCATTGATCTGGGCAAAAGCGCCATACGGTGTCAGTTGGGTGATGGTCACCTCCACCAGCTGACCGACCCGATACAAGGAGTCGATTCTTTCCCATGGGTCGCCTTCGACCTGTTTCATGCTCAGGGTGACGCGTTCCCGTTCGTGATCCAGGTCAAGGATGGCAACTTTCACTTTCTGGCCGACCTTGAGCAAATCACCTGGCCTGTCAACATGCTTCCAGCTGAGCTCTGAAAGGTGCACCAAACCTTCAATGCCACCCAGATTGACGAAAGCTCCAAAGGCGGTCAGATTGATGATGGTTCCTTCATAAACATGGCCGATTTGCAGTTCCGCCAGACGTTTGGCCCGACGGTGGTCGCGCAATATTTTATCGGCTTCTAATTCGGAGAGGATCAGTCGTCCCCGATTGCGGTCCACTTCCAGGACTTTGACGGTGCAGGAACGCCCCACCAGGCCTCTTAATTGCTCTTCAGTGGAGTTGCCCCGACTGACCCGATTGTTGAAGCCTAACTGGGAGGCGGGAATGAAACCCCGCAGGGCGCCGAATCGGGCTAACAGACCGCCCCGGTTGTAGCCCAGCACATCGCAGACGGCCAGTTCCCCACTCTCCAGATAGGCCTCAGCCCGCGCCCAATCATCATCTTCGGCGGCTTTGAGATAGGAAAGAATGATGTTGCCCTGGTCATCTTCCGGGTCCACAACATAAACGCGCACCTGATTGCCCACAGTTAAGAGGGCGCGTTGTGCCTGATTGAGGGACTCATACTCCGTGGCGGGAATGATCCCTTCTGATTTGGCGCCAATATCGACGAGAAGTTCACCGCCACGGTTGGCTACGATCTGCCCTATGCGAACTTCGCTTGCAGCCGGGGCATCAAAACTTAAGTAAGCATCTAACAGCGTGTCAAATGCCTGGCTGCCGTCGCTGTCGGGGTTGTCCGTCATCTTTGCCTCGTACCAGATAGACTACTTACTCGCGGCAAGCTGGTCTCATTATACTGTGTCTAGCAGGATTAGCAATAAACATTTAGGCGGCGCTCCAGAGAAGAAGCCGTCTAGAGGGGGTTTTCGGCCGGCTTTTACAAAACGTTAACGCACTCTTTCTGAGAAGCTGGCGTTGGATTGTGGTATAGTTGCTGGTATCCGGCGGCTTTGGGCGTTCAAACAGGACCCGATAAAGGCAAGGGCGAGGCCGTCACACACACGCAAAGCTGAAGGTTGTAGTCAACAGGAGTCAGGAATGATGAATCGACAACGTGTTGGATTTGGCCTACTTTTCTCGCTCGCGACAGGTCTGGCGTTGTGCCTCGGTGTATGGTTGGCGCTCTCCTGGCCCGGTGAGGCTCAGGCGCAGGCGGTGTCCATAAGCGGCGCCTGCGCGACGGATCTCTTCTTTTCCGAGTATGTGGAAGGTTCCAGCTTTAACAAGGCGCTGGAGATTTACAACACCACCGGGGTAGCAGTTGATCTGGCAGCCGGTAACTATACACTGGAGCGATACAACAATGGCAGCTCTTCCGCCTCAGCCACCATTAACTTAACCGGCGTGATCGCAGATGGGGATGTGTTTGTGATCGCCCATCCCGACGCGGACCCCGCCATTTTGGCGGAAGCGGATCAACAGAGCCTCGATGTCAGCTTCAACGGTGATGACGCCCTGGTTCTGAAGGGCGATGGCGTGATCCTGGATGTCATAGGGGAGGTAGGGTTTGATCCGGGCAACGAGTGGGGCAGCGGTGACACCAGCACGCAAGATAACACCTTGCGGCGTATGGGCAGCATTGTGGCGGGGGATACCAACCCCGACGACCCGTTCGACCCGTCCCTGGAGTGGCTTGGCTTCCTCAACAACACCTTCGATGGTTTGGGGGAGCATAGCACGAACTGCGAAACGGGCGTGACGCCCATTTACGATATTCAGTTTACCGACGACCCCTCTGGCGACTCCCCATTGGTGGGGCAGGTGGTGACGACCACCGGCATTGTCTATGCCACCTACAGCGGCGCGGGCTTTGCGATTGCAGAGGCCGAAGGCCCGTGGCATGGGGTGTTTGTCTTCTATCCCGATGGCGACTTGCCGGCCGTAGGGGATGAAGTGGAAGTGACAGGGGAGGTGTTGGAGTTTTTTGGGCTGACAGAGCTGGGCAACTTTGCCACCTACACCGTTCTCACCAGCGGCCATGAGCCTTATGCCCCCACAGCGGTCACAACTGCCGATATTGCCACCGATGCGCCCACAGCTGAATCTTATGAAGGAGTTTATGTCGCCGTCAGTGATGTGACGGTGACAAACCCCGACTTGGGATTTGGCGAGTGGGAGATTGACGATAGCAGTGGGCCGGCGCGGGTGGACGACCTGGGCGACTACAGTTATATCCCGATGCTGGGCGACGAATTACACCAGGTTCAAGGCATGTTGTATTACAGCTTCGGCGATTTTAAGTTGGAGCCGCAAGACGACGGCGACATTTTCATGGATCCTCCACCCCCACCCACTCCCACCCACACTATCTTCGAGATTCAGTTCACCGAGGATCCTTCTGGCGACTCGCCTCTGGTGGGACAGGTGGTGACGACCACCGGTATTGTGTACGCCACATACCCCGGCGATGGCTTCGCCATCGCGGAGGCGAGCGGCCCCTGGCACGGCATCTATGTCTTCTATCCCAGCGGCGACCTGCCCGAGGTAGGAGACGAAGTGGTCGTAATTGGGGAGGTGCAGGAGTTCTTTGGCCTGACCGAGCTGGCTGACTTTGCCCAATATGTGGTGGCGAGCAGCGGCCATACGCCCTATACCCCGGCCGTCGTCGACACCGGTCAAATAGCCACCGGCAGCAGCGAGGCCGAATCGTATGAAGGGGTTTTCGTAGCGGTGGAACAGGTGACCGTGACCAACCCCGACGCCGGCTTCGGGGAATGGTTCATCGATGATGGCAGCGGTGAGGTCATGGTAGATGATTTGGGAGATTACAGCTACACCCCCTCCCTGAATGAGCTTCTGTTCCTGGTGCGCGGGATGCTCTATTACAGCTTTGGCGATTTTAAGATCGAGCCGCGCAACGACAACGACATCTTGCTGGCCCCGAACCTGGCCATTAGCAAGGTTGCGCCAACCAACGTTGACCCCGGCGCTGTTTTCACCTATGAGCTCACCGTTCAGAACAACACCGGGCAAGATGTCACCGATGTGGTGATTACAGATGTCGTTCCCGCCAATGTAACCTATCAAAGCGGCGGCATGTTTGATGGTGTGACAGTCAGCTGGGATGTTTCCTCTCTGGCCGATGGCGCGAACCAGGTCGTCTCCTTTACAGTTAGCGCCCCGGTCGAGCTGTACAGTGTGGTTGAAAATGCCCAGTATGGTGTTGTCGCCTCCGACTGGCTCACGCCGGCCGTGGGCGCGCCCATCTTGACTGTTGTTGGCGATTACACCCCCATTTACATCCTGCAAGGTGACGAAGACGCCTCGCCTTTCGACGAGCAGGCTGTGGAAACAGAGGGCGTCGTCACGGGTTACTTCGAGGGGAACTACCCTGACGGCGGCTCCTTCAATGGCTTCTTCATCCAGGATGATGTAGGCGATGGTGATCCGACCACTTCGGATGGCATCTTCGTCAACACCGCCGGCGTCTACCCTACGCTGGAGATTGGGGCGCGTGTGAGTGTGGTAGGCCAGGTGGACGAGTTTGGCGAGTTTGACGAAACGAACTGCGTAGAAACCTGCATGACCCAGATAGCCGGCCTGTACACGGTGATTGGAGAGGGCTCCATAAGCCCCACCATCCTGACACCTATCGGCGACCTGGAGGAGGGGCGGGCGTATTACGAGGCGCATGAAGGGATGTTGGTGCAGCTAACCGACGCCCAAACCGTCGTGGGACCGACCAGTTTTGGCGCAGTGGCTGTTGTGCCAGAGAGCCTGGGCATTACCCATGCTGTACGCACCGGGCCGTATGCCGGAATGCCGGTGGAGGTGCGCCACTATGAACGCTTTGGCGATATTGGCGGCGGCGATCCGCCCGACCTGATTGTGGGCAGCGTCATCACCAACGTGGATGGGCCATTGATGACCTCCTATGGCGGGTTGCTCATCATGACACAGCAGGGAGATGCCTGGGAGGTTGTTTCCGAAGCCCCAGAGCCGACCGAACCGCCCACCTGGCCCGTTCCTGCTTCGGACGAATTCACCCTGGCCACCTTCAACATGTTGAACTATGAAGGGAGCAGCGGCGCTACCAAAGATGCCAAAGTGCGGGCGGCGATTATCGATGTGCTGGCCTGCCCCACTTTCCTGGCGGTGCAGGAAGTCATGGCAGATGAGGTTTTGCCTGACCTGATAGACGACCTGGCGGCGGCCGGTTGCCCCTATGCTTATGGCAACTCCCCGTCTGATACGCGTGGCTTTGGCGTGGCTATGTTGTGGCGCACCGATCAGGTGACTGATGTTTCCTGGTCAGGCGATTATCAAGGCTGCTCCGAGTGGGCCGACCCGGATCTGAGCGATCTCTACGACGATTGTGATGGGATGCCGGGACAGTACCCCCTCTTTGCCCGCCCGCCCATCGTGGTGACTGCCACCGTAACACTAGACGGCGACTCTATGGATGTGGTGGTGATCGGCAACCACCTCAAATCCCAACTGGGCGGTGATCCTTCCGACTACTGGCGGCTCGACCAGGCGGAATTCCTGGCCGATCTGGTGGACCATCTGGTGTCCATTGGCTCGCGCCATGTGGTGGTGACCGGCGACCTGAACGACTTTGAAGATTCGGACCCGTTACAGGCGCTGTTTGCTTCGGGCAACCTGACCAATACCTGGCCCTTGACGCCGGCCGATAACCAGTTCAGTTATATCTTCCACGGCGTGGCCCAAACGCTGGATTATATTCTGGTGACGCCCGACTTGTGGCCGGGTCTCAACGCCTTTGGCCCGCTGCGGATCAATGTCGATTACCCCTATCTGCCCTACACGGATGATCCCAACGTCGTCTGGCGGGTTTCCGACCACGACCTGCTGGCGGCCACCTTCAGCAAGCCGCCGCAGCCGGTGTTGAGCATCTCCAAATCGGTGGCCCTGGCGGAGACGCCGGCCGAGCCGGGCGATGTGGTGACCTACACCGTGGTGGTGCACAACAGCGGGTCTGGTGATGCCCTGGATGTGTTGGTGGTGGACACTTTGCCCGATGGCGTGGATGGGGAAGATTTGATGATCACGGTGGATATTGCTGCCGGGACTTCCTACACAGCGACCCTGGTGGGCATGGTGGCGGATGACGCCCCGCTGGGCGCGACCATCGTTAACAGCGCCTCTTATACCTACAACGGGGAGACGGAAATGGCGGAAGCGTCATTCACAACCGGTCTACCTGATCTCACCATCACCAAGAGCGTCATGACTGAGGACGATACACCCCAGGCGGGTGAAACCATCACCTATACCATCACGGTTGACAACGGCGGGACGGCTGCGGCGCAGAATGTCACCATCACCGATCATTTACCTCATGAAGTGGAAGGGGATGATGTGCATGTGACGGTGGATATTCCGGCCGGCGAGAGCTATACCGTCATCATCGTGGCGGTCATCGGTGACCACGCGGTTGGTGGGACAACGGTGGTCAACACCGCTACTTTTGACTATGGCGATCAATCTGGCTCTGCCAGCGCCTCGTTCACCGTGGCAACCTTCCGTCTCTTCTTGCCCATCATCTTCCGCCAGCCGTAGCCTTGCCGGGATGAGCGAGAGTTTAGAGGGGTTGGCGACTCCAGGGTCGCCAGCCCCTTTTTTGTTGGGGTTGTTGGGAGCCTGAGCGGTGTTTGATATAATGCCGGTCGCTATCTGTACGATGTCGTTATGAGTGAGCAAGATTTGCCTCCCCCTGGGCCCCCCGCCGGGGCTGACTCCGAGCGCTGCCCAACTTGTGATACGCGAAATGCGCCGGGAGCAGCCCATTGTATTGCCTGCGGGGCGGCATGGCCATCTCGCCCGCCGGCAACAGCTGGAGAGCAGCCGGCCGCTCCCCGCGTCAGGCCGCCCGCCCGCCGCCTGGTGTGGTGGCGTCGTTGGCCCGTGTTGCAGCTGACGGCCGGCCTCGTTGTGATCGTCACCCTATGGACGGCGTCGCGCATCTGGCGCAATCCTGCGCCCTTGTATGCGGCGCTTTTCCCCACTCCTGTGATAACATTGACAACCCCCATGCCAACGCCAACCCCCACGGCCAGCCCGACAGCGCGCCCAACTGAGACACCCGCCCCCACTGCGCTGCCAACAGTTGCCCTCACCCCGCTCCCTTCCCCCACTCCCCAATCGCCCATCACCCACACCATTGATAGCGGCGAGACCTTGATCTCCATAGCGCTTTTCTACGGCGTGACCATTGATAGCATTGTAACGCTCAACAATCTCAGCCCGGATAGCATTCAGGCTGGAACCCAGATTCTTGTGCCCCAGCCTACGGCAACCCCACCCCTGGCCCCGGTCATGGTGGACATCAACGGCCAGAATGTGTTGGCTGACCCCACCGATTGTCTATTGCACAGTGTGGCCGAGGGGGATTCGCTTTTTGGCATTGCGCTACGCTATGATGTGAATTTCAACGCTATTTTGCAGGTCAACCGTCTGGATGAACGGGCTGTTTTGCAGCCGGGAGATACGGTTTGCATTCCGCGTCTTGTTTACGACGAGACGGATTTTGCGGCTGCTCTGGATATGGCCCAACCCCGCTGGCAACCCACGGTTGGCGGCCCCCATTTGCTCTATCCTTCACCGGGGTCCTATTTTTCAGCAACCACGCCGGGGATTTTGCTCCAATGGCTGGCGGAGCGCGACCTGGCAGCGGATGAGCAATACATGGTGGAAGTGACCGATATGAGCGCCGTGGAGAGCCGACCGCAACGCGCCTTCACCCGCCAGACCTCGGTGATAATCCCGCCCGCCTGGGCAGCTGCACCGGATGAGGTGCACACTTTTCGCTGGCGGGTAGCCCTGGTGCGCATCACCGGCGCGCGCCCTGATGGTGTTGTCACCTATGCCTACGGCGGGCCGGCCAGTGAGTCCACCTTCAACTGGGGTGGTGCGCCCACTCCTACCCCCTGACGCGGCCGACCCGTTAGCCTAAAAACGGGTTGTGTTCCCGTTCAAAACCAATAGTGGTTTGTGGGCCGTGGCCGGATAGGGCCACCGTTTCATCCGGCAAGGTCAGCAATTGGGTTTGAATGGTCTGGAGTAGCTGCTTGAAATCTCCGCCAGGTAGATCGGTGCGCCCAATGCTAAGGCGGAACAACACATCACCGCAGAAAACAACCCCTGCCTCACGCACATAAAAGCTGACATGACCAGGGGCGTGCCCCGGCGTATACAGAGTCTCCAGAGCCAATTCCCCAACCCGCACAATATCCCCGGCCGCCAGCATCTGGTCTGGCTTAGGCGGCGTGGGGAAGGTGATGCCCCACATTTGAGCCGAGGTCGTGGCCCAGCTCAACATCGGAACAGCCTCTGGGTGGACATAGATGGGCGCTTGCGTTGCTTCTTTCAATTCCGCCAGACCTGCCACATGATCAAAGTGGGTATGCGTTAATAAGATGTGGGTAATCGCCCAGCCCTGTTGCGTTGCCTGATGCGCGATGGCGCGCCCGTCCCAGGAGGGGTCGATCACAGCCGCCTGGTGTGTTTTGTCACACGCTACCAGATAGCAGTTGGTTTCAATGGGGCCTAAAGGTAACTGTTGAATATGAAGCATAACCTCTCCCTTGTGTTTTGAGTTGTTATCTTTTCATCAAGGCGCTGTGGAGCGGGGATATAAATGTACCTGAGGCCCCTTTTGTGCCTGCCACACCAGATAAACCGTTTCCAGGATCAGGGCAATGTTCAGCGCCAGCGCGGCTGTCGAAATGCCTGACCAGCGTAACGCAACGCCGCCGGCCAGGGCCAGCGTAGTAGCCCCCAGATTGAGCAACATGCCGGTGTTGACCGGGTTGGTGTGGCGGCGGCTGATGAGCAGTCCCCGTAATCCAAAGTTGATCGTAGCCAGGGCGGGAAAAAGAACCAGTACGATCAACCCACGCTGCACTTCCTGGCTGATAGCCAACTCCGCATCCTGAATCTGGATCAGGTAGATATCGCTCAGAGGAGTGAAGACCAGCAAACCCATCAGGCCGGCCGTTGCCACTGTTAGACGCAGAATGAAACTCCGCAGCGCTTCCTCCGTTTGTTGGTTGGTGTTGAGAGCAATCACCACTTCCGGCAGGGCCATGGCGCCGGCCCGTACCAGCAGCAACAACTGAAACAACACCGGCCAGGCGGCCAGAGACAGGGTGGGGTTGGCCAGGCGTGCCAGACTAAACGCCACCACAGGTTGCACCAACAGCGCTAACAAACTGGTGCCGGCCAGGGGCAGATGGAATCGAAAGAGCTGCCCATATGTCAGGGGCGGTTCGCTGTCGGCCGGCCCGGCCTGGGGCGACAAAACGGTGCGCAACAATGGTTGCACCGCCCAGGTAGCGTACAGCGCCTCCACGATCACCGACACCGCCAGGGTGATGGAGCCTACAATCACCCCCGGCCAATCCGTGATCAGCGCCAGACCAATGGCGACTGTTGCGCCGGACCCAAGCCGCCAGAGTGTCCCCCACGCGACGGCCTGGGGGCGTTGAAAATGAATCAGAACTCCTTGCAGGAAACGCCGCCAGGCAATGGCGGCGCTCCACAGGAACATGATTTGAAGGCCGGGGCGCACCCAGACCGCCACTTCCGATGGTACAGCCAGCAGCTGAACCACCACCCAGTTAAACATAGGGGTGTAAGCCAGCAGCAAGGCGATCACCGTCAGTCCCAGCATCCAATGCCAGGTGAAGCGGCGCACCAGGACAAACGTGGCGCGGTCACGCACCAAAGCGGTGGACGTAGCCAGCAAATTGATGATGGGACTTTCAATCGTGATGGACAGACTGGTCACAATCCCCAGCGCCGCCAACATGATGATCTCATTGGGCAGGCGGTTAATGACCGCGCTCACGAGCGGGCCTTCGGCAGTCATCAGGAGCCAGCTGGCGAACAGCGGCAACCAAAAACGAGCAATCTGTTGTTGGGTCATAGGGGTTAAGGGGGTTGGTGGAGAATGGTCGCCGGGTGCGGCGCTCTGGGCGGTTGTGGAGGGTTACAAATAACGCACGAAGCGATTGTGGTCGTCGACCAAAATGACCTTCACCTCATCCAGGGGGCGGTCGGTGAGTTCAAACCCGATGATGATGATTTCATCCCCAGGGTGGATGAGGTGCGCCGCTGCTCCGTTCATGGCGATGATGCCAGAGTCACGCTCCCCTTCAATAATATAGGTTTCCAGTCGTGCGCCATTGGTGTTGTCCACCACCAACACCCGCTCTCCCGGCCAAAAGCCAACTTTCTCGATCAAGGCGGCGTCAATGGTGATGCTGCCGATGTAGGCTACATTGGCGTCGGTGACAGTGGCCTGGTGAATTTTGCCGTGCATAACCCAGCGCATAGCATTTTCCTTACAATGGTCATGGCCGGCGTATCATACCGTATCCGGCCAGATCAGATTGTCAATCAGGCGGGTCCGCCCGAAGTAAACCGCTAAAGATAGGACGGCGGCCTGCGCCACCTGCTCCAGCTCCACCAGCGTTTCTGGGTCGGCCACGCTGATATAATCAAGGTGCGCCCTCGGCTCGGCGGCGATCACCGCCTGCATAAGCCGGCGCAGGCCTTGCGCCTGACGTTCACCGGCCGCCAAAGCCTCCCGTGCCCTCAGCAGAGCGCGATAGACAATCGGCGCAGCCGCCCGATCCGACGGGGAGAGATAACTGTTGCGTGAGCTGAGCGCCAGCCCATCAGCTTCGCGCACGGTGGGGCAGACCACCAGCGTCAGGGGAAAGTTCAGGTCTTGCACCAAGCGGCGTAGAACGACCGTTTGCTGGTAATCTTTTTGGCCGAAATAGGCGCGTTGAGGTTGAAGGATATTAAACAGTTTGGCAACGATGGTTGCCACACCCCGAAAATGGGTGGGGCGACTGGCGCCCTCTAGGTGTTGGGTCACGCCCTCAACCTGGACATAGGTCTGATAGCCGGCCGGATACATCGTATGGTCGCCAGGAGTGAAAACAAGATCGCACCCTATCTCTTGCAACAGGCGTACATCTTGTTCCAGATTACGTGGGTAGAGCGTCAAATCCTCCCCTGGAGCGAATTGGGTCGGGTTGATATAGATGCTGACGGCAACGCGGTCATTTTCCTGTTGCGCCCGTTGCACCAACGCCAGATGACCGGCGTGCAGATAGCCCATAGTGGGAACAAACCCCCATTGAAGGGAGGGATCCGCCCAGCGCGCCGTGCGCACTTGCTGGATGCTATCTGTCACCAACATGAGGCAACTCCTGGGAGATAAGGGGAGGCGCTGTGGCTATCAGGGTTTGCACATCGATCATCTGCCCCTGAAGCGGCAGTTCCCAGGTTGTGATCGGCTGCCCGGCTTCCACTTGTTTCATCCAGCGCCATAGACAGGTGTTGACCGGTGTGGGCACAGCGGAGCGCCGGCCGGCGGCGGCTATGGCTCCGTTGATGGCGTCAATTTCTGTGGGCGCGCCGCGCAAATGATCCTGCAACATTGAGGAGTAGTTGCTGGCGGTGGCCTGCACCACCCGCGCCGCTTCGACCGCCGCGCTATGTTGGGCAGCATAGGGTAGGCGGATGCCCTGCGCTGCGGCGACGGCTTCAGTTTCCAGCGCAGCGGCTTCCATGATCTGCCGCGCCAGTGGGTGGGCGATCAGAAAGCCATTGGGTACACGCAGCAAGGCGGTCAGGGCGTTGATGCCGGCGTTAACGGCTAATTTGCCCCACATCAGGCTGGTCGCATCGGCCACCAGATGCAGCTCAAAGCCGGCCGCCCGCAAATAGGCCACCACGCCTCCCAGTCGTTGTGCCAGAACCGGCGGTTGGGCCAGATAGGTCGGCCCGGCCCCAGCTTCGCGGATCACGCCAGGGCGCACCACCGTTGCACCCTGGGATGTGACCCCTAGCGTGGCGCGTTTGTCGCCCAAGGCCTCGGCCAGGAGCTCCAGATTGCCCATTCCGTTTTGGAAGGTGACGGCCGGCCCAAAATCTGCCAGGATGGCTGTGGTGCGTGCTACGGCGATGGGTGTCTGGTAGCTTTTTACTAAAATCAAGGCGACATCCACCCGGCCGGCCTGGTGGGGATCATCGGTGACTTGAAAACGGCGCCGGGTAATATGACCATCAGAGTGCAACACACTCAGCCCAGTCTGCAAGGCGTGCAGTTGTTCCCGCCAGGAGCCAACCATCACCACCTCGGCCAGTTCCGCCAGCCGGCCGGCAAACAAACAGGCCAGCGCGCCGCTGCCAATGATCCCTACGCGCATACTAATACTATCCTCAGGGGGTTAAGCCAGGTCCCGGCTGGCAGCCACAAAGGCGTCGAACTCCTCATCCTTGATGGTGAAGGTGTGCTCCGGGCCAGGAAACTGGTTGGTTTCCACCTCTTGCCGGTAGAGGGTCAGGGCCTGGCGGATCGTCTCGCCGACCTGGGCGTATTGCTTGACGAAGCGGGGTTGCAATTTGTCGAACAGCCCCAGGACATCGTGGTAGACCAACACCTGGCCTGAACAACCCCGGCCGGCCCCGATGCCAATGGTGGGGATGGTCAGGCTCTCGGTGATCACATCCGCTACGCGCGCCGGCAGCGCTTCCAACACCAGTGCGAAGCAGCCGGCCGCTTGCAGCGCCAGAGCATCTTTAAGCAGGCGAAGGGCGGCCTCACCGGTGCGCCCCTGTACCCGAAAGCCACCCAGTCGGGAGACGGATTGGGGCGTCAACCCAATATGACCCAGGACGGGGATGCCGGCCGCCACAATGGCGCGCACGGCCGGGGTGACTTCCTCGCCCCCTTCCAACTTGATCGCCTCCATCTGACCTTCTTTGAGGAAGCGGCCGGCGTTGCGCACCGCTTCAGAGGGGGAGACCTGGTAGGACATGAAGGGCATATCCCCAATCAAAAAAGCGTTGCGCGCCCCACGCGCCACTGCCCGGCAATGGTGCAACATCTCTTCCATGGTGACGGGAACGGTGGTCTCCAACCCCATCACCACCATGCCCAACGAGTCGCCCACCAGGATGATGTCCAGACCCGCCTGATCAGCCAACAGCGCCGACGGGTAATCATAAGCCGTGAGCATCGTGATGGGTTGTCGCTGCCTTTTCTTCTTCTGTAAATCTAAAATGGTCACTTTTTGACGCTGGTTGAGTTGTGTGCTCATGTTTCCACTCGTGCGGCGCACAGCCGAGGATCATCCAACAAAATATAAGCGCCACCCACACCGCCCAGACGCTGGCCGGTGAGGTGGACGATGGCTCCATTATACAGAATTTATCTGGCTGAGGCCCTCAGACAATGTTAAGCTGGCGGAGGCAACCGCTCAACCTTTCCAATGCCGCAGCAGTGTACTACCGTCGGTGAAGCCCAAAGGCAGGAAAGCGCCCAGAGTGAAGACCAATAAATTATCCAGAAAGAGAAAATACGCCACGTACCAGACCGCCCCAAGCCCAGGATTCAACGCCAGAAGCACCAGGCCGGCCATAAGGGTGAGTAGGGCGCTGGCGGCCGGCCCCCCCAACGCCCGCTGGATGTGGACGGACCCTGGCAGTGGAGGTTCATTTTTCGGATAGACAGATTGGCCCAACGGCCCGACGAAGCGAATGCCAATCATCGGGTGGCCGGTATACCGGGCGGCGGCGGCGTGTCCTAGATTGTGATGAATCTCGGAGGCTACATGTAACAGCGTCGCCGCCAGGCCGGCGAGGATGGCGGTTGGAAGGGGTAGGTCGAAGGCCCACAAGCCCAGGGCGCTTAAAATGCCCCACAAAATGGGCAAAGCCACCCAGGTGGAAGGGTGAACGCTGAGGGTTAAATCGCCAAGACGGCCAATGATGCGAGAACTCATGTGCTGAACCTCATGTTGTTGGTATGGGGCGGCCGGCGCGCCGGCCGCGGCCCC